>JAFGIV010000020.1 GCA_016929435.1 Candidatus Uhrbacteria bacterium | reverse complement strand
GGGGCCTGTCCCGGAAGGAACAGGCCCTGGAGCTGTACGGGCTAATGGTGCAAAAGTGAAAAATTGGCGGGATTTGTTTCCTGTTACCCTTACTTTTTGACTAATTTAGGGTAAAAATACCGTGTTGATATTTCCCGCTGACTGGATTCTCCAATACAACCTCAGCGGCGCGTACGGCAACCAAAGCGATATTCGGGTGCGTGGGGTGACTGCTCAAGGCATCTGCTACTTGGATGATCCGAGCGCTGGTCGCGTCTTCAGTGACGACGACACCTGGGTTTGCGTGGGCTACTTCACGTGGTATGCTTGCAGTGCATGGAATCTTGCGGGCAACGAGACAAAGCTATTCTTGGACTGAGCAGGCGTATGCAGCGGACACTGCACCACTCGTATTGCGTATTGGCAGCCCTCCCATACATCTTAGTCTCCCTGATGGTGGGTCTTCAAGCTGACGATGCGTACGCAGCACTTCCGGCGCTGGGCGCCATCTTCGGTCTTGGTAGCGTGATGCTCATGCTGCTGGGGCTAACCGTAGTCGGAACCCTGCTGCCATCAAGCGAAAAGGCAGCAGGTCGTGTGGTCGCTGTCACCTATGTAGGCGGGGCGTTAATGCTCTTGGTAGGCCTGCTGTAGCAGTCGGGTCGTCTAGAAGATAGAATCGATGTAAGGTCCGCGCAAATGGCGCTGACCTTTTTCTTGGTTGGGGCAACGCTTGCAGGTGCGGGTGCCCCGAGAGCTATTGGTATTTCTTAGGTTCAGGTACACATCATTTGCGGGACTCCCTTTCGTCCCATAAATTTTTACGCGAAGTCAGACAAAAACAACGACCGAAAAGCCGCCGTTTTTGTTTGGCCAACCTGTTCGCTTGACAACAGTGTTATCTTTTTCTAACATATAGGTAGTTGGGAACAATTAACCGATCGATAAGCGATATGACCCTAAAAACATACCATAAAATAAGGTTGGGAATGGTTGTCGTAACGGCTTTCGTGTTCAGCCAGTTTTTGGTTCTCCGAAATTTTTTCGTTCCAATTGCGGTTTTGGGCCTGTCTTCCCTCACGCTTTTTTACCTAAGAAAGAAAGTGGATGCGGTCATGGCGGACGAAAGGGATTATCGGATCGGCGGCAGGTCGGCGCTGCTCGCCATCCATCTGACGTCCTGGATCGGGGCAATCGCCGCGTTCGTTTTATACGCCCTTGGGGGTAAGAATCCTTCCTGTCAGCCAATAGCCATGACCCTGGCCCTTTCGGTCTGTGTCTTGATGCTTACTTACTCAGCCGTCTTCAAATTTTACGGTAAACACCCCCCTAAGGATGAGAAACGAGATTAAAAAATTTAGAACCAAGCTCGGTATTACCCAAGAGGAGCTGGCGGATAGGGTCGGGGTAAGGAGGGAGACCGTTGTTTTTCTTGAGCAGGGGAAGTATAACCCGTCTCTCAGGTTGGCGCTTAACGTCGCAAGGGAACTGAAGACGCCGGTTGACGAGTTGTTTTCCCTTCAGTAAAAAGCCGCCAACAGGAGGCCGTCTTGCCGCAAGATTTTGTTGCCGCCGGGGAAAAACAGGAGACCGGCCTTTTCAGCCGGTTTTTTCGGTCCGAGGCCCCGCTGTTCGGGCAGGGGACAGGCCCCTGTTTTTTTGGTATAGTTTTAAAATCAAACTAAGCCACAGTTTGTTTATTCCGTATGTCGATCGTATCAAGCAGGAAATGGGTCATCGCCGCGGCGGTGGGGATTCTGGTGGCCGTTTTGGCCGGTTGGTGGGCAATCAGGACGGTGGGGGGAGACCGGGCGGGACAGGACAGGACCTATCGGGTCGGGATCATCGGCGGGCTTCACTTTTTCGACGAGGCGGCCGAGGGTTTCAGGTCGGAGATGGCCAGGTTGGGGTATGTCGAGGGGAAGAACATATCCTATGACGAGGAACTGATGGTCTCCGAGCTGGAAAAGGAAAGGGAAAGGGCCGTCCTGGAGAGGTTCGCCAGGGACGGCGTTGACCTTATTTTTTCCTATCCGACCGAGGTTTCCATGGCAGCCAAGAAGGTGTCCGACAATACCGGCATTCCGCTCGTTTTCAGCATCGCGAACATTGAGGGTACGGACCTGATCGAAAGCATCAGCCGTCCCGGGGGCAACGTCACCGGGGTTCGTTACCCTGGCCCGGACCTGGCCATAGTCCGGTTTGAGGTGCTGAGGGACCTGGCCCCTGACGCCAAAAGGATCATCGTGCCGTACATGGAGGGATACCCCATCGTGTCCAGCCAGATGGAGGCCCTGATGCCGACCGCCGAAGCCGACGGGCTGACCTTCATTGAGGTTCCGGCCGTCGATGCGGCAGACCTTGAGGCCAAGCTGGCCGGACTGGAGAGGTCGGGGGGGGTGGAAGCGGACGCCATCCTGATCATCGCCGAACCGCTCGGCGTCATTCCCGAAGCCTTTGTAGTCATTTCGGAGTTTGCCGAAAGGCATGGGCTTCCGTTCGGCGGCGCCTACATGAACGTTGACGGGCATCGGTCGCTGTTCGGGGCAAGCGTTGACGTGAGACGGGCCGGGGAGCAGGCCGCCGCCCAGGCGGACAGTGTCCTGAGGGGGATACCGGTCGGGGATATTCCCGTCGTTTCGAACGACAGGTACCTCATCATTGACCATAAGGCAATAAGCGATTCCGGGCTGGATATCAGCGGGTGGCTGCTGAAACAGGCCGACGAGATAATAATCGAGTAGGATGCGGAAGTCGCCCTCGGGAAAGGAAACCGGAAGGAAGCGGCTTGGCCTGAAAGACAGGCTGTCGCTGTCGTTTTTGGCGCTCTGTATCGGCATTACCGTGCTTGTCGGCGGTGCCGGGCTGTTTTTCGGGGTCATCAGCCAAAACAGCTACATTTTGGCCCAGCAGCGCCTGGTTGCCCACAGGGCCTCCGAGGAGGTTAGCGACTATATTGCGGAAAAGGTCGGAATACTCAAGACCGCAATTTGGATGGTTGACATGGCCGAAAACGACCCCGTGGCCATAAGGGACAACGTAAACGGAATTATGGGGATTTCCGGGGATTTCAGGCAGGTGGCGCTGTTGGACGAAAGCGGAAAGGTCGTCGGTTACGCCTCTAGGGTATCGAATGCGCTATCCGACAACCTCTTGGCGCTTCTTTCCGGGGCGGAAAACGCGGTCAGGGAGAATGACGTATATTTCAGCCCGTCGTACATCGACGAGGGCAGCGGAGAGCCGATGGTTGTCGTTGCCTCGGCCGTCAAGGACGTTTTCGGCCGTTTTCGGGGAACCCTGATGGCTGAAATCAGCATCAAGTTCATGTGGGATTTGGTGGGAGGCATGAGGGTCGGTGAGGGGGGGTTGGCGTATGTCACCGACAGGAAAGGGTTCCTTTTGGCCTTTCCCGACAGCGGGAGGGTCCTGAAGGGGGGCGACGTTTCCGGGCTTGAGGTCATGGAGGCCTACAGGCAGGGTGACCTGCTGTCCGACGGCGGATACGCCGCCATATCCAGGGGTATTGACGGCACGTTGGCCGTCGTTACCTTGGTTTCGGTGGGCCTGCCCGGTTGGGTGGTCATAACGGAGTTGCCGTTTTGGGAAGCCTATGCAATCCTCGTTCAGGAGGTCGTTCTGTTCGTTGTTTTCATCCTGCTGCTTTACGTCCTGTTCGTTGCCGTTTCCCGCTACCTTTCCAGGAGGCTGTCCTTGCCGATCGTCAACTTGCGGGATGCTGCGACGGAAATCGGCCAGGGGAACCTGACGAAAAAGATAGCCGTTGACAGCCATGACGAGATCGGGGACTTGGCCCGCTCCTTCAATGAAATGACTGGGAGGCTCAAGGACCTGTACGACAACCTGGAGGCCAAGGTGGAGGAAAGGACCAGGGAACTGGAGGCCCATCGCGTGGAATTCATCTCCATTGCCACCCACCAGCTGAAGACGCCGATTACGGCCCTGAAGTGGAACACGGAGGCCTTGGCCGAAAACGCCGCCGAATTGGGACCCAATTCCAGGGAGTTGGTCGGAGATATAGTAAAGATAATCAGCGGGATGTCCAACCTGGTCAATGCCCTCCTGAACGTGTCGCGTCTGGACCTGGGAACTTGTGCCGTAATTCCGGAACCGCTTTCCCTTAAGGAGAGCCTGCAGTCCGTCATCGGGCTGCTTCAGCCGGAAATCGAGCGCAAGCGCCTTGACCTGGCGGTCAGCGTCGGTGTCGACGTTCCGGGGTCGTATGACGCCGATCCCCAGCTTTTGGACATAATATTCCAGAACCTTCTGTCGAATGCGGTCAAATATACACCGGATGGGGGGAAAATAGACGTTTCTCTGTCAATGTCGGATTTGTCCGTCGTGTTTAGGGTATCCGACAGCGGAATCGGCATCCCCAAGGATCAGCAGGACCGCATTTTTACCAGGATGTTCCGTGCCGACAATTCCGTTTCCGCGGAAGGGACCGGTCTGGGGCTCTATATGGTCAAACGGATACTGGAAAACATCGGCGGACGGATAGAGTTTGTGTCCCGGGAAGGCGAGGGGACGGTATTTACCGTTACCCTGCCCGAAAAGGGCATGCCGGCCAGGGCCGGAACCAGGCGGTTGTCCTGACTGTTTTTTGCGGCGGTTTGGGATGGGGCTTGACAGGTTTTTGGTTATGGGTATATACTCATATTAGCCAGTTCGGTAATTCGATTGGCTGACATAATCAATGGCGCCAATAATGGCGTTTAACGGCTAAAAACATGCCAAGAATGAATGGAACCGGTCCGAACGGACAGGGGCCGATGACCGGACGGGGCCAGGGACCGTGCAACGGCGGCAGGCCGGTCGGGCGTTGCGGTCGTGTTGGCGGTTTCGGTTTCGGCCGGGGTTTCGGATTCAGGGCCGACAGCCGCCAATCCCTGGACGAGGAGGAGCAGGCGCTCCGAAACCGTCTTGAGGCGATTCGGGAAGAGAGGGAATCGTCTGGGGGAAGGTAGCGGATGGGTACGGTAATCGCCGTTTGTTTCATGCGACGGCGATTTCCGTGCGTCTTTTCGTGTTTTGGTGTATTTTTACCGTGCTATTATGACCAGACCCAGACTCATGCGGCGGGTGGAATTCGAACCCGGAGTCACGCACTTCAAGCCCCAGGGGGTTCCCATGAGGGGATTGGAGGTGGTGGACCTGACTTTTGAGGAGATGGAGGCCTATCGCCTGCGTCACGTCAGCGGTCTGGACCAGCGGCAGGCCGCCGAAAGGATGGATACTTCCGTCAGTACCTACCAGCGGATTTTCAATTCGGCCTCGCAAAAAATCGCCGAAGCCCTAATCGGCGGCAAGGCGATTCGGATGGTCAGGAAATGACCCCTGCCGGAAAATGAATTTTATTCGTTAATAGCGGCAAACACATGAAAGTCCTTAAGTGCGGTGCGGTTTGGTGTTCCGGCTGCCTGGTGATGAAGCCAAGGTGGAAGGAAATAGAGGGTGAGAACCCGTGGCTTCAGACCGAATACTTCGATTTCGACGAGGACAGGGAAAAAATCGCGAAATACGGCATTGAGGGAGGTAACCTTCCGGTCTTCATTTTTTTGGACCGGGACGGGGAGGAATTCCTGCGTCTTCAGGGGGAAGTGGACAAGGAAAGGCTGGTTGACCTGGTTAGGCAGAACAGGGAACGGTAAACGGGCCGTTACGGGCAATGACGCTAAAATTACGCGGTTGATATGAGATTTTTCGCAAAAGCTTTCCTTTTTTCGGTCGGTCTGGCGGTCCTGACCCTCTGTCCGACCGTTTCGGCCAGGGCAGCGGCGGTCAACGCCTATTTTTTCTTCGGTGACGGCTGTCCGCACTGCGCCAGGGAAGCCCAGTTTTTGGCGGGGGAATTTCATTCGGAGTTTCCGGAGGTCAATGTTTACGGTTTTGAGATATACAACCATTCGGAAAACGTCGTTGCCCTGCAGGCGATATCGGAAAGGTTGGGCATCCGGGTTGACGGCGTTCCGATCCTGATCGTCGGTGACCGGGAGTTCATCGGCTATGCCAACGGTTTTACCTCGGACTCCATTCGGGAGCGGGTGAGGGAATGCCTTTCCGGCGGGTGTCCCGACTCGGTGGCGGCGATCGTCGGCCTGGAGGCCCCGGAGGCGTTACCTCCGGAAACCGAAACCGCAGGTGACGGCGATTCTTTGGCCAGCGGCGATCCTGAGGGAACCCTACCCGTCGTCGAGACGGGAGGGGACACCCCGAAAGGCCAGGCGATCAGGCTGCCGATCCTCGGGGAAATCGATGCGGGCGACGTTTCCCTCCCTGTCCTGGCGGTCATCATGGGGATATTGGACGGGTTTAACCCCTGCGCCACCTGGGTGCTGCTTTTCCTGATCAGCCTGCTTTTGGGCATTGGGGACCGCAGGAGGAGATGGCTCTTGGGCAGCGTTTTCATTGTCGCCTCGGCCTCGGTGTATTTCCTGTTCATGTCAGCCTGGCTAAACCTGATCCTGTTTTTGGGCATGGTTGCCGGGGTGCGTATGGCCATCGGCCTTCTGGCGCTGGCCGGCGGAGGGTATAGCCTGAAGGAGTTCCTCACGAACCGCGGATCCGGATGCAGGATCGTCGGTGACGAGAAGAGGCGGAAGGTTTTCGGCAGGTTGCGGGCGGCGATCGGGCAGAACAGCCTGTGGGTGGCGATGTGCGGGATAATCGCCCTGGCTTTCGCCGTCAACCTGGTCGAGCTCCTGTGTTCCGCCGGGCTGCCGGCCGTTTTCACCCAGGTTCTGGCCATGAACGAGATGGCGGGTTGGATGCACTACGCTTACATCCTGATATACATCACGTTCTTCATGATCGACGACCTGATCCTGTTTTTCGTGGCCATGGTTACGTTGGAGATGGTCGGGATTACGACCAAATACGCCAGGGTTTCCAGGCTGGTCGGCGGTCTGCTCATGCTGGCCATCGGGCTCATGCTGATCTTCAGGCCGGGTTGGCTGATGTTCGGGTAGCGAAAGCCCGATATCGGGTCAATAGGTTTTTTCGCCTGTCTTTTCGGAAAAGACAGGGGTATAATGACGGCTGACGGGGATTCGACGGCGATTCGGATTTCGGGCCGTTTTTGCGTTTTTGCGTCCTAAACCATGGCAATATGACAGGACAGGAAAAAAAACCATTAGGCGGTCGGGTTTCCGGGCGATACCGGCCGGAAACGGCCGGGCGGCTGATGCTGACCGCCGTGCCGACGGTCAGCGAGTCGGCCCTGATCGGCGACGTCGAGAGGCTGCTGACCAGGAAAATCGCCGATTTTGACACGATCAATTACATCTATGTCCTGGACGGCGAGGGGCGGCTGAAGGGGATATCCTCGGTCAAGGAGGTGTTTCGGACCCCGAAAAACCGGCCGATAAATGAGGTGATGGCCCGAAAAATAGTTTCCGTCCATCCCCACACCGATCAGGAGCGGGCGGCCCTGTCGGCCCTCAAGCACGGTTTCAAGGCCATACCGGTGGTTGGCCATGACGGGATCTTTTTGGGCGTCTTGCCGTCCGATGTCATCCTGGGCATCCTGAACCGGGAGGCGACCGAGGATATCATGCGCTTCGGCGGGGTCTACCGCAGCAGTGGGGGGTTCGACGACATCCTGGTGATGACTCCGCTGCAGTCCATCCGGCATCGCCTGCCGTGGCTCCTGCTCGGTCTGGCCGGCGGGCTGTTGGTGGCAAGGATAGTCGGCGGGTTTGAGGAGACCCTTTCCGACAATCTGGTTCTGGCGGCCTTCATTCCCCTGGTCGTCTACATGGCGGATGCGGTCGGGGCGCAGATGGAGGCCTTCATCATCCGTGACCTGGCTACCGACCCCAACCTGCGTTTCGGAAACTACCTGGTCAGGCAGCTGTCGGCGGTATTCCTTATAGGGGTTATCGCCGGGGGGCTGTCGTTTCTGGCCAGCCTCATTACCTATCGCGATTACGCAGTCAGTGTGGTATTGGGAATTTCCCTCCTGTTCGCCGTCCTGACCTCGGTTTTGACGGGACTGATCGTTCCCTACGCCTTTAGCCGGATGAGGATGGATCCGGCGAACGCCAGCGGACCGATAGCCACCATCATCCAGGACATCTTGAGCGTGGTCGTTTACTTTTCGGTCGCCTCACTGGTCCTGTAGCGCCTGAATGCGTGCCGATTTGGGGCGTCCGGCGGTTTGTGGCATAATTAAACCGTAATTCAAGAAAGGCAAATTTATGGACATGTTCAAAAAATATAACCTGACGCCGGTCAGGATCCTGAAGATCGGCGGGTTGGCCCTGGTCGGACTGGTTGTCTTGATGGTGGCCGTCAAGACGATCGGCGGCCTGACCGTCTCCCAGATCGCTCGCCAGGGCGGAGGCGAAATGGCCGTCAAGTCGGCCCCCTCCTATGGCGAGGAAATGGCCTATGACAGTGAGGCTGCGGGAGTCGGACTGTCAGTGCGGAACGTCACGGGCAACGTGACGGTCGGCAACGGCGACGTCATGCCGCCGATCGAGCCGTCCCCGGTTCCGGGAGACGATGCCGAGGAGTTTGAGGTGACCACCTATGGCGTCCAGGTCGAGACCGGGAATCTTGATCGGGATTGCCGGATGGTCGCCGGACTGAAGGACAGGGATTATGTCGTTTTCGAGAACGCCAACGAATACGATCACGGCTGCAATTACGGCTTCAAGGTCAGGCGGGAGAACGTGGCGGAGGTCCTGGCGGTAATCGAGTCCCTGAAACCGAAGGATCTGTCCGAAAACACCTATACCATCAAGCGGCTGGTGGATGATTACACCTCCGAGTTGGACATACTCGAAACCAAGCTGGATACGATCAATTCGACCCTGACCGATGCCGTAGCCTCCTATGACGACATCACCAGGGTTGCTTCGCGGCTGAACGACGCCGAGGCTTTGGCCAGGATCATCAACAGCAAGATAGCGATCGTTGAGCGGCTGACCAACGAAAGGATCAACGTCAGCGCCCGGATGGAGCGGCTGGCTCGGGCCAAGGCCGAACAGATGGATCGCCTGGCCTATACGGCGTTCCGCGTCAGCATCTACGAGAACAAGTTCGTCGATTGGGAGCGGATAGGCGATTCCTGGAAGGTAGCGGTCCAGAATTTCCTCTCCGACATCAACCAGATTCTCCAGGGCGTATCCATTAACCTGGTGGCGCTCCTGCTGCTGGTCGTTCAGTACGCCATCTACCTGTTGCTGCTGGTTTTGGCCGCCAAGTACGGCTGGAAGGCGATCAGGCGGATCTGGAACGGGTAGGGGATAGGGGCCCGCATCAGCGGAATCGGGGCGAAAGGGGGCAGGTCAACCGACCTGTCCCCTTATCAAAAACCGAAAAATGGTTAATAATGGTGGGAGACGGCGAAACGCATAATCACCTGAAATATGGCTGACGAGTCGATTGGGGGGGATCGGGAAATCATTTCCTGGGAATATCTGGATCGTCCGAACTACAGTCGCGGTCCGGTTTGGCACGCCGTCATGGTCATTGTCGGGATATCCCTCTTGACCTATGCCGTATACTCTGCTAATTTTCTCTTTGCGTTGATTGTCATCATGTTCGGGCTGGTCATATACGTGACTTCGACCGTCCGGCCCCGCCCGAGCCGCTTTTCCGTTACCGAAGACGGGATTGCGATCGGCGACGATTTCTACCGCTTTCGGGAGGTTGACCGTTTCTGGTTCTTCTACGAGCCGCCGGTCAAGTCGCTCTATATCCACCTGAAGGACGGCGGTTTTTCCTCGCGGATTCGGGTTGACCTGGAGGATCAGGATCCCAATTCGGTCCGGAACGTTTTGGGGCAGTTCGTTCGGGAGGACCTGAAGGAGATTGACGAGCCCATTTCCGATACCGTCAGCCGGATACTGAAAATATAGAGAAAGGCCCCGGTTCGTCGGCAAAAACCAAAAACCGTCGCTTGCACCCGTAGCTCAGCTGGATAGAGCGCGTCCCTGCGGAGGACGAGGCCAGATGTTCAAATCATCTCGGGTGCACCACGAAAGGCCCACCGATCCGGTGGGCCTTTCGTTTGTCCGGTGTGGTTTTGCCCCGGACCGCCGTTCGGGCGGATCGACCGGTTCGGGCTGAACAGGGTGTTGATTGTTTTTCGGATATGGTTTAACCTATTGACATCGTCGCCAAGGGCGCGATTTGCTTATTTAGGCCGAAAGGCAAAAGCGATGATCCCAGTTGCCGCCGAAAAGCTGTTTGATGTCGGGCCGTTGCCGGTCACCAATTCCCTGTTGACGGGTTGGGTCATCGTGGCGCTTTTTGCGCTGTTGGCCTGGCGCCTCAATCGGTCCGTCCGTCAGGTTCCGTCGGGGCTGCAGAACGTTTCGGAGTTCGTGCTGGAGCGCCTCCTGGAGTTTTCCGATCAGGTGACGGGCGACCGCCGCAGGACACGGCGTTTCCTGCCGCTGGTCGGGGGTATCTTCATTTTTATCCTGGCCTGCAATTGGCTTAGCCTGTTGCCTGGGGTCGGTTCGATCGGCGTCTGGATGGATGTCCACGGCGAGAGGGAGCTTGTCCCAATTTTCCGGGCCGCCACCAGTGACCTTAACCTGACCCTGGCCATGGGCATATCGGCCGTCGCGCTTTCCAACATTTTCGGAATTTTCGCCGTCGGTTTCTTCAGGCATTGGGGGCGTTTCGTTCAGGTTGCCGGTATATGGCGGGCCGTCAGACAATTCGGCAGGAAGCCGTTTGGCCAGGCAATGATGGGCCTGGCCGTGGCGTTCATCGAGCTGGCGGTCGGGTTCATCGAGCTGGTCTCTGAGGCGGCCAAGATAGTTTCCCTGTCCCTTCGCCTGTTCGGGAACGTCTTTGCCGGAGAGGTGCTCCTTTACGTATTCTTCAGCCTTATCGGATACGTCATTCCGGCGCTGTTCGTGGTCATGGAACTGGTTGTCGGGTTGGTGCAGGCGATAATTTTCGCCACGTTGACCCTGGTTTACCTGACGATAGCGACCGATTCGCCGCATGGGTCTGAACAAGGGGAAAAAAACGAACCAGTACCGGCAAACCAGTCGCCGTGACCCGCGGGTGTCCCCGGCGTGCGAAAACAGCCGGTCAAATCTATGTATTTAAAGAACCATAATTAATTAACGAAAAGGAAATATGGAAACAGTCACCACCAGCCTGATGGCCAATCCGGAAAGCGTCAAGATCCTGGCTAAGGGATTATGCATGTGTATCGGCGGTTTCGGTCCGGCCATTGGCATCGGCTGGATATGCTCAAAGGGCCTGGAGGCCATGGGCCGGAATCCGGAAGCCACGGGGAAGCTTTTCGTTCCCATGCTTCTCGGCGCGGCTTTTGCCGAAGCCATCGCCATTTACGCTCTGGTTGTCGTCTTTACCCTTTAGCGCCCGCCGTTTCGCCGGCATTCGGGCCGGCGCGGTTGGCGTGGGGTGGGCCGTATGGCCGTCGGTACGGTCGGCCGTCCCGCGTCGATTTTAGCCAAAAGTCCTCATTATGGTTGAAGAGACCAAACAAATCGCCGAAACAGCCGGAGTCCTCGGAACCCTTGGAATCGATGGTCGGCTTCTTCTGGCCCAGCTGGTGAACGTGGGCGTTGTCGTGCTTATCGTTTGGCGTTGGGTATGGAAACCGCTGGTCAGGATGCTCGATGACCGCACCCGGCGCATCGAACAGGGCCTTAGGGACGCTGCAGCGGCCGGGGAGTCCAGGGGGCAGGCCGAAATCGAGAGGGAGGGGATCGTCTTGGCGGCCCGTCAGGAAGCCAGGCGCATCATAGAGGAGGCCGAGAAGGCCATGTCGTCCGAGCGGCAGGCTGCCCTGGCCAGGACCAAGGACGAGGTTGAGAAAATCGTCCTTCAGGGAAAGGAGGCCCTGTCCAAGGAGAGGGAAGCCGTCACAAAGGCCGCCAAGGAGGAGTTGGGCGGGATTTTGGCGGTGGCCGTAGAGAAGATCGCCGGGGAAAGGATAGACGAACGGCGAGACGCCGCCCTGATCCGGCAGGCCCTGGATGAGGCCGGCGGACAGGACCGCAGCCAGCGCGTATGAGGATCGGCAAACGGGATTTGGCCTCTGCCCTGCTGCTGGCCGTGGACGGCAAGGACGACTCGGCGGCCCAGGCGATCATTGCCGGGTTTGTCCGGAGGTTCGGCCCCCGCATTGGCGTTGACGGCATGAACCGGATCGTTGAGGGGATTCCCAGGGCCTTTTTCAGGATGTCCGGGATCGAGGAGGTTACGGTCGAGACGGCCCGGCCGATCGGTCGGGAGGAAACCAGGGCGGCGGTTGCCGCCTGCGGTGCTGATCCCGAATCGTCCGAGATCAGCGTCCGGATAAGGCCAAGCCTGATCGGGGGGTTTCGCGTCATCCGTTCGGACCGGATACTGGACGCTTCCGTAAGGAGCCGCATCGAGCGTGCCCGTAAGGTCCTGGCGGGCGGATCCCGCAGTTAATTTCGTCTTCATATCTTATGCCGACAAAAGAGTTCATCATCGAACGGCTCAGGAAAGAGATCGAGGGCCTGAAAACCGGGGCAGAGACGGCCAGGATAGGGACCGTTGTGGAGGTGGCGGACGGGGTCTGCCGAATGACCGGCCTCAACGACTGTATGGCTTCGGAGATGCTGGAGTTTCCGGGGGGCGTTTGGGGCGTTGCCCTGAATCTGGAGGAGGAGACCGTCGGTGCCATGATTCTTGGCGACTGTTCCCGCATCGGAGAGGGTGATACCGTCAAGTCGACCGGGCGCATCCTTTCCGTTCCCGTTTCCGAAAAGATGATCGGTCGGGTCATCGATTCGCTGGGCAGGCCGATTGACGGCCGGGGCCCGATTGAGGCGGAGGAAAGCTTTCCGGTTGAGAGGATTGCCCCGCGGGTGATCACGAGGGAACCCGTCAGCCAGCCGCTCCAGACCGGCATCAAGGCCGTTGATGCCATGATTCCCATCGGTCGCGGTCAGCGCGAGCTGATCATCGGGGACCGGCAGACCGGCAAGACGGCAATTGCCGTCGACGCCATCATCAACCAGAAGGGTCAGGATGTCATCTGCATATACGTGGCCATCGGCCAGAAGGAATCGAAGGTCGCCAAGATCGTCGCCAGGCTCCAGGAAACCGGGGCAATGGACCATACCGTTGTCGTGGTGGCCGGAGCCTCCGATTCCGCTTCCCTGTCCTATGTCGCCCCGTACGCCGGAACGGCCATCGGCGAATATTTCATGGGTCAGGGGAGGGACGCCCTTGTCGTCCATGATGACCTGTCCAAGCACGCCTGGGCCTACCGGGAGATTTCCCTGCTGCTTCGGAGGCCTCCGGGTCGGGAGGCTTACCCCGGCGACGTCTTTTACCTGCATTCACGCCTTTTGGAGCGCGCCGCCAAGATGGGCAAGGGATTCGGGGGCGGTTCCCTGACGGCATTGCCCATCATTGAGACCCAGGCCGGCGACGTTTCGGCCTATATCCCGACCAACGTCATTTCCATCACTGACGGACAGATATACCTGGAAAGCGACCTTTTCTACCGCGGTATCCGTCCGGCCATCAACGCCGGCCTGTCGGTTTCCCGCGTCGGATCGTCCGCCCAGACCAAGGCCATGAAACAGGTTGCCGGAAAGCTGCGTCTTGACCTGGCCCAGTTTCGGGAGCTGGAGGCCTTTGCCCAGTTTGCCACTGACCTGGATGAGGCCACCAAGAGTCAGATCGAGCGCGGACGTCGGGCTGTCGAGCTGCTGAAACAGGATCAGTACATGCCGATCCCGGCCCCAATCCAGGTCGTTACGCTTTATGCCCTGGCGAACGGCGCCCTGGATTCGGTGGGAGTGGACAAGGTTCGGCTTTGGGAGGGAAAATTTCAGGACTACGTAATGTCTGCCCGCCGCGACATCCTGTCCGCCATTGAGAAGGACGGGAGTCTTGAGCCATCCACCGTTAAGCTGCTGGATGCCGCAATTTCCGAGTTCCAGGCGATTTTTGCCTCAGGCTAGCGGTTTATGCCGACCAATGCCCGCGTCGTCCGACGGCGAATCCGGTCCATAACCAGCACCCGCAAGATCACCAAGGCCATGGAACTCGTGGCCGGGGCGAAAATGCGCAAGGCGGTAGCCGCGGTTTTGGCTACCCGTCCCTATTCCGATGTCCTTTGGCGGGCCGTGCGGGAGCTTTCCGAACGGGTCGATCCGAATCACCACCCCCTCCTTCGCCGCAGCGGCGGTTCCGGTCGGGAACTGACGGTTGTTTTTTCCGCGGACCGCGGCCTTTGCGGCGGCATCAACGGCCGGTTGGTCAGGGCACTCGATGAGGCGTCCGGCGGGGATTGGGAAGGCCGTGATTACGCCGTCATCGGTCGGCGCGGACAGCAGGCCCTAAGGCGCCGCGGCGCCCCCGTGGTCGCCTCCTGGCCCGGGATAGGGCACGAACCGCGAGTCTCCGATGTCCTGCCGGTTGCCCGTTTGGCGATAGACGATTTCGGTTCCGGCAGGTATTCCGGGGTTAGCGTGGCCTTTACGGATTTTCGGTCATCCCTGGTGCAGGAACCCCGGGTGCGGCGGCTGTTGCCCCTGTCCGGCGTGCCGTCCGAATTGGGGTCCGCCGAGGACCTGGACGGGCGGCCGCTGTCCGTTCCGGGGATCGGTGCCGAATCGGTTACTGGGGAGTTCCTTTTCGAGCCGTCGGTTGACGCTGTCGTTTCCGCCATCCTGCCGCGGCTGGTGGAGGTCCAGCTCTATCAGGCCATGCTGGAATCCCTGGCCTCGGAACATTCGGCCCGCATGATGGCGATGCGTTCGGCCAGCGACAGCGCCGGGGACATGATCCAGTCCCTGACGTTGGCCCTTAACCAGGCCCGTCAGGCCGCCATAACCATGGAAATTGCCGAGATATCATCGGGCAAGGCCGCCCTTGAACAGAATTCATGACAAAGCATATGAACAAAGGAAAAATCTCCCAAATCATCGGTCCGGTCGTGGATGTCAGGTTTGAAGGCGACTTGCCGGCGATCCTCAGCGCCCTGAACGTGGAACGGGAAGGGGAAAGGATCGTCCTGGAGGTCCAGCAGCATTTGGGGTCGAAGACCGTCCGTACCGTGGCCATGAGTTCGACCGACGGCTTGAGCCGGGGGTTGGGGGTTACCGACACCGGTGCGCCTATAACCGTTCCGGTCGGTCCGGAAACCCTTGGGCGGATGCTGTCGGTTATCGGGGATCCGCTCGACGGAAAGGCTGAGGCGAAAAGCCGGAAACGGTACCCCATTCACCGTCCGGCCCCGGAATTCTGCGACCAGTCAACCAGGGCAGAGGTCCTGGAGACCGGCATCAAGGTCATTGATCTCATCTGCCCGTTCGTCAAGGGCGGGAAGGTCGGGCTTTTCGGCGGTGCCGGAGTCGGGAAGACCGTCGTGGTCATGGAGCTTATCCGCAATATCGCCCAGGAACACGGCGGCTATTCCGTTTTTGCCGGCGTCGGCGAGCGGACCCGCGAGGGCAATGACCTTTATCGGGAGATGAGCCAGTCCGGGGTCATAGGCAAGACCGCCCTTGTCTTTGGCCAGATGAACGAGCCGCCGGGAGCCCGGGCCCGCGTGGCCCTTTCGGGATTGGCCATGGCCGAATATTTCCGTGACGAGGAGCATCGTGACGTCCTCCTTTTCATCGATAACATTTTCCGTTTCACGCAGGCCGGTTCCGAAGTCTCGGCCCTTTTGGGGCGCATCCCTTCAGCCGTCGGATACCAACCGACACTGGCCACGGAGATGGGTGCCCTGCAGGAGCGCATCACCTCCACGAGGGACGGATCGATCACTTCCGTGCAGGCGGTCTATGTCCCGGCCGATGACCTGACCGATCCGGCTCCGGCGACGACTTTCGGCCATCTTGACTCGACCGTTGTCCTGTCCCGCCAGCTGACCGAGTTGGGCATCTATCCGGCCGTCGATCCCCTGGACTCCACCTCCGGGATACTTGACCCGCAGATCGTCGGTGAGGAACACTACCGCGTGGCACGCGGCGTCCAGATGGTCCTGCAGCGCTATAAGGACCTCCAGGACATCATTGCCATCCTTGGCATGGAAGAGCTGTCCGAGGAGGACAGGATGACCGTTGCCAGGGCCAGAAAGATCCAGAAATTTCTGTCGCAGCCGTTTTTCGTGGCCGAAACATTCACCGGTCGCGAAGGCAAGTACGTGCCTTTGGCCGAAACCGTCCGCGGCTTCAGGGAGATCCTTGACGGTAAGCACGACGGCAGGCCGGAGCAGGCCTTCTACATGAGGGGCGGCATCGGGGAGATGGGGGAGTCCTGAACCGTATGCCAAAAGAGATCCTGTTTGAACTGGCCACTCCCGAGCGGTCGCTCTACAGCGAGTCCGTGGAGGCCGTGATCCTGCCGACCGTGACCGGGGAGATAACCGTCCTTCCCGGACACGTTCCCCTGATCTCGGTCCTGGTGCCCGGAATGGTTACGGTTCGGGCCAATGGAAAGGAATCGTACCTGGCGATTACGGGCGGATATTTGGAGGTGCAGTCCGGCAGTCGGCTGCTGGTCATGGCCGATGCCTGCGACCGGGCCGAGGAGCTGAATCCCGAAAGGGTAGAGGCCGCCCGCGAGCGTGCCCGCCAGGCCTTGGAGGATTCCCGCGATGCGGATGCCATGGCCGTAGCCGCCATGACCGCCGCCCTTGATCGGGAGATGGCCCGCCTTAAGGCCGTACGCAGGCACAGGTCCCGCAGGCTTCCGAACCTGTCGGGGGAATAGGATCGGCGGAGGTCGCCGTCAGGGTCGACCTTTTGTCGCCCATCCGGCTATAATTGACGCATGCCTGCGATTTCACTGGATCAGCCCGTCAGCGCCGCCGGACGGTTGACAAAAACGAATCGGGATGCCCTGGAATCCATGGGGATCAGGACCGTTCGGGACCTGGTTTTTCGTTTTCCTTTTCGGCACGAGGACTTTTCCCTGACCGTTCCGATTGCCGATGCGCCAATCGGGGAACACGTGACGGTTTTGGCCAGGGTGGAAAGGGTGCAGCAGAAAGGGGGATTCCGGCGGCGAATCGGTATGGCGCAGGCGACGCTAAGGGACGACAGCGGCCAAATCACTGCCCTTTGGTTCAACCAGCCCTATTTGTCCAAGATGTTGCCGGTGGGGGTTGAGTGCCGATTTGCCGGCAAGGTAACCCAAACCAAGATGGGCCGGCGTTTGGTCAACCCCCTGTTTCAGGCACGACAGCCTGACGAAAACAGCGGCACAAATCCCCTGAATGGGGTTTGCGGGTCGGGAAGGTCCGGTTATGTCGGCGACCTCATTCCGGTGTATTCCACTCCGGCCGGCCTTAGCCAGCACGCCATTCGGCGGCTGATGTCAGCCTGCCGGCCGCTTTTGGCCGGGGTTTCCGAGTACCTGCCCGGGGAACTGGTTCAGCGCCATCAGTTGGCGCCGCTGAACTTGGCCCTGCTGAACGTTCATTTCCCGGAAGACAGGCAAAATTTGGCTGCGGCCCGAAAGAGGCTTGCTTTTGACGAGATGCTTCGCCTACAGTTGGCGGTCGGCATTTTGCGGCGGCAGAGGCAGGGGAGGAGGGCTCCGGCGGTCCCTTTCGATCGGGAAGCGACCCGGGCATTCGTCGGGCGGTTGCCGTTCAGGCTGACCGATGACCAGCGTCGGGCCGCTTGGGAGGCGCTTCAGGACATGATGAGGCCGGTGCCGATGAGCCGTCTCCTGGACGGTGACGTTGGGACCGGCAAGACGGCCGTGGCTGCCGTGGCCATGGTCAATGCGGCCAAGGCGGGTTTCCAGAGCGCCCTGATGGCCCCGACGGAGATTTTGGCCAAGCAGCATTTTGACACCCTGACCAGGATGTTTGCCGCCGAGGGTTTGCCTTTGGCCCTTTGGACCAATTCTTACAAGCGGTTGGCCAGGGACGGCCGGGAGGTGGCGGCTGACGGGGCCAAGCCGACCCGATTGCTCGCCTCGGATATCGCCGAAGGCCGGGTGGCGGCGGTTGTCGGCACCCATGCCCTGACCGAAAATGCCCTGGCCTTTGACCGTTTGGCCTTGGCCGTGGTTGACGAGCAGCACCGTTTTGGGGTGAATACGCGCCAGAAGCTTTGCCAGAAGAGCGGCCTTAGCGGCATTGAGCCGCACCTGCTTTCCATGACCGCCACCCCGATCCCCCGGTCCCTTGCCCTGACCGTCTATGGCGACCTGGACCTGTCCCTGCTTCGGGACAAGCCAAGGAACCGCCCGCCGGTCATCACGTGCCTTAACCCGCCGGCATCCAGAAACGAGGCCTTTGCCGCCATCCGGCGGGAAATCGAGGCCGGTCACCAGGCTTTCGTGGTCTGTCCGCTGATCAGCGAAAGCGACCGATGGGGATCAATGTCCGTGAACAAGTCTTTTGAACAGCTCAAAAACCTTGAGTTGAAGGGCATTCCCCTGGCCGTGCTCCACGGAAAGCTGTCCGCCGAAGATAAGGAAAGGGTGATGGCCGATTTTCTGGCGAAGAGGGTCATGGTCCTTATTTCGACTTCCGTTGTTGAGGTCGGGGTTGACGTTCCGAACGCCACGGTAATGGTTATTGAGGGGGCAGAGCGGTTCGGTTTGGCCCAACTGCACCAGTTTCGCGGTCGGGTCGGCCGGGGAGATCGCCAGTCGTATTGCCATCTCCTCCCCGGCGTCATTTCCGAAGATACCGAAAAGCGCCTGAAATCCCTGGTCGATACGGCCGACGGGTTCGAGTTGGCGGAAAAGGACCTGCGGCTTAGGGGCACCGGTGACCTGCTGGGAACGGTCCAGTCCGGTCGGAGCGGCCTGAACCTGGCCTCGCTTTTCGACTTGCCGCTCGTGAAAGCGACTCGCCAGGCGGCTGATTGGCTGCTTGACCGTGATCCGGGATTGGGGCAATGGCCGGAATTGGGGAAGCTGGTCAGCGCGGCGATTGTCGATGAGGTGCACATGGAATAGGGCCCGGATCGGCTGTTTTCATGCTGCCGTGGTCGGCCGTTATCATGGGTTCGCCGTGTTTTTGGAGGGTAATTGACTGTTGCCAGCCGCCTTATTTTGGGGTAAGGTTTCAGTATCTGCGCCCTTATGACTCCCAAGACACGTTTTTACCGATTTTTGGAGATCGTTCCGGGGAGCCTGGTTTGGCTGACCCTGATTTCGGCAATTTCTCTGTCCTTTGTCCGTCCGCTTTGGGTGATGTATTTCATCATAGTTTTCGATACGCTCTGGCTTTTCAGGGTCAGCTATTTCGTTTTTTACCTTACGGTCTCCTGGTGGCGCTATCGGCGGGACACGAGAATCGATTGGCTTCCCAGGGCCATGGCCCATCCGCGCTTCAGGGAGCTGAAGCACGTCATATTCCTGCCGTTCGTCAATGAGGACGTGGACGTCATTGGTCCGACCCTGCGAAACCTGGCCGAATCAGACTACCCGGTCAGGGAGTCTTTCATTGTCGTATTGTGCGGGGAGGCCAGGGCAGGGGAGGACCACTTCAATCGGGTGTTCGACCGGATGAAGTCGGAATTCGGTGACAGGTTCTTCCGTTTCGAGGGCACCCTTCACCCGGCTGACCTTCCGGACGAGATTCCCGGTAAGGGGTCGAACTTGAGCTACGCCGGCCAGCAGATCATGAAAAGCGTGATTGACCCCCTTGGTTTGAGGTATGAGGACGTTACGGTTTCGATGTTCGATTGCGACACCACCGTTCACGGGCGGTATTTTGCCTATCTGGCCTACAAGTACCTCAACCACCCAAATCCGACCCGGTCGTCTTTCCAGCCCGTGGCCCTGTACAACAACAACATCTGGGAATCCCCGGCCGCCGTTCGGGTATCCGCTTTCGGCACGACTTTTTGGCTCCTGACCGAGTTGGCTCGCCCGGAACGGATGTTCACCTTCGCTTCCCACAGCATGCCCCTTCAGATGCTTGTCGATGTCGGTTGGTGGCAGCGGGACGTGGTTTCCGACGATTCCCGAATTTTTCTCCAGGCCTATCTCCACTATGACGGCGAATACGAGGTAACGCCCCTATACATGCCGATTTCCATGGATACCGTAATGACCGGGGGGTACCGGAAGGCGTTAGGGGCCCTATACAGGCAACAGCGCCGTTGGGCTTGGGGGGTGGAGAACCTGCCGTATTTCATCGTCAATTCCCTTCGCCATCCGGCCATTCCCTGGCGCAAGCGGATTTTCCATACCTGGAACATGATGGAGGGGATGTACACCTGGGCGACGGCCCCCCTATTGATGTTCCTTTTGGGTTACCTGCCGATTTGGCTGGCCCCGGAATCGTTGCGTTCGGCGGCTTTTTACCAGAATACCCCCCATACCCTGGAGACCCTGATGACCCTGTCCATGGCCGGGGTCCTGGTGTCGGGAATTCTTAGCTTCACCCTCCTGCCGCCCAAGCCGACGCACCGTCCGCGTTGGTTTTGGCTGTTCATGATACTGCAATGGGCCCTCCTGCCGGTCACCTTCATCGTTTTCGGCGCGTTTCCGGCCATTGATGCCCAGACCAGGATGATGCTCGGCAGGTATCTGGGATTCAACGTCACGGAAAAAAAGAGACAGCCTAACCCCTCATGACCCCCATGCCCAGGGTTTCCGTCATCATCGTCGCCCGGAACGGCATGAAATTCCTGCCGGAAGTTCTGTCTTCCCTGTCCGTTCAGGAGTATCGGGACTTTTCCGTCCTGATCATTGACAGCGGATCGTCTGACGGGACGGTTTGGTTCGTTCGGGACAGCCATCCGTCGGTGGCCGTCATCCGCAACAGCCGGAATCTCGGTTCGGCCCGGGCCCGCAACCAGGGCCTGTCCCATGTCCGGGCCCACCTGGATCCGGCCAATGGCGACCCACTGATCCTGATGTTGGGCCAGGATGTCATGGCAGATCCGGAATTTTTGGGTAACCTGGTGTCGGAGATCGACCGCCATTCCGGCATTGGCAGCGTCGGCGGCCGGATCCTTCAGGCGACCGCCGGGGAGGAGGACGGCTTGCGTCAGGTGAGAAGATCCGACCGTTTCGAGACGACCGGACTCCTGGCCTTTCCCTCCGGACGGTTTGCGGATCGGGGGGCCGGTCAGGCGGATGACGGAAGCCGTTTCCGCGTTCCGGGGGAGGTTTTCGGGGTCTCGGGACAGGCGGCGCTGTACCGCCTGAAGGCCCTGGACGACGTTGCCTACCGCGACGGTACGGCCTATGATGAGGGGTTTTTCGGGGGTTGGGAAGACGTTGACCTGGCCTGGAGGCTTCGGATTCTCGGTTGGCGATCGTCCTATGCGCCGGAAGCCGTGGCCTACCGTTTTCGGACCGACGGCGGCGGCGGACGGGTTGGTTTCCTGCAGTCCGTTCGGGAAAGGCGTAACCGTTCGGTTTCCGCCAACGGCCTCCTGTCCCGCAACCGCCTCGTAACCTTCCTGAAGAACGTTCACGTTAAAAATTTTTTTCGTTATTTTTTCCCGATTTTCCTTGGGGGTTTGGGGAAAGCCGTTTTTTTCCTGTTTTTTGAGCCGCGGACGGCACTGTCGTGCCTGTCGGTTTTCCGGGATTTTCCGGATGTGGCCAGGAAGAGGCGGCAGGTGTTCGGCCGCACCCATGTCCCGCCGTCGGAAATAGGGAAATGGTTCTGAATTAGCCTATGTTTTTCAACAGGAAAAAAACCGTCAATCTCCTGCAGGCTGTCCCGTTCGTCAAGTCAGGCCGGGAAAGGCGGCGTCGGCCGCTGTTGCGGATGGCCGTGTGGGTCGGGGGATTTTTGGCGGTTTTAGGGTTGGTTTCCGCCCCGTTCCTGCTGGCCGGAATGAACGCCTACAGTCGGGCCATGACCGGAAAGGCCGGGTTGGAGGAGACGGCGGACAGGTTCGGGGAACTGGATTTCGAGATGGCCGAAACCGCAGCCAGGAAATCGGCCGAGGATTTTGCGGTCAGCCGCCGGGAGACGGGCAAGTTCGTTTTCCTGATGCCGTTTCCCTGGGTCGGGGAACGGCTGGTTACAGTCAACCGTCTTTTGGAGACCGGCCAGGCTTCGGCTGAGGCCTTGGCGGAAGCCGCCGGAGTGGCCGTTCGGCTGTCCGAATCGGTTCAGGGGATCGATTGGCTGACCGTCGGCGGTCTCTTGCCCGATTCCGGCATATCCGATCTGACGGCGGAGGATCGGCGTAGGCTGTTGGCTGCCGTGTCCGAATCCGGATCGGGAATGAGATCGGTAAGGGACGGCATCAGGCGGGCCATTGAGACCTTTGACCGCCTGCCGGATAACGAGATCATCCGTTCCTACGGGGAAGTCCTTTCCGAAGCCCGGTCCCAGTTTGAGTCCGTCCTTCCGGCGGTCGAGGCAATCTTGCCGCTGACCGACAGCCTGCCCGGTGTCTTGGGCTACCCTGACGCCAAACGGTACCTGTTTTTCCTGCAGAACAGTACGGAAATGCGCCCGACCGGCGGTTTCCTCGGGCTGGTCGGGCAGGTTACCGTCCGGGACGGCGATTTGGAATCGATCGAGGTCAGCGATACCTATGCCTATGATGCCCCGTCCGAAAGCGCCGACCGTCCGGCAGCGCCGTGGCCTCTCCAGAGATACGCCAACGTCAGGCAGTGGTACCTGCGGGACGCCAACTGGTCCCCGGACTTTACGGTCAGCGCTCCGCTGATGGAACGTTTTTTCCTGGAGGAATCGGAAGTCAGGGATGGCGTCAGGCCGGACGGCTTTGACGGCGTGATTGCCGTTACCCCCCACCTGGCCGAGGACATCCTCCGGCTTACCGGTCCGATCGCCGTTGGCGGGCAGGCCTTCACGGCCGAAAACCTGGTGGACGAGCTGGAGTTTCAGGTGGAGATGGCCTTTGCGGAAAAGGGCATTTCCCGCGATGACCGGAAGGGCATTGTCGGTGACCTGATGCGGGAGATGATCGACCGGGTCATGCGGTTCGATCTGCCCCGTCTTTTGGGGGTCATGGATGCCGTGCGGAAAAACCTGGATTCCGGCAACATCCTCCTCTATTCAAGGGACGATAGCCTGCAGCGTCTGATCCTGGAAAGGGATTGGGGCGGACGGATGCGGGATGTTTCCGGCGATTACCTCATGGCGGTTGACGCCAACATCGCCGCCCTGAAGACCGATCCGGTGGTGGATAGGGACATCGGCTATGCCATCCGTCCGGACGGGCAGGGCGGTTATGAGGGACGGGTATCCGTCAGGTATTCCAATAACGGCCGTTTTGACTGGAAGACCACCCGGTACCGGACCTACACCCGCCTATACCTGCCCATGGGCAGCGACCTGATCGAGGTTACCGGTGCCCTGGAGGACGACAAACTCAACGATCCGTCCGGCACGCCCGGAAAGGCCGATGTGGGGGAGGAGATGGGCCGGCAGTGGTTCGGGGCCTTCATCTCCATCGAGCCAGGACAGTCGCGGACATTGGAGTTCCGGTTCGCCCTGGCTGATTCCGTGGTGTCGGCCATCGAGTCCGGCGAATACCGCCTCTATTTCGAGCGGCAGTCCGGAACTCCGGGTTACGGTTTGACTTTAGACCTGGATTTTGGTAAGAAGTTGACGGCAGCCGAACCGGCGGAAAATCCCGAAAATTTCGGCGATTCCCGCTATCGGTTCGTCTCTGACCTTAAGTCAGACCGCGAGTTCCGGGTGTTGTTGCGGTAGGGTCCAAGTTGACGGGAAAAGCATGTTTATACCGAAAATCGGAATTGATTTGGGGACAACCTACGTCCTGGTCTATGTCCCGAAACGGGGGGTCATCATCAATGAACCCTCGGTTGTTGCCGTTTCCGCCGCGGACAAGAGGATTTTGGCCGTCGGCAACGAGGCCAAGGACATGCTCGGTCGGACCCCGGACACCATCATCGCCTACCGGCCGCTGAAGGACGGGGTGATCGCCAACTTCCGGATGACCGAGGCCATGCTCCGCTATTTCATCAATAAGGCCTTGGGCGGGGCCAGGCTTTTCCGCCCGGAGGTCATGGTGGCCGTTCCCGGAGGCATCACTTCCGTCGAGCGGCGGGCCGTGGTGGACGCCACCATCCGGGCCGGGGCCCGGGCGGCCTATGTCATAAAGGAGCCGATCGTCGCCGCCATTGGGGCGGACATCCCGATCGGCAGCGCCTCCGGACACATGATCATCGACATAGGCGGCGGCACCATGGAGGCGGCCGTCATTTCCTTGGGTGGGATCGTTTCCGCCGATTCGGTCCGGATCGGCGGAAACAAGCTCGATGCGGCCATTGCTGACTTCATCCGCCGCAAGTACGGGTTGGCCATCGGCGAACGGACTGCCGAGGACGTGAAGATTCAGGTCGGTTCGGCCATGTACCTGAAGGACAAGCTGGACATGGACATCAAGGGGAGGGATATGGTCACGGGATTGCCGCGGGTGGCCAACGTCACCTCCGACGACATCACCGAGGCGATTCAGCACGAGTTGGGCGGCATGGTCAGTGCCCTGAAGGAGGTCCTGAACAACACCCCGCCGGAGCTTTCGGCCGATGTCATGGAGAAGGGGATGGTCCTGTCCGGGGGCACTTCCCAGCTCCGTCACCTGACCGACCTTTTTTCCCAGGCCACCGGCGTGCCGGCCTTCCTGGCCGACGACGCCCAATATTGCGTGGCCCGGGGAACGGGCATTGCCCTGGAGAACCTGGCCTCCTACAAACGGTCCGTCCTGACGACCAGATAGGTAATGTCCCCAAAAATATCCCCTAAAGGGGGTATTTTCTGATAGAAAGTTTTATTTTTTTAAGCTGGGGACTGTCCCCAGCTTATTTTTTGTTGCCCATGTGGATAACCCGCTTGGATAGGGAGGCGGTTTGGTGGTTTAATGTATAGGACAAGCAGGACTAAACAACCGTTTTTATGCGAATCAGGAATATTTTTTTGGTAATGGCCATCGTGGCCTGCCTCTTGCCTGCATCCGTGGGGGCCGGGGAAGAGCAGGTTCGGCAGTTCAGCGGAAAGATCCTGCTGGATGTGGAAAATCACGGGGAGGCATGGTATGTCAATCCGCAGACCCTGCAGCGGACCTATTTGGGCCGGCCGGAAGAGGCCCTTTACCGGCTGTCCAAACTGGCCGTTTGGGTCGATTTCGTAAACATCGAACGGATTGCCGAGGATGGGGCGGCAAGCCCCGATCCGGCCTATGCCGAACGGATGGCCGGATATGTCCTGGCCCCGAATGACCTGCTTGGGGCGGCCTGGTATGTCCATCCGGTCCTGCGGGTCCGTCTCCGATTGGGGATTCCCGACGATGCCTGGCGGATCATGCGGGCCGGAGTTCCGGTCAGCGCCAAACTGCTGAAAACCATTCCCGTCGAACCGGAAGTTGAATTCGTTCCGTCCGGCGAACAGAAGGTCAGGGAGGTGGTGGCCACCGACCGGATCGTTCTTGAGGATAATACCGAAATCAGGCTGATGAGTGTTGACGCTCCCGGCAACGTGGAGTACCAGATCCCGGCCAAGGCCCGGCTACAGAGCCTGATTGACGGTAACGGCGGGGTCGTTTGCCTGGAGGCGGACCGGAAGGACGAGGCGACCGACGGTTCCAAGCTCCGCATGGTCAGGGCAGGGGAAACCCTCCTGAACCTGGAGGTCGTCCGGATGGGATGGGCCTTTCACAGTGTCGAACCCCCGAACTTCAGGAATGCGGAGATGATGATTGTCGGCGGTATTGATGCCCAAACGCACGGAAACGGGTTTTGGGGGAAATAGCGCCCATTGAACCGGAAGGAAAAAGGACAGGTCTTGCGCCTGTCCTTTTTGTCCCTGTTTTGTGGTAACCTTCAGGTGAATATGGCTAATTCCCCAAAGACAATCGGAATTGACGCATCCCGTGCCAATCGAGCCAGGAAAACCGGGGTGGAGTGGTATTCTTTCCGGCTGATACAGGAGCTGAAGGGCACCATCCCGTCCGATTGCCGGGTCGTCCTCTATTCGGACGAGCCCCTACGGGGCGAATTGGGGGAACTGCCCGAAAACTGGAATGGCCAGGTCCTGAAATGGCCACCCCGCCGCCTTTGGACCCTTCTGCGTCTTTCCTGGGAGATGTACCGGAATCCGCCGGACCTGCTTTTCGTACCGTCCCATGTCCTGCCGTTGGTCTTGCCGAAATCGTCCGTCATTACCGTTCATGATGTCGGTTTTACGGCCTTCCCGGAGGCTTACGGCCGGAAAGACCGCCTGTTCCAGGGATTGATGACCGCTCGGGCCGCCAAAACGGCCTCGGACATCCTGACCGTTTCTGAATTTTCCAAGGCAGAGATAGCCAGGCATTTTCCTGAGGCGAGCGGCCGGGTTACGGTTACGCCCCTGGCCTTTGATCCCTACCGTTTTCCGGTGCAGGAGCGGGGAGAGGTTCTTTCGGCCGTCGGCAGGAACCGCCTGCGGCCGCCGTATTTCCTGTTCGTTGGGCGGTTGGAGTCAAAGAAGAACATTGACGGCCTTATTCGGGCCTTCCGGATTTTCCATGAGCAGCATGCCGGCCAGGTGGGGGCCAGGCAATTGGCGCTGGTCGGACCTCCGGGAAGGGGATATGAGGCGGCTAAGGCCGGATTGTCCGGATCGTTGGCAACGGATTTCATCCGGGAAGTCGGATATGCCGATGACGTTGACCTGCCGCTTCTCTATGCCGGGGCCGAGGCCCTGGTTTTTCCGTCCCGCTATGAGGGGTTCGGTTTGCCGGTCTTGGAGGCTTTCGCCAGCCGCATTCCGGTCATTTTGAGCCGGACCGCCTCCCTGCCGGAAGTGGCCGGGGAAGCCGCGGAATATTTTGACCCGGACTCGCCGGAGGACCTGGCCAGGGCCATGCGCCTAATTGCGGAAAGCCGGGAAAGGAGGGATTTCTTGGTTCAAGCCGGGGAAGATCGCCTAAGGGGTTTTTCGTGGAAAAAGACGGCAAGAATGACCTGGGAAGTCCTATCCTCCAGGCTCAATCCTTGACGGTTGCCGTTAAAAGTGTTATGGTTTTGACACTTTTGTATTGATTCCATGTCTGACCGTCTGGTAACCGAATTGGAGGGGGTGGGCCTGTCTGACCGGGAGGCCAAGATTTACCTGTCTTCGCTTAAATTGGGGGCGGCTACGGCTCAGACCATTGCCGCCCGGGCGACCGTCAACCGCCCCACCACCTACATCTCCATCGAGTCCCTGGTCAAGCGGGGGCTGATGAGTTCGGTTGTCCGGGGAAAGAAGCGGTATTTCGTGGCCGAGCCGCCGGATAAGATCTTCCGGATGATCCAGGAACAGAAGCGGATCCTGGAGGATCGGGAAGGCCGGGCGGCCCGGATCATGGATGACCTGAAGGCCCTGGCCGTCGGTTCCGGGGACCGGCCTGAGGCCCTGACATTCGAGGGGCAGAACGGCCTGGAGCGGATGGGGGAGAGTCTCCAGAAATCCACGGCCAAGGAAATCTGCGCGTTTTTTCCGTCGTTCGAGGGGTGGAATGCCGCTGTTTTTCCGGAAGGCAAGACGGTCCGCGCCATCTGCGCCGATCGGGGCGAAAATTCCGGTTTGGGGGTCAGGAAGGGATCGGAAATGCGGGCAATTCCCGCCGGCGACTACCCGTTCGATGGGGAGATCGTCATCTGCGGATCGCTGGTCAACATCACTGTTCGCCGTCCGGAACCGGCTGGAGTCCAGGTGAGCAATGAGGCCATGGCCAATACCCTGCGCCAGATGTTCCGGTTGGCCTGGAAAGGGGCGGATGGCGGTCAGGAGTGAGGTTTGGACCATGGCCTTGTGGGCTATAACAAAAAACGGGCCGTTCGTCGTGATGACGAACGGCCCTTGCGCTTGCGGTTATTTGATGAGGGAAAAATTTCCCTCAGCCCACATAGTGGGTCCATAGTTATAAGCCTCCCTTTTTATTTCTTCAAAAAGGGACTCATTCTTTATTTCGATCCCTTTCTTTGTTATCCGAACAACAAAATTGTCCGGATCGCCTTTCGATATGAGATACGAGACCCCAGAGGGGATATCGTTCTTCATATCTATCATCTTATGGGGGGATACCGTGACCCCCCTTTTAATCTCCGTCACGCTTCCCTTATTTTCTTCATAAATTCGAACCCCTTTCAGGGTTCCTGGGGAATAACCGAAATTTGCCATTTCTTTCTCCTTGTTTTTAAAGGTCTTTTTTAACCTTTTTGTTTGAGACTTAGGTTCAAGATAGCACTTTTTGGCCGGTTTGTCAATCCCAACGGATAAAAAAAGTCCGCCTTTGAAGGCGGACTGGATCCGATTGTTTTTGCTTCTTTTACTTAAGATTGATTCGAAAGATTGATTCGAAAGTCTTCGGCGACTTTCAGAATGTTTTTTGTTGGGATAACGACTGCCTGATTCAGGCAATTCGTTCCATTTACCATTCCCATGGTTTTTCCATTGCCGCTTACGATTGCCGACCCGGATTGTCCGGGCACGGACGGAATTTCTATGGCCCCGCTGGGGGATAACCCCCTGTTTGATAATAAGGAAGATAATTTGACGGCATTTTTTCTCGCCGTTTTTGGATTCCTACACCACTGGGTAGAGACAATGGAATTTTCCGAAGTTACGGTTGTTTTTTGGGCAGTAAGTCTTGCGTTGTTTTCCTCATACGTAATTCCCACCATCCATACCTCCTCCCCCTGTTCGGGAGGTTTTTCCCAAAATTCGGTTTTCGGAACCGGGCAATGGGACTTCAGGCGTATGAATGCCACATCGGATAGGGTATCTGCCCTGATCAGTTCAGCCTCGACTGCTTTTAACTGAGTTGGGCAGGCCACAAGAATCTTTTCCGGGAGTTTTTTGGGATTGTACCCTTCACCAAGAAAGATGTGGGTGCAAGTCAACCCGATGTCGTTCCCGATCAGAATGGCCGTACCTCTCATGTGGCTTTTATCGTTCCACGTGACAACAATTGGGGTGATGGCGTTCGCCGTTTGCCTGATGACTTTCGGAATCGATTTCGGGTCGGTCAGGTCCAGGTCGACGATCAATTCTGGTTTCGGGGATACGGTTGGCCTGGCCTTTTCGGCCTGAAGTCGCGCCAACGTTTGGCGGTAGGCGGCGTTGGCCCCCTGTCGGGTCTTTTCTGCGCTGAATGACAGCACGGCGGTTGCGGCCGCCAAGGTTGCCGTCAGAAAAATCAGGCCGACGGCCGCCACGGCCATCTTTTTCCACTTTCCCAGCGGGTCATACTCGAATGCACCACCTTCATCTTCTTCTTCGTATTTTTCCATTTCTTCCTCTCCTTTGGTTGTTAAGGCACTTTCGGTCAAATTAGCAGCTTTACCCGTATTTTTCAAGAGGGGCCGGTCGTGATAGTCTTTAGGGTGTATGTCGCTGAAAAATCGCCTGAAAAAAGCGTTACCGGAAAGCTGGATTTCGGCCTACCATTGGGCTTTGGCGTGGCTGGCGGCCTTGGCTTACGGTTTTCCGTCCGAACGGCTGGTCGTCATCGGCGTGACCGGCACGAACGGTAAGACCACGGTCTGTAACCTGATCGCCGACATCCTGGAGGGGGCCGGTCACCGGGTCGGTTTGGCCACCACCGCAAATTTTCGGGTTGGGGAAAGGGAGTGGCTGAACGACCGGAAGATGACCATGCTCGGCAGGTTCGCCCTTCAGAAACTTATCCGCGACATGGTGCAGGACGGATGCGGATATGCGGTCATTGAAACCTCGTCAGAGGGGATCAAGCAGCATCGCCAGGCGGCCATCAACTATGACCTGGCGGTCTTCACCAACTTGACGCCGGAACACCTGGAATCCCACGGCGGGTTTGGGAACTACAGGGCCGCCAAGGGCCGGCTGTTTTCGCAGTTGGGGAAGGGGTGCCTGAAGCGGCTTGGCGGTCAGTTGCGGCCCAAAATTGGCCTGGTCAACCTGTCCGATCCGGAGGCCGGGTATTTCCTGTCGTTTCCGGGGTGGAAAAGATGGGGTTGGTCGGTCGGTCAGCCGGCTGTTGGGGACGGTACCCGTCTGGATGAAATACTGGAGGCCGCGGATGTCCGCCTGACCGCCGGGGGGTCGGAGTTTTCGGTCCGCGGCGTGCCGTTTCGCCTGCGGCTTTTGGGGCGGTTCAACGTGGAGAACGGACTGGCAGCGGCTGCCGTAGGATTGGCGTTGGGCATCAGCCTGGAGAGGTCCTCCGCCGTCCTGTCGGGAATTTCCGGCATTCCCGGCAGGATGGAGCCGATCGACGGGGGGCAGCCGTTTTCGGTCATCGTCGATTACGCCCCGGAGCCGGAGTCTTTCAGGAAACTGTACGGGGCGATTGGTTTGCTGGAAACCAGCGGCCGCATCATCCATGTCTTGGGGTCGTGCGGGGGCGGACGGGACAGGGATCGCCGGCCGGTTTTGGGGCGGTTGGCGGCCGAAAACGCCGACATTGTCGTCGTTACGGACGAGGATCCCTACGACGATGACCCCAAAAACATCATCGATGAGGTGGCCGCCGGGGCCGTCCGGGCCGGAAAGCGGGACGGGGTAGATTTGTTTCGGGTTCCTGACCGTCGGGAAGCGATCGGGAAGGCGATCGGCATGGCCCGTCCCGGCGATCTGGTTCTCATAACCGGTAAGGGGGCGGAGCAGGCCATTTGCCGGGCGGACGGGAAGAAAGACCCGTGGGATGACCGGACAGTCGCTCGGCAGGCGATTCGGGAGCTGTTTGGCCCAAAGACCGCAATATGAACGTCAGCGGAATAGTCAGGCTGAAGGACGGGGAATCCGTCTTGGGAATTGTCCGGCGGTTTCCGATTGTCCACCTCCGTCCGGCCATCCTGTCCATTCTCCTAGTGGGCACGCCGTTTTTTTTGATGATCCCGCTGTTTCGGTTCGGCCGGATCGGTGTGGGGGTTTTTGCGCTTTCGGTTTCGGTCGGCCTGATCCTGGCCCTGCGGATCGCCGTCCGTTGGCATTGGACGGTCCTGATCGTCACCAGCCGCCGGTTGGTCGACGTCGAACAGCAGGGACTCTTCGACCGCCTGGTTTCCGAGGTGCCGTTCGAGAGGATTCAGGACATCTCCTATGCCCGCCGGGGATTTTGGGGGACAGTCTTCGGTTTCGGGACCGTTTCCGTCCGGATCGGCGCATCGGCGCGCCTGGAACAGCACCATATCCGCAGGCCCCGTGACGTGCACCACCTGATAGTCGAGGCCGTGGAGCGAGCCGATTCCGGCGTTCGGGAAGAAAGGGCCGGGGAAACGGGGGGAGGCGGGAAAGGCGCAAAAACAGGCCTTCGGGGCGACGAAATCGACGGTTCAGCCGAGGCCCTTGGCGGGGACGATGACGAGACCGGACGGTTCCTGGCGGACAGTTTCGGCGGCCGCAGGAACGACGTCCTTGAGAGGGAATAGGACCGAACGACATGATTCGTAAGCCGAACCAAAACAGCAGGAGCCGCTGGTGGCTGGCCGGACGCGGCCTGTTCCTGGCCAACTTGGCGGTATTGGCCCTGGTCGCCTGGGGGTTTTCCGGGGAGTATTTTCGCCACCGGCGGCTCAAGTCGGAACTCTCCCGGCTGGAGGCGGAAGCCGTTCGGCTGGAAACCGAAAATTCGGAAACCGTCGAATTGGGCCGGCGGTTTGCGGCTGACGAGGCCGTGGAAAGGGAGGCCCGGACCAAGCTGGGTTTGCGGAAACCCGGCGAATCGGTTATCATCCTCAAGGGAACGGGTGCGGTTCCCGTGTCTTCGGGCGGGGAAGCGGCCGCTTCCGTCCCGGGGGATTCCGAAGACGGGAAACTGCGCCTATGGTGGAAATATTTTTTCAATTATTAGGAAACAGGGCACTATGTCACCGATCAATCTTGGGGGGCTGAAAAAAATTAAATTGTCACGCAGGACCGTCCTGCTGGGTTTGGGCACAGGATTGGGGTTGGCGCTGTTGGGGGCTTTCGCCGTGCTGACCTTCGGCATATACCGGTTGGAGTGGAGCGGGCCGACTTCGGATTTCGTCTCCAAGATCATGCCCTATCCGGCGGCGACCGTCGGGAGCGGAGTCATCCGCCTGGCTGATTACCGCGATGACGTCAGGACCCTGGAGCGTTTTTACGACAAGGCCATCGAATATGGGTTCCAGGATGCCCAGAACCGGCCATTGCCGGCCGAAAACCGCCGAAACGCCCTGGATCGCCTGATCAGGAACGAGCTGCTGCGTTTTGAGGCCAATCGGATGGGCCTGACGGTCAGCAAGGAGGAGATTGACGGGGAATTCGACCGGATGGTCGGGGAGGATCCGGATGCCGGGGTGGAGGATCAGATCGCCGACCTGTACGGTTGGACATCCGAGAAGTTCAAGGAGAAGGTCATTGGACCGTATCTGCTGGAACAGAAGCTGGGGTACGCCCTGATCGGGGAAAGGGTGGATTCCGTTCGTGAGAAAATTGAGGACGGCGGGGATTTTGGGGCCTTGGCCTCCGAATACAGCGACGATACCGCCAGTGCGGCCAACGGCGGGGATTTGGGTTGGTTCGGCCGGGGCGAGATGGTTCCGGAGTTTGAGTCCGCGGCTTTTTCCATGGAACCCGGGGAAGTCAGTCCGCCGATCAAGACCCAGTTCGGATACCACATAATCAGGGTGGAGGAGGTCAGGAACGGCCAGGACGGTGAGGTCAGCGAGGTTCACGCCAGTCACATCCTGGTCATGAACTACGGAGCGGACGATTTCCTCCGGGAAAGGATGGAACAGGCCAACATCAAGAGGTTTGTCGCCCTGGACGGCGATTCGGAGTGATCCGCAACCTAACCCGAAAAACGTCCAAGGCCGCCCGGATGACCGGGCGGCCTTGTGGTTTTGTCTATGGCGTGGAGCCACCTCCGGGGATCGAACCCGGGACCTCTGCTTTACGAAAGCATTGCTCTACCATCTGAGCTAAGGTGGCAAGGGCTGGAGCGGGGTACGGGAATCGAACCCGCGTCACATGCTTGGGAAGCATGAGTACTGCCATTGTACTAACCCCGCATAAGGCACCTTCCTGTCCCGCACCCTTTGTGAATCACCGGAACTATTATATACTGACTGGAGAAGAGCGCAAGTGTCTCTTGGCTAACCGTCAATCTCGGCATGATTCGCTTCAAGAACGTCACCAAGACCTACCCTCCGGACGTCATCGGCCTGAGGAACGTCAACCTGCATATCCGACCGGGGGAATTCGTCTCGATCGTCGGGCAGAGCGGAACGGGGAAGACCACCTTCTGCAAGCTTCTGATTGCCGAGGAACGGCCGACCAGGGGGCAGATCACCATCGGCGGCTGGGACATTTCCGACATTCGTCAGTCCGAGATTCCGGTCCTGCGCAGGCAGATCGGGGTGGTTTTTCAGGATTTCAAGCTCCTGCCCAAGAAGACGGCCCGTGAGAACATTGCCTTTGCCCTGGAGGTCTGTGGGGTTTCCCACAGGGACATTCGGACGGTCGTTCCCCAGGCCCTGAAGATCGTGGGCCTGTCGTCCAAGGCCGACCGCTACCCCCGACAGATGTCCGGCGGCGAGCAGCAGAGGGTGGTTATCGCCCGATCCCTGGTCCACCGCCCGAAGATCATCGTGGCCGACGAGCCGACCGGAAACCTGGACTCCCTGAACACCCGGGAAATCATCGATCTGCTCAAGCGGATCAACAGGTTCGGGACTACGGTCGTTCTTGTTACCCACAATCGGGACGTGGTCAACGAGCTTAACCGCCGGGTGGTCACGATAGATCGGGGACTGGTCGTTTCGGACCAGGAGGAAGGGAAATACGTCCTATGATCATCTCCGGAATCCGCATCATTAAGTTCGCCTTCCAGGATTTTTTCCGAAACTTTTGGCTGTCCCTGGCGACCGTAAGCGTCCTGACCCTGACTCTGCTTACGGTCAACGGCCTGATCGCCGTCAATTTCCTGGGGAAAATGGCCATTTCCGAGGCCGAGGACCGGGTCGATGTCGGGATCCATTTCCGTCCGGAAATAGGGGAGGAGCGGATTCAGACCGTGAAGATAACCCTGATGGGGATGCCGGAGGTCAGGGACGTCGAATACGTTTCCCCGGCCGAGTCCCTGAGGCGGTTCTCCGAGCAGTACGGTGACGACGCGTTGGTCATCGAGTCCCTGGGGGAGGTTGACGGCAATCCCTTCGGATCGACCCTGGTGGTAAGGGCCCGCTCAATCGGCGATTACGAAAAGATAATCAAAACCCTGGACGACCCGGCTTTTGCCGAGATCATTGAGGAAAGGGATTTTGACGACCGCCAGGAGATAATCGGCCGGATCGAGACCATTTCCCGGCGGATTGAGGCCTTTGGGCTGGGAGCCAGCGCTGCCATTGCCATAGTGACCTTTCTGATCGTCCTGAACACCATTCGGGTTTCCATCTATACCCACCGGGAGGAGATCAGGATCATGCGGCTGGTGGGGGCCTCCAACGGCTTCATTCGCGGCCCGTTCTATGTCCAGGCCGTCGCATGGTCCGTATTGGCAGTGGCCCTGACCGCTGCCGTTACCGTACCTACGGTGTTTTTCGTCCAGCCGTACCTGGAGAGGTTTTTTGGGTCAACATCGGTTGATCTCGTGGGGTTCTATAGGGTGAACTTATTGGAGATATTCGGGGTGCAGTTGCTGGCCGTGATGGCCATGTCGATCATCACGACAAAAATGGCGACGGCCCGCTATCTTCGGACATGACTTAACCGGGATTCCTTATGGTTTGGAAATACAGCCGTTGGCTTCATCGGGTAAACGAGCGGAGGGTTCCGATTTTTTTCGTGGGTTTGGCCGGGACCCTGGTTATTTTGGCGGCGGTCTGGCAGGGTTTGGCTGACCGTCGCACCGGTTTCGGAGAGTTGACGGTGGGGGACCGGCGCCTGGAGGGCCTCCTTCCGGTCGGGGCCGAAACCGTTCCGGACGGTTTCCTGCCGTTGGATGCCTTGCCGCAGGCCACCGCTGTCGGCTATTCGGCGAACGGGAAGACCCGCGTGGCGTTGGTGGTTCCCGATGCCGGCGGTCGGCTGGCCGTGGCCGACGATCTGGACGTCTCCGGGACTGAACCGATGGTTTCCGGCATTCCGCAGCTGTTTTTCCAGATTTTCGGCCCCGGGGCCTCGCCGGCGATCGGAGTCCGTTCCGGAGCGGCCTTTGACGCCGCAGCGACCGCCTTCGTCCTGCTGGACGGGAGGAGACTGGTGATGGCCGAACGGATCGACGGCAGCGGACGACGGCATCCGGCGGTCTTCTATACCGGCAATGTCCTGGAGGGGTACGAGAACTTCAGCCTGCGGGACCTGACCGATGACGGGTTGCCGGAGGCCATTGTGGAGGGTCGCTATGTCGCCTACGGCGACGGCACTCCGGGTTTCAGCAGCTCGACCGATGTCTATGTCTGGCGGAACGGGGCTTTCGCGTACGACTCGGAATTGAGTCGGGTGATGACCCTGGGCAACGGCCTGTTTCCGGAGCCGGAAGGGGAGTGAGGATTGTCTCTAAAGGGGTTTTGGGAAGTTTTTCGGGATTCGGCTTGATTTTTACGGCCGTTTTTGGCAAGGTGAGGGCGAAGACATCTTGTTCGGGGATCGTCTAAAGGTAGGACAGCAGCCTTTGAAGCTGCGCATCTTGGTTCGATTCCAAGTCCCCGAGCCATAAAACTACACACGGGTCTATAAACCCAATTTAATGAGACGGTATGCCGTGTCGGAAAGATTTTTTACCAAAATTATGAAAAAATTTTTTATCGCCCTGATTGTTCTGCTTGTTCCGTTGGGAGTTTCCGCCAATATTCCGGAAACCGCTGAGGACAGTATCCGCGCAGATTACTATGACTTTTGTCCGCAGTCCTTGCCGGAGGACGACATGTCGGACTGCATAATGGAAAGGGGAATCAGCCTCGATACCGTTACTGCATGTAATTTTCTACCGTCAGAAAAGCGGACTGACTACTTTCTGTCCCTTGCGTTCAGAAACGACGACTTGTCTGAGTGCAATAGGACGTCATACGGACACGAAGCCGAGGGATGCCGTTTCGTGTACTCGAGATTTTTGAACGAAAACATGGGGCATGATGACTGCGATAGTCTTGCCGAACAATCTTTGCGGGCAGTCGACGAATGTCATTATGCCATTGCCAGAAAAGACCATAATCTGTCATCGTGCGCACTCATAGAAAATGATCGGATGAGGGTCGCTTGTTGGAACGATAGTGTCTTTGGGGCAGGGAATAGCTTTGGCACAAAAAGATACCATGAACGCATGCTGTCCTGCTCTGAGACGGGAAATTCTGGCAGAAACGACTGTCTTGCGGCTGTATCAATAAACTTCGATGGCGGACCGTGTTCCGAAATGAATGATCGGGAAGGTGAAAGTGTCTTTAACGAAAAATGGCAGTCTTGCCTGCTTGAAATGGAGAAAAACGACGGTGTCGATCGGGAATTGATGGGCGAACGGTGCGATAACCTGCAAGACAAGTCGGAAGAACAATCCGTGTGTCTCGCTAATTCGGGAATAATTTTTAGTGACATTGATGTTTGCCGCCGCATAAACGGGGATTCTTACCCGAACGAATACGACAGGTGCGTTGAGGGGGTCGTGGCGGGGCTGGAGAAAGCATGCTTGACCCAATCGTCCATGATCGATTCCTGCATGGTAAGCGCGGCCATCACTACCGGCGATTTGGATCTGTGCGATTACCATGGCGATTTGAGCATAAAAGAAGTTTGCCGGGAACTGGTGCTGACCGGAGAGTATTTAGGATGTAAGGCGGAACACCTGCAAAACCTACAGGCGAGCGGATTATATAACGGATTGTGGTACTGCCTGAAAGACATTACCGCCAATACCGGCGACGTCTCATATTGCCAAATGATACCGGACGAGCGGATGCGGACGAAATGCGTCGGTGCCCTATACGAACAGATATCCGTCCAACGGGGGGCCACGATCTTGGCGATGGCCATGGAATGCGTCGGTGCCCTATACGACCAGATATCCGTCCCCCCCCTACCCGCACCTTACGGCAGATCGCCTGTCACTGTGTCTCCAGAAACCTGCAAATCGTTATCCAAAAGAAACGACCGCATAATTTGTTACCGTATTGCAGGGACAGATTTTCGTTCCCCCATCACTTATCTGGCCTTGCTTCTGTTGGGTTTGTATGGAGCGGCAATGATTTGGATATACCGTAAGACGTTAGGGAAAAGTGAGGCTTTACGGGTCGGTCCCTTGGTTGCCTTGACGACTATTGCGGTTTTTTGGGCAGTCTCTGCCAGCAACTTTCTGGCTGAAATACCGTTCTTTGACCAGACCCTAGTCGGAATTCGCAATATAAGTCTGGCCATGGTTGGCGTAGCCGTATTTTCCGTGGCCATCAAGTCGGGAAGATGGCGTTCCGCCATGTTGACGTTGGGGGTATTGGTGTCGCCCGCCTTGGTGTTCGTCTCGGCGATATTAAGTCCCGGCCTCGTGTATCCTGAATTTGCATCATTTTTGACGACCAGAATAATTTTATTTTGGCAAATCGTCGGAATGTGCAGTATCGTTGCAATACCGTCACTCTACTTGATTTACGTCATGATTTTCTTTAAGTGGCGAGAAAGGAAGTACGGTATGACAATCGGCACGAGAATGCCCCTCATAATAGTCATAATCATGTTGCTCTTAACCGGAGTGGTGGGCGTATACCTTTTCTTGTCTCTTTTGGCGGCCTTGTCTGGTTAGCAGAAATATCGTTAGGGTTATCTGAAAAGCCGTCTCGGAAAGCTCCCAATGGCTTGTTCCGTGACCGAAGCACCGGAGCCATGCAAAATCGTCGCCTAAAGCGGCGGTTTTGAGTTTTTGAGAAATCATATTGCATAAACCAAATAAACCGCCGGCATGGGCCGGCGGCAAAAACGTCCGGATATGGTAAGAGGTAGGTTCGTCGTCGCTCTCACAGGCTGTCGTAACAGGCTGTGGCGATGAGTCACCTACCTATAGAAGACCGTTTTTGTCTGCGGAGGGGATTGGTATCGGGATGCGCAAGGCCCCCCCCAGATACCATCCCGTCCACGCCGTCTGGATGGACGGCTAAGTTTTCTTTGGTTGCCCCATTTGACGCTTTCTAAGGCGTTTTGTTTATTGGGGGGCTATTATTTTGCCCGTTTACCGTCTGGAGCCAGACGATATTAGAAATCGTTTTCCACCTTTTTTCTCCTTTCCTTGCGCCCGTTTGCCGTCTGGGCCAAACTATTTCCTCGTGCTCTGTGTTAAGCCGATTTTGTCAAGGGCCGCCCGCCGGGTGGCGGCAACAGTCGCGATGGGGCGGTCATCGCCGCCGGACCGATTGCGCCAGACCGGGCTCACCCGGCCTTCCTTTCGTATATTTCCCGCAGCAGACCGTACCACCTCCGGCAGGTGTTCTCCAGGAAGTAGTAGTGGAAGACATACGGGATCAGGAGCGCCAGAAACAGGGCGAAGATGACGAGCAGAAGAGTCATTTTCAGGAACAGGAACAGCGTCAGGGTGACCAGGACGCCCTCGGCGAAGAAGAGGGTGACGAGCAGGTGGATCAGGCGCTCGTGTTTCAGGTTCTCCAGCTGTTTTTGGCCGTGCCGACACGCCTCTTCCAGGCTATGGGGGTCGCTCTTGGCTACGGCGGCGTTTTCCAGGAACGCGGTCGTTTTCTTGATGTATTCGTCCATGGGCGTGGTTTGATTGTATTTGATTGTATCATATTTAACATCAATCGATCTCTTGTCGGGCTGAAGCAAGACTGGCGATATTTTGGTATAATTTAAAAATCGCCGACTGAATCCCAATTCCCACAAAACCGATCCCTATGCGTCCAATCGATTTCCTTAAGTTGCTTGCCGCCGTCGCCCTGTCCGAATCGGCCGGCCTGATCGGGTCCCTGTTCACGGCCCCGGCCGTTCCCGTCTGGTATGCGGGCCTGTCCAGGCCGGAACTGTCGCCGCCGGCCTGGGTATTCGCGCCGGTCTGGACGGCCCTGTTTGCCCTGATGGGGTTGGCGGCGTTTTTGGTCTGGAGGCGGGGATTGGGACAGCGGGAAAACAGGATCGCCCTCGGGCTGTTTCTGGTCCAGCTGGCGCTCAATACCCTCTGGTCGATTGTCTTCTTCGGCCTTCGTTCCCCGGGCGGCGCGTTTCTTGAGATTGTTTTCCTTTGGTTCGCCATCCTCGCCACGATAATCGCATTTTATAAAATCTCCAAGCCGGCCGCCTGGCTTCTCCTGCCCTATATCCTTTGGGTCAGCTTTGCCGGATACTTGAATTGCGCCATTTGGCGACTTAACTGAACAAACGTATGTCAGGACAACCGGAAAACGTCCGGCCGTGGGGCCGGTATGACGTCATAGACGGAGGCGACGGCTATAGGGTCAAGCGGATAACGGTCAATCCCGGAAAGCGCCTGTCCTACCAGTCGCACGGCCGGCGGTCGGAGTTTTGGGTGGTGGTGTCCGGCACGGCGGTCCTGACCCTGGACGGGAACGACCGTCCCATAGGGGTCGGGGAGAGCGCCTTTATCCCGGTTCAATCCAGGCACAGGGTATCCAATCCGGGAGGCGAACCGATGGTTTTCATTGAAATCCAGATCGGGGACTATCTGGGGGAGGACGACATTGTCCGTTATGAGGACGATTTCGGGCGGGAGGGGACCGTCACCCCGCATGGGGAGTGACGGTCATTTTCCGGCCGCCGTTTCCAGGAATCGGCGGGCAACGTTCTTTCCGGTGGCCTGTTCGAATCCGGAGAATCCCGGGCAGCGGTTGACCTCAATGACGTACGGCCGGCGGCGGCTGACGGCCAGGTCAATGCCGGAGAATTCGTGTCCCAAGACCTTGGCGGCCCGGACGCACATCCTTTTCAGTTCGGTCGGCAATTCGGCGGTTTCGGCCCTTGCCCCCAGGGACATGTTGCGGCGGAAATCCCCGGTCGGAGCCGTTTTTTTGACCGCCCCGAAGTGTTTCCCGCCGATCACCAGTACCCGGTATTCGCAGTCGATTTTCAGCAGGTCCTGGAAGGTGAACAGGCCGATCAGATCGTCATTCAACCCGTCGATTTCTTTTTTCGGATTATCCAGGCGAAAGACATATTTGCCCTGCGAACCGTGGATACCCTTGGCGACGGCGGGTTTTTCGGTTTTCGCCAGCCGTCGTTTGGCCAAGTCAAGCCGCATGGCCTGGAATCCGGGAATGACCGGCAACCCGTTTTCGGCCAGTTTCCAGGAAGCGTAGATCTTGCTTTGGACGTAGTTTCCGGTAGCCAGTTGGCGGTCAATGACCCGCATGCCGCGGGAATCGGCCCACTCGGCCAGGAAAAGGGCTTCGGAGACGTACGGAAACAGCTGCCTTATGTAGACGGTATCGAAATTCTCGTCGATCGGCCGGCGGCCAAGCCGAATTTGCCCCCCAACCAACCTCCCCGGAACCTCAAAAAAAAGGTCCTGAAGTCCGGCCACGGTTACCCGGTGCTTCAGCCGTCGGCCTTCCTCGGTCAGCCTTCGGCACTCGTATGAGTTCCTGTCCCCGATCACCAGCAGGCGCATATTGGCTTAATGATAGTCAGGCCCCGGTTTTCAGTCCAGTTAGGCATTGGGGCCAGACGTGGGATATAATGATTTGGTATGAGAGACATCGCACACGAACGCCGTGGATTTACGGTCATCGAGATTCTGGTGGTCATAGGCATAATCGGCCTGTTGGCCGTCATGGCCATGGTCGGTTTCGCTCGGGCCAGGGACGCGGCCATGGAAGCCAAGGCCAGGGCCGATTTGGACGCCATTCGCAGCGGAATAGGGATACTGGTGCAGGATACGGGGAAGTGGCCGAACGGCTGTCCGGCGGAGGAGGTCGCCAATCCGGAGATTCAGCTGTCGGCCGCCCAAGCCGGGCTGAAATCCCCCCCGACCGTCGGCAATCAGGGCGGCGGTTGTTTTTGGACCGCCGATGAAGTTGGGAAATGGAACGGTCCCTACGCCGGTTTCGGGTCGGATCCCTGGGGCCAGGAATACCATTTCGATCCCGATTACCAGCCGTACGCCAATTGCGGCAGTCAGACCGCCAGGACCGAACGTCCGGCCATCGTATCCTTCGGGCCGAACGGGACCGGCCTGAACGGGTACGACTGCGACGACATCTGGCTGGATTTGCGGTAGTTCGCCACGGGAAACGAATTTGCGTAAAAGCACGAAAAAAAAACGGACCAGTCGGTCCGTTTGTTTTTTTCGAAGAGATTAAAGAGCGTGGGGTTACTCGACGGCTTGGTTCGTCTCCGCCGATATGCGCAAACCATTTTTGCACCGTTTCAAGATCCTGTCCAACATCGTTTCCGGTGCCTGTGACCTCTCGGTCGAATTTCTTGCGTTACCGAAGAGATCCAGCAACAGGTCCTCTGTGTCTCCCTTCCTTTTCCCCTTACCCAGTCCTTTTTTGAACTCGTTGAACCGGTCGATGGGCAAGGCAACGGTCAGGTTGCCGTAATACCCGACCAGTATGGCGACGATTTCCTTCCTGTCACGGCTGACGATGGCCAATCCGGAAGCGCCGCCACCGGTGGGCATCTGAAGAAGGGTTCCCCCGGTCCAGTTTATCGAAAAGAACGGGGAATGGTATTCAAGATTCCGGTCGATCCTGTCTTTTATGACGTGTCCCCGGAAGATTTGCTTCCCCAACCCGTATGGGGCAGCGATGTTTACTATCTCCTCTCCGGTTTTTGGGCCGGTTTTTGCCGCTGGAACCACCGGAATTTCCCGATCGATCATTGCTTCCAATACGGCAAAGTCGTTTCCCGAACTTTGATATCCGGCTCGGAGCACCTTGGCCGGATAGAATTCCTGTTTTTCGTTTCCCGGCGTATCAAGCGACAGGAACCAGGTGGCCGGAGCCAATTCCGACTTCTTGATCAGGAAGTGATCCTCCGCCACGCAGTGTGAGGCGGTCACGAACCTGTATTTTCCCCTGGTCTTTTCGTAGGCCGTTGCAGTGCACATCATCTGCATGCTTCCGGAATCATTCCGGGCATACAGGATGGCTACCGCATCCATTACTTTCCGTTCGATCGGTCGAACGTTAACGTTGGGGTTTCGGTCATTTTTCTTGGCGATGGCCTGGTTGGGGATAACCAACAGGGCCAAAGCCACGGTCAAAAGACAAGCAAAAATCCTTTTCATGGCTGATCCTTTCTGGCCGGGTTTGGCCGCTTCGGTCTTTGCTTTTTACGGTTCTGTATTGAGATTGCCCTGTAGTCCCCAACCTGTCAAGCAATTCATCGGAAGTGCCAAGGCGGCGTTTTTTTGGTATTCTTAAAAACAGGAACGGCGAATTCAACTAACCGGTAAAGATCCGTATGCCAGTGATCATCAGGGATGCCGTCTGGAGGGGGAAAGCCAGGTTTCCCCGGTCTTGGGGTTTGGTCCTGGCGGCAGCGGCTTTGGCCCTGGCCATTGCGGTTCCGTCGGTCTGGATGACGGTTAGGGCCCAATCCGCACCGTTCACTTTCGGTCCGGTGATGTCCGGCGTTACCCAAACCGAGGCTACGGTCAGTTGGGGAATTGCCGAGGAATCGAGCGGTTGGATAGACTATTGCCTGGTTTCCACGGGTGAGTGCGTCAGGAACTACCGCAGCCGGACGATAGCCAATTTGGCAAGCGGGGAGATGGGGGACGTCATCGGAACTGATCACAGCCTGACTATCATCAACCTGAAACCCGGGGAGGAATACGTCGTTACCGCCTATTCCACCGTTAAGGGCGGCACGGTCAGCCGGTCGTTGACCTTCAGGACCGAATCGGGGATTGGGGAAAATCCGACCGTCGATCCGGTTGTTTCGGCAGAACGGGAAACGGTAATGGGTACGGATGCGGCGGCCGTCCGGCCGGAGACGGTCACTGAACCCGAACCGACCGCAGAGCCGCCGCCAACCGAGACTGAAAATCGGATATTGGGCGAAAGGCCGGTTATGGAGGTCGATTCGGGTCCGGTTCCCGTGT
>JAFGIV010000019.1 GCA_016929435.1 Candidatus Uhrbacteria bacterium | reverse complement strand
GTCTGCGTCGCAATCGGAGTCCGCATCCGCATCCGAGTCCGCGTCGGCATCAGCGTCGGCATCAGCGTCCGTGTCTGCATCCGCATCGGCATCGCTGTCTGCGTCCGCGTCAGTGTCTGCGTCGGCATCAGCGTCCGTGTCAGTGTCTGCGTCGGCATCAGCGTCTGCATCAGCGTCCGTGTCAGTGTCTGCGTCGGCATCAGCGTCTGCATCAGCGTCCGTGTCTGCATCCGCATCGGCATCGGCGTCGCAATCGGCGTCAGTATCCGTATCGGCGTCTGCGTCCGCATCCGTATCCGCGTCGGCGTCAGTGTCTGCATCAGCGTCCGCGTCCGTGTCTGCGTCGGCGTCCGCATCGGCATCGCTGTCTGCGTCCGCGTCAGCGTCGGCATCAGCATCACTGTCTGCATCCGCATCGGCATCCGCATCCGAGTCCGCGTCCGTATCCGTGTCTGCGTCTGCGTCCGCGTCCGCATCCGCGTCGGCATCGGCGTCGGCATCGGCGTCGGCATCGGCGTCCGAGTCGGCAGTATCTGCGACATCGGTCTCTTCCTCAAGAGACGATCCTCCCCCAATACCCGCACATGATGATACCAACAAAACCAATAACACCAACATCAACATCCTTACCATTTTACCCTCCTATTGGGTTTTTGGACGCCGCCGTTCGGCGGACGCCTTTTTTTAAAGACACCGATATATTGACATAATTTACGATTTTTGTCAATATGGCGGCCCAAAAAAAAGAAACCTGTTTTTTAACCCAAAAAACTACCGTTCAGACAACCGCAACCATTCCCGCTCCGCTTGCCCTATCATTTCCTCCAGCTCCCCCAACCGCCTCTGCCTCTCCGGGTCATAATCAGTCGGGTTATCGAAAAAAAACCGCAAAATCTGGCCCTTTTCACCCTCCAATTCCTGAAGCCTTTTCTCCGTTTTCTGAAGTTGACGCTGATTCTGGCGGTTAGCCAGGTACCGTTCCCGCCCCTCTGACCCCCCCTTTCCGGAATCAACCGGGGAAACCGCCTGATCCTCTTGGCTCAAATCAATCAGATCAGACACGTATTCCTCATAGGACCCCATAAAACGCCGCACAGCCCCGTTACTGACCTCATAAATCCGATCAACCAAGGCGTTCATGAAGGTCCGGGCATGGGAAACCACGACTACCGTTCCGGCAAATTCCCTCAATACCCTGGCCAAAACCTCAACCGTCTCGGCATCCAAGTGGTTACTCGGCTCATCAAGCAGCAGGACATTGTGGTTTCTCAAGGTCAGGCCGGCCAAACGCAGCCGGGACCGTTCCCCACCGGAAAGAACCCGGCACTTCTTCTCCAAATCGTCCTCCCGAAACAGGAAGGCTCCGGCGGTAGCCAATATCCTCTCCCCGGGGACATTCGGGGGTGCGACGGTGGTCAATGTTTCCAGGACCGTCCGATCAGGATCAAGCGCATCCTCGGACAACTGCGAAAAATAGCCGATGTCGGCCCTATGCCACCATTTGGCCTGTCCGGCCAGCGGAGGCAACAGTCCGGCCATGGTTTTAAGTAAGGTGGTCTTTCCGTGACCGTTTTCCCCCACTATCCCCACCTTGGCCCCGCGCGGAAAATCCAAGTCAATGTTTCGGGCCACGACGGCCTTTGGCCCGTAACCGATCGACAAATCCCGGCACTCGATCGCCGTTCCCGACACGAAAGGCGGGCATTCCAGCCGAAAACCGGCAGTCGGCAGGTCGGAATCGACGGATTTCAGCTTGGTCCGAAGCCGAGCGATATGCTTGATCTTGCTTTGGGCCCGAGAGGCCAATGAGGCCTTATACCGAAAACGGTCCACAAACTCCTGGGTATGGGCCATTTCCCGCCGCAGCCGCCTGTTTGTCCGGCGGACATACTCCTCCTGCTCCTCCTTCCAATCCAGGTACGTCCCAATGTCACCGGAAAACATTGCCAGCTTCCCTCCCCCCACCTCCCAGGTTACCGAACACAGGTTCTGGATAAGCTCCCGATCGTGAGAGGTAAGTATCAGGGCCCCAGACCATTGCCTCAGGAAACTTTCCAGGTGTATCAGGGTCGGCAAATCAAGGTAATTGACCGGTTCGTCCAAAAGCAGGAGGTTGGGTTCGTTGAGCAGCAGCCGGACCAGTTTCAGGCGCATCTGGTAGCCGCCGGACAGCTCGGACGGGACTGAACACAACTCCCCGGACCGCAGTCCAAACCGGGCCGCCAGTTTCCGGCATTCCCATTCCGGTCGGCCGCCCTGTCCCTCCAGGTAGCCGAGGGCCGTCCCCTGTTTCGGCAAAACCTCATGCTGGTCGAGCACCCCCAATCTGGTATCCGAGGACAGGGTAACCGTGCCGCCATCCGCCGGTTCCTGACCGGACAGTATCCTCAACAGGGTGGTCTTCCCTGACCCGTTCCGCCCCACCAGACCGATCCGGTCCCGACCGCCGACACTGAAAGACACGCCGTCAAGGATCACCTGGCGTCCGTATGCCTTTGTTAGCCTGTCCGCAACCAACCTCGTGGCCATGTCCGTGACTGCGCCTACATCGTCTCCAAAACGCCGATCCCCAACAGCCCCAAACCGGACTTCAGGGCCTCCTGAACCGCCGACAGCATGGCCAAACGGGCCTTGGTCAACTCCCGATCGTCGCCGCTGCCCAAAACCTGATGCCTGTGGTAGAACTGGTTGAAAGCCTTGGCCAAATCGTAGACATGGGCCAAAAAAACCGCCGGGTTCAGGCTTTCGGCCGCCTCAAACGCCTTCCGGTTGAAAAGCAGCAGATTTTGGGCCAAAAGGCGCTCCTCCGAATTTTTCCCCAAAAGACCCGGGTCCGCCTGACCCCAATCCAGGGATTCTGCCCTTGCCCTGGCCAAAATGCTGGCGATGCGGGCATAGGCATATTGGCAATACGGTCCGGTCATCCCGTCGAACGACAGCGACTCCTTCGGATTGAACCGGATTTCCTGCGTTGCCCCGCACTTCAGCAGGTGGAACTTGATCGAACCCAGGCCGATCACCTCGGCCCTCCGCCGGATTTCCTCCGCCTCCAGGCTGTCCGAACCGTGCTTTTCCGCAATCGCCTGGGCGGCCATATCGGACATGCCGTCAAGCAGGTCATCCGCATCCACCACCTTGCCCTCACGCGATTTCATCTTTCCGTCCGGCAGCAGGACCATGCCGTATGAAAGATGGTGAATGGCGTCGGCCCAATCGCCGCGGCCCAAGGCCTTCAAAACGGCCTTTAACGTCCTGAAGTGATAGACCTGCTCGCTGCCGACAACGTGGATCAACCGATCCAGGCCATGAGTCCTGAAACGAAGATCGGCCGTGCCCAAATCCTGGGTGACATAGACCGAAGTGCCGTCCGAACGCAATAGGGTCAGCCTTTTCGGGGACCCGTCCTCGTTCGTTCCGAACTCGTCCGCTGACAGGGGAAAACAGATCGAACCGTCATCGGCCCGAACGAAAACCCCCCGTTTCAAGCCGTCCTCGACAATCGACTTCCCTAACCTATAGGTATCCGATTCAAGATCGACCTTGTCAAAACCAAAACCGAACCGCCGACAGGTTTCCTCAAACCCCCCGTAGACCCATTGGTTCATCCGTTTCCACAACGCCACGATCTCCGCATCCCCGCCTTCCCAGCGACGGAGCAGGTCCTGGGCCTGCCCTTTCAGGGAAGGGTCTTTCGCCTCCTCCTGCGAATAGCGGACATAGTAGCGGCCGACGAAATGGTCCCCCTTTTCCCCGGTCGATTGCGGCGTCTCCCCGTTCCCGAACTTCTGCCAGGCCAACAGGCTCTTCATTATATGGATGCCGCGGTCGTTTATCAGCTCGGCCCGGATGACCCGAAACCCGGAATGTTCCAGCAGGTTCGACGTGGCCGCCCCCAGACACCCGTTCCGGACATGGCCAAGATGAAGGGGCTTGTTTGTGTTCGGGGAAAGGTATTCCACCATCACCTGCCCCCTGACCCCAACCGCCTCCGGATGGGCGGACGAAAAAGCCGACTCAAACAAAGCCCGATCGGCCAACGCCAGGTTGACATACGGACCGACCGCCGTTGCCCTGACCAAAACCCCGGAAACATCCGAGTTAAGGGACTCCGTCAGGGCTTGGGCGACCTGCATCGGATTTTTACCCAATTTTTTGGCTAAAGAAAAGCAACTTATGGCAAAATCACCGAACTTGATGTCCGGCGGAACCTCCAATTCCGGAACTGCGGACACTCCGGATCCGAAAGCCCGCCCTATGGCTGACTCGATCTCAAACCTCAAATTATCCATATTTTACGCAATTCAGGCCAAATCCAGCCGATTTACCAGACAATTATATGGTTAATCGACGGATAAAATCAACCCCACCCTTGACAAACCAACGTATTTCTGGTAACGTAATTCCTTATGAAAATCGCCATGATCGGACAGAAAGGGGTTCCGGCCATGACCGGCGGCATCGAACGGCACGTTGAGGAACTTGCCTTTCGCCTTGGTCGGGCTGGCAATAACGTACTGGTCTACAGCCGGTCATGGTTTGCGGCTCCCCAAAAAAATCCGGCTATCAACGTCACTGCCGTCGTCACCCCCACCGTCCGGACCAAGCACCTGGATGCGATCACCCACACACTGACCTCCACCGTCCACGCCATCCGGTCCGGATCGGACATCATCCACTACCACGGCGTCGGGCCCTCCCTTCTTTCCTGGATCCCCAGAATTTTTGCCCCCAAAACCAAGGTGGTCGCCACCTTCCACTGCATTGACCGCAAGCACGACAAGTGGGGCGTTTTGGCGCGGACGGCCCTGCTCCTCGGGGAACGGGCGGCCTGTCGGTTCCCGCACGCCACAATCACGGTCTCCAGGACCCTGGAGGCGTATTGCCGGGACCGGTTCGACCGCAATGTCCGCTACATCCCGAACGGCATCACCCCGGTAACCGGAAAAATCAACACGGACCGCCTGGCTGGTTTTGGGCTGGAACCGAACCGTTACCTGCTGATGGTCTCCCGGATGGTCCGCCACAAGGGGCAGTACCGCCTGATCGAGGCCTTCAGGCGACTCCGAACGGGGGGACAGGCCAATGGCCTGAAACTGGTCCTGGTCGGCGACTCCGCCTTCACCGACGACTACGCCGAAGAGATACGGTCCCTGGCCGAGAACGACCCGGACATCATCCTGACCGGCAACCTGACCGGAGAGGACCTGCGGCAGGTCTTCGGCCATGCCTACATGGCGGTTCACCCCTCCTCTTCCGAAGGCCTGCCGATCGCTGTCCTGGAGGCCATGGCCTACGGAAAGGCGGTCCTCGGTTCGGACATCCCGGAGATCTCCGAGGTTATCCGGGAGCACGGTTTCTCCTTCCGCAACCTGGACACCAACGACCTGACGGAAAGGCTGGGGCGGCTGATCGCCGAACCGGAAACGGTCCGAATTACCGGCCAACGGGCCAAGGCGTTCGTTGAGGCCAACTACGACTGGGATGACGTGGTCGCGCAGACCAACGGGCTTTACGGGGAAATTGCCGGAAAAGATGCCGTAACCGTCGGAGACGAATCCTCCAAACAGGCGGCAGTCGCCTGAGCAATCGTTTTTGGTTGGCGCCATCCTTGGGTTAGCCGCCGAAGTTCCGAAGGATTTTCCCGATCTCCCTCTTGGTGTTGCAGGTGATCCCCATCGATACTTCCCAGGAAAGACGGTCGGAATCAACGGCCTGCCGGATGGCATCCCGCCCGAAAAGCCGGCCCATGACCGTAATTGCCTCCCCGGACGACTCAAAACTGACCGGCACCGCCAACCCCCGCTTCAGCCAGGTCAAGCCGCAGTTGCGCGGGGTTTCGGTGGCGTCAAGCCTGGTCTGGCGCCACTCCTCAAAGCTCCGGACCGGCAAACCGTCCGGAACATGGCGATAGAACAACCGGCTCAAGTCATCGCCGAAGGACTCGTCCCAACCGACGGTGACAAACAGGCCGTCATCGGAAAGTAGGTCGTAAGCCTTCCGGAGATCGTCCATGGGGAAACTGCGTCCCAAAAAACGGTCAGTCAGCCCGAACGACCTGATCACCAGGTTGGAACTGCCCTTTTTGGGCCCAAGAGACGGCTTACCCGATGTCGTCCCGACGATCCTGACCGGCCTGACGAACCGCCGCTCGTCGTGCAACCGCCTTTCCGTAAAATCCGCCATTCCCCCATCCGACTCCAACCCAAACGCCGAACCGGAATATTCCAGACCGTCCAGAATCTGACAGAGCACCCTTCCGGTTCCGCAGGAGAAATCAACCGGATTGGTTATCCTCTTCCGCCCGAGTTTCCTGCGAATCAGGTCAAAACACAGGTTATCAGGGTCTTCGGCCACGCAATAGGCGTCAAGCAGCGACAGGTCCGAGATCTTCCGGTCCCCGGGCCTGGCCAACAGGCCGTTCTCGTTCCGGTGGGCCCCAAGACGAACCAGGAGTCGACCGTTATCGGACGGATGGCGCAGGCCATAGACGGCCCGAGTCATCTCCGTTGCCGTTTCCGGATCGCTTTCCCTATCCAAGGCCCGCTCCAGGGCCGATAGGGCCTCCAGGCTGCCGATGTTCACCAGACCGGACGTGGCCATGCGGCGAATCAACGGATCCCCATCGTTCAGGGCCGGTTCCAGAAGGGGCCGCAATCGAACATCACCGCAGTCCTTCATGCCGAAATAGGCGTAGAAAACCAACTCGTAGTTGTCGTGCCGAACCAGTTCGGCAAAACGCCGCAGAACCGCATCGTCGATCAGGCGCAACCGGCCGATTAGCCAGGTCACTCCGACCATCGTCGGGACATCCTCGCTCTTGAGGAAAATTTCCCTGATTTTCGGATATATGACCTGTTCCAGGTTTGTGTCATCGCACAGCAGCAGGAGATTGATGATCGCCCGCTTGTCATGAAGATGGTCCAGACACCACTGCAGGCCGTGCCGCTCCGGCTGCCGGAGCGAACGCTTCAGGAGACTGACCGGATCGTCAACGCCGATCATCCCCAGGGAGTGGGCGGCACGCCACCAGGACTTGGAGTCTTTCACCTCGGCGATGACGGATCGAAGGTAACTGATGGCGAAATCGTCCCGACGGCGGTATTCGCCCAAGATGGACGATAGGCCGATGGACTCATACAGCGGCCGTCGGTCGCTGAACTGGCGGATGGTCTCCAGAATCAGGTTGAGATCAAAATGCTGCAGGATGCAGCAGGCATTCCAGTCATAACCGCCGTAACCGGGCAAACCGTCCACCAGCCTATAGATCGCCCCATATGAATCCGTCCGCCTGATGTAATCGGCGACCATCCGAGAAACGTCCTGGGAATGGATTTCCCCGTAAAGGCTCTCCGGCATCTCTCCCCGCTCCAACGCCGCCCCAATGGCCCTGGCCAATGGCCTATCCTTCCTGCTGTCCGGCTGACCAATTTTTCCCATATTTTGGGCCGTGTTAACAGTCAATCGCCTCACGATTCCCGCCTGCGGAATTAAGATGTAAAAATTTAACCTAACGATTGAGATATTGTCAAGAGGGGGTAATTTACCCAAATTACACGCCTGACCGATCAACTCAAGTTAGTGACAAAAATGTCACCCCCTTCTTAAACAGTTGACAATTAATATTTTTTGTGATTTTATTCGATTTAACATACCGAATGCCAATAAATTTTAAGCCTATGGGATACGACCTTCATTTAGATGACTTATTTCATGAAAAAATCAGCTATGTCGGTAATGCTTTTAACATATATCGTAATATTTATGATTTACCGATAATTGAATACTTCGGTGAGGTTTCACCTGAATTTTTTAACTATGTCAAAAAAAGAAAATACTTTTTATTATTATCCGTATACGATGACGAGGGAAGAATATTTTTAGAAAGAAACACCCAAGAACAAATACACTGGTCGTTACCTGGTGGCAGTCTTAAGAACAACGAGGATTTTCATTTAGCAATCAAGAGACTGACAAAACGCATCTGTGAACCGAATAGCGCTCCAATTTCATTGGGGGAAATAGAACCAATAGCATTCGTTCACAACCGTTTCCGCCACAACAAAAAAGAATTTGAGCATCTAGGTATCGCCTTTGCCGCTCGTATCAGAAATAAGTCTGAGATAGACACAAAAAATCTTCTGGGAAAGTTTGTCCACATAAATGAAACGGAACTAAAAAACATCAACCGTTATGCGAACCAAGAGGTAGTCAAACTTTGTCACAAACGAATTGATGCCTTTGATACCGATTTTCCAGAAACCGAAATCCTAACAAATGAAAAATTCAAACTCAGATATATAATTCATAATAAAATAATCAAAAAACTAATCCTGACTTCACGAGTAAGGAAAAAACAGGCTTTTGATAATTTAGTGAGTAAAAAAATCGGTAACGCAAAATCTTTCATTGATGTCTCATGTGGCGATAGCGACTTGATGTTCAAAATTAACGATTCACATAATTTTGATTTTCTGGTTGGTAATGATATCAGTTGGGGACAAATTAACACGAGACGCGAAACGGGTACAAAAATATTTTTTACTAACCATAACGCATCATATCTTCCTTTTAGAGAAAATGCTTTTGATGTCCTATATTGTGGAAATACTCTACACCACATGACTTCAAGAAGAGATCTTGAACTTCTATTTTCAAGCTGTTTCCGTGTTGCCAAAAAAATCATTTTCGTGGAAATCGAAAGACCCAGTGACACGGGATGGTTCCCGAATTTTCTCAATAAAATTTGGTACCGATGGTTTCTCGGGGATGCCGGTAGGGCGTATCTGGACAAAAAAACGTTTAGATCAATTATCGAAACAAATTTCGGACATATTGCCTCTCTATCTTTTGACGAATTTAAAAACGTGCAAGGCCGATATATGATCGCAGAGATAGAGAAAGGAAATGCCAGTATCCAGAAACAAAAATTTATCGAGGTTGAGGAAAAGTTCTTTTTGGATGCCCCTACTGCGTCGACAATCGAGAAACGGATGGGGAACGGCGGTTTTGTCCTGACAGGCGACACAAGCGAGACTGACGACTACTTCACGGATCCGGACGGACGGTTCATCACCGACAGGACCTGCCTTCGCCTAAGAACCGACGGTAGGCATTCCGAGCTGACTTTCAAGGGGAAATCAACGATGCCATCCAGTCGTTTCGCTAAAGTGGAGAACAACATCCCCATAGAATCCATTCGGGTCCGAAACCACAAAGATATCCTTGAGTCGCTCGGATACCATAAGTATGTCTCGGTCATAAAGCACCGCCGCAGTTACGGAAAAACAATCGACGGATTAAGGCATAACATAACGATAGACGACGTGGAAAACGTCGGTTCTTTCGCGGAATTCGAGATATTGGCTCCGGCAGACAAATGGCAAGGGGACGAAGATGCGCTAAAGGACCGCCTGGACGGCTGGCTGAAAGACTTTGATGCGGAAGGGTGGACGAAAGCCGACTTGCCGTATCGCGATTTCGTCGCCAAGAGGATAAAGAGCGAGCTGTTCCGTTCGGAAAGGCTGTCCGTCCTGCTGTTGGACTTTGACGGCACCATCGTGCCGTCGGAAATGGCCTTCTACCGCGCCTACCGCGACGTGATCCGATCGCATTGCGGAAAAACGATTTCGATCGATGAATACAGGAAACATGAGATGTCAAGATCGGACGGGCTTTTCGAACACCTGCAGCAAACCGCCGGTCTTGACCCGAAAAAACGCAAAGACATAATGCAGGAAATCTATGGGGTTTACGAAAAGCATTTTGAAGCCCTGCTGTCAGACAGCCGAACGGTCTCCAATCTCCACTCCCTGGAGGGGCTGAAGAAGATCGGCCTCAAACTGGCCCTGGTGACGACCTCCAAACGCCGATTCGTCGATAGCCTGTTGGCCGGCCTCGGCTATTCCGACCTGTTTGAAACCATTGTCGCCAGAGAGGACGTGGCCGAACTCAAGCCGGATCCTGCCGCCTTCACCAAGGCGATAGAGGAATTGGGGGCAAAAAAAGACGATTGCCTTGCGGTCGAGGACTCTCCCCGTGGCGTAGCCGCCGCCAAAGCCGCCGGAATACGCTGTATCGGCGTCCACGGACTGTCGCTGACACCTAAGGAAGAGCTGCACTCCCTAAAAATCCCCGTCTTCGAGACCCTGACGGAAATCGTTGATGTGCTAAAATTCGCATAAAATCCTCTCCTAACAGACGGCAGTCGCCTAAGCAATCGTTCTGGCCGTGCAATCCTTGAGTTAGCCGCCATAACCAGAAAGCCGAGCGTCGTTCGCCGGAGACGCTCGGCCTTTTGATTGCCTCTTTCCGTTTTTTTTCAGGCTAAATCTCCACCCCCACCTTGGCGTAAGCGTCTTTCAACCCCTGATAAAATCTCTCTGGCGTAAAAACTGTCTCTATCCGCCGCCGCCCGGCCCGGCCCATTTCTTCGCATGTTTCAGGCGATTTCCATAGCTCGTAAATCGCCTCGGCCAATTCGACCGGGTTCCCGGCTTCGGTCAGGACTCCGGTCTCCCCGTCCCGCACCACCTCCGGCAACCCACCGATCCGGGAAGCGATGACCGGCTTGCCGTGGGCCATACCCTCCAGGGACACCAGACCGAAAACCTCATACCATTCGGACGGAACGACCAGCAGGCGGCAATTGGCGTATTCGTCCAAAAGCTCCGTCCCCTCCTTCTGACCGACAAAAACGACGTTATCGGCCTTCAGGTCGCTGGCCAACGACTTGAGCCTCCCCTCTTCCGGCCCGCTTCCGACGATCCGGAAGGGCACGCCCCTATAAAGGGAAGCCGCCCGGATCAGGACCTCCACCCCCTTCTCCTGCGAAAGTCGCCCGACAAAAAGAACATTGCCCCCTTTTCCATAACTTGGCTGATACTTATTCGCATCTATGGACAAAGGCAGGACATCAATCGTTTCTTCCCTCCATCCGTATTCGACCATCATGGCCTTCAGGAAACGGCTCGGCACCAGGAACCGGTCGATGTTTTTCCGATACAGGCCCAACCTGTCGTGCAGCCACAGCTCACTGGCCGCCAACAGGCTGGCGGCCCGGGAATTCTTTACGCAACGGTGTCCGACGGCCCGGAAATACCGGTTCGGCCTGGTGATTTCGCAGATTTTCCCGTCATGATAAAGGGAGTAGTTGGGGGCGCAGAGGGCATAATCGTGGACCGTGGCCACGACCGGCAATCCCCGCCTCTTCGCTTCCGGCAGGATCGACGGGGAGATTTGGCGGTAAATGTTGTGGACATGGACCAGATCGGGTCTGACCTCGTCAAGCAGGCGGCTGAACTTCCTCTTGGCCTCGACCGAATAGAGGGACCGACCGACGGTCCGCAGGCCCTGCCAACCGAAACTGACCCTCTCCGTCTGAACCGGACTGACGAAATGCCTCGACCAGGATGTCGTCCTGTTGCGGGAATCGCGCATGGCGAACGGTACGGTTTCGTGCCCGTGAGCCGCCAAAAGCCTTTCCAGATCGAACAGGTGGCGTTCGGCCCCGCCTTTCAGGAAATAATACTTGTTGGCCAAAACGATTTTCATGCACCCTATCCGATTACCTTCTCTTTTTTGGCAAAGGCCACGACGAATCCGGCGTAGGCCCAAAAATAGAAGGCCAATGTCCTGACCTCCAGATAGGTCGCCAAAAACGCCTGAAAAGTGACGGCCAACAGGGCCCCGAAGAAACCCAGGGCCAGGCCCTTAACCCACGGATCGGCCGCCTTCCGCCACAGCCGCCAGCTGACGACCGCCAAGGCATAGAACATCCAAAGGTAGAAAAGCCAACCGATCGTTCCGGTTTCCCCCCAGATGGAGAACCAGTTGTTGTCTATGTAGCCTTCCGTCCCGTAAACGCCGTAGGGCAGGTTGAGCTTCTCGTAGGCCCGGGTGTTGCCCAAGGCGGTCACCGCCCCGCCGCCGTATTGGCCCGGCCCGACCCCCAAGAACGGCGATGACCTGACCACGACCGCCGGCGTCTGGACCATCCAATACAGCCGTCCCATACCGTAATACTCTCCCCGCCACCGCTCGTAGGAAAACGATTCGAACAGCCGCTCCACGGCGGTCTGACCCCGGTATTCGGTGCTGTAGCGGACCGTCACTCCGTTATAGACCAGATAGCCGATGACGGCGATTACGGCCGCCAGGATGCCCAACCGAATGCGCCGGTCCCCCATCATCCAGGCGCCGATCGCCAGGACCCCCAGGGCAAACCCGAACCAGGAAGCGCGGGACATGGTCATGATCAGGGCCAATACCCCCAAAACCAGGACGACCTTAAGGTTTCGGGACGAGATCCGGTCCCGGTGCAGGCAGTACAGCAGGCCAACCGCCAGCAGCAGGAAGAAGCAAAGGAACGTACCAAGCTGGTCGTAACGGCCCATGGTGGCGAAAATCCGGCTTCCCGGGGACCAGAACTGGTCCGTGCCGGTGGTCAGCTGGATGCTCTCGAAAAACCGCCGTTCGCTGGGAACCAGGAACTCGTCCAGAAGACCGCCGGACAGGGACTGAATGATCCCCAAGACGCTCTCCAGGGCCACGACCGTAAGCATGACAACGGTCAGCCATCTCACCTGAACCTCTTTCGGACGCAGCCAGACGACGGCGAAGAACACCAGGACAAAGCGGGTGATCTGGCGGATGCCCAAGATGCCGGTACCGAGCGGGACGGCGTTCACGGCCATGGAGGCGACTGCGGTCAGGAGGAACAGGACGAACGGCAAATCCAGCGGCGTCACCGGACGCTTGCGGTCCCGCCAGACCCGCAGGAGGGCCGAGGCGAACAGGACATAGACCAGTATCTCCGAGGCGTAACGGGCATGGACATAAATCTCATCCGGCACGAATTTCAGGAGAAACGGCTCCAAGGGCAACCCAATGGCCAAAATCAAAACGGCGATTTCCGGCTTCCATAGGGTAAGGGCCGCCACGACCGCACCCGAACCGATAGCCAAGGCCTTCCAGGGACCCAGGACAGTGACCGCCAAACCGACCAGCACGGCGGCCGCAACGGCCGCAATTACCAGTCTTTCCTGCCTCTTCCTTTCATTGGCCAGGCCGAATACCCGGCCGATTTTCCCCAAGATGCCAGATATTGAAACGCCCGTCATAATACTGGTATTTTACATATTTCCGAAAAAATAAGCGAACGCCGCAGCCCCCTTTATGTCAGTCTCCCACAGAGAGAAGGGTAAGGGCGGCCGGCAATGACAATCGAATTTGCAGAAATGTGCAGGATAGCGTAAAAGAATCGCATCTTTCGTCCGGATGCGACTACGGCGCCGCAACGGGACGGAACCCCCGAACCGCGGCCGCAACGGGCCGAGGGTTCGGGGAGGCCCCCTGAAAGGGGGCTGGGGCTAAGTCAGAAACTTGACCGGTATGAACGCGCCAAGGGTTCAATATGCATCAAAAAGCAACCTGTGTGAATTGCTCCATAACCAAGCGGTCAGGATGAGAAGGGAACCGACTTGGGCGGAAGCGGTGGTTTGGCACAGGCTCAAAGGCAATCGACTGGGTGTTAAATTCAGACGGCAGCATGTGATCAACCGTTTCATAGTGGATTTCTATTGCCCCAAATTGGGACTTGTGATCGAGATAGACGGCAAGATACACGATATACAGTTCGGGAGGTACAGGGAAAGGGATTCAATACTTACAGGTCTAGGGTGCCAAATTGTCCGGTTTTCAAACGAGGAAGTGCTGCACTCCCCCAAAGCAGTCGTACAGAAAATACGCAATAAGATTACCGAAATATCCGGTCAGCCGGCGCCATAAGCCCCAGCCCCCTTTAGGGGGCCGAGGAAGCCGGCAATCTCGGCAGGTATGCGGTGAGGGGGTTCAAACAAAAAACCGGCCAACAGCGCAAGTGCGCCATTGGCCGGCAAGAAAGACATCAGGAAAACCTACAGTGAAGGGGCATTGCCGGCTCCGGTGATATTGCCGTTATCGTCAACGGCGATCTTCAGGTTGCAGCCGTCATCGTTTGGGCATTCGATGAACCTTAGACACTCTTCATCGAGTTCAAACATCTCTTCCCTATCGACGCCGTAATCCGCCCAATAATAGGATGAAATGGAGCAGTCAGCGGCGCCAATGTACGAGAACCTATACATGCCTTTTGGCAGGGAGGACTTGTTCGTGAATGTCATGCCGACATATCCGTCGGCGTTATTATCACCCAGGATCATTCCTTCCTTCCACTCCCACGAGTGGATGAATTCCCCAACCATCTTCACGCAGCCGGAATTGTCTCCGTAACCCAAAACATAATCCGTAGATACGTTCAGGTTATACGGCCCGTCAGTTTTAAATGGGCAGGGGGCGCAATCAGTATCAGCGTCCGTATCGGCATCGCTGTCCGCATCTGCGTCGGCATCGGCGTCCGCACTGGCACACACGGCGTAAATGCCGCAGTCTTGGTCATTGCAATCAGTATAGCCGTCAGAGTCGTTGTCCTTGCCGTCTTGGCACGCCTCAAGCGTGCCTTCGACGGCATCGTTTTCCTCGGGCTCGCCGGTGTCGCTGTCCGTGTCGGCGATCTCGTTGTCGAAATCGCCGTCATTCTCTTCGACTCCACACCCCACCAACGCCAGAATGGTCAGGATCAGAAACATTCTCTTCATCATCACTACCTCCTTACCCCTTCTTTTGGGGTATTTTTTGTTGAGATTACGCCCAGAACCATTCCGGGTCGTTGAGAATTTCAGAACTCATAACCGTTAGAACTCATAACCGATGGTGGCACTGCCACCACCTGCCGGGGACAGTTTATTCCCGTCCCCGTCCAGCTCTACCCCGAATCGGGCGGTGCCTGAAAGAAACAGGCCCTTGACCAGCATGACCTTACCACCGATATCACCGGTGATAAAGTATGCTTCCGCCAGTGCCCTGCGGCTATAACCGCAGAACGCTGACGACAATCCAAGCTCTATGGACAGACGACTTGTCACGGCCGTCAACCCAACAAATCCCCTGACTTGCGACCCCAATTTTTTCTCCCCTCCAGAAATCAGAGCGTTTACATCAGCCCCGATTTCAAGATGGGGCGTAAAGCTCGACGACAACCGAATTCCAAGAGGGAATCCGGTGTATCTCGTCCCGTCGAACGAGACGAGACCGAGAAAACCTGCCGTCAAGGCCACCCGAAGGCGACCGTTCATGCGATCGATGTTATTGATCGCAATCTTAAGACGCTGGATTTCTTTCCTGTTTTTCTGACTGAGGACAGACAACTCGGATAGGCTACCCTCAAGGCCTACCAAAGTAGACCTGATTTCCTCGATCTCGGCCTCTGACGGGACCGAAGAATTGCCGACCGTTTTCTCCAACCGCGTTACCCGCAGCCGGAGATTGTCGATCGACCGTTCGACGTCGGATGCCCGACGTCGAACTTTGTGGGGTTTGGCCGACTTTGACCTTGCGGGAGAAACCGGCTGCGGAACAGCCGTTACTTCTCCGCAACTCAAAACCGCATCGCAAAAACCATCCCCGAATTCGCCATCGGCCTCAGCTTTCACTGCCGAAAGCAGAAAGAAGCCGACAACTATAGCCATTACTGATACTCTCATCTCTAACCTCCTGCCTCATCTTGAGGCGTTGTTTCCCGATAAATTATCAATGTCCGAAGCGATTTTCCGGCACCAGTGCCGTGAACCGCCCGGATTGACCGGCGGCGGACGGTAGCAAGGAGGAGGCGCTACCGGGCCGCCGATCAGTCCCGAGGGACCACGACCCAAATTCTGATTGATGCGATACTATAAAGTATCATGTTTCGGGGATTTTGTCAAGACCCAAAAAATGGAGGCGACCCAAAAAAACCACCCTAAATTTTAGGGCGGTTTTTTACTCTGTTTTAGGCCGAATTAACCGTGAAACAGGCTATCCCGACGACGGGACGACCAGACATAACCGCAGCCGACCAAGGCCCCCAAAACGAATCCGGTCAGGGCATTGCCAGGAATGTTCGGCTTGACCGGCCACCGCGAACTGAGCGGCTCGTCAACCAGCCTAATCTGGAGATCTCCGCCCCCGATATACTCCCACCCTTCGGTAGTCAGGACAAAAGCGATCGCCCGGGCGAACTGTTCGGCCTGTTCCGGATCCTCGTGATAGACGGTCGTAACCAACATCCCGCTCCCCCGCATCACCTGGGTCTCCACCATTTTCCCCCATTCCCTCCTCCTCCTGATCTCGTCTTCGCTGAAAAAGGAGGTATCGGTATTGTAGTGGGCACCGATGACCTTGTCGTAGAACGAGGTGGTGTAGATCACCTGCCCAAGATTGTCGGCTATCCGTTCCGAAGCCTTCATGGCCGTATACGGATCAGCCGCAGCCAACTGCTTCTGAATGATGAGCAGGCGCATGGTAACGCCGTATTTCAGCGGAAACACGAAACTCAAGCCAGCCCCGACCAAGGCGGCGATCAGGCCAAAAAGAATGATCTTTCTCCAACCGCTGAACAGAATCGATAAGGGGTCCCTTTCAGACATAATTGATGGCGATATTACCGAAAACCATACCAGAAATCGGCCTTCCCGTCAACATTACGGCAACTGGCCCAATTCCACGGTAATCTCCGTCTCCACCCCGGCATGATCCAGTTTCCGCCATTCCCCCTGTCCGGAAAACGCCCCGCGCAACACCCTTAGGGTCAGCCTGTCCCCGGGCCGATAGTCGCCAACGATGTCCGACAGCGACCTTTTGGCGCTCACATCTTCCCCGTTGACCGCCAAAACGAGATCCCCGGCCCGCAACCCAACCTTGCCTGCCGGCCCGTCGGCAATGACGGCAACCCTTTTCCCGTCGGATGCGGTCACCAGAAGGGCCCCCTTCCGGTAATCCCCAAAACGGTCCGGGGTCCCCGCCAAACGGCTCAAATCGATGTAGTTCACCCCCAACATCGGGCGGTATGGCGATTGGTTCCTGACTACCGGCTCCACCTGACCGCTGAAACTCCCGAACGGCACGGCCGATGACCCGAAAAGGTCATTGGCGACGAAAATCGCCGTCACCTGACCCTGGCGGTCCAGGACCATCGTTCCGGGCAGGATGCCCTCAGCCGCCGTAAGGCGCAGGCGCCTGTCCGAACGGTCGGAGGAAACGATGAGCCCGTCGATTCCGCTGGCCGGATCGGGTCCGTAACCAACGACATCCAAACGCCGCGGTCCCCGAACCGCATCGTAGGCGAATACCGAATCGCCAGGATCAAAAACGGACGAATTGCCGAACCCTATTACCGGCAGGTTGACGGCCTCGATCTTGGCGAAGACCGTCCCGCTGGCGGGATCGGTCACGATCCGATCCACCGGGTACGGACGCAACCCAATTACGGCCAAGACCGAACCGGCCCTCTTCCCCTCCGGCCACTGCCCGTGGCTGACCAGCCAGCCGTCCGAGGTCAGGACCACTCCGGCGGCCATCGCCTTGGACGGCAGGAAAATGCCGTTTCCGGAACCAGTCCCGCCGACCTGGTAGAAAAGGACCTGGGCCCTGGCGGCCGCCTCTACCGAAGCCGAGACCCGAACCGGGCCATCCCCGACGGAAAAGGGCTCATGGCCCGAAAATAAGGTTGCCGATTCCGAAACCACCGCCGGATAAAAATGATTGACGGCCAAAAGGCCGCCGACAAAACCGGCCGCCACCCCAAACGCCACGCTTAGGGACACCACCGGAACGGTGGACATCGAGTATCGCCTTTTCCTAAGAAAATTCAGGAAATCAAACATATCGATCAGTTCCAATTAGCGGTTAGCAGAAGAATGGCCATCAGGGACAGGACAGCGGCCACCGCCTCCCTGAAGCGACGGGTCTCAACGGTTCCCATGACCACCTGCCCGGTCAGATGAATCCCGAACGACAGGATCAGGACCCCCAACACTGACCTGGTCAGGTAGGAAATCGGCAGGCACGAAAGGCCAAAACCGACCTCCAGGCCAACCAGGGAAAAGATCGCCCCCATCACCCGCCGGTCACGGTCCCCGAATCCGATCCGCCAGAAATTCTCGTGGGCCAACAAGCCCCACAACCCGCCGGTCAGGACAGCGGAAACGAGCATCGAAACGTCCCGAAAGCCGCCCAGACCGAAAAGAAACGACATCAGGAAAAAGACGGAGAATATGTCGGTCACGAAGGCGGCCTGCGACAGGCCAGGGTGCCTTTCCAGGATACCGGCCGAATTCCCCGCGGAAACCATCCGGGGTCCGGATTCCGTGATCTCCCGCTCCCCATCCGGCACCTGCCCCGACGAGGACACCTGGAAACGGTATGACCCGACCAGTAGGGTCGTCACCAGGATTACGGCCACCTTTCCGGAAAGAGATTCCACCAGGGACAGCCAGGCGGCCGCCGAAGCGGCCAGAAAGACAGGGGGCAGGCAAAGCCGAACCCTCTCCGCATCCGGACGCCCCGAACCGAAGATGAACGTTGCGGCCACGAGGGCAACCGTCAGTCCGGACACTGCGGCATACCCCCAAACCCGCATCAGGGGCGACGGCATGACCCACCACCCCAACACGAAGGCCAGGGCCAACCCCAATCCGACAATCGGTCCCGAAAGGCCGGCCAACCCCCGTTTCCAGCCGACAGTCATTTCAGGGGCAGGTTAAACTTGGGGTGAAAAACCAGGACAACCCGGCCCTCACCGGAACGAATCTCCCGCAATTCCCCCAAACCGCCGTTCCCGACGGGAAGAATTTCGGATAGCCTACCGGAAAGGTTTTTGGAGGCAAGACCGACGAAAACCTTCGGGATATCCAGGCTTCCGACAGTTACGGCCGTGATGTCCAGGATCAACTTGCCGTTTTCCGCCCTGGGGGCGACAAGAAAACGGACGGTCACGTCCCGTTTCGGACGAACCGCCACGGCAAAAACCTCGATTCCCTCGGGGTCAACGGTCGCCTGAACTGACCGCAGCTCGACCGGTGACCGATCGGCCGTTGCGGTCACGGCCTCGGCGATCAGGGTGGTCAATTCCTGTTCGGTCAGGTCAACCGCGAAATCACCGGAGGCGGAATCGTATTCGGCCCGAGACAGGGCCGATCCCGTCACGGCTTCCGATCCGTAACCGGACAGGGGGACAACGATACGGATCGGCTCAAGCGGACGGTAAAGCCAGGACGAAAGCAACGGAACCTCGTACCAGCCTGACCTTGCCACCAACGATGCCGCCAAAATTACGGCCGTGGCCAAGACCGCCAGCTTGACCGCCAACCAAAACAGCCAACGCCGAATCCGACGGTGCCGATCTTCCCGACGGATCTCGTCCCTAATTTCCCTTTTCAGCCCCTCACGGCTTCCGTCCCCGTCTCCGACTATGGCCATATTAGATTTCGTTATCGGTCACACGTGCCGCCTCCGCCATCCAGGGGTAGTCGGCTATCAGGTCCCCTGCGGCCAAAACGGTTTCCTCCCACCAGGCACCGTCGCTTCCGTCGGCAGCGGCCAAAACGCCGTCGAGAAACAGGACGGTCCGCAGGTGAGCCTCCCTTTCCCCGGCCGGTACGGTCATGGACATCAGGTCCTCCCGCACTGCAGCGACATCCGCAGTTTTCCAGACAGGCCGATCCCAATCCCCTGCGGCGGCAAAAAGCGGCGCGACCGCCTTCCTGAAGGCACTGCGGTACTCGTCAGCCGTCGGAACCGTCACAGCAGGAACCGATTCCCCGAAGGGCCGTTCGGTATCCACGTGCCCGTATTTTCCGGCCGACATCCAAAACCCCAAAATCACGGCCCCGGATACGAAAGCCGTGAAAACCGCCGGAATGACCAGCGCCAACCGCCGTTTTTCGTATTGGAACCTGAACACAAGACCCGTATTATCAACAACTGAAATATACCATATTTCAAAAACATGCTAAAATTACCGTATGGATAACCAAAAATAACCCAACCGTCATGTCCCTAAGGAAAACCGTCAGAGGATTGGCTTTCGGAGCGGTCCTGGCAGGAGTCGTCACCCTGGCCATGAAGATGAAGGAGGAAAAAAACAAGAAAAAGGCGAAGGAAATATCTGACCATGCCCAAAAAACGGTCGCAAAGGTCATTGCCCACGCCCAAAAACTGGGCGGACTGACCAAGACCGCCTATGGCCAGATAGTCGATACGGTCCTGGCCGAATACCAGGACGTCAAGGAAATCTCGTCCGACGAACTGAAGGAAATGAAAATCGAACTGAAGGACGGGTGGAAGGAGGTGGAAGCCATAATGAAGGGAAAGACTTCCGCAAAAAAGGAAAGGGCGAAAAAATAGCCAAGCAAAATCCCGGGCCTCGGCCCGGGATTTTCGACAGCCGACAAAAACAGCCCGCCGGGAACCTTCACCTGAAACCCAATTGCGAATTATTCGCATTTATGTTATGATGGATTCGTGTGGAAAAAGCGATCGAAAAACTGATCCGATCGGGCCGCAAGCTGACCAGGCCGCGCCTGGCGATCCTGAAATTCCTGTCGCACCAGCACGCACCGATATCGGCCCAAACCATCCATGACAAGACCGGCATTGACCTGGCTTCCGTATACCGGACCCTGAAGCTGTCGGAGGAACTGCGGTTGGCCAACGTGGAGGCGATGGGAAACGAGAAGAGGTATTGCCTGGCCGCCGAACCGCACCACCACATCACCTGCCGCAAGTGCGGGCACTCGGAAACGGTCCGGTGCAACCATGTCACCGAGGGACTCGGAAACTTCACGGACATATCGCACCAGCTGACGATTACGGGAATATGCGACAAGTGCCGCAAATAAGCCTATACTTACCGTAACGAAACGCACATGAAAAAAGACCGTCGACTGAACCTGGCCGTACCGTTCCTGATCTTTGCCGTTGCCGCCACGGCCATGGCGGTGTTCCTGCCGAAATCCAAGGGAACGGAGGGCACCGATTCGGAAAGGCCCAAAATCATGGTTACCGTCCATCCGGCCTATGATGTCGTCCGCGGCGTGGCGGGGGATGTCGCGGATACGGTCCTGCTGATGCCGCCGGGCTCAAGTCCCCATACCTTTGACCCCACCCCGACGCAGGTAGGCATGGCCAACGGGGCTGCCGTCGCCTTTGCCATCGGGCAGGGGCTGGACGACTGGATCGAGTCGATTTCCGAGTCTGCGGGACTGGAGACCGTTACCCTGGACACGGGAATAAGGCTTTTGCCTTCAGGACCGGAGACAGATGGGGGGCACAAGGAGGAGGGACACGACGACGAAGACGAAGACAGCGGCCACCACCACCACGGGCACGTCGATCCGCACTATTGGCTTGATCCGCACAACATCAAGGTGATGGCCGACAACGCCTACCGGGAACTGGCCGCCCGCTGGCCGGAACATGCCGACAGGATGCGGGTCAACCTGAACGCCTACAAGGCAGGGATAGACCGTGCGGATACCCAGGCCATGGCCCTGCTTTCCCCCCTACAGGAAAGGGACCTGGTGACGCTCCATGACGGCTGGCGGTATTTCGCCCGGGCCTACGGACTGAACCTGGTGGGAAGCTTCGAACCGTCCGCCGGACGGGAACCTACCCCGAAATACCTGTTTGACCTGTCATCGGCCGTGCGAGAATCCGGGGTCCGGGTCCTGTATGCGGAACCGCAGCTGTCGACGACCGTCCTGGAGCCTTTCATCAGGGACAACGGCCTGACCTTGGCCGTATTGGATCCGCTCGGCGGTTCGGACGGACGGGATACGCTGTCAGAACTAATAACGTACAATGCCCGAACAATCGCCCAAAACCAATAACATTCCGGCCGTTTCCGTCCGTGACCTGACGGTGGTTTACGGGTCAAACCGCATCCTGGACCAGGTATCCTTTGAGGTCAGCCAGGGAAGCGTAGCCGCCATTATCGGCCCGAACGGGTCCGGAAAGACCACGGCAGTCCGGGCGATCCTGGGCCTGATCCCCAAAAACTCCGGCCGCGTTCACCTTTTGGGGAAACACGTCCATTCGGTCCGGACGCTAATCGGCTATGTCCCCCAACGGTTCGAGTTCGACCACGATTTCCCGATGACCGTCGGAGAATACATGGATATGGCCCGCCGGCTCCGCTGCAGCCGCCATTTCCGCCCGGAAATAATCCCAAAAAAAATCAAGGAGGTCGGGTTGAGGGAGGACATCCTTTCCGCCAACCTGGGGGAGCTTTCAGGCGGCCAGCTACAGCGGGTGCTGATCGCCCAGGCCATCATCAACGACCCGGCCATCCTTTTCCTGGACGAGCCCACTACCGGCATTGACATCTCCGGGGAAGCCAGCCTTTACGGCATCATCGAACACCTTAACCGGGTACACAACACCACCGTCATAATGGTTACCCACGACATAAGCGTGATTTCCAACGTGGTCGATACGGTCATCTGCCTCAACCGGAAGATGCTCTGCTACGGGCCGCCCAAGACCGCCCTGACGGAGAGGAAACTCAACGAGCTGTTCGGAAAACGGTCCGGCATCTACGAACACCGCCACTAGATATGGATTTCCTGGAAATGATCGGACAACCGTTCATGCAGCGGGCCCTCCTGGCCGGGATGGTCCTTGGGGGGCTCCTGGCCGGACTCGGCATCTTCGTTACCCTAAGGAAAATGGCCTTTTTCGGCGACGGCATCGCCCATTCCTCCCTGGCCGGAATCTCCCTGGCGATTCTCCTGGGCTGGTCTCCCCTGCCGGTAGCCTTGGCCTGGGCCCTCATGGTGGCCCTGGTCATCTGGTGGCTGGAAAAATCGGTCCGCCTGCCGTCCGATACCCTGATCGGAATCTTCTTCACGGCCAGCATGGCGGTCGGCATCCTGGTGATCAGCAGGACCGAGGGGTACCAACCGGAAATAATCTCCTACCTCTTCGGGAACATCCTGTCGGTCGGAAAGGGCGACCTGGCCGTCATCCTGACCCTTTCCGCGGCCATCGCCGCCTGGCTGGCAATATCCTTCAGGAGACTGACCTTCATGTCCCTGACCGAGGAAAGCGCTGCCGTGGCCGGCATCCGCATCCGTCTCCATTCCGCCCTGCTTTATGTCGCCCTGGCCCTTACCACCGTCCTGGGGGTCAAGGCATTCGGCATCATCCTGGTTTCGGCGCTGCTGATCCTGCCGGCTGCCACCAGCCGGCTCCTGACCCGCAATTTCCGCAGCTACATCGTCGTTTCCCTGATCCTTTCGCAAATAACCGTCCTGACCGGACTGGCCCTGTCGTGCCGGATGGACCTTCCGTCCGGAGCGGCCATCGTTGCCGTCGGGACGGCGCTGTTCTTCCTTGGGGCAATGGCCAAGAAATTATGGAAATAATAAAATCCACCGGGCAACGGGTCGAATACGACCGGGAAAAAATTCGGCAAACCCTGCGCCATGCCGGTGCCAGTGACCGGACAATCCGGCAGGTATTGCCTCGGGTCGAGGAGAAAATAACGGACGGAATGACCACCCGCCGGATATACTCCATCCTGCGGCGGGAAATAAGGAAGTCCAATCCGGCCCTGGCCCACCGCTACAACCTGCGCAATGCCCTACTGAAGCTCGGACCTGCCGGATTCCAGTTCGAGAAATACGTCGCCTCGATCCTGAAGGCCTACCAATACGAAACGGAGATCCCCGACAGGGAACTCCTGGGTCTCTGCGTCCGACACGAAATCGACGTCATCGCCAAACGCGAAGGAAAGACTGTGATGATCGAGGCCAAGTTCCGGAACCAGTTCGGGCTGACCGTCAGCCTAAAGGACGTCATGGCCACGTGGGCCGCCTTCGAGGACCTGGTGGACGGGTCAAAAACCGGCAAGTGTCCGCGTTTCGACGAGCTCTGGGTAGTGACGAACGGACGTTTCTCAGAACGGGCCTACCAGTTCGGGGTCTGTCGCGGCATCCGGATGGTCGGATGGGGTTCGGAGGAGCATTCCCTGGCCCGAATGGTTGACCATACCGCCCTCTACCCGATTACGGTCATTGACGGACTTCGGCAATGGGAACTGGAGCGGCTCTTCAAAAACGACCTGACCCTATGTCGGGAAGTGGCCGGACGAAATCCGGCGGATCTGGCCAGGCAACTGGACATCCCCAAGGAACGGGTCCAAAAAATAATCCTGTCCTGCCAGGAGGTCATCAGCGAACCGGCCTGAAACCACCCCGAAACGGGGAACCGGACCGCCTTCAGCGAAGACGGTCCGGTTTTGCGTTCCGCAATTCAGGCTCAATAGCCTTGCCGCCGCCGGATCCGCCAGACGATCGCCGCGGCAACGGCGACGGCTAAGGTCACCAGACCGATGGCCCCAACCAGGTAAAAACGCCACATCCGATCGATCGGCACGTCCACGTTCGCGGCGGCATCCACCAGAACAACCTCCCCGACACTGACCGCCCGAGCTTCCCGGACCAACAGCGACAGGGGGTTGCTCTTCCGGACGATCCGCCCCTCCCCGTCGGCCAAGGCGACATAGACGGTATGCCGGCCGTCTCCCAGGGAATCATCCAGGACATACCTAAAATCCCCGTTCTCGTCCGCCACGGTCGTCAGGACCAATGGGACATAACTATAGACAAAGACCAGGCAGACCCGATTGGGGAGGCATTTGCCGGTCAAGACAACCCCAGTCTCCCCTGCCCCACCCGGCGATTCCGCCGACACGGCCATCGATTCGTCAATTTCCCCGGCCCCAACCGGCTGCTCCAGCGGTTTTCCGCCCACCATGGCCAGGACCGTGGGATCATCGTCCGTTTCCGGACCACGGGCCGCCAAAATGCCCTCCAGATCGTCCGGCAGGCCGTTCCTGTCCGAATCAATGACAATGACCGCCCCGGAAGTCTCGGCCCCTGCAGTCACGGCCGATTCTCGCCAAGCCGCCCGTTCTGCCCCAAACGGCGTAACCGGGGTCAGTCCGGGAACGGACGGAACGTGCCCGTCCTCCATGGCCATCCGAACGGTTTCCCTGACCTGAATCCGCACCGTCTCCGGCAAATTGCCGAATTCCGGCAAGCCGGTTTCTGAAGGTTGCCCGGATTCCGAAATCGCCAGTTCGGCCAAGGCTGACTGCAGGCCGTAAACCGCCTCCCGAACGTCCGGTGAGGGGAGCCTCTCTTCGCCGTCATCCCCACCGGCAAAAACCGCGGGATCCGGGACCGCAGGTTCAGGATATTCCCGCAACCCCTCCCGAACGGCGGCCCTTTCCGCAGGTTCGGACACGGGAACCGGACCCGAATCGACCTCCATAACCGGCCTTTCGCCCAATATCCGATTTTCAGTCT
>JAFGIV010000018.1 GCA_016929435.1 Candidatus Uhrbacteria bacterium | reverse complement strand
TGGTGAGGTTCCTCGCTTATTGTCGAATTAAACCACATGTTCCACCGCTTGTGCGGGTCCCCGTCTATTCCTTTGAGTTTTAGCCTTGCGGCCGTACTCCCCAGGCGGAGTGCTTAACGCGTTAGCTTTTTTTGACGACTCTGGGAGGGTCGATACTCCCAAAATCCAGCACTCATCGTTTAGGGCGTGGACTACGCGGGTATCTAATCCGCTTCGCTCCCCACGCTTTCGTCCCTTAGCGTCAGAAATGTTCCAGTAAGCTGCTTTCGCCTTTGGTGTTCTTGCCGATATTAACGCATTTTACTACTACACCGGCAATTCCGCTTACCTCTCCCAACCTCTAGCCCGACAGTTTTCGGCGCAGTCTCCGGGTTGAGCCCGAAGATTTGACGCTGAACTTGTTGGGCCGCCTGCGGACCCTTTACGCCCAGTAAATCCGGATAACGCTTGAGGTCTCTGTATTACCGCTGCTGCTGGCACAGAGTTAGCAACCTCTTATTCCTTGGGTACCGTCAGCCGAAGCTTCGTCCCCAATAAAAGCAGTTTACGAGCCGAAGCCCTTCATCCTGCACGCGGCGTCGCTCCATCAGGGTTTCCCCCATTGTGGAATATTCATGACTGCAGCCACCCGTAGGTGTCTGGGCAGTGTCTCAGTCCCAGTGAGGCGGGTCATGCTCTCACACCCGCTATCCGTCGTAGCCTTGGTGGGCCGTTACCCCGCCAACAAGCTGATAGAACATAGGCCCCTCCCGAAGCGCATTTCTGCTTTACCCGCATACCCTGCGGTATGCGGCCACATCCGGAATTAGCCGTCCTTTCGGACGGTTGTGCCGAACTTCGGGGCAGGTTACCAATGTGTTACTCACCCGTTTGCCACTAGCAAGCCGAATTCTTGCGAACTCAACTTGCCCGTACGACTTGCATGCCTTAGTCACGCCGCCAGCGTTCATCCTGAGCCAGGATCAAACTCTCAGAAGAAGTTGCTTGCGCCCGAAGGCACTCGCAATCTTCCATACCGTCCGTGTTCTGGCGAACCCCGGACAGTCAGTTGCTTGATGTAATTTTTATTACATCGAATAGACGTTTTTCACCACTCTCCGGAAACCGGAGAGATTGTCTGTCCCTATATCATTGTCAAAGTCCGAATCACCCGTTCAGGTGATTCTTCCGAATCTTAAACCCCTGCCGTTTTACCGTCAAGGGCCTGGTCAGATTGGAAACAAATAGAGCGACTCTGCGGGAGTATGGATACCCCCTCGAATGCTCTGGAGGCATTATAGGGTAAATCAATGAGGCTGTCAAGGGTTTTGGCGCCGTCCGGCCCCAAAGGGCATTTTCAGCCTTAAATAACCTTAAACTTACTATAAAAATTCAATTTATCCCTACGGTTTTCCACAGGATTTCCCCCGGGGGAAAGGGCGGGGTGACGGAAAACACGCCGCCCCTTCCCGGCCTCCCGTAAAACCAAGCGGTGCCCCCATCCGCACCCGGTCCGCCTTTCGTGCGCCTGGGCCGTCTATCAATTTTTTCCGGCCTTCCCCTTCCTCCATTCGGCAATCCTCTTGTGGTCGCCGGAGAGCAGGACCGGCGGGACCGGCCATTTTTCACCGTCTTTCGTCCGGAAAATTTCCGGGCGGGTGTATTGCGGATATTCGGTAACGCCCTCTTCCGCGTGGGATTCCTCCTTCAGCGATTCGGCCTTGCCCAGGACGCCGGGGATGTGTCGGGAAATCGCGTCGACCATCACCATGGCCGGCAGTTCGCCGCCGGTCAGGACATAGTTGCCGATGGACAGCTCCTCATCCGCCAGTTTTTTGGCGACCCGTTCGTCCACCCCCTCGTAGCGTCCGCACAGGAAGATGACCCGGTCGTATTTGGAGAGGCGGACGGCGTCCCTGTGGGTGAAGGTCCTGCCCTTGGGGGATGTCAGGATGACCCGGATTTTGGGCTGCGGTTTTGGCCGTTCCGAGGCCGGACAGCCCGAGCGCAGCTGCGTATCGCCGGAGCGAGGGCTTGTCCGGCGAGGAACGGCGGGTGAGGCGGCGACGGGGATGTTCCGGGCCGCCAGCCGCTTCAGGTAAGTTACCGCCCTGTAGAACGGCTCGACCGACATCACCATGCCCGGCCCGCCGCCGAACGGCTTGTCGTCGGTTTTCCGGTGTTTGCCTTGGGCCCAGCGGCGCAGGTCGTGTACCCGAATGTCGAGCAGCCCGCTCTTCGCCGCCCGTTTGATGATCGATTCCCCGAAGTATCCGCCGAACATTCCGGGGAAGATGGTGATGATGTCGAATCGCATAACGATGACGCTAATTCATTAGGGATATGGTCTTGTCAGTCGGAATAAAGTTGACAAAATGGCCTTTTTGTTTAACGACCGACAAATACCCTTGGTCACACAGAGAGTACAGATCCTTTCTGGCCGTCGCTCTGGTGACGGCGGTCCTGGCCTGATGTTGGCCGATAGTCATCTTTTCCTGGGGGTTTCTGGCAAGATACGACAGAACCTCTTTTTGCCTGTCGTTGATTTCCTCATTTGAACCCAAGGCCAGCCTCAACTTCGACTCCTCTTGCGTTTTTCTCGATATGTACTCCTGAAAATCTCCTATAGCCAGTTGGAGTTTGCTGAGGTTGTAGTCGATGAAATAGGTCAAATCAAGATCGTCCTGTTCCGCATATATGTATGCCATGCTGTATTGCTTAGGCGATTGCTTTATTTTCGCCGATAGCGGCAAATAGGCAATGGCCCAATATCCGTGTTTCATCAGATACCAATAGAATATCGCCCGAGCGATTCGTCCGTTGCCGTCCGGAAAAGGATGGAGATAGCCTATCCAGAAGTGCAGAAAGACGGCCTTTATTACGGGATTAAGGAACCGGACTTCATCGGCCTCATCGTTGGCGATGGCCAATAGCCTGTCCATCTCTAAATTTACCCATTCCGTATCCGGCAAGACATGTCCGATATGGCGATTGTTTGCCACGGCTAAATCATCTTCCGGTTTTCTGAAACGCCCGACATGATCCGGTTCCGTATCCGTTCCTTCGGTCAACATCGTCTGCATCTCCAACAATAACTTACGGTCCAGTTTTACCTCAAGCAGTTCCGACCCAATCCGCTCCATCAGCCCGTAATTATTCAGTATCATCCTCTCGTCTTTGGTCTTGGCCGGACGCTTCTCCAATATCATCTTCTTGGCGACAAGCCGAGTGGTGTGTGCCCCCTCCAATTGACTGGAAGCGATAGCCTCTTCGATTTGGCCGCGGGATATATAACGGTCTTTATGTTTTTTAAGGGTGGCCAAGTGGTCATTATTCACGAAAATATCGCCACCGGCACTCATATCGAATTGGTGCATAAACCTATTAAAGCGGTCTAACTCCACCCACCGATAGAACTTGCCGGACACATCTTTAACAAAAGTCTGCGATGATCTAATTTGCCTGATCATCTTTATCAAAAACCAAAATTCCTCCCTGTTAAAACCGTTCGGCGGTTGACGATATTTAATCTTATCCCAATGTCCATACTGAGGAGACATGGTTGAATCTATCTCCTTCATAATAGTCTCCTCGGATTCAGTAAAACGAGAAATGACGGATTTTTTATCTATTTTACCTAAATCAGGCTTCTCTAAAATGTATTGCGTCAGATTTAAGCTCATAATTGAGTCAGTAGTTGTATAGTATATACATCAATTATACATCAGTTATACAATTAAGGCAAGTTAATGGTTGTATAGTCTACACATCAATTATACAACCATTATACAACTGCCGATCACCCATGTCTTAAAAGCAAAAGCCCCCGCCCTTTCGGATGGGGCTTCTTGGGATTGTTCCTTAGATCTCCGGCAGGCATGTCCCAAGGTGATCATCAGCCGGTATTTTGGGTTGGCCGTGGCGTCGATTATCCTCCCTATTTCCGCACGGGACAGGACTACGGGCAGACTTTTGTTCCGCTTGGCGTATTTCAGGTTGATTCTTTCCGGATTCTTCAGCGCTTTCGAGTAAAGGAACCGGACGGCGTTAAGAAGCCAAGTTCACGGTTTGCGCGGCCCGCCGGTGTGCCTGCCCGTCCGGCAGGAATTCCCCTACCGACTCCCGCTTTCCCGAAACAGTGGTTTTTCCGGAAAAAACAAGGTATTCTTTTGTGTGGAGCAAATGCGCCTGCATGGTCCGGGGGCTATGGCCGCACAGGCGCACTGCCCTTTCCGCCCTGTCAATGGCGTCCTGCACGGCTAAAGGTTGGGCAAAATTCGCATAACATACAATATTCAACCAAATACCGAATAAATTTCGCACAGAAACGAGTTAGGCGACATTTTCTTTCAAAATATTTTTTGCTCATAAGAAAAAGGCGTCAGCTGTGTAAGCCAACGCCTTGAGTTTGAATCGGATCTGCTCTTTACAGGTTTGCGAGAGCGGTTTCGGCTGCATTTTCGCCATTGTCGCGATTATACAGCCAAGTTTCCAGTTCGTCACCCGAAAGGTCGATTTTCATCACACGACCCCTCAGATAGTCGAAGTATGTCTGCCCCGAGTCCAACAACGCCTGTGCCTCTTCCTCGGTCATGGGCTGAGCATCGAAATGCAGAAACCCTATGCCCTGAGGCTTGGAATTATTGTACAACGCAACCAAAACCTTAGCCTTGCTCATCATGGAAATGTTCATTTGGAACCTCCTTTGAGTTTTGTTAAAGAGCAGATCCTCGCAATAACGAGAAACCACTCTTTCGGTTAAAAGACGATTTCTCAACTATTGACGCTTTAGTATAGCAGATAATGGATAATCTGTCAAGCCCACGGCCGCAAAAAATATTTTGAAAGAAAACGCTACGGGGGCGCTGCGCTTTCGCTTTACTCCGTTCCGCTCACCCTCGCCTAACACCGAGTATGCGGAAAAAGGCTCAGCTCGCCTTTTTCCCAAATTCGCTTTACTCCGTTTAGTAGTAATTTAAGCGAAAAGGAACTAAAATAGTAATCAGATAATTCAAATAATAACCAATAAATCCGAAAAGCGAACTTCGCATATCCGCGAACGTTGTACGAAATTGAAAAAGCTAACCCCTTTAATTTAAAAATCTAAAAAATATGGAAAAAGTCGATATTTTGACGCCACCAACTTTCAAAAAAGTGGGATTACAAAACCGATCAAACAAGCATGGAACGATGAGGACTGGATCGGCACTTTTAATTTGTGGGTACTTCAAAGCAAGCCAACTCCTGCGGTAATTTACCAGGTAAGAAGCCCAAAATCTAGTTGGGCACCGGGCAAACTAGATGTTACCGCAGGTGGACATTATTCTGCAGGCGAAGAATTGTTTGATGGGCTTAGGGAAGTCGAAGAAGAGTTGGGTAAAAAATATAAAAAGGAGGAGTTGATTTACCTTGGTAGAAAGATGCATGTCAGTCCCGATGTTAATGGAAAAATGCGTCAAAATATCGTTGATATCTCGTTCATCCTTGATGATTCTCCTCTCAAAGATTATGTGTTAGAGGTAGCAGGAGTCCATGCAATTGCTAGTCTGCCAATAGCTGAGCTAATTAAAGTTCATACTAAGCCCAACTATCAATTCCAAGCAGAAGCCATGACCGCTGACGGCAACACAATTGAGTTAAACGTTAAAAAGGATTCCTTTCCATTCAACTGGGATGATTATCATTACAAGATAGCGAAATTGGCAGACAGATTTTTGGAGGGGGAAAAGAATCTTATTTATTAAGGTCGGGCTGGCTTTTTCAACTTAAGGGGACGTTGCGCTCTCGCTCCACTACGTTCCGCTCACACTCGCCTAACACCGAGTATGCGGAAAAGGCTCGACTCGCTTTTTTCCCAAATTCTCTTTTCTTTGTTAGGTGGTAATTTAAGCGAAAATCAATTAAAATATTAAGTAGATAATTCAAATATTAACCAATAAACCCGAAAAGAGAGCTTCTCATAATCCTGACGTTAGACGAAATAATTTATTGGGCTTTTTACAATTTTTCTCTACAAAAGAAGTGACCCCCGAAGACATGCGTCCGCGGGGGTCGTGGTGGCCAAGGGGCGGTTGGCTGATCAGCTCTAGAGTTCCCAGCTGTCCTGCTCCCAGCGACCGTTGTTAAGGGTCGAGAGGGGCATGGTGTTGGAACCGCCCCAGCCACCGTGCGCCTCACCGGCGACTTCGTGGCGGAACTCTCCCTCACCGGCGGGGCTAAGGTACTCCTTGCCGCCGTCGCCATCCAACGTGCGCTGGTACGACTTGCCGGTCTTCAGAATCCGGCAAAAAAAAATAATACTCCGTAAAACAATGAGGAACATCAAATTTCTCTTGGCCCAGGTCTTTACCCTTAGTTTGGCGGTGAACCAACGGGTGTCGAACGTTGAAAGCCTCCGACAAATCGGCTTTAGATACAGACAGAACGGGGGGAAATTGCTGACAGGGGAGGGCACGGTGTTTACAGTGCGCCTCTCGTCGCTCACGAAACAACTCTATGATGGCAATTGAAATTGCAGTAATAACGGGCCTTATCGTTTTAAACGGTTTTTTTGCCTTATCTGAAATAGCACTGTTGAGCGTAAAAAAAAGTCGCCTCAAATATCTGGCCAAACAAGGTGACAAAAAAGCCCAAAAGGCCCTTTCACTGATTCGCCGGTCTCCGGAAATGCTTTCTACAATTCAAATAGCCATAACCGCAATTGGAATTTTTGCCGGCGCTTTTGGCGGTGCTACCGTGGCGGAAAACTTTGAAAGCTGGTTATCTCAATATCAATCTGTAGCTGCTTATAGCGAGGCAATAAGCGTAGCTATAGTCGTTACAGTCATTACCTATTTTTCACTTATCATCGGCGAGCTTGTCCCAAAACAAATAGCTTTATCAAATTCGGAAAAATTGTCTTTGAGGGTTGCGGGAACAATCACGACGCTCATGAAAATTACGGCACCATTGGTAAGGTTATTGAGCGCTTCTACCACAGGATTACTAAAGCTATTTCGTATTAAACCGGCTCCAGAGCACATTATTACCGAAGAAGAGATAAAACTTCTGATAGCCGAAGGGGTTGAGAGTGGTACCTTTGAAAGAGCGGAGCAAAAAATAATAGAAAACATACTTCATTTGGGCAACCGCCCCATAAAAGACTTCATGACACCAAACAAAGAGGTGGTTTGGTTTGATGTTAACGATCCGATTTCAGTAATTAAAGATAAAATCAGCGTAAGTGAAAGTCTCGTTTTCCCTGTTTACCAAAATGACATTCGCCATCCCATTGGAGCCATTGAGGGCAATGACATCCTGAACCACTTACTCACCAATGGAGCGGGTAAGATGAACTTAAAATCACTGATACAGCCGATAATGCGTATCGATGCCAATTTACCCTCTCTGGTGGCCGTAGATCGTCTAAAAAAATCATCAATCAGCATTGCATTCGTTACCGAGAAAACAACGGACGAAATTGTGGGAATTATGAGCTTTCACGACATATTGGAGGCTGTCGTCGGAGAATTTCAGATAAAACAACAGTAAGGGGTCTTGGATTTTGGCCATTCACCCCTGACCCCTCTGCCCAAAATCAAAAGCAACAAGCCTGTTTGTCGTTTGGAACAAAAAGCAACTTAAAAAAGAGAGCGAATTTGCGCTCCAGTCGGGCGTCGCGAAGCCCCGCCCGACCGTTTTTTCGATAGTTCTATAGCATGAAGTCTGGTATAATAATGACGGGAACCTAGGTTTTTATCGGGAAAGATGGGGTGTTTTTGCCACATATCCCCGCAAAAAAACCGCCGTTTTATTTTTTGGTCATTTGGCCCATGGACACGAACGACATAACTTTCCTGGAGGTGGAAAAAGAGGACGAAGCCGTAATCAGGGAAAATTTTCCCCAAGCGAAAATAGTCACTGAAAATCTCGGCGAGGACGAGATGGTTGCCGAGTGCCGAAACACTCGAATTCTCTGCATTTTTATCCATACCCAAATAACCGCTAACGTCATCAACAATCTCCCGAACCTAAGGCTCATCGTTACCAGAAGCGTGGGCTATGACCATATCGACCTCAGGGCCGCCCGGGAAAAGGACGTCAAGGTCTGCAACGTGCCGGATTACGGATCCCATGTCATTGCCGAGCACGTTTTTGCCCTGCTGCTGTCCGGTATCCGCAAGGTCGGCGAGGGAGACGACAGGGTTGGGCGGGGGCACGATTTCAGCTTTCAGGGCCTAAGGGGCATGGCGCTGAAGGGGAAGACCCTGGGCATAATCGGGACCGGCAAGATCGGGAAGAACGTGGCCAGGATAGCCAGTCTCGGCTTCCTGATGGACGTGATCGCCTATGACCCGTTTCCTGACCAGGATGCGGCGAGGGAAAACCATTTTACGTATTCTGGTCTGGATTCGCTGTATTCCAAGGCGGACATCATTTCCCTGCACTGTCCCCTGACCAGGGGAACCGAACACCTGATCAACAGGGAGACCATTGAAAAAATGAAGGAAGGGGTGGTGATAGTAAACACGTCCCGAGGAGGGGTGGTTGACACGACGGCCCTGATTCAGGGCCTTAAGGGCGGAAAGATTTCCCATGCCCTTCTTGATGTCCTGGAACACGAAAAGAACATTGAGGAGAACGGGGAGCTGACGGAAATCCCCGGCGTAATAATCACCCCGCACGTTGCCTTTTACGCCGATGACTCCATGAGAAGGATGTATGAGGAAGCCTTCGCCTCCGTTAAAGGGTTCGTGAGGGGCGAAAAACTCGTCCATCAGGTCATGGGGATTTGAAAAATCGGGGAATGATCGCGCTTTCTGCCGCCGGACCCGGCGGGCGGGTTCCCTTCGCCTGTTCCCCTGACGGCATGCGCCTGGTTACGAAAAATAAGTCCTGGTTTGACCCTGTTGGAAAATAACCTAAATACCATGTCCCCATACAGACACCTGGAGCGGTTTGCCCGAGAAGACGGCATAAAAAATCCCGAAGACATCTACGACCAGCCGACTTTTGAGGAAATCAGGCAGGAAATTGAAAAAAAACGCCCAAATGTCAGGGAACTGCTGGACGAGAGGACGCTGTCACCCGAGCAAAAGGCCTGTTTGGACAAAACAAGGGAGTTTTGCAACGAGCTTTCTGAGAATTTTCGTTCCGAATTCCTGTCCCTTCTCGAGCGGTACCGAAGCGAAAGAAGGCAAATATCACAGGAGATTGTTGATTATTTGTTAGAAAAAAATTTTGATCTTCCACAGTTTACGGTATCCCAAGGACGGCAGGCAAATGAATTGTTGGCTGATTTTAGCCTTGATGCCGAGGTGAAAGACCGAAATTTGTTGCTTGCGTTCCAATTTCCCAAACCATTGGCTCATTTTTGGTGGAAGGGGGGCGTGGATTCTTGGGGTGACTTGGGCGAGGATATGGAAGATAGGGTTATTGAATGGGGCCATTTTTACCGAGAACTGATACGGGAGGTCTGGAACCTGCAGGGATGCTACGAGAACGAGGAAAATTTGGCTTTTCGTCGGCTAAACGGAATCGGCGAACACGACCCCGGTAATTTCTATTACGTTTGGGAAATGAGCAGGTGGGAACAGGCGAAAAATCCGAACCTTGGGCATAATTGACGGTCACTTGGAAAATTGGTTTCCCCTGTCTTTCCGAGACTTTATCGGCCGGGCAAAAAAGGCTATAATTCAACCTGTTCAACCCATAACGAAATTCCACATGCAGCTAAAAAACAAGGTCGCCGTCATAACCGGCGCAAGGCAAGGGATCGGTTTCGGCATCGCCTCGGCTTTCGCCAAGGAGGGGTGCAACGTCGTCATAAGCGACATCGACCAGGCGGGCAGCGAAAAGGCGGCCAAAAAACTGCAGAAATTCGGGGTAAGGACCCTGGCGATCGCCTGTGACGTCTCGAAAGGGGATGAGGTCCGTGGCCTAATCGACAAAACCGCGAAAAAATTCGGCAGGCTGGACATTCTGGTGAATAACGCCGGCATTTTCCCGTCTGTCCCCTTCCCGAAAATGACCGAGGCCGATTGGGACAGCGTGCTGGACGTGAACCTGAAGGGCACGTTCCTGTGTTCCCAGGCCGCCGCAGGGAAAATGAGGGCCGGCGGAAAAATCGTGAACATATCGTCAATCGCCTCGCTGGTCGGGTTTGAGGGGCTGGTCCACTACTGCGCATCGAAGGGAGGGGTGAACGGAATGGTCAGGGCGCTTGCCCTGGAGCTCGCCGACAGGAAAATAAACGTGAACGCCGTCGCCCCGGGCGCCATCGAGACCCCCGGAGCGGCAAAAACCCTGACTGACGAGGCCAAAAAAGGGATCGTTGCGGCCATCCCTTGGAAAAAAATGGGGACCCCGGACGACATCGCGCAGGCTGCGGTTTTCCTGGCATCCGACAGGTCCAATTACATTACCGGGCAGGTACTGGTGGTGGATGGCGGTTGGACGCTAAGATAAAGCGTTTTCGGGCATTATTCGTCCAAAAAACCAATGCTCGCCGAATTCCTGCAAAAAAACGGGGTCTTAAGGAAAATCGTCCACAAGGCCGGAAACGCCAGGGCCAGGGAACTAGTCGGGCGAATCCGGCCGTTTCTCGGCAGGAACGACTCGATATTGGATATAGGGTCCGGTACCTGCAACGTCTGCGAAATCCTGTCCGGACTGGGCCATAGGGTAACCCCCCTGGATGTCCGGGACTTGAGCTTCTCGGACAGCATAAAACCGGTCATCTATGACGGGAACAGGATCCCGTTCGGGGACAACGAATTCGACAAGTCCCTGTTGCTGACCGTCCTTCACCATACGCCCGACCCCGAAAGGGTCCTGCTGGAGGCCAAAAGGGTATCCAGGGAGATCGTAATGATCGAGGACATCTACGTCAGCCGACTCCACAGGCGCTTGACCTTCCTTTTCGACAGCCTGCTGAACCTGGAATTCACCGGACACCCGCACTCCAACCGAAACGACGGGCAGTGGAGAGAGACGTTCGGAAGACTGGGGCTGGAGCTTGTCAATGCAAGATACAGGCGCTCTTTCCTGGTTTTTACGCATGCCACATACCACCTTAGGAAATAGGCCGCCTTCAAAAACCGTCCAGAAAACCGCCCCCTTCGGGGCGGTTTTCTGTTATGCGGTTCTCCTGTCTCTACTCCCCATCCTCTGCCTCTCTCCCTTCAGCCGACGGCGCCCCTTCCTTCACGGCCTGGGCAGCCCCGTCGTCGTCGGAATTGAAGTCTATCCCTTCGGCGGGAATCCCGTCGCCCACCGGATCCGGGTCGGCCTGACGGTCCCCGTCCTCGTCATCGTCATGGGTGAACCGGTTGTTGCCGTATCCGGTTCCGGCCGGGATCAGGCGTCCGATGATGACGTTTTCCTTCAGGCCCTCCAGCGGGTCGATCTTCCCGCTGACCGCCGCGTTGATCAGGACCCGGGCCGTCTCCTGGAAAGAGGCGGCGGAAAGGAAACTCTGGGTGGAAAGGGAAACCTTGGTGATTCCCAGGAAAAGCGGGTCGGCCGTGGCCGGCCTGGTGCCCTTTTCCCTGGTGGCGATGTTCTCCTCCAGGAACTGAGACTTCTCGACTATCTCCCCCGGCAGGAGTTCGGTATCGCCGGCATCCTTGACCATGACCCTGGAGAACATCTGCTTGACTATGATCTCGATGTGCTTGTCGTTAAGCTTCTGTCCCTGGGAGGTATAGATGGCCTGCACGTCCTTAAGGACATACTTCTGGACCGCGTCCTGTCCCTTCAGCCTGAACAGCTGCTGGAGGTCAAGGTTGCCGTCCGTCAGCTGCTGGCCGGCCTCTACCCGATCCCCGTTCTTGACGTAAAGGACATAGCCTGGCGGAATGATGTATTCCCGGCTCTTGTCCATGGATCGCAGGACACGGATCGAACGGCGGACCAGCCGGACCGTCCCCTTTTCCTTGGCGACGATTTCCCTTCCGTCCGAACGGACGATCAGCACCTGGCCCTCCCTGACCCTGTCCCCGTCCTCGACCTTGACCTCGTCCTTTGTCCCGTGCTTGTATGTCTCCCCGTCCTCCTCGGAAAAGGAGACGCGGACTATCTTGTGCCCGACGAACTGGGCCAGCATCTTCTCCCCGTCCGGACCCTCTATCATCCGCCGGTCAATCTCCTCCACCGTTACCGTACCGTCAACGTCGCTCATGTAGGCCTTCCGCTTCGGCGGTCGGGCCTCGAAAAGCTCCTCCACGCGCGGAAGGCCCTGGGTGATGTCCGAACCGGCCACGCCGCCGGTGTGAAAGGTCCGCATCGTCAGCTGGGTTCCCGGCTCGCCGATGGACTGGGCGGCCACGATGCCGACCGCCGTTCCGGCCTGGACCGGCTGGTTGTAGGCCAGGTCCCATCCGTAACACCGGGAACAGACCCCCTTGGTCAGCTTGCAGGTGATGATGGACCGGACACGAACCTCGGTGATGCCGGCCTCGGTGATGGCTTCCGCCTCGGGTTCGCCGATGATCTCGCCGGCCCGGACCAGGATCTTCTTCGATCCCGGCTTCTTGATGTCCTCCAGGGCATACCTGCCCAGTATCCGCGTGGAAAGCTTCTGGTTCATCTCGTCGCTCTCCGCCTTGGTGACCAGGTATCCCTCGGTATCGCCGCAGTCCTCCTCCTTGACCACCACGTCCTGGGCCACGTCGACCAGGCGGCGGGTCAGGTATCCGGCGTTGGCCGTTCGGAGGGCGGTATCGGAAAGGCCCTTACGGGCACCGTGGGTGGAGATGAAATACTCCAGCCCGTCCAGGCCCTCCTTGAAGTTCGCCTTGACCGGCAGTTCGATGATGTCGCCGGCCGGGTTGGACACGGACCCCTTCATGCCGATGATCTGCGTCAGCTGGCCCCACGAGCCGCGGGCCCCGGAGTTGATCATGGAGGCCACCGAACCGGTCTGCGGCAGTTTTTTCCTAGCCAGCTTGGTGACATCTTCCTTGACGTTGGTCCAGACGCCGATTATCTGGGAGCGGCGTTCGGACTGCGTCAACAGGCCGTCTGCATACTGACCCTCGATCTCGTCCACCCGCCGGTCACCGTCGGAAACGATCGCCTTCTTTTCCGGCAGGTCAGGCAGGTCGGCCATGCCCCAGGAATACCCGGAAACGGTGATGTAGTGGAAGCCGATCTCCTTCATCCTGTCCAGTACCTGGACCGCCGTCTCCCGGCCGAAATCGGTCAGGCACTTCCGGACCATTTCCCCCAATTCCTTCGCCCCCAACTGCTCGTTGACGAAACCGTATCCTTCGGGCAGGGACTGGTTGAACAGGATGCGGCCAACGCTCGTCTCAACCGGCTTTTCCCCCGGATCCAGCCGAACCAGGACCTTTTCCCGCATCTCGATCTTCCGGAGACGGTAGGCGTGGATGGCATCGGTCCGGTCGGCGAAATGCATCGGCCTCTCCCGGTCCGGGTTGTCGATCAGGTTGGTCATGTAATAGATGCCCCAGGCGACATCCTTGTCCGGGCGCATGACCGGGGCTCCGGTGGCCGGCTTGAGCAGGTTGTTGACCGAGGCCATCCTGGTCCTAACCTCCTCCTTGGCCTCCTCGGTCAGCGGTACATGAACGGCCATCTGGTCACCGTCGAAGTCGGCGTTGAAGGCCGGACACACCATGGGATGCAGCTGGATGGCCTTGCCTTCGATCAGGACCGGCTGAAAGGCCTGGATGCCCAGGCGGTGCAGGGTCGGTGCGCGGTTCAGCATCACCAGGGCCCCCCTGGTGATGTCCTCCAGGTAGTCCCAGACCTCCGGATGGTCGGCCTCAATGAAGCGGTTTCCTGACCGGACGTTGCTGACATACCCGTTCTCTATCAGCTTGGCTATGACAAACGGCTTGAACAGCTCCAGGGCCATCCGTTTCGGCAGGCCACACTGTCCGATCTTCAGGTTCGGACCGACGACAATGACCGAACGGCCGGAATAGTCGATGCGCTTGCCGAGCAGGTTCTGCCTGAAACGGCCCTGCTTGCCCTTCAGGATATCGGCCAGGGACTTCAGCTGGCGCTTCTTTCCGGTCGTGGCCAGGACGGTCTTGGACTGGCGGGCGGAATTGTCTATCAGGGCATCGCAGGCCTCCTGCAGCATCCGCTTCTCGTTCCGGGTGATGACCTCCGGGGCGTTCAGGTCCATCAGCTTCTTCAGGCGGTTGTTGCGGTTTATGACCCGCCGGTAGAGGTCGTTGAGGTCCGAGGCGGCAAAACGGCCGCCGTCCAACGGGACCATCGGGCGCAGGTCCGGCGGAATGACCGGAACGACCGTCATCACCATCCATTCCGGACGGATGCCGGTATGCTTGAGCGACCGGAAAAGCTTGACCCTCCGGACCAGCTTGTCGTACTTGGCGCCGAGCGGCTCCTCGGCGATCTGCCTGTCCAGTTCGGCTATTTCCCGTTCCAGGTCAATCCTGACCAACAGGCCCCGGATGGCCTCCGCCCCAATGCCCGCATTGAACACGTGCCCGTACTTCAGGGACCATTCCTGGTAGGTCTGTTCGGAAATGATCTTCAGCGGCTTGATCTCCTTCAGCTCCCGATCAACGGCATGAAACTCCTCCTCCAGCCCCTCCAGCCTCTTGGCCTTGGCGTTGAAGGCGTCGCTTAGGCGGGCCTCCCGGTCGGACTGGTCACCGGCGGACTTTTCGGCCTGTTCGCAGCGCTGCTTATACTCGTTCTCGATCTGCTTTTTCTTGGACTTGTATTCGTTGCGGACCTGTTCGATGGTTTCCCTCTTCAGGTCCTCGTCGACATCGGTCACGATGAAATTCGCAAAATAGATGACCTTCTCCAGGTTCTGGACGGACAGGTCAAGGATGAGTCCGATCTTGGACGGGACCCCCCGCAGGAACCAGATGTGGGAGGTGGGGGCGGACAGCTCTATGTGCCCCATCCGCTCGCGGCGGACCAGGGAATTGGTGACCTCCACGCCGCACTTGTCGCAAACGATCCCCTTATAGCGGATCTTCTTGTACTTTCCGCAGTAGCATTCCCAGTCCTTGGACGGGCCGAAAATCTCCTCGGCGAAAAGGCCGCCCTTTTCCGGCTTCTGCGTGCGGTAGTTGATGGTTTCCGGGTTGGAGACCTCCCCGTATGACCATTGCCTGATCACTTCCGGAGAGGCCAGCTTCAGGCGAATGGCGTCGAAATCCTGCTGGTGGTTCGCCTGTTGGTCGTGGTTTGGATGCAGCATATTCTTGGTCGTCAGGAAAGATTACTCCTCGTCTTCCGAACCCGCCGAATACAGGCGGGGGACATCCTCCTCCGGCAGGCGGGCATCCGAATTGCCTTCCCCCTCAGGATCCGGCCGGCCGGCCGGTATCGGGGCGGCGGACGAACGGTTGGCGAAAGGGGGAACGGACCGGCTCGACAGCTCGGCCAAGTCAACCCGCTGCCTGTCCTTAAGCAGCTCCACGTCCAGGGACAGCCCCTTGAGCTCGCGGACAAGGACATTGAAGGATTCGGGGATGTTTATCTTCCTGATCGGTCGGCCCTTGACGATCGACTCGTAGGCCATGGACCGTCCGGGAACGTCATCGGACTTGATGGTCAGGATCTCCTGGAGGGTGTGGGCCGCACCGTATGCCTCCAGGGCCCAAACCTCCATTTCCCCGAACCGCTGTCCGCCGAACTGGGCCTTTCCGCCGAGCGGCTGCTGGGTGATAAGGGAGTACGGGCCGATCGACCGCTGGTGGATCTTGTCCTCCACCATGTGGTTCAGCTTCAGCATGTAGGCATAGCCGACCGTCACCGGGTTGTCGAAGAAATCTCCGGTCCGGCCGTCGATCAGCCTGACCTGTCCGGATTCCGGAAAACCGGCCTTCACCAGCTCTTCCCTGATCTGCCCTTCGGTCACCCCGTTCAGGGCCGGAGTAACCACATGGTACCCCAAGGCGTTCGCCGCCAGGCCGAGATGGGTTTCCAGGATCTGACCGAGGTTCATTCGGGAAATGACGCCAAGCGGCGACAGGATTACGTCGACCGGGGTGCCGTCGGAAAGGAACGGCATGTCCTCCACCGGCACGATCTTGGAGATGACGCCCTTGTTCCCGTGGCGGCCGGCCACCTTGTCGCCCACCTGTATCTTCCTAAGGTCGGCCACGGTAACCTGGATGGAGCGGATGACCCCGGGAGACAGCTTGTCCCCGCCCTCGCGGGAGAATATCTTCACGTCGATGACCTTCCCGTGTTCCCCGTGTTCCAGGTAAAGGGAGCTGTCTCGGACATCCCGGGCCTTCTCCCCGAAGATCGCCCGCAGGAGCTTCTCCTCGGCGGAAAGTTCGGTCTCCCCCTTAGGGGTTATCTTTCCCACCAGGATGTCCCCGGAGGCGACCTCCGCGCCGATGCGGATGATGCCGTCGGCATCCAGGTTCTTCAGCTTCTCCTCACTGACGTTGGGGATGTCGGAGGTGATGTCCTCCGGACCGAGCTTCGTCTCCCGGACGTCGATCGAGTAGTTCTCTATGTGGATGGACGAAAAACGGTCGTTCTCCACCAGGCGCTCGTTTAGTATGACCGCGTCCTCGTAGTTGTATCCCTCCCAGGAAAGGAAGGCCACCAGCAGATTCTGGCCCAGGGCCAGTTCGCCGTGGTCTATGGAGACGCCGTCGGCCATCACCTCCCCCTTCCGGACCTTCTGTCCCTTCACGACCGTCGGCCGCTGGTTCAGGCAGGTGGAATGGTTGGACCGCAGGAACTTGTTCAGGTTCCACCGGTGAGCCTCCCCCTTTCGGTCCGTCACCTCTATGGTATCCCCCTGTATCCCGGTAACCTCACCGTCGCAGTCGCTGATGATCAGGTGCCCGGAATCAAAGGCCGCCCGGCGTTCCATCCCGGTACCGACGATCGGCGCCTCCGGCTTGACGCAGGGAACGGCCTGCCGCTGCATGTTCGTGGCCATGAGGGCCCGGTTGGCGTCGTCGTGTTCCAGGAACGGAACGCAGGCCGTGGCCACGGAGACGATCTGTTTGGAGGACACGTCAACGTAGTCAACCTCGTCGGAATCGGCCACGGTCGGTTCGCCGTGGCGGCGGACCCCGACCTTGCCCGGAACCAGGAATCCCCGCTCGTCGGACTCGGCCATGGCTCCGGTAGTGACCGAAACCTCCTCCCGAAAGGCGTTCAGGTATTCTATCTCCCCGGTCAGGCGGGGCCGAACCGGTATCCGATCGATTTCGGACTTGGCCAGCTTGGCGGCCGTTTCCCTAGTGATTTCCTGGCCGTCCCCCAACAGAACCTTGCCCCCCCTGTCCGAAACGTCGCCGTAGGCAACCTCCCCAACGGCATCCTGGCCGTCATTCGCGGCAAAACGCTTGACTTTCTGGTACGGGGTCTCCAGGAAACCGTAGTCGTTCACCCGGGCATAGCTGGCCAGGTGGCCGACCAGGCCGATGTTCGGCCCTTCAGGCGTGGCGATCGGGCAGATGCGTCCGTAGTGGGTGGTGTGGACGTCACGGACGTCGAATCCGGCCCGTTCGCGGGACAGTCCGCCCGGACCCATGGCCGAAAGGCGACGCTTGTGCTCCAGCTCGGCCAGAGGGTTGGTCTGGTCCATGAACTGGGAAAGCTGGGAGGACATGAAGAACTCCCGGATGACCCCTATGATCGGCCGGGCGTTTACCAGACGCGACGGGCTCAGGTTGGCGATGTCCATGGTGGACATCCGGTCCTTGATGATCCGCTCCATGCGGGACAGGCCGACCCGCAGCCGGTTCTGGACCAATTCGCCCACGGCCCGGATACGGCGATTGCCCAGATGGTCGACGTCATCCGGGTCATCCTGGGTAATGTTCAGCCGAATCAGCTCCCGGACGATCTTCACCAGGTCCTCCTTCCTCAAAATGCGGTATTGCGGGTTCTCTATCTCGTCCTGGGTGAAATCCAGTCCGAACCGCTGGGAAAACTTGTACCGCCCGACCCGACCCAGGTCATAGCGGTCAAAATTGAAGAACATCGAGTGGATCAGGCTGCGGGCGTTTTCGGCCGTAGCCAGGTCACCCGGCCGGATTCGCTTGTAGACCTCCTTCAGGCCCTCTTCCTCGTTGGATGCGGCATCCTTCTCCAGTGTGGCTTCGATGAAACGGATGGAGGGATGGTTGTCGATGTCGGCAAACAGGGCCCGAATCTCGTCATCCGTCCCGTAACCAAAAGCCCGCAACAGCGACGTCACCGCCACCTTGCGCTTGCGGTCGATCTTCACCCAGATGACGTTGGACTGGTCGGTCTCCATCTCCAGCCAGGCACCGCGGTTCGGGATGATCTTTGCCCCGAAATACTTGCGGGCCCGAAACGGTTCGGCGGTAAAGAAGACCCCGGCGGAACGAACCAGCTGGGAGACCACCACCCGCTCAACGCCGTTGACGATAAAGGTTCCCCGATCGGTCATCAGGGGAAACTCCCCCAGGTAGATCTCCTGTTCCTTGGACTCGGCGTTCCTCTTGTTGATCAGGCGGGCCTTAACCCGAAGGGGGGCCTCGTAATTGAGGTTCTTGGCCTTGGCCGTCTTCTCGTCAAACTTCGGCTCGTCCAGGTAATAGTCAAGGAAATAGAGCTCCAGGTCGCGGCCAATGAAGTCCGTAACCGGGGAAACCTCCTCAAAAAGCTCCCTGATTCCCTGGCGAAATAGCCAGTCGTAGGATTTCTTCTGGACCTCTATGAGATCCGGAAGGTCCATTGCGTCCCGCACCGGGGTAAAGGTCTTCCTTTCCCTGGTTTGGGGTGCTTGTCTCTTGAACAGCATAATCGTGGTGGACTAATTAACCGATTATTTACGAAAAATTGGACGAAAGGGCGAGGGGGCCTCCGAATATTGACCGAAACGGAAATAAACAAAAAAATCACCTCCACATACCGTTTCCTCTGGGAATCTATGTGGAGATTAAAATTTCGCTGATTCAGTTTGTCTGGACGGTCATGTTTCCGGCAGGGCCGTTAACCCCTCGTTGGTCGTGAATGCGGCCGACAAGGAGTAAATAAGACTGCCCAATATCGGGCTGGCAGGTTCTCAAGGAGAATAACAAAAAAGCCCAAAATGGTCAAGGGCAAAAGTGGCAATTTGTCAAGATTACTATTATTTAACTAAATTTAGCTATTTTTTAAACAAATTTGCCATGAATTTCAACTGCCTTCCTGACAGCGTCAACCAACCTTATCCACACCAAAAAACCAAATTCAACAAACCCGTTTTCCCACTTGACTTAAGTGCTTTCTTGTGGTTAGATGGCATGTTTGGTTCGTTAAAAACCTAAAGGGGGGAAGATGCCCATTATAAACGCCTTAGGCGGCGGTCTGGTGATCATGGTAGCATGCTGTTTCTTCTCAATGTCCGGGAATAACCGGGAAATCAAGATCGTCCGACGGCCGTTCATCCCACAAAATCCGACTGAAAAAAAAGTCATCATCCAAAAGATCCTTGAGCCGCTTCCGGTTCCTGTCCGGCCAATCGCCAACCGTCACGAAAACAAAGAAATCTCGGGGCCGGCCGACGAACGGTACGGCCCCCGAATGATCAAGGCAATTGCCGCTGAATTCCGGGTTCCGGCAGGGGCGCTGTACGGGATCTGGAAAAAAGAGTCGAACTGGCTGTCCGGCGGATGGAAACCGCATTGGATCCCGGCCCACACCCTGACCGACCCGCAAGGCACGTGCCGGTCGCATTTCCGCCAAAACGGCGAGAAGAAATGCCGGCGGCATTGGCAGGCGCTACAGGCCATCTGTTCCCAAAAGCGGGACGGCCAGCCGGTATGCGACCCGTACAGGGTGCGGGTCAGCAGGGCTGGGGCAATGGGACCCACCCAACACATGCCTGCCGTGCTCCTTCGGTGCAGAAACGGCCATTGCCGCTGGGCCGATCATGCGGTCGATTATGACGGTGACGGGACATTCGACCCCCACCGCCTGCCGGAGGCCCTGGCCGCCACCGCCAGATACCTGCGCATCCGCTACGACGGATCGACCTGCCGCGGAGACTGGGGTTGCGCAATCAACCTCTACTACGGCCACGGCCAAGAGAGGTACTTCTACGGCCACGGACGCAAAAAAGGCGTCCTCCATTGGTGGCGCGATTGGTGCGGACAGGGAAACTGCACCGGAAAAGCTCTTTAAGAACGAAATTCGGACCGCTTCCTTGAGCGGTCCGTTTTTATCGTTCTAGTTTCCGGAATCCCCGTTTCGACTCAAGCCTACACTTCCGCAACCTTAAGGACCTCCTCCACGGTCGTCAGGCCGTCCAGGGCCTTAAGCAACCCGTCCTGTCCCATCATGATTGTCCCCTGTTCCCTGGCGATGTCCTCCATCTGGTACTCGGAAACCTGCCCGGAAAGTATCAGGTTTTCGATTGCCGGGGTCATGGCCACCACCTCATAGATTCCGACCCGACCCTTCAGCCCGATTCCGTGGCATTTCTCGCAGCCCTGCCCCTTCCAGAATTTCATGTTGTCAAGGTCGACCCGGTAACCGGAATCCGGCTTGAGCTTGGAGAGGGAATTCCGGACCCGGGCGTAGGTCGCGTCATCCAACCTGTCCTCCACCCTGCAGTTCTCGCATATCCGCCGAACCAGCCGCTGGCCGATGATGGCGTTCAGGGCCGGGGCCAAAAGGAACGGCTTGACCCCCATGGACAGGAAACGCGGAATGGCGCCGGCGGCGCTGTTGGTGTGGATGGTGGATACCATCAGGTGTCCGGTCAGGGCCGCCTGAATGGCCACTTCCGCGGTCTCCAGCTCGCGGATTTCCCCGACCATGACGATATCCGGGTCCTGGCGGAGGATGGACTTCAGCCCCTTGGCAAAGGTGTAGTCCTTGGATGCATCGATCTGGGACTGGCTGATCCCGGCCATCTTGTATTCGATCGGGTCCTCCAGGGTAATTATCTTGGTCTCGCTGTCGTTCAGCTTGTTCAGGATGGCGTAAAGGGTTGTCGTCTTGCCGGATCCGGTCGGGCCGGTGGTGACGATCATGCCGTTCGGGCGTTCCACCTCCCTTTTCAGGTCATCGTAGGCCTTTCCCCGCAGCCCCATGTCCTCGAACCCCAGGCCGATTGAGGTGGATTTCAGGAGGCGCATGACGATCGATTCGCCGTAGGCGGTGGGGATGGTGCTGACGCGGACGTCCACCTGTTCCCCATCCCCCAAAAAAATGGTGAAACGGCCGTCCTGCGGCACGGTAGTGATGTTGATCTTCAGTCCGGAAATCAGCTTGAACCGGTTGACGATCCTGGGCCACTGGTCCTTTCGGACGGATGCGGCGGTGTTCAGCACCCCATCGATCCTCAATCGGACCCGGACGTCCTTCTCCTCGGCCTCAATATGGATGTCGGACGACCCGAACTGCAGGCCGGCGGCCACGGCCAATGCCACGAAATCCGTGGCGTTCACCTTCTGGACCAGTCCGTTCAGGTCCTGCAGGGTCGGCATCTGGCTGCGGAAACCGGCCAGATCCGCATCGGTGATCTGTATCCCCTTCACGATCGTCCTGATCTCCGGAAGCTTGTCGTAAATCTTGAGGGCGTTCTCGAAGCTGTGTTCGGATATCATGTAAACCCCCACCCGGGCATGGCTCCGTTCCCCTATCTGGTAGGCAATTTCCTTGATCTCCTCCCGTCCGGGGTCAACCGCCCCGATCCGGACCTCACTTCCCGTAAACAGGAAGGACACGACCTTTTCCTTCTCGGCCTGGGCCTTGGGGATCAGGGTCAGGGCTTCCGGTGAAATGGGGAACCCGACCAGGTCAATGTGCTCAAAACCGGCCACGGCCGCCTTAGCCTTGGTTTCCGCCTCCTTCTGCTTGATCCTGATTTCCTCCATCCTGCGGGAGAACTTCTCCTGGGTCGTCAAATCAGTGGACTTGTCGTCCTTCCTCTTCCCCTTTCCCAAAAGATCCTCCAAGGAGGCTATGTCGGCCATATGCGGTAATTATACCATTTATTCCCGCCTTAAACACCCAACGTCCCGTTTGCGCCAAGGCAATCCCCGTCAAATCCCCAATGCCCCCAAACCCCCTCCCTCCGGGAGACTAACGCCTTCAGGGGCTTAAGGGGAAGAATTCATTTATGGCAGGCCGGCCGGAACGGCGACCTAAAAAAAAATCCCCTCCTCATAAGTCCCCCAGTATTGGGGGATTTAGGGGGGCGCTGGGGGGCTTAAGAGAAGTGCCTTAATTTTATACCGTTGAAATACAAGAAGATACAAAACCAAACAACCGATATGTTTTAACAATAAAGCTCTTAATCTTGACAAAAGCTTAAAAATACGCTATAGTTATGAGTAACAAAAAACAAAAAACTAAGGGAGGATGACATGAAAAAAGTTCTTTGGACGGTTTTGACAGTTTGGGTGGCGGGATGTATGGACAACCCCTGTGCATACATTGAAAACAGAGGGTCCAATTTCGATGTTGTCCCGACCGGGAAGACACCGGACGGAATCGCCGTTGATGATAACCTGGTCGGATTCTCTCAAGAGGGGTTGGGAGAAATCATCGATAGACAGGCCTCCGAAGTGGAGGAATGTCTGGAAAGGAACTTCGGTTCCGGTCTGGATTTTCCATTCATAGTAACAGCCAACGGAGATTGCACGGAAGAAGTAGGGACCGGATTGGCCAGTTTTCGTGAGGAGATCGCCGTAGAAATAAGCGGGGATTTCTCAATCAGCCACGATGGGACGCAAAAACTCCTGCCGTTAAAGGCGGAGGATAGTGTATGTCTCGCCAAAGGGCTTGATCCGAAAAAAGGACAGTGCCGATATAGGGTTTCCGTGCAGAACTGCACGGAAATAATAATCCCTCCGTCCGGCTACCTCTTCAAGGATGGTCTGATCAGGGTGATCACCGGTTGCGCCAACCCGTGGGGACATCCCCTACTGGCCGAATGCGCCGCCCCGTCAGTCCCTGCCCTTTCCGGAATCGAACCGATTAGAAAGTAGATAGATAAAGTCAACGATTGATCCTAAAAGACAGCCCCTCGGCTGTCTTTTTTTTGGGGTGCCTGATCCAATGTCAGAACCCGTTTCGGCAACGGACCGGTCCTGAAAAAATTCAACCCTGTCCTGAACCGGAAACAGTCTTCTTGCCTTTCCTTGAAAACACGTAGGCGGCCAGGACAGTGGAAAGCGGGACGGCACAGATCAGGACAGAGCTGCCGACCAGGGTGCGAATGATCTCTTCAGCGATCATCTCACCGTTAACTATAACCCAAAACGGCCGGGTCTTGTCCATAACGAAAAGCAGGAACAGCGGAAGGGAGGCGCCGAAATAGGCCAAGGCCAACGTGTTGACCATTGACGCGATGTGTTCCTTACCCACTGACATTCCCCGCCGGTAAAGCTCGGAAAACGGGAGGGACGGGTTGGCCAGGTGGATTTCCTCCACCGAGGACGATTGGGCCATGGTAACGTCGTCCAGGACACCCAGGGCACCGAGGATTATCCCCCCCAAAAGTATCCCCTTCATGTTAACGTCCTGCATCCCCATCTGGACATAGAAAGCCTCCTCCGAACCCAAACCGTAAACCCGGGACATTGCAACGAAAACCACGGACAGGAAGGCCGCCAGACCGAGGGTGAGCAGGGTGCTTCCCAGGGCAATGCTGGTCCGGCGGTTAAGGCCGTGCGACAGGTATATGGAAAACAGGGCAATCCCGAAAGACCCGATCAGGCTTACCGCCAACGGGCTCTTCCCGTCCAGGATGCCCGGAATGACGTAAAGGGCAATGACCGAAACGCTAAACAACAGGCCGAGAATGGAGGTAAAACCGCGCCACCTTCCGACGGCGATCGCCAACAGGAAAAAGGCGGCGAATATCCAGGCCAATGCCGGAAAGCGGTAAAAATCCGTCAGGTGATACGATTCCTCCCCGGCCACGGCGGTCCTCAGCATCACCACCCGATCGCCGACCTTCGCCAAATGGTCGTCAGACGGAAGGATCTCGAAATACTGCTCGGTTTTCACCTCCCGACCCCTCAGGCTTCCCGACAGGGCCCTTACGGTGATCTCCTGGACAGTCTGGAACGGGCCGTCTCCGGTTCGGTCCTCGCCGGCCCCGGTGACCGAAACCACTTCGGCCCGAAAGTACTCCTCTTCCCGGGCATCATCCCCCGCAGCCCGAACGGAAACGGGGTTCGGGAACAGAAAGAACGCCAGCAGGATCGCCGCCAACATTCGGGGTGCCGGTTTTGCCATACTCCCTACCCCCGCCTGATTCGCAGCCGCTTCAGCAGCGAACCGACGTGCCGTTCCAATCCGGCGATCAGGCCTCTCCCGTGACCGAACTCCCGCCAAAGCTGCCACCAGACCGAAACCTGAAAAACGGTCAGGAAGGAGGCCGTGAGGCACATGGCCATGACCACGGCCACTGACGCCAGGATGGCGATTGCCGTCCCCATGATCACCAGGTCGAAATACAGGGCCAAAAGCATCAGGACAAAAAACGGAACCATGGCGACCGCTACGGCACCGATAACCAGGAGTATCAGGACGAATTGGGTAGCCAAGACCAGGGCCCCGGCCTCCAGGCTAACCAGCCAATTGCCGGCGAACGTCCGCCAGCCGTCACGAATCGCCTCCCGGACCGAAACCGTCCGCCCGTCAACGGCGGCGGTTACGGCATATATCCCCACTATGGCCACCACGACGGCCAAGGTCAGGAAAGTCAGGAACGACAGCAGGAAGAACATCCCGCCGATCGGCCCGCCGATCTCCCGGAAATTGACCAGGCTTATCCCGGTCACCAGGACGGAAACCAGGCTGATTGCCTTCACCGCAACCACAATGCCCAGCAGGGTCCAAAATTTTCCGGCGGCCCCTTTCAGGGACTCCGAAAAACCGAGATCCCTCCCCTCACTGACGGCTTTCGTCCCCGACACGGTCGCGCCCAAGGCCATCACCACCGCCACGGCGGCAACCGCCAATCCGATCAGGAAAAGGAGCCCGAAGACGGCAACGGACATCCATGGGGACAGGGACAGGCCGACCAGGGACCGGAAAACCCCCAACCCGGGCATGAACCCGATCCCCAAATACTCCCCATGGAACGGCACGGTGCCGATGATCCGGTCGTTGAACTGGAAAACCGGCTCGAACACCCCGCCGAAACCGGAAAAGGCGGCGAAAAAACCGAATATCCAGAGGTGTTTGTGTTTCCAGGACACGGTCAGTCCCTGCCTGATGAGGCGGCGATGGAAGGAAACGGTGTCGTTCTGGTTGGTCATATCTTTTCTTTAAGCAATCGCTATCCTAACCCTTGTTTGATCCGGGTTGGGCGGATACGCCGGGACCGGCGATGGCCTCAAAAGCCTCCTTCTCCAACGTCTCCTTTTCCACCAGTTCGGCCACTATCCTCTCCATGAGCGGCCGGTTGTCCCGGATTATCCGTCGGGCGGTCTCCATGGCCTCACCCAATATCCGGTTTATCTCCTGATCAATCTCCTCGGCAATGTGTTCGGAATAGTCCTTCTCGTAGTGGATCTCCTTTCCCAGGAAAACCATCTCTTCCTTCTTTCCGTAGGCGCGCGGACCGAGTTTTTCCGACATGCCGAATTCGGTCACCATCCGCTTGGCCAGTGCGGAAGCCCTCTGCAGGTCATTGGAAGGGCCCGTGGACAGGTTGTCCCTGCCGTAAATTTCGGTTTCCGCCGCATACCCCCCGTAATATACGGCCAGGTTGTCCATGAACTCGGCCAAACGGTGCATGTGCCGATCCTCGTTCGGCAGGTTCAGGGTGTAGCCGGCCGCCATGCCCCGGCTGATGATCGATATCTTGTGGACCGGGTCGGCATGGGGCAAAAGGTGGGCAATGATGGCGTGACCCACCTCATGCCAGGCGGTCACCTCCCGCTCACGGTCGTTCAGGATGTGACTTTTCCGCTCCGGACCGAGAAGGACCTTCTCGATGCTCTCCAGCACCTCCTCCTGGCCGACGGTCTTCTTGTTGCGTCGGGCGGTCAGGATGGCGGCCTCGTTCAGGAGATTGGCCAGGTCCGCCCCGGAAAATCCGGAGGTCCGTTCCGCCACCCGGCGCAGGTCAACCGTCTTTTCCATGGGCTTGTCCTTGGCGTGGATTCTCAAGATCGCCTCCCGGTCGTTGATGTCCGGCTCGTCCAGGATGATGCGCCGATCGAACCGTCCGGGACGGAGCAGGGCCGGATCCAGGACATCCGGACGGTTGGTGGCGGCCAGGACGATTACCCCCTGATTGGGATCGAAACCGTCCATCTCCACCAGGATCTGGTTAAGGGTCTGCTCCCGCTCGTCGTGGCTCCCCCCCAAACCCGACCCCCGCTGCCGACCGACGGCATCTATCTCGTCTATGAAAACTATGCACGGCGCCTGTTTCTTGGCCTTGTTGAACAGGTCTCGGACCCGGGAGGCGCCGACCCCAACGAACATCTCCACGAACTCCGAACCGGAAATGTGGAAAAAGGGGACATTGGCCTCCCCGGCCACGGCCCGGGCCAGAAGGGTCTTTCCGGTCCCCGGACTGCCCATGAGCAGGGCCCCCTTCGGGATCTTCGCCCCGACATTGATGAACTTCTTCTGGTGCTTCAGGAACTCCACCACCTCCATCAGCTCCTCCTTGGCCTCCCTGACCCCGGCGACGTCCTTGAAGGTGATGCGGTCCTTGGAGTCCTTGGACATCTCACGGGCCCCGCTGGAACCGAAGGACATGGCCCGGGTGTTGGCGCCCTGAACCTGCCGCATCATGAACCAAAGAAAGACGATCACCAGGATGAACGGGAGCAGGAAAGGGGCCAGCTGGCCCAACCAATACCCGAAACCCGATTCCTGCCTGATCTCAACCCCTACCCGCCCCATTTTCTCCGGCGTCACCTGATAGTCGGACATCAGGGAGGCGAAGGACTGGCCGGCCTCCTTCTTGGCGACCTGTTTGGCGCCGTCGTTCAGCTCCAGGTGCAGGCTGTCCCCCCGGATCTCGATCGACTTCACCTGTTCGGCGTTTATCTGCTCCACCACCTGGCTCAGCTTCACCTCCGTCTCCTTTTCCGACGGCAGGCTGTAGGCGCTAAGGAGCGCGGCCACGGACAGGAAGACCAGGATGGAGACGATCAGGTTCTTGGATATTATCTTGCTGGGATTCTTCATATTATGGTCAAGTATAGCCGACCGAAAGCCTTTAGGCAAACGCCCGTGAACCCCCCGAAACCATTGACAGGAAGGCAATTTTATTCGACGAAAGGGATAACATGACACATCACATCACCAAAACCCCGGCCGAAGCCGGGGTTTTGTCTTGCCGCTTTCGCGGCGGATTTACTCTTTGTCCTTCTTCTCCTCTCCGTTCTCCTCTTCGGATTCGCCGTCTTTCTTGGACTCGTCCCTTTCGGCCTTCTTCTTCCCCTTCCCATCGTCCTTCCTGTCCCGATCCTTGGGCATGCCCTCCTCCAGGGCCTTCAGGGAAAGGCCCAGGCGGTGCTGTTCCGGTTCGACCGAAACGACCATGAACTCGATGGTCTCCCCGGGCTTGCCGATTTCCGTAACGTCCTTGACCGGCTTCCGGGAAAGCTCGGAAATGTGGGCCAGGCCGTGGATGTCCGGATCCAGCTCCACGAAGAATCCGAACGGGTTGGCCTTCAGGATCAGTCCCTTGACCTTCTGCCCGACCTGGTATTTCTTGGCCACGTCCTTCCACGGGTCGTCGATTAGCTTCTTCATGGAAAGGAAAATCTTCGATCCCTCGATGCCGATGATCTCCGCCTTCACCTGGTCCCCGACCTTCAGGAGGTCACGGGGATGGTCTATCCTCTGCCAGGCGATCTCCGAGATGTGGACCAGCCCCTCCAGGATGTCGAACTTGATGAAGGCCCCGAAATCCGCCAGGGCGCTGACCTCCCCGGTTACGACCTGTCCGATCTGGTAGCGGGAAATTATGTTCTTCTGCCGGTCTTCCCAAACGGCCTTCTCGGAAACGATGACCTTCTCGTCCCGCTCGCTGACGTCGATTATCCGGACGTCCATGGTGCCGTTGACAAAGGATTTCAGCTTCTCCAGGATCTTGGTCTTGTCCCCACCGGCGACGCGCGGGTAGTTCTCCGGCGAAAGCTGGGACACGGGCAGGAAGGCCGTCAGGTGGAAGACCTTTACGATCAGCCCCCCCTTGCTGGCCTCAATGACCTTGACGGTCAGGGGCTCCCCGGAACGGAAAAGCTCGTGCATCCGGTCCCAGGCCTTGCGCTGGCCGGCATACCGGAAGGAAAGCTCCACCTCCCCGTTCTCGTTTTCCAGGTCAATCACCGTGGCCTCAACCTCATCGCCGACCTGAAGCTCCTCGTGGTCCGCTATCGGATCGCTCAACTCCCGCCCCCGGATGATGCCGGGACGGTATCCCGGGATATCGACCTGTACCTCGTTCTTGGTTATGGAAATGACCTCCCCGCGCACGACATCCCCTTCCTTCGGGATGTTCAGGTATGTCTTGTCCGACAGGAGCTCCTTGAGGTCACTGCCTTTTGCGGAATCGGCCTTTTCGTTTTGGGTTTTCATGTCTTGAATTCCCTTAGCCTCACGGCACTTGTCCGCAAAGCCTCCGGTCGAACCGGAGTTTATTATTGAAACGGATACTGTGGGCATCCTATGCCATTTGGCCTTTTTTGGCAAGAGCCCGACGGTTCGGCGGCGTTTTGACCGCAATCCGATTTATGACTATAATTTCCATGGGCGGACTGATGCCCGCCGAACGAACAGCCGTTCCCGCGGCTGCGGCTCCGGTTAAGCCGAAATTGCCAATCCGAACCGACGGACCGCCGACCATCCGCAAGGATGTGCCCGGTCCAGACTCCCGCACCGCGGGATAGCACCTTTGCCGGTTCATCTTTTATTGGCATCCTAAAACGGCTTTTTCCGGAACTGCAGCCTTGGGGGCGGCTGTTTTGTCAGGAAATTGGAAATGATATGATGAAGCCATACCGGACTGATTTTTGATGGGGAAGCCGCCGAAACGGCTGTCGAACCGCCTTCTTATGAGCAAAAAACCCACCAACGGAAATAGCCAGAAACATGCCTCCGGACGAAAACACCGGGATATCCCCAGGAAACCGTCTGTCCCGGCGATCGACCCGGTCATCGGGAAGGAGATCGCCTCCATCCTGTTGGCGGTCCTTGCCCTGACGGTTTTCCTCGGTCTCGTTGGGGCGGCCGGCAAGGTCGGTCAGGGCGTGGATTCGGCACTGTCCGCCCTTTTCGGGATAAGCCGGTTCCTGGTGCCGGTCGTGATCCTGGCGGTTGCCGCCAATATCGCCGTTCCGGAAAGGTTCCGCCTGTCCCTGTCCGCCAAGACGGGAATTGCCCTGCTGCTGGTCAGCTGGGGGGGGTTGGTGAACCTGGTCGTCCTAAAGACGCCCGAGGCCATGACCGATTTGGGGCGGCTAAGCGGGGCCGGAGGCTATGTCGGTCTCCTGGCCGGATACCCCATACTCCGACTGACTGACTTCTGGGCAACGGCCATAATCCTGACCGGGCTGATCTTCACCTCCCTGATACTGACTTTTAACGTCACCCTGAGGAGAATCTTCTCCCGGCTGAAATCCATTCCCCGGGTAATCAGGGGCCAATTGCCGCTCGACGGCCACGGTGACCGCGACACAACCGGTTACGGCGAGTCCGAGCCCCCGGAAAACAGCGCCGGGTTCGGTCCGGTAGCTGCCGGGGAAACCGCTCCCCAATTCACAGGCAGGGCCGTCCGGACCGCCGATGCGGCGAACGTCGAGACGGACATTTCCGCCGCCGTCCCGCCGATTCGCCGAAAGCCGCCGACCGTAAACGTCCCGATCGACCTCCTGGACAGCAACATCGCCAAACCGACCGCCGGGGACATTCAGGGACGGATGTTCACCATCAAAAAGACCCTGGAGAACTTCGGTATCCCCGTAGAGATGGGGGACGTGAGCGTAGGTCCGACCGTCACGCAATTCACCCTGAAACCGGCGGACGGCATAAAGCTGACCCGCATCACTTCGCTGTCCAATGACCTGGCAATGTCGCTGGCCGCCCACCCGATCCGCATAGAGGCCCCGATCCCCGGCAAGCCCCTGGTGGGCATTGAGGTTCCGAACAAGGGGATCGCCATCGTCGGCCTGCGGGAGATACTGGACTCCCAGGAGTTCCGGAACGCCCGCAAGTCCAGCCTGACCGTTTGCCTGGGCAAGGACGTGGCCGGGAAGCCGTGGGTGGCCGACCTGGGGAAGATGCCCCACATGCTGGTGGCCGGAGCCACCGGTTCCGGAAAGACCGTCTGCCTGAACACCATCATCCTTTCGCTCCTGTACCAGAACGGTCCGGACAGCCTGCGGCTGCTGCTGATCGACCCCAAACGGGTTGAGTTGCCGGTCTATAACGGCATTCCCCACATGCTGGTCCCGGCGGTTACCGAGGTGCCGAAGATCATCAATGCCCTGAAGTGGTGCATCGAGGAAATGGACCGCCGTTTCACCAAACTGTCCGAGGTCGGCTGTCGGGACATCGGCAGCTACAACAGGCAGATGCGGGACGGGGAGGGAATGCCGTACATTGTAGTGGTGATCGACGAGCTGGCCGACCTGATGGTCGCTTCGGCCTCCGAAGTGGAGGCCTCCATCATTCGGCTGGCCCAGATGGCACGGGCCGTCGGCATCCACC
>JAFGIV010000017.1 GCA_016929435.1 Candidatus Uhrbacteria bacterium | reverse complement strand
GGCGAATTTTAACGCCTTCCCCGCTGCCGGACTCCGCCGCCCCAACTGCCGCCCTGCGGGCGGTCCCCGGAGGGGAAGCTACGTCGGTGCTATTCCAGACCTAAATATTGTAATGATTTCCAGAAAAAACGCAAGTCCAAACCGTTTTCAATCCGATCCGTAAATTATCCGGGGTTTTTGGCCTTATTTTGGCTTATTTTCCGTTACCCCAACCCCTACCCCCATTTCAGCCACCTGTTTCTTCAGCTTGGGCAATTTCTGGTTATCCGGATTTACATCCTCCAGGAGCCGCAGGGTATGGCTGGCCCTGTCCCGGTTACCCTCCGCAATATGGGCCTCCAGAAGCAGGTCTAGGTGTTTGGGATTGGACGGCTCGTGCTCAACAACCGTTTCCAGGGCCCTTCGCCATCCGGCAATGTCCCCCAAAGACCTGCAGGCATCCGCCAGGTTAAGGTAATCCTGGGCAATCGCGGCCTGTCCGGAAACGGAAGCCTCGTGGGCAGGTGGTCCCCCCTGGGGGCGGGAAGAACAGCATTTCCGAAGCGACACCTTGGCCAGATACTCGTATGTTTCCCTGGCTTGGGCGTAATTTCTGGATTCCATGTAAAGGTCCCCCAAGCCGCGGTAGGCATCCAGGTACCTCTCGTCCATGGCGATCGCCTCGATGAATTTCCTCTCCGCTTCGGCCGTCTTCCCCGCTTCGGCCATTTTCCTGGCCTCAACGACGATCGTCCCGGCGTTCGTCCGCCGTTCCTCCGGATGGATCAGGGCAACCGCCTTTCCCCAAAACCGCCTGTCTGTCCGGGCGACCTTCTCGTGGGCCTGCCGAAACCGCCGGACAGAAAACTCGACAACCGGGGAAACCTTTCGTTCCAGCCACGCTAACCGCACCCCCAACCGCCGGCCGACCCGGTTCCTGATTATTTCCTTTTTCCTTTTGGCCTCCCGTTCCTGGGGCAGGGATTCGGTATCGATCAGGGACAGCTGCGGAAACTTTCCGAGGACGATCGAGGCCATCACCCCCAGGCTCAAACCGACCACGGCCGACATTGCGACATAGAACCACATATCAACCCTTGGCGATATCCGCTGCCGCTTCGGCCATCCTGACGAAACCCTTGGCCGAAAGTGCGGCCTTTCCGACCAGGCAGCCGTCAATGACGGGCATCCGCAGGAACCCGCCGATGTTTTCGGCGTCAGCCGAACCCCCATAGATCACGGAAAATTGCCGTTCCACGGTATCGGACGGGAACATTCCCTCCAGGGTGTCGTAGATGAGCTGGTGCATGGAGGCGGCGTCCTCCGGACTGACCGCCTGACCGGTTCCGATCACCCAACGCGGTTCATAGGCAACAATGACCTCCTGCGAGCCGATGGGGCGGTTGCCTTCCAAAATGGCCTTCAGTTGCCCGATAACGACCGCATCCCGCCGGCCAGACTCCCTCTCCTCCCGGGTTTCCCCGATGCAGACGACCGGAATCAGTCCCGTGTCCAACAGGGCCCTGACCTTCTTCCGGACCATCCCGTCGGTCTCCCCCAGGTATTCCCGCCGTTCCGAATGCCCAACCAGGCAAAACCGGCATCCGGCATCCTTCAGGGACATTACGGAAACCTCCCCGGTATATGCCCCCCGACTTTCCCAAAAGCAGTCCTGTCCCCCCATGGAAACCGGCGTTCCCGAGATCTCTTCCCGGACCTCATCCAGGGAAGCGAACGGCGGACAGACCGCCACGGTAACGGCGGGGTTGGCCGCACCCTGCGCCGCCCACAACCGGACGGTTTCCCTGGCCAGTTCCCTGGCCTCTTCCGCCTCCACCTGCATCTTCCAGTTGGCGATGACGAAAAACCTCCTCATAGCTTTCGGGCGTGACGGACGAAATCCTCCTGCCCGTCAAACGGGCCGATGACGGACACGGCCATCCGATCGGGACGAAATATGTCCTTGGCTACCCGCTGGACATCCTCCCTGGTGACGGCCATGACCTCCCGAATCCTCCTCTCCGGCGTGATGGATCGCCTCTGCAGAAGCTCCTGCCGACCGTACCAGCCGGCCATGGAGCGGGAATCCTCCAGCCCCAGGGTCATCCGCCCCTTGATGTTCTCCTGCGCCCGGTTCAGCTCCTCGGCCGTCACCGGACGGCGGGCAATCCTTCGGCACTCTGACATTATCAGGTCCAGGCCACGGTGGACGCCGTCCTTGGACAACCCGGCCTGAATGGCCATCTGCCCGACATCCTGGAACCCGTGGGCCGCGGCCTGGATGTGGTAGGCCAGGCCATACCTTTCCCGAACGGTCAGGAAAAGGCGGGAACTCATCGTTCCGCCCAGGATGTTGGCCATCACCCGCAGGGCAACGGAATGCCGGTGTTCGGACGGGTATCCCGGAAAGCCGATCGCCACCTGGACCTGTTCGGTCTCCTTCCTTACCACCCGAAAAACCGGACGGCTCCCGTGCGGGAAACGGTGCCTTCGAAACGGCCGGTCAGCCGTCCGGGGCGGACGTTTCCTGCCAAACCCGGCTTCCACCAGCCGCAGGGCTGACCGTTCGTCAAAATTGCCGGCAATCGCCACGACCGTCCTTTCCGGACGGTAAAAACGGTCACGGAAATCAAGCATCCGTTTCCTGTCCATTCCCATGACGCTCTTCGGAGTCCCGCCTATCTTTCGGCCCAAGGCCGAACCGCGAAACAGCTCCTCCTGCATCGTCTCCTCCACGGCCATCAGGGGATTGTCGTCGTACATCCTCAACTCCTCAACGATAACCCCGGCCTCCGAACGGATGTCCTCCGTCCGGAAAAGCGAATGGTAGACCATGTCCTCCAGCATGTCGACCGCCAGATCCAGCCGGTCGGACTGGAGACGGACATAGAAGGCCGTGTTGTCCCGATCCGTATAGGCATTGTATTCGGCTCCGACGGAATCCAGTTCCCGCGCCAGGTGCATGGTGGAAGGCCGCCGCTTGGTGCCCTTGAACACGAGATGCTCCAGAAAATGGGAAACTCCGGCCAGCTCGGACGGTTCATAGCGCGAACCGACCTCATAGAAGGCCATAACCGTCACGGCCGCCGTACCGTCCACCGGCACCAATACCGCCCGGGTGCCGTTCTTCAGGTTGATTGTCTTGTGGGTATTCATCGTGCCCCGTACCTTAACAACCCAACCTCCCGGCCAGGTAACCCTCCAGGTCAACGATGGGCACCCGCTCCTGGGCCATGGTGTCGCGTTCGCGGACGGTCACCTTCCCGTCATCCGGGGTCTCGAAATCCACCGTAACGCAAAACGGGGTTCCTATCTCGTCCTGGCGGCGATAGCGCCGCCCGACCGATCCGGACTGGTCATACTGGACGAACCAGCGGTCGCTCAACTTGCCGTATATCTCCCGGGCCATCCCCAAAAGCGGTTCCTTCTTCGACAGCGGCAGGATCGCCGCCTTGATCGGCGCCAGGGACGGGTGCAGCCGCAGGACCGTTTCCTCCTCCTTGGCCGATTCGGTAGTGGTCGTCCGTCCGCCGTCTATCTCATCGTAGGCATCGACCAGGAAAGCCAAGGTGGCCCTGTCCAGTCCGAGTGACGGCTCAATCACGTACGGAACGTACCTTTCCCCTGTTTCCTGGTTCAGGTAACTCAGGTCCTGGCCGCTGAACTCGCCGTGCCGCTTCAGGTCAAAATCGGTCCGGTTGGCGCAGCCCCAAAGCTCTGACCAGCCCCACGGAAAGAGGTATTCCAGGTCAACCGTCCGCTTGGAGTAGTGGGAAAGGTCCTCTTTCGGATGTTCGTAATAACGGAAATTGTCGGCCTTGCCGCCCAAACCGGTGAAAAACTCCATCATGAAGGCTTTCCATCCCTCGAAGCTCTCCTCGTCCGTTCCCGGTTTGACGAAATACTCCAGTTCCATCTGCTCGAACTCCCGGGTGCGGAAGGTGAAGTTTCCCGGGGTGATCTCGTTCCGGAAGGCCTTCCCGACCTGGGCAATCCCGAAAGGCACCTTCATCCGGGACGATTCCCTGACCAGGTTGAAGTTGACGAAAATCCCCTGGGCAGTCTCCGGCCGGAGATAGACCGTATTGGCATCCTCCTCCACCGGACCCATGAAGGTCTTGAACATCAGGTTGAACTGGCGGATGTCGGTCAGCTCCCCGCCGCAGGCCGGACAGCGGACGTCCCTCATGTCAACCGGCTCCTCCTTCAGTCCCTTCATTTCCGCTGATCGGGCCTCAAGGAGATGGTCGGCCCGAAAACGCTTCCTGCACGACTTGCAGTCAACTAAGGGATCGGTAAATCCCTGGAGATGGCCGGAAGCCTCCCAGGTCCTGGGATGCATCAGGATGGCCGAATCCAGGCCGACCACGTCATCCCGCTTCTGGACGACCGCCTTCCACCAGGCGTTACGGACGTTGTTCTTGAGCAGGACGCCCAAGGGACCGTAGTCGTAGGTCGAACCGAGCCCCCCGTAGATGTCAGAACCCGGAAAAATGAACCCCCGCCGCTTGCATAAGGATACGATCCTTTCCATTGACTTTTCCGCCATAATCGTGGGATTTGAAATTCTGTAAAAAACGGGGTTTGGGCCTGCCTGTCCCCGCATCCGCCCTTCAAGGGTACCAAAACCGGGACAATAACAAAAGACCCCGTTGAGGGGTCTGGATTTCCGAAAAACGATATGGGGCCGGTGCCCAAGACTGACCCGAAGGCGTCTCGAGCGCGGCGATTCAACTGGGTGAAACCAGTCGAAACCGGTTTCAGCTAGCCTCCACGCCATCTCCGACCAAAACGGACATAGTCCAAGGCCGGAGTTTCCACCCCCATGTCGCTTTCCGCAACCGAATTGTCAAGATAGAACTATAGCATAAATCCGCAATCTTGTCAAGGGGGTGACATCAAAAATTCAAAAACCCCGGCCAAAACCGGGGGATTTAAAATTTTTTCGCTAAATTAAGAAGATTTTATGTAATTTCGCCAATATTTTTGTCATAAAGACGCATGTTCCAAATCGTTTTGGAACAACCAAGCGATATTCCTGACTTCCCCCTCCAGCTTTCTGGCGTTCCCGTGGCTTAGCAGGCCGAGATACGAGTTCACCGTCCCGTCCGCCGGACATTCGGAGATCCGCCTCAGCATCCGCCGCCTTGTCGCCGCCCGCAGCGTCCGGTGGTCCGGGAAGTGCGTCCAGCCGAGGAAATCGACTCCCGAGGCCAGTGTCTTCAGGAAAACCTTGTCCGGATGCAGCTCCAGCCGCAGCCTTTCGCACAGGAACCCCCTGATGGGTAGGATGGCTCCCTCCAGTCGTCGCCGGTCGGCGGAGAGTAAGGCGAAGTCGTCGACGTAGCGGATGTAGAATTTTGCCCGCAATTCATGCTTCACGAACCGGTCCATTTCGTTCAGGTAGGCGTTGGCAAAGAGCTGGGAGGTCAGGTTCCCGAGCGGCAGGCCAACGCCAGGGATCCCGGCGGTGCTGAAGCTGCCGACGATCCGTTCGGTGAGCCAAACCAGCCTCTCGTCCCCGACCCTCTCGCCCAATATCCGCATGAGGATGGCGTGATCGACGCTGGCGAAGAATCGCCTGATATCCCCCTTCAGCACCCAGCAGGTACGGGAACGGTTGCGTCCGGCCCTCCGGGCCAGGGCGGCGAACCGGTCAAGCGCCCGGTGCGTCCCCTTCCCGACCCGGCAGGAGAACGAGTCATGGATGAAGGCCCGGTCGAAAGCGGGGTATAATGACCGGTGGACAGCATGGTGGACCACCCGGTCGCGAACCGTGGCCTTGTGGATCACCCGCCGCTTGGGGTCACAGACGACAAATTCCTCGTATGGGCCGTGGCGATAGGACATGTCCGACAGGCTTTCGTGCAGGTCCAGCAGGTTGGCCATCAGGTTCCGACCGAATTCCTGCACGTCGCCCCTCGAGCGCTTGCCTATAACAAACTCCGCCCAGGCCTCCAAGAGGCTCTCGGGCGATATGACACCGTCGTATATATGATCCAGCAAAGCACCGGCCATACCCTGAATTCTACCCCCCCCCCCGCAAAGTTGCTACCGCTCCTCGAGAAGGTGAAGTCCGCCTACCTGCTCTGGTTCGGCTACTACCTGGCGTTGCCTAAGGCCCACCGGCACTCGCTCGGCCAGCGGATAGACACCGCCTTCATAAATCTCATCGAAATCATCGCCGTCGCCACCTTCCTGCCAAAAGACGAGAAATCGGGCCCGGTCCGCCAGACCATCGGCCGGGCGGATACCCTGAAGGTGCTGCTCATGGTCCTCTGGGAATCGAAGTCACTGGACAGCAGGAAATATGCCGCCCTCTCCGTCCGCCTGGAGGAGATCGGCCGGATGCTCGGCGGCTGGAGCGGCCAGCTGCGCAAACAAAACTCCCCCGCCGCGAGGCCGGGGGAGAAATGAAGAGGGTTGCGAGGACCGCCGCCGGGTCCGAAGAGCCAAAATCGTTCTCGATCCAGTTGTAGCCCCAGTTCCAAGCGTTGCCGTCCCAATACAGGTAGCGGACGACCGGATTGCCATTGCGGTTGCGGTTCCGTGCGGGACGCCGTCCAGAACACCGCCCGTCGAGCATTCTCCGGGCTGAATCGCATTCGGCATCGCAATGCCCTAGCGCACCGCACCGAGCATCTTCATTTTTAGGCTTTCGGAGGACACTCTGCCCCAAGCCTTAGCCGTGGGCACTCTCGACCTGCGAACGCCAGCTTAGGCATCCGGAGACCTTAATCGCCGGTATATTCGCCCTTTGCCTAATTGACTTTGACATAAAAAATGGCCCGATGCAACATGCGACATCGGGCCGAAACGAAAGTACAAAGGTTCAAGTTCAAAGGTCAAGCCAGAGCAGAAATCAAATTTCAGCTCGCGAGGACCGCCGCCGGGGCCGAAGAGCCAAAACCGACCTCGAGACAGTAGGAGCCCCCGGCCCAAGCAGTGCCGAACCAATACAGGTCGCGGACGAACGGAAAGCCATAGCGGGAGCGGTAGACCGTCCCCCAGAAAAAGACCACTTTCCCTTTCCAGCTCTCCGGAATGAGCTCCTGATGGGCCAGCAGGTAGTCCAGAACGTGGGCCGACAGCACCGGCTGCCCTTCGATGACCTTGTGCAGGTCATGGCCGGGAACAGCCCAATTCTTCTGTCTCTCGTCTAAGTGGAGTTTGATCACACCTTGTCTCCACCGGAACAGGCCGCGGACGGCGCTCTTCACCTGATCCTCGGGGCAGATCTTCCAGCCTTCGGGAACGAACGGGGCGGCTTCCAAATTGATGTCGTTCTTAGCCAATTCAATCGTGGCCATTCCCCGCAGCACATCACAGAATCTTTCGGCCATGGCCGGATTTTGTGTCAGTTTCTCGATGTCCGCTTTCGTCCACCCTGCGTTTCGCAGGGTAATCTCCATCTCGTGGGCCTCCCCCAGGCCCAACTTCAATCCTTTATTCGACATGGCACAACTCCTTGCCGACCCATCCCGCATCGGGACACATCGGTAACTGAGGCACAATCTCCCCCATCCACCATGGACAGCGGAGATTAGGCCAATCTATTCGGTTTTCAGAGACCGAACCTGTTGATGAAACGATAGCGCAAAACCGCCATCATGTCAATACGGACAGCAAAAAAACCCGGCGTTTTGCCGGGCTTTTCGGTATTGGCATCCCAACGGTCAGATCGTCATTATCTCCCTTTCCTTCTCCTCGCCGATGGCCCTTATCCGGTCGTTCCACTCATGGACGGTCTTGTCTATCTGCTCCAGCGCCCTATACTTGTCGTCCTCCGTGATATCCCCGGACTTTTCGGACTCCATGATGCCGCTCCGGACCTCTTCCCGGACATTGCGGATGCCGATCCTGGCCTGCTCCAGCTTCTCGTTCATCACCTTGATCAGGTCGCGCCGGGTCTCCTCGGTCAGGACCGGCAGGCTCAGCCGTATCAGGGAGCCCTGGACGCTCGGGTTAAGGCCGATGTTGGCCTCGATGATCGCCTTCTCGATTGCCTTCATCAGGCCCTTGTCCCACGGCTCAACGGTGATGGTCCGATTATCCGGAACGTTTATCCCGGCCAGGCCGATCAGGGCGGACCTGGAACCGTAGGCCTCAACCGAAATGTCCTCAACCAATGAGGGGGTGGCCCGCCCGGTCCTTAGGGTCTTCAGGTCATCCTTGAGGAAATCGATCACTTTTTGAAACTCCTGTTTGCCGCTTTCGGAAAGCATAGTGTTGGTGACAGGTGATGCCTTTACTTAATTGTCGAATTTGGTGACCCCCATCCAGATGACGTCCGAATTGGCCTGGTCCACGCGCAGGACGGTCGCGGCCCGGGTGGTCGGCAACCGCTTGGTTATCCAGTTGGCGCCGCCGTTCGTTGACTTGTTGAAGGTGGTGGCGGTCCCGAAATAGATGTTGTCGGAATTCTTGGGGTCGATCGCCAGGGAATACGCGATCGACTGCCCGGGTGGGGTAAGCAGGTCTATCTTTTCCCACGAATCCCCAAAATCCCGGGAACGGATCAGGCCGTATTTGGAGGCGAATATCACCACCCCAGGATCGGAAACCCCGATCGCCAAGTCCAAAAATTCCTTGGATTTGCTGAAATCCTCGTAATTCTTGCTCAAATCCAGCCAATTGGCGCCGGCGTCGTCCGTTCGCCAGATCCCGGCGTTGCGGGTGGCCACGAATATCCGCCGGCTGTCCGACGGGCTAATGACAAGACGCATGATGTCGTTCTTGAAACTGTGGACATTGGACCAGGAAACGCCGCTGTCCTGGCTCCGAAGCAGGTCCCCGGTGGACATGGCCACCCAAATGACGTTCGGGTTATAACCGTCAATGGCCACTACCTTGGTCCTGGCTTCGGTCCGGGAATCCAGGAACGGCACGGACCAGGTCCGGGAGCAATCGTCGGATTTGGCAACCTTGTTGTCAACGGTCACGAAAATCGTGCACTTGTCCCTTGGGTGGATTGCCACTGACCAGACCCGCCCCTGCCTTATGCCGGCGGGCTGGGACCAGGATTCCCCGGAATCGTAGCTGTAGAACATCCCGTGTTCGGCTGTCCCCACATAGATGGCCTTCGGATCCTGCGGATCCTGGACGATCACCCCGACGGAAGACGCGCCAAACGTCCGCCTCTCCCCGGTTGCGGTCAGGAGGGCGGACTTGTTGGCCCAGACGTCCCCGCGGTCAACGCTCCGGAAAATTCCGCCCGCTGATCCTGATCCGGCCTCGGACGGCCCGAAACTGACGCAACCGGCACCCAAAAGGACCAGGCCGGCGGCCATTGCCGCAAAAAGATTTAACCTTAAAAAATTAGCCATCCTATTGCGCTTAGTTAACTTCCCAAAACGGCTGCCTTTTCCCAAATCCTACCACGACCGACCGTCAAAGGCCAGAGAGGGAGATGGCCACCAGACCGGCCACGGTCTTCGGGCTGACATTGGCCGCAAGCTGCCGGCGGCCCGAATCGGTCTCCTCCAGCGCCGTGACCAGCCGTTTCAGGCCGAACCGTTCCGTCCAGGCCGCCAGCCGATCCCTCCGATCTACATGGACCATCCGGTCTTCCAGCCCCTGTCCTATCCAAACCGCATCCCTAAGCAGTTCGGACAGCAGCCCCAAGGTTTCCTCCATGGCATCCCGGGCCTCGTTAAAGGAAACCTTTTCCGGTATTTCCCGTTCCAGTCCAGGCCACCGCTCGGACAGCCGGGATTCCGTTATGTCCATCAGCCGATCCCGCCGTTCGACCAGCTCGTCCAAAACCGCCCGGTCTGCCGAAAGGGTTATGGACCTTCCCGGGCACCCGCCCGAAAGGCGGGCCGCCAAATCGGCCTTAGTGCGGTCGATTCCCCTCCTGACCAACCCCTCAACGATTTCCGTCCTGGGGACGCGAACGAGACGGATCACCTGACACCGGGAACGGACGGTCGGCAGGACCGCCTCGGCGGTTTCGGCCGTCAGGACGATCAGGGTCCTGGGACCCGGTTCCTCCAGGGTCTTGAGCAGGGCGTTGGCCGCCGCGTCATTCATCCGGTCGGCTCCGGACAGGATGGCCGTCTTCCATCCTCCCATCATGGGCCCCAAGGCGATCCGGCCCCGAAGCCCGTGAATCTGTTCAATGACAATGGCGTTCTGGAGCTTACCGGTCTTGGCGTTCTCCCCCCGCTCCACGAAAGCGAAGTCCGGATGGGACTCCAGGCTTTCCGTCCCCAAAACCGACCCCACCAGCCACCGGGCCACGGCCGTCTTCCCCACCCCGACCGGACCGGCCAAAAGGTAGGCATGGGTCAGTTTCCCGCTCTCCATCGCGGATTGCAGGAAACCCAGCGTGTCGGAATGCCCGATGATGTCATGGCTGGTCATAGGTATGGTCAAAACGGCGGGCGCAAGATCACGACCGCATGGCTTCCCTTATTTTTTCCGCCATCCCCCTGATCTCACCTTCCCCGATCTCCCTCTTCCCCCAATGCCTCAGCCCGTCGTCCCTGAACCGCGGGATCACGTGAACGTGGGTATGGAAAACCAGCTGACCGGCGGCCTGGCCGTTGTTTACGGTCAGGATGTAACCGTCGGACGGCACCGCCTCCTGGACCTTCAGTGCCACCCGGTTCGCAACCGCAAACAGCCTGGCCACTGCCCCCTCCGGCATTTCGGCCACGCAACCGTAGTGGTCCTTGGGGATGACCAGGACATGGCCCATGTTGACCGGCTGAATATCCATGAAGGCCAGGTGGTCGCTGTCCTCATATATCCTTTCGGACGGGATCTCCCCGGCTACGATCCGGCAAAAAATACAGTCTGACATGGTGATTCGGTTAGGAATTCCTTTCTCGTTCCCTTTTCATGGAACCGGAATGTCGCCCAACGGTCAACAGCCAGACTGCGGCCAGGGCCGTTCCGGCAGCCGCCAGGCTGAACAACAGACGCACCTCCTCCCGGCCCCCGAAATAATCCCAGGCCGCAAGGCCGGAAAAGGCGCCGGCCAGGAGGGACGGGAACAGCGACCGGACCCGGCCGCAGCCAACCGGCGTCTCCGGTTCCGGCGGCCAAAACGACAGGAGGCCGAAAACCGACAGCAGGACAAAGACGGTTTTCGGGGCAATCCAGTTTATTACGAATCCCGGACGAAACGCCTCCAAAACCGTTGCCAAAACAACGAAAACCGCCGTGGCCGCGAAAAAGACCCTCCCGATTTCGGAAAGAAAGGGGGCAAAACGTCGGTTAAGGCGGCTGACAGCCGATTTGGCGGAAAACACGGTCATGGCTCATTCCGGAAATTCCCCGAGGTTTCGGCGCTGGAGACAGGATACGGCCGGATCGGACGCCTCTTCCTCACCGAAACCCTTCAGCAGGGCCTGCCAACCGTTCCTGAGACCCCTGATCCCGCCGGTCCGGCGAAGGACGAAAGACACGGAATCCAGCCTGATTTGCCCGTCCGATTCCCCCAAATCCTGGGACATGACGGCAAACCGCCAACTGCCGTCCGGGGTCCTGTCCAGGGTATCGGCCTGGAATTCCGCCGTGGCGACCTTCACTCCCCCGTCCGAATCCGGCGTGCGGTAGCCGGCCAGGACATAGTCGATTCCCCGCTCGTCCAGCTCACTTTCCGTAACCGACCGGCTAACCTGAAACGGCAGGGGGTTGAACCACGAACCTGCGGTCAGGGAGATGGTGCCGTCGGTTTCGATGATAACGTTCCTTTTCGGGGAAACGATCGGGAAGGGGATGTGGCCGGATGGGCTGACGGATACGGCATGCGAAACGAGGGGTTCGGAAACATCCAACTGCCGGCCGTCGACGGTCAGGACCTGGCGGCCGTCGTCATGGGGCGTCTCCACCCGAAACCGGCGGCCATCGCTCCAGACCGTCACCGGGGTGACGTCATCGCTGTAACCGATGAAGTCACCCAGGTATACCCGACCCGCAAATGAGAGCAGTCCCTGGGACGATTTCAGGTGCCTAATGAAAACGTCGTCCGTGGCGTCGAAACCTATCACGTAGGGCCCTTCCGGCAATCCGGCCGCGGAAACCGAAACGGTCCGGAGCGGGGAGGACCGCTGGTCATCCCCCACGTTGCCGTCATCGCCAAGGACGGTCCGGGCCAGCGGTTCGCTGCCCCCCTCGGCACAGACGGTTACCGCAACCGGATCGGGGCCGGAAGAGCGGTTCATGTCCTGGACCGTAAAGGTGATGTCCAGGGTCTCGCCCCTGACGTATGTCAGCAGGCGGTGTTGGCCCCTAAGGCTGACGGTCGCCTCCCACCGTCCGCCCAAGGGTCCGTATCCGGGATGGCGGTAGGGAATTCCCGAGGCCGTTGTCCCCAAAACCGCCAACCGTGACCGCTCCGGCGGATTGGCATAGAAATCGTCCAGCGAGATGTGGTGGCCTTCCCTCTGCCAAAGGGTCAGGTTGCCGCTCGAGACCCGTTCCCAGGCCAGGCCGTCGAGCAGGCCGTTTTCCGCCGGACGGACATCGAACTGCCGCAGCGAAGCGGACGTCATCCCCCCCAATTCCAGGGCCCTTCCGGATTCGTTCCGGTAGCGGACGACCATGGTGACGGTATCGAAACCTCCCGGGGGCTTGAGGTCAAGGTAGATCGGACCGGACCGCATGGTCACCCCCCCGCCACTCCCGGCCCCTGACGCTGCCTCCAGCCGTTCCCCGGGTTTCGGCTCCGAAACGAACGGGACCGGAACCAGAAGGTCGGTCGTAACGGTCATCTCCCCGCCCGGGACCAGATTCCTCACGACCAGGAAAAGCATTACCGAAACCAGGCCGGCAACCGCCGCCAACCTGACCGACAGGCGAAATTTCATGCTGGTTGCGGCCATGCCTCAATCCGGTTGCGCCTCAAAAACGTAAAGGCTCTCGTCCCCCATGCCCTCAACCAGGCGGATCCGAAGTTTCAGGGGCGGCAACTTGACCGTGTTGAGCCATTCCATGTCCCTTTCCGGAAAGGTGACCCCGAAATAGTGCACCTGTCCCATCCGCGGGACAAGGTGGGCCAGGGCCTCCCAGGTGGAATCAGAACGCAGGGGGTAGATCACCGGCCGTTCCGGCCACAGGTACTTGTCGGCCCGATCGGTTACCGTCAGCTTCCGCGACCCCACCCTCTCGAACACCCATTGGGCTTTCCGTTCGGATTCCGCAAGGTTTTTCCGGATGGCCAGCAACCCCTCCTGCGGGGCGAACAGGACGGACAGTCCGGAAATAACGGCAATCGCCGAAATGGCCGCAACCGCCAGGAAACGGCCCGAGCGAACCCTGCTGGACCAGACCCTTTCCAGCCCCCAACCGACCGGCAGGACGGACAGGACAAAAATCGGCAGCCAATAGCGCAGGTAGGACGAACCGACGGTAATGGCCTCCGGGTCGGGATTGTCGCGGATGGTCCAACTGCCGTAAAATGCCACCAGCCAGGCTGAAATTACCGTTCCGGCCACCAGCCACCCGACTCCTCCCCGGACCCCCTGGCCGGAACGGTTCCGGTTCCTTGCCCAGAAGAAGATCGCCGCAACGGCAGCCGCGGCCACCAGCAGCCACCACCAGGAAAACAGACCTATCCCGAAATTCCAGAAATTTGTCAGGGCGGTCCGCGGGGCAAAACCCAACGGAAACAGATACGGCTGCAGCGGACCGATCAGCCTGGCGCCCATGCCCCCCGGAAGGCCCCCTCCCGAAACGTCGGTCGGGGAAAATCCGTAGCCGCTGGACAGGAACCCGCCGTAAACCGTCCGGTTCATGAGCAGGATCGGCAGGACGGTCAACCCGGCGGCCAGGAAAACGGCCAGAATCCGCGGCCATTGCCTGACCAGTCCGTAGGCCAAAACCAGAGACAGGGCCGCCCAAAAAATCCAATACGCCTCCGGCGGACGGACCGCCAGGGCCAGGGCCAGAAACACCCCGGCAACCAAGGCATCGGCCAGGTCGCCCAGGAAGCCGGACGTCCTCCTACGCCTTACCAGGGAATCAATCGGCTTCCCCCAAAAGAACCCGGCCGCCAAGAGAAGCAGCGATACGAACAGGGTATTGGGCATGAACGAACGGTTGGCCTGATACCACCAGACCGGATTGACCGCCAGGAGGACGGTTGAGATCAGGGCCATTGGCCTTCCGAAAAAGCCTTTCAGGAGGAGATAGAAACCGGACAGGCCAAGCACGGCAAAAAAGGCGGTCAAAAAGGGCAGTGTCACGGGACCCGTGATTTTCGCCAGGCCGCCGTATATCAGGGGCAGGCCCAGAAACCCCCCGGGAACCAGGAAACTGTCCCTGACCGCCACGCTCCGGGGGTGAACCGTTCCCGGATACATCTGGTCGATCGGCTCGAACACCCACAGCCTTCCGGTTTCCGCAAAAAGGCGGCTGAAAAATCGGTTGGAGTTCTCGTCCGGAGAATTGTCCCCGGTCCCGGAAAAGATCGGCAGAAAAGAGTAGGAAAAAAACGCCGCAGCCGCAAAAACCGCCGTCCCAACGGCCAACACCAGTCTCTTTTTTTCAACAACATGCCTTAAGCCCACATTGCTTACCTTATCCTGACCAAGACGTTGACGATGGCAAACACCAGGGCCAAACCCAGGGTGTTGGCCGAAACGCCGATCAGCAGGTCAATCCGGAGCCAGGCGGCCAACAGCAAAAGCGTCAGGCCGATTACCTCAAATATCATCTTGGCCTTTCCCCAAAAATTGGCCTGTACGATATCCCCTTTCCTGGCCCGTAACCACCCGGCAACGAAAACCGCCAGCTCGACAAGTATCAGGGCCAACCCGAGATGGGGATTGATGAGGTCAATGGCGATCACCGCCACCACGGTTCCCACCAGGATCTTGTCCGCCATTGGATCCCAGACTATCCCCCATTCGCTGACCTGCCTCCTGGTCCGGGCCAGAGAACCGTCCAGGGCATCGGTCAGTCCGGCCAGGAGAAATACCGCCAATCCCCACCCGTATTCCCCGGCCAAAAGCAGGGCCATGACCGGAACGACCAGAACCAGCCGAACGATCGTCAAATGGTTAGGCCTGACGGATTTCGGGAAAAACCGGAGCAGGACCGACCGAAACAGCCGGTCATGCGGGTAAAGCCGAACCTGTCCGTTCCACTTGTCCGGATAGCTTGAGAACCCGTCGGTGATCAGGCCCATATCCAAAGTTTCGTGATACACTTAAAGGCGATGAAGGCGTCTTTTCCACCAAGGGATTATACCGCCTTGGCGGCATTTTCGACAGCCGCCGGGCTGATTGGCCTGATCCTGCCGTCCGGATTCCCGGGAGGGTGGATTTTCGGCATCCTTTACGGCGTTGGTAACGCCTACCTGGTCAGCCGGGTGCTGTTTCGGTCCGAATCCCCCGTTTGGAGGCTGGTCCTGGGAATGGCGGTGCTGATGGCCCTCTGGTCAGCCGTTGGCGGATTTGCCTATCAGGCATACCGGATCAATTGGGCGGTCCTTGCGGTCCTGATAGGCGGCCTGCCGGCCCTGCTCTGGTGGCTCGGCAGGAGATTTCCGTCCGGCAACCGCTTCCCCCTGATGGTTGGGTCCGAACCGCCCCCCGTTGGCCCCAACCCCCTTTCGGTTTCAATGGGGATCGTTCTGGCGGTTTCCGCCCTAACCCTTACTGGAATCGGTTTTTTCATCCTCAGCCAAAACGCCGTTGCCGTGCCGATCCGGACCCCCTGGGATGCGGTTCCGGCGGATTTCTTTGCCGTCTTCTTCCTGGCGGCCCTGGCGGTTTCGGCCCTAAGCCTTTCCGGGGTCTTGGGCGGCTTTTCGGCCGTTCCCGCCGTCGGCCTGGCGGCCCTCCTGTCCTCCGTGGCCGTCATCACCTACAAAATCGGTTTCGGGTTTGATCCGTTCATTCACCAGGCCACGGAGAGGATCATCTACGCGACCGGCAACATTGACCCCAAACCCTTCTACTATTCCGGACAGTATGCCCTGGTCGTCATCCTGGCCAAACTGACCGGGATCGGGCTGGAATCCGTTGACCGTTGGCTCGTGCCGATTGGCCTGGCCGGCCTGCTCCCTTTTGCGGCCTGGTGCCTCCGGCGGGCGTTCGGGTGGAAATGGGCAATCGCCGCGACCGCCACCGTCGGGGTGCTGCTCCTGCCCCTATCCCCGTTCATTGCCTCCACTCCCCAAGGCCTGGCCAACCTCCTGGCCCTCCTTACGGTCTTTTCCGCCCTGCCGGTCAGTGCGGATCGGGATGCCCTCGGTCCACTCGGACGGTTCCTTCCCCTGCTTTTCGCGTCAGCGGCCGCAGTCACCCACCCCCTGACCGGGTTGCCGATCCTGGTCTTCGCCATTGCCTGGCGGGCGCTTCTTCACAAAAACGGCACCGAACGCCCCCGCATCGCCCACTGGATTCTGGCGATCGCGATCGCCGCTTTGGGCTCGGCCGTCCTGCCAACCGCATTCCTGGCGAATTCCGCGGTTTCGGGCACCGGTGCCGATTGGAACAACCGGATGCTGGAATCCGCATCAACAATCGTTGCGGGCCTGCAGTCCGCCATGTCCGAAACCGACCGCCGGTTCCTGCCGACCCTGGACGTCGCCTATTTTTGGAGGGACATCCGGACTCCCGGACTGTGGTTTCTGGGACTGGCCGGCCTGCTTTTCCTGTACCGAAAACGGCCGAGGCTGGCCATGTCCTATGCCGTTGGCCTGGTGGCCCTGACCGGAAACTGGCTGGCCATAAAGACCTCGATCCGGTTCGGGTTCCTGATCGACTACGAAAGGTCCAGCTATGCCGATCGCCTTTCCGACCTGGCCCTGTATTTCCTGGTGCCGGCCGCCCTATACGCCTTGGCCATGATCCTGATCCGAATACGCCGAGGCTTTCCGGTCATGCGCCTTACGGCCGCCGTATTGCTGGCCGCCCTTCTCACGTCCTCCCTCTACCTGGCCTATCCCCGACGGGACAGGTATGAGACAAGCCGCGGCTGGTCAACGTCCCAATTCGACATCGATACCGTAAGGGAAATCGAGGCCGATGCCGAAGGCCAACCGTATGTCGTCCTGGCTAATCAGGCCGTTTCCGCGGCTGCCATAAGGGAGGTCGGTTTCGGCCGCTACTACCCCCTGCGGGATCCGGAAAGACCCGGCCAGGAGACCTATTTCTATCCCGTTCCCACCGGTGACCCTCTCTACGGCCTTTTCCTGAAAATGAACGATCGCCTCGGCGACCGGGCGGTAGCGAACGAGGCCATGGAGATGGCTGGGGTTGACCTGGCGTATTTCGTTGTCAACGACTACTGGTGGCAGGCCCAACGAATCGTCTCCAACGCCAAGCGGGAGGCTGACCGTAACTGGGACGTCGACAAGGGTAATTTCGTGTTCCGATACCGGAGACAGGAACCCTGACCGGTCATCATTTACCGAAATTCCCCCCGTATATCCCCGCCAGCCTCCTGAGGTGTCCCTCAACCGACAGGCCGGCGGCCCTTTTCAGGGACTGTTCGGACAGGGCCGGCCATTGCCCCCCTTTCCGCGCATCCATGGCCCGATCAAGGGATTCCCGCAGCGAACCGACGTTTCCCGGCTCAAACACGAAACCCGTCACCCCGTCCTCCACCATTTCGGGCACCCCTCCGGTATTGGCGGCCACGGCCGGAACCCCTTGGGCATACCCTTCGGTAATGGCGGTCGGGGCGTTCTCTATTATCTCCGAAGGCAATACGGTATAGGCAGCCCGGCGATAGGCATCCCGCAGTTCATTGCCCTCCAGCCGACCCAGGTAACGTATGTTGATCGGTCCGCTCTTGACGGCGGTTTCTGCCTCCCCCCGCAGGTTTCCGTCACCGGCGATTTCCAAAACCGCCTCCCGCCGTCCCGGCCAACCGGCCCAGGCCTCCAGGAGGATCGGTATCCCCTTCTGAACCTCCAGCTGCCCGGCGTAAAGAAAAACCGGGGGGGCATCCCCACCAATTCCCTTCCCGCCGGATTCGGCATCCGGAGACGGCGGAACCGACCCTTCCGAACCGGTCAGCGGATTGGCCACCACCTCCCCTATGGATTTCGGAAAAAACCGGTATTTGCGGTGGGCCTTCAGCAGAAAAAACGACGGGGAGATGACCACGGCCGGCGACCCCATCAGCCAACGGGTAACGGACGAATACCGCTTGGAAAAAAACGGGAGGCTGGGTTCGTCAACGGCGGCCCTTAGGGCTCCGGACGGGTCAAGAAGCTGGACGTCGTGCAGGGTATGGACGTGGCGAATCCCCGAACGTCGCAGGAGCCACGGCAAAAGATACCCGATCCCGATCAGGTTGTGGGTATGGACAACCTCCGGACGGAATCTCCGGATGATTGCCCTGATATCCAGGACCGCACGGACATTGAACAGGTCAACCAGGTGCCAGACAAGACGGGCCGCTGACCGGTGTTTTCCAAGATCCGAATATGGGAAGAGGTTGCCGGACCTCAGGCTAAAGACGGTCAGCCCCCCCCATTTTTCCCTCCGTTCCCCGGATGACGAGCGGATCACCGCCACCTCATGTCCGGCTTCCGACAGGGCCTGGGCTTCGGCCCAAACCACCCGTTCGGCCCCCCCGCGGGCATTGTCCCCAAACAGGTTGTTGACCAGCAATATGCGCATAGTGGATTTCCGTCAGTTCACCGATTCCGCCGTCTCCCTGACGATATCCGCCAGTTTTTCGGAACGCACGGCATCCGAATACTCGCTCACGGCCACCTGACGGGCGTTCCTGCCCAGTCGGATCCGGTCCTCGTCGTCATCCAGCAGGAGGGAGAGGCGGACAGCCAGGTCCGAAACGCTTCGCGGCCGGAACCGGTAGCCGGTTTCCCCGTCACGGACAATCGTCCGGACACCCGGCAGGTCACTGGCCACCGCCGGCACGCCGCTGGCCAAGGCCTCCAGGACAGCGATTCCGAACGCCTCTGACCGGTCAACCGACGGAAAGACAAAGGCATCGGCCAGGCGGTAATAGCGGGCCAAATCCCCTTCCCCCACCCCCCCGGCAAAAATCACCCGATCCGCCAGACCCAGGCTTTCGGCCAAACGCCCGTATTCCCCCCTCATTTCACCCTGTCCGACTATCACGGCCTTCACCCCATCCAGGCTCCTGACGGTCAGTGCCCTCATCAGATACGGGATTCCCTTGAAGTAGTGGGCCCGATCAAGGCCGCCGACGAAAAGGACGGTGCGGTCACCCCGAACCAGGCCGTGCCTTTCCAAAAGTTCCCGATCCGGACCGGACGGGCGGAAACGGACGGTATCGACCGACGGCGGCAACTCCCTGACACGCAAGCCCAGCCGGCGGATGACCGGGGCCGCATGACTCGAGTTCAGGTAATCGTCGGTCGTGCCGATGATGACGTCGGCCTTCCCCAGCACCCACGGCATCACCAAACGGCGATGTGCGGAAAAGATGCGGCCGATCAGGCCGCTTCCGACCGTATCCATGTGATACATGACGGCCAGCTTGGCTCCGTTGCCCTTCGGCTTGCCCCAAACCAACGGTTCGGCCCCGCCGTAAAACGGGTAGTGGAGAATGACCAGGTCAAATTCCCGCCAGATTCCCCGAAGCTGCGGGCAGAATCCGGCGTTGCCGTAACGGAAAACCGGCCGTATCCGACGGACAGGAAAGGGATGTTCCGAATCGTCGCCTTTCGCCATCGGGGTGATGACCGTAACGTCAAAACCGGCGGCCGTAAGCTGCCTGGCATCCATTTCCGCCACCTTACCGATCCCTCCCCTATAGGGAGGGAAGGTGGGGGTAACGATCGCTATCCTATTTTTTCCTGCGGCCCTTTTCCGAATCGGCATACTCGCTTTCCGCCCGACGGATCGATTCCTGGCTCACCAGGGAGGTGATGTTCCCCTCTATCCTTTCCAAACGGACGAAAATGCGAAAAATCAGGTAGAAGGCCAAAAGGACCGCCAGGTAGACTATGAAATCCACCCCCCGACCGACCCCCACGGCAGTCGCCACCCGGGAAGCCAGTTCGGGAAACAGCGTCAGGGCCAGTCCCAAAACCCACAGGCCGCTCCAGGCCCATGCCGCCATGGTGTTGATCCGGCGCTTTCCCGACAGGGTCCAAACTCCGATCAGGGCCGCCACGCAGATCAGGGACAGTATTGCCTTGATGACCATGTTCTATTGCCTAAAGGCACCCATTATCAGCTGCCAAACGATCCGGAGTGCGTCCGTGGACTTTTGGCCCTTGGCCATGGTTTCCCCGGAATACCTCACGAGGACCGGGACTTCCGTGACCCGCCAGCCGGAACGAATGACGGACTGAAGGATCTCCGAACAGTGGGCCATCCCGTCCTGCCGAAAACACAGCCGTTCGGCCACCGCGATCCGCATGGCCCGCAGGCCGCTTTGCGGGTCAGTCCACGATAGCGGTATCCCCAGGAAAACGTGGTTGAAGAGTCTGGCCATCCGAAGCAGGCAATGCCTGGACAGGGGCATCCCTTCGGGCTTCAGGCCCATGAACCTGGAACCGAAAACCGCATCCGCCTGACCGGAAACGATCGGTTCCGTGATGTCGGACAGTCCCGCCGGTTCATGCTGGCCGTCGGCATCGATGTGCACGATGATTTCCGCCCCCAACCGCCGGGCAAATTCGGTTCCGGTCCGAAGGGCCGCCCCCTGTCCGCGGTTAAGGCAATGCCGAACGACAAGCGCCCCGGCTTTCCGGGCCTCCTCGGCGGTCCGGTCCCCCGAACCGTCATCGACCACCACGACACTGTCCGTTACCGGCAGGAGGGAACGGACCACCCGAGCCACGGTCCGTGACTCGCGGTAGGCTGGAACGACGGCGATTACCCTCATTTTCCCGGGGTTACGGTCCGCAGGAGCCCCTTGCTGGCGATCGTATATTCGATCGATTTCTTCAGTCCCTGTTCCAGGCTGACCATGGGTATCCATCCGAGGGTATCCTTGACCTTGGTGAGGTCCGGCAGGTTCAGCTGGATCATGAACAGTAGGGGATCCTCGAAAACGATCTCTGATTTCGATCCGGTCATCTCTATTATCCGATTGGCGACATCGACTATCCTCAAGTCCAAATCGCTGCCGACATTCACCGGGCCCGGATCGACGGGGTGGGACATCAGGCGGACCATGGCATCGACCGCATCGCCCACGTACAGGAGGGAGGTCCGGAAAGACTCCGTCCCGTAGATCACGAGAGGCTTGCCCTCCAGGCCGTTCAGGATGAAATCGGGTATCATGTGCCCGTCGAAAATCGGCATCCGGGGACCGTAGGTGCGGAATATCCTGGCGATCCTGATTTCCAACCCGTGCACCTGGCGGTAGGTCTCGGCCATGGTCTCGGCCCAAAGCTTTCCGATGTCATAGCAGCTCCGGGGGGTAAGGTGCGGGGCGCAACCCCCCTCATCCTCCCGAATCAGGTGGCTGTCCTCGACCCGCGGCCCGTAGACGATCGAGGATGAGGCCTGAAGGAACTTGGCCTTGTGCTCAAGGGCCAGGTCCAAAACGTTCCTCATGCCAACGGAATTCGCCAGCATGGTGTGTTGGCGGAACTTCTCGAAATCCTTGACTGCCATCGGGCATGCCAGGTGGTATATCTCCTGGATCCCCTGAAACTTGAACTTGAAACGATCCAGCTCCGGGAATTTCGACAGGTCAAGGGGCTGGTTTATGTCCGCCCGCAGGAACTCGAAATCCGGATTTTTCATCAGGACGTTGATGTTTTCGACTCCTGACGTGGAAAAGTCGTCAACGCAGATTACCCGATGGCCGTCCCTCAAGAGCCGTTCGCACAAAAAGGAACCGATAAACCCGGCCCCACCGGTCACCAGGATGTTTTTCTTGTCGAAGATGTGCGGTTCAGGCATATGAAAACGCTAAGGTGGGCACTCGGGCGACCGAAAACCCGATCTGCATCCAACGGGTAAATTATACGTTAAGGGGGGTGATGCGACAATAGGCGGCCCCGCCCCGAACGCCTACCCGGACCCGAACGTCCAGCGTCTCTGCATGTTGAAGTTCCAGGCCATGGCCAGGACAACGGCCGCAACCTTGGCGATGACGTCCCATACCCCCAACGAAACGACCAGCCAGACGGTTGCGGAACTGACCGCCAACCCCCCGACCGCCACGGCAAAAAACCGGCCGATCCGCCTTGGCCATCCGGTTCCCGAGCAGCGGAACGTCCAGAAGGTGTTGAGGAAAAAACTGGAGAGGACGGCAAGGGAAAAACCGACGGCTGAAGCGGCCACCAAATGCCCGTTCCAAAAGTCGGTCAGCCTGGTAAGGGCCAGGTAAACCGAAAAATCAACGCCAGTATTGACGAACCCGACCGCACAGAACCTCACGAACTGCGGGACGGCGGCCTGTCCGCGCCAACGGGCGACTGTCCCTTTCAGCGAACGGCAGGAAAGGCCCATACGGCTAATCCATTGCCAGGGCCTGGATTCCGCCCCGGAAATCCGGCTCAAAACCGTAGAACATCCGCGGCGAGACCTGTCCGGGGTGGAAAACGGTCACCAGCGGCAAATTTCCGGACGGCAGGCCGGCAACAAACCGACGGTTCAGCGACCGACCGTCGGGCGGACTAAACACCCCGTCAGCCTTCAGGACGGTTTCAGCCGTCCCCTCTCCCTGAATGTCGAAGACCGAAACCGTCCCCTGCCCCGAACCGTCGTTCCCCAAGGCGACTATTTCCCCCCAACCGTCATCGTCAATGTCCTCCACCCGAACGGTCAGGTTACTGAAATGGCCCACCCCAAAGGGATTGAACTGCGAAATCAGCCGGCCGTCGGACCGGTATACCCTGACGGTCGTCGGAATTTCCCTCCGGCCATCCGATCCGGAAGACACCACGATCTCGTCGCGGCCGTCTCCGTCCAGGTCCCCGGCGGCCACGGACACCCCGCCCCGGAAATCCCGGCCAAAGGCGAAGAACCCGCCGAT
>JAFGIV010000016.1 GCA_016929435.1 Candidatus Uhrbacteria bacterium | reverse complement strand
TCTGGCGGATCACCGGACCGTCCGCCACCTCATCGAACCCCTCCTCCGGCCACCCGTCCAGGTGGACCGATTCGTTCGGCCCGCCGATTTCGGAATAGAGGGCCTCGGCCAAAAACGGCGTGAACGGGGCCATCAGCCTGGACAGCCGCAGAAGGACATGGCCAAGCGTCCCGACCGCCGCCTCCCTTTCCGCCGGGTCGTCGGACTTGAAGCGGTCGCGGCTCCGGCGCACATACCAGGTGGAAAGGCCGTTGATGAATTCGCCGATCCCCCGACATGCGCCCACCACGTCGTATTCCTCGAGCCGCCTGGCGGTATCAGCGGAGAGCCGGCCGAGTTCGGCCAATATCCACCTGTCCATGGGATCGCCGGATTTCGGGCTCTCGGCTGCCTTTGGGTTTTCTCCCGCATACATCCTCCAGAAGGACAGGACGTTCCAAAGAATCAGGAAAACCCTCTTGGTGACCTCATCGAGCGCCCTCTCGTCGAAGCACTTGGATTCACCCGGCTGGTTGACCGTGAAGAAATGCCACCGAATGGCGTCGGCCCCGTGCCTGTCGAACATTTCCCACGGGTTGACGACGTTCCCCTTCGACTTGGACATCTTCTGCCCCTTCCCGTCCAGAACGTGCCCGAGGCAGATGACGTTGCGGTATGGGGGGGTATCCTTCCCCAAGACGGTCGAGACGGCCAGGAGCGTATAGAACCAGCCGCGGGTCTGGTCGATCGCCTCGGAGATGAAGTCAGCCGGGAAATTCGTGCCCCGATCGATCCGTTCCCGGTTCTCGAAGGGATAGTGCCACTGGGCATAGGGCATGGCGCCGGAGTCGAACCAGCAATCGGCGACTTCCGGGGTCCTGACCATCAGTTCCCCGCACTTGGGACAGGCGATCCTGACCCGATCGACATACGGGCGGTGGACGTCAGTCTCCCCATCCCGCCCATACGGCCGGTTCCGGACGGACAGCTCCCGCCACTCGCCCTTGCGGTGGTATTCGGCGGCGATCGCCTGCCCGTCCGTCAGGCCCTCGATTCCGGTCCGCATCATCCAGAGGACATCCCCGTGGCTTACCACGGCGATCCGCTTTCCCTGATGCCGGAAGTTGATGTCGGTCAGGAATTCCACGGCCCGTCGCCGAACCCCGGTCAGGGTCTCGCTGCCGCCTACCGATTTGGTAAACTTGTCGGCCACACCGCCCAAAGCCGCATGGTAATCGTCGATCGGCTTGCCGTTGAACTCCCCGAACCCGATCTCCCTTAGCCGTTCGTCAAAAACCACCTCGGCTCCGGTGGCCTCGGCGATCGCCCTGGCGGTTTCCGCGGTCCGCAGCAGGTCAGAGCTGTAGATGAGGTCTACCCCCCTGGATTTCAGGTCCTCGGCCATTTTCCTGACCTGTCCCCTTCCCTCCTCGGTCAGGTGAAACTCCCCGGGCTCGGGCCAGGAGCTGACGGTCCGTTCCAGGTTGGTGTCGGCCTGGCCGTGGCGGCAGAGATAGTAGGTGTTGGCCGGCGGGGCCATGTCCTCCAGCTCCTTCAGGCTGCCGACGGCGTGCAGGTGCCCTTGGGGGCATTGCCACAGGGGCAACGGCGTCCCCCAATACCGCTCCCTGGAAAGGGCCCAGTCCTTGGCGTCCTTCAGCCATTCCCCGAACCGCCCGTCACGGATGTGGCCCGGTACCCAATTGATCCCGGCGTTATGCCGCTGCAGCCCGTCCCTCAGGGACGACATCCGTATGTACCAGCTGCTCTTGGCCAGGTACATGAGCGGCGTGCCGCAGCGCCAGCAGAACGGGTAGGAATGGACGTATCCCTCGCTCCGGTAGAGCAGCCCCCGATCGGCCAGATCCCCCCGGATGTCCGCATCGGCGTCTTTTATGAACTTCCCGTGACCGGGTACCTTGGCCGTGACCGTACCGGTCCCGTCGGCCGTGAATAGGGTAGGCAGCTCCTCCTTCTCCCCCAGGCGGGCGTCATCCTCACCGAACGCCGGGGCGATATGGACGATGCCGGTCCCCTCTCCGGTGGAAACAAAATCGGCCCCATAGGGCTTGTAGGCCCGGGCGTCACGGTCATTGTCCTTCCCGTCCAGGGTGGAATACAGGGCCTGATAGGGCAGACCGAGCAGGTCCCTTCCGGCCATCTCCGCCACCGTCTCATGATCCTCCCGGATGACCTCCAGCCGGTCCTTGGCCAGGATAAGCCGTTCGCCGGTGGATTTCAGGCGAATCTCGACATAGCGGATATCCAACCCGACGGCCAGGGCCACATTGCCCGGCAGGGTCCAGGGGGTGGTCGTCCACACCAGGAAAAACCTCTTGGCGGCCGGGTCAATCGGGAACTTCACGAAGACCGTCTGGTCCTCCACCTCACGGTAACCCTGGGCCAACTCGTGGGAGGACAGGGAGGTCACGCAACGCGGACAGTGCGGGGCAACCCGATATCCCTTGTCCAAATGTCCCTTTTCCCAAACCTGCTTCAGGACCCACCAGAGCGATTCGACGTAGCCGTTCTCATAGGTTACGTACGGGTCATCCAGGTCAACCCAAAATGCGATTCGCCTGGTCAGTTTCCGGAACTGGTCCAGGTAGGTCCAGACCGATTCCCTGCATTTGGCGTTGAATTCGGCGATGCCGTATGCCTCAATGTCCTGCTTCTTGGTGAAACCGAGCTGCTTCTCCACCTCCAGCTCCACCGGCAATCCGTGGGTGTCCCATCCGGCCTTCCGGTCAACACGGTACCCGCGCATCGTCCGGTACCGCACGATCACGTCCTTAAAGACCCTGGCCAGGACGTGATGGAGACCGGGCTTGCCGTTGGCGGTCGGCGGACCCTCAAAAAACACGAAATTGCCGCGAGTCGGCTCTTTCCCCATCACTTTCCGGAAGGTATCCCGTTCCTCCCATTTCCTGAGCTGTTCCTCCTCCAGGGAAGGCAGGTGAAATCTTGTCATACGGGTCGAATGTCACTGTTTCTTTTGCCTTAACATGATTACACGAAAACGGCCATGACACCAGAGGTCAGGGGTGATACAATAAGGGTATGGATAAGGAAAAACCCAGACCGAAAATCTACCTGGCAACCGATCATGCCGGTTTTCCCCTAAAGGAGGAAATTGCCGTTTTTTTGCGAAAAAAGGGGTATTCCGTCAGGGATTTTGGGGCATTCTCCCCGAACCCGGACGATGACTACCCGGATTTCGTGATTCCGGCGGCCGAGGCCGTGGCCAAATCCGGCGGCCGGGCAGTCGGGATAGTTTTCGGCGGCAGCGGATTGGGGGAATGCCTGGCAGCCAACAAGGTGAAGGGTATCCGGGCAGTCACGGTCTACGACCGCTTTACGGCCCAAGCCTCCCGGAAACACAACAACGCCAACATCATGAGCCTCGGCAGCCGGACCGCCTCCGGAAAAACGGCCCTCGCCAAGCGGCTGGTGGGACTTTGGCTGGAAACCGACTTCTCCGGTGACTTGAGGCACAGGCGGAGACTTAGGAAAATCAAGGATTACGAAAAGAAAAGATAGCCCATGGAATTCTGTCCGGCCATTTTGGCCAAAACCGAATCGGAGTTCAGGGAAAAGGCCGATCGGGTCCATCCGCTCGGCCTGACCTTTCATGTCGATGTCATGGACGGGAAGTTCGTTGCGCAGACCTGTTGGGCCGACCCGATGGTCGTCCCGGAAATCGCCGACGGCCGGCCGTTTGAGGTCCACCTGATGGTCAGGGATCCGGAACACGTCGCTGCCGTCTGGCTGGCCGCCGGGGCGCGCCGGGTATGGGTTCACGCCGAGTCAACCGATCGGGAACTGATGATCATGCGCTCCGATCCCAAGAATGCCGATCGCATAGGCCTGGCCCTGAACCCCGAAACGCCGATTTCACGGATCACCCCGGTAATCGATTCCGTTTCCTCCGTCATGGTGATGGGGGTGACACCGGGGTCCAGCGGCCAGGCCTTCCAGGAAATAACGCTTGAAAAAATAGCCATCCTGAAGGAACTGCGGCCCAACCTATGGATCAAGGTGGACGGCGGGGTAAACAAGGAAAACATCGCCAGGATCGCCGCGGCCGGGGCGGATGCCGTAGCAGCAGCCACGGCCCTGACCGACGCCCCGGACCCGAAAGAAGCCTTGGATGGACTGAGAAAGGCCCTGACATAGGGGCTTTTTTCGATAACTACCGGCCTGATTCGCAGGCACAATCGTTTTATTGATGATATAATTAATGTATATGTCGGGTATTGACGGCAAAACGGCAGCGAATCTCCAAAAGATCGCCAACGAAATAAGGAAGGACATCATCCGGATGACGAACAGGGCCGGTTCCGGGCATCCGGGCGGGGCCTTGGGCATGGCCGATGTCCTTACGGCCCTATATTTCCATATCTTGAGGCATGACCCCAAAAGACCGGATTGGCCGGAACGGGACCGCCTGATACTCTCCAACGGCCACATCTGTCCCGTTCTGTATGCCTCCCTGGCCCGTTCCGGTTACTTCCCGGCCGAGGAACTGGTGACCCTAAGGCAATTCGGCTCAAGGCTGCAGGGACACCCGGAACGGGGACACCTTCCGGGGATAGAGAGCGCCTCCGGCCCCTTGGGGGCCGGGCTGGCCCAAGCCGTCGGCCTGGCCTTGGCGGCCAAGGCGGACGGGGCCGAATGGAGGCCGTATTGCCTCACATCGGACGGGGAACACGACGCCGGACCGCACTGGGAGGCGGTCCTGTTCGCCGGATCCAGGGGCATCGGCAACCTGACCATGCTGGTTGACCGGAACAGCATCCAACTGGACGGCCCGACGGAAAAGATAATGCCGCTGGAACCGCTGGCCGAAAAATACCGGGCCTTCGGGTGGAACGTCACGGAAATCGACGGGCACGATTTCAGCCAGGTCATAGGAGCCTGCGAGGGGGCCAGGGCCGTCGCCGACAGGCCGACCGCCGTCATCTGCCGCACCGTTTTAGGGAAGGGGGTCAGCTTCATGGAAAACGACCACCGCTGGCACGGACAGGCCCCGAACGACGAACAGGCCGCCCAAGCGCTGCGGGAGTTGGCCCCCAACCCCCCGTCTCCCTCTTCGGACGAGGGGGCTCACGCGAACAGGTAAAGACCACTTACTATGGCCGTTCAACTGGACAGAAAAGGGGGAAAGAAGGCTATCCGCACCGGCTTCGGCGAGGGCCTGCTTATGGCGGCCGAAAGGGATCCGAGCGTGGTCGGGCTGTGCGCCGATGTCACGGATTCGGTGGGAATGGGCGGCCTGCGGGATCGTTATCCGGAACGGTTCGTCCAGATGGGGGTCCATGAGCAGCTGATGGTTGCCGTGGCCGCCGGAATGGCCCTGGCCGGAAAGAGGCCGTTCGCCGCCAGCTACGCCGTCTTCTCCCCCGGTCGGTCATGGGAGGCGGTCAGGACCAACGTCTGCCTTAACGACGCCCCGGTCAGGGTCGTCGGCTCACACGCCGGCGTGAGCGTCGGTCCGGACGGGGCCAGCCACCAGGCGCTGGAGGACATCGCCATCATGCGTTCCCTGCCGAACATGACGGTCGTCGTCCCCTGCGACGCGACGGAAGCCAGGAAGGCGGCCTTGGCCCTGGCTGAACTGGACTCGCCCAGCTACCTGCGGTTGGCCCGCCCGAAAACGGAGATTATTACGGGTGAGGAAACTCCGTTCCGGATCGGCCGGGCGGAGACGTTCCGGGACGGCCGGGATTGCGCGATCATCGCCTGCGGCCTGATGGTGCCGGTCGCCCTGCGGGCCGCGGACGAACTGTCGTCCGAGGGACTGGAATGCCGGGTCATCAACTGCCACACGATCAAGCCGATCGACCGCGAGACTGTCCTGTCCGCCGCCGAAACCTGCGGACGGATCGTCACCTGCGAGGAACACCAGGTGGCGGGCGGGCTGGGGTCGGCCGTCGCCGAAATCGTCGTCGAGGCCAATCCCGTGCCGATGGCCATGGTCGGGGTAAGGGACCGCTTCGGCCAATCCGGCCGGGACAGCGAACTGCTGAAGGAATATGGTCTGGATGTCGAGGACATCAAGAAGGCCGTCCGAAAAATTTGTTCCAAATAAGCAAAAAAAACATGCTAACCACCACCAAAAAAATACTCGCCGCCGCCGACAGGGGGGGGTATGCCGTCGGGGCCTTCAACACCAACAACCTGGAGATAACCAAGGCGATCATTGAAGCGGCGGTTGAGGCCAAATCCCCGGTCATCATCCAGACCAGCGAGGGGGCGATAGGCTATGCGGGCCTGGGATACCTGACGGCCATCATCCGGGAGGCGGCCAGGGCCCCGGTTCCGGTAGCCATGCACCTCGACCACGGGAAGGACCCCAAAACCATCAGGGCGGCCATCAGGTCCGGCTACACTTCGGTGATGGTGGACGCATCCTCGCTGCCATTCGGGAAAAACGTCACAGAGACGAAAAAGGTCGTCGGTTGGGCCCACGCCAAAGGCATTTCGGTCGAGGCGGAAATCGGGGCCATCAGCGGCGTGGAGGACCTGGTGAGCGTATCGGAAAGGGAGGCCTTCTTCACCGATCCGGAAGAGGCCGCCGAATTCGTCCGCCTGACCGGTTGCGATTCCCTGGCCATATCGGTCGGAACGGCGCACGGCGCCTTCAAGTCCAAGATCAAGCCCAAACTGGACATCGGGCGACTGGCGGAAATCGACCGGCTGGTGAAGATACCGCTGGTCCTGCACGGGGCCTCCGGCATCCCCCAAGGCCTGGTGCGGCGGCTGGATCGCGAATGCGAAAGACTCGGCGACTGCGGCCGGCTGGCAGGCGCCGTCGGCATCCCGGACACGGAGATCAGGAAGGCCATCCGGAACGGCATCCGAAAAATCAACGTCGATTCCGACCTGCGCATCGCCTTTACCGTCGGCCTGCGGGACACGATCCTGGATGAACGATCGTCGTTCGATCCCCGCCGGCTGATGCGCCGATCCGGAGAGGAGATCAGGAAAACGGTCAGTGCCAAGATGCTCCTGTTCGGGTCTTCCGGTCGGGCCTAAGGCGCCGTTATGTACGATTTCGTGACATTCGGAACGGCCACACGCGACGTGTTTATGCGCAGTCCGGCCTTCGACACCCACGACTGCCCGAATTCGCCGAGCGGTTCCGACATCGGCCTTCACCTGGGATCGAAGATCGAGGTGTCGGAACTGTCCCTGGATACCGGAGGGGGCGCCACCAACGCAGCCATGACCTTCCGCCGCCTGGGATACCGTACGGCAACGGTCGTCAGCATCGGCCGCGACCCCAGCGGGCGGGACATAACCGAGGAACTGGAGGCCAACGGCATCGGGACCGATTTCGTCCAGAGACACCCGACCGAACTGACCGCCTATGCCGTCATCCTGCTGACCGAGGGCGGGGAACGGACCGTCCTGGTATACCGCGGAGCGGCCGGACTCCTGTCGGCCGATTCGGTTCCCTGGGGGAAAATCAAGGCCCGCTGGTTCTACGTCACATCCATTTCCGACCGGCTCGACATGCTGGAAAGGGTGATCCGACAGGCAAGGGAATGCGGCGCCAAAATCGCCTGGAACCCCGGTTCGCGGGAACTGAAGCACGGCTGGGAAACCCTGAAGCCGCTTATTTCCCAAACGGACGTCTTTAACCTCAACCTGGAGGAGGCCAGGAAACTCACGGGAAAAGACGGCCTGACCGCAGGGGAGGCCCTGTCCGAACTGCGGGGAATGCCCCGTCGGGCCGCAGTCGTCACGGACGGCATCCGCGGCGCCTATGCCGCGGACAGCGCCGGTTCCTGGCACAGCGGCGTCCTGGACTACCCCAAAGTCAACGCCACGGGAGCCGGCGATGCCTTCGGTTCCGGCCTGGTGGCCGGACTGGTGAAAAAGGACGACCTGCCGTTCGGCATGGCCGTCGGCACCTGGAACGCCGCCGGCGTGGTCCAGATCACCGGGGCCAAGAAAGGGATCCTATCGTCCTTTCCGCCCGATGCGCAGGTCGCCCAAGTGCCGATCGAAAAATTATAGGGAATAAAAAGCGCCGCCCCAAGTGGGGCGGCTTTGGTTTCCGGAAGATTCCCGGATCGGTTCAGGCCGCTAGTTGAAGGGCAGGCCCTGCTGGTCGTAGCCTTCACAGGCCTTCTCGTTGTCACAGCTGACGGGAACGATGGAGAAATGCCGCCCATCCCTCTCCGTCAAACATTTTTGGCACACCTCCACGTATCGAACCTCACCAATCTCGACCCCGCACAAGATGCAGGACCCCTCACGTTTCTCTCTCATTTTTTACTCTTCCTCTCCTTTTCTCCCTTGACGTCAAATGGCGCAAAAAACGCCGAATAAAGGCTGACTTCAGGGGAAGCTTGCCAGAAAACGCAGAAAGAGTCAAGAGCCGCCTCACCGACCGACGGACAGACTCCCATCTTCGGCCGACGGCGACTTGCCGATGTCCCTTAGGCCCCTAAGGGGGCGCTGGGGTTGGGGGATCAGGATGGGAAAAACCCGATACGAATCAAAGACAGCCTGGACTGACCGTCCAAGGCTGTCTCTTTTTGTCTGGTGGACCCTGCCGGGCTCGAACCGGCCACCCCCGCCTTGCAAAGGCGGTGCTCTACCAAATGAGCTAAGGGCCCCAACGCCTGTTGAATGTAACACCAATCGCCTACGGAACCAAGGGTGCTCTACAGCGACGATTTCACGAAGTGAAATCCACACGACAGGGCGCCTAAGGGCGCCACAGCCCGCTGAAAGGCGCATGCGCCGAGCCGTAGGCGAGGTGCGTGCCTTACCAAATGAGCTAAGGGCCCCAATAACCCTGTCACACACCAACGAGATTACGAATGGAATGATATTATGCTACCATAATTAAGTCAATTCATCCTAAACCACGTAAATATCCTTCCATGAGATGCAAATACTGCGGACAGGAATACGGCCACAGTTCAAGTTGTCCGGCCAGCTATACCGGAAAAGAGATGGAACATGACATGTTTGGAAGCGTTTCCGTCCGTGATTCCGAATATCTCAAAACCATCAAGAATATGGGGGCGCAAGAGAACGGCTATCTTCCGTTCAACAAATCCATAGAGCTGGCCAAGCGTTTCCAACCAGGAAATCCAGAGAATCCGGATAAGGCTTTCCTGAAAGAGATCCTGCTGGCGGTCCAAGACGAACTAGGCATCGATCCGGATAGCGGGTCAGTTAAAGCTTATACGGCCATCGGTACTCCTCTCGACAAGTTCCACGGCGTAGATGCTTTTTTGAGTATAGAACATGAAGGCCGGAAACTGATGGTCACCATCGACGCCACCAAACGGCCGGAAAAACAGGCGGGGGGGGGAAAGGCAGATATCATTGTCGGTGAACTTCCAAATCCCGATGAGGACGAAGAGGGTTTCTTGAAAGCCGTGGAGAAAATCGGGGAACGGATATCAAAAATCATGCGAGAAAAATACGACAGTCAAAATGACGGGTATTGACTCTTGACAAAATGCTATTGCGCTCCATGACGATTATGCATTATGCTTAATGCGGTAACGCGCTTGCGTTAACTAACCGAGAGGCTCATCGCGTCACCGCGAAGCAACTCAACAAAAAGGGAGGTGAGGATTATGCCAACCAAGAAAGTCGCCAAGAAGCCGGTGAAGAAGGCCGCGAAGAAGCCGGTCGCCAAGAAGCCGGTGAAGAAGGCCGCGAAGAAGCCGGTCGCCAAG
>JAFGIV010000004.1 GCA_016929435.1 Candidatus Uhrbacteria bacterium | reverse complement strand
TAAAGGCGCCTGGCGACAACCTCGCTCCTGACCCACCGAAGAACCCCTCCCCGGGCCACGGCATAGACCTTGGGATCGGAGGTTATCTTCACCAGGCGGGTTCCGGGCCGGTAGGTGACGCTGCCGCCGAGCGGAATGGCGGCCACGACCGAAGCGCCGACGGTCCGGACATTGTCGAAGTTTCCGTACCAGGTGAAAAAGGTCCGGGAATCGGGAAAACCGTAACGGCGGCCGTCCCTGCCGTAATAGTATACGGCCGGCGATCCCTCTGCCTTGAAGAGCGAGCCCGGGGGAAGCAGGTATTCCCGGCCGGAGGGATCAATCAGGCCCAGGCTGACGTTAACGGTCGGGGTGGAACCCATGGCTGATTCCCGGTCGTATTCCCCTTCCCTGTTCGGGTCGGTTTCCGGGGCCAAACGCTCCGCCAAACTCAACCCGCCGGAGGAAAAACCGCCGGTCAGGCCGTTGCGGACATGCATCTCGGCCTTCGGCGATTCGCCGACGCTCCGATCCCCGTGCCAGGCCCTGACCTGTATCCGGTAGCGCCCGTCCAACTCTGCCGACGTGTCCCAAACGGACAGCCAACGGAGGTTTCCGGGAACGGCTTCGGCCGGAAGGACGGTCGGTCCGGATCCGGCCGGGGCATCACCGGCCCAAATCAGGAAATCCACCCTTTCCACCGCTTCCCCGACTTCGGCCTCCAACCCCACCGGCCCGTTCACGGTTTGTCCGGGCACGGGAGATACCAGGCCGACCCCAACCAGGGACAGGCTGTTTGCGACCCTTACGGCCTGCATTGCGCTTTCCCCGGCCAAAATCCCGTCCCTATAGGACTTGGCCTTCAGTCCGTAGCTGCCGTTCGCCATCCCGTAACTTTTCCACAGGGCAGTCCATTTCTTTTTTTCCAGGTCAGGAGTGGCCCTGACCACGATCGGCTCCGCCTCACCGCCGGCCGATGTGTCTTCCGTAATGACGAAATCCACCGCTTCCCCGGCGGTCAGCGTTCTGGCCACCAGGGCGACCTCACCCTCCACGGCAGCGCCTGGGGACGGGGAGGAGACGGAAACGGCGATTTTCCTAGCCTCCGGATTGTCGAAAGTCACCTCCACCTCCCGGCCCTCCCCGACCACCGTCCCGGATACATAGGCCTTGGCCCTCACCAGGTACCGGCCGTTCGGGTACCGGCGCGTATCGAAAGATGCGGTCCACAGGAACCGGCTTTCCCCGGTCAGCCCGTAAACCACGGCCGGTTCGGCGGAAACCGCCGAAAAATCCGGTCGAATGACGAAATCCAGGGCCTCGGCCTCCAGGTCGGTCAGGGCATTCAATATGATGGTTCCGCGCACGGTCTCCCCGTGTGAAGGGTCCAGGACACCGGTATTGATGGACGGCAGGGTGAGGTTGCTTACGGAAAATTCCAAAGGTCCGGCTTCCCCGACCAGCCGCCCGTCCGCATCGCGGGCCCGAACCGTCAGTTCGTAATTCCCGTTTTCCGATCCGGCACTGTCCCAAAACCCGGTCCATGACCGGTTGTCGTCGCTGCCTACCGCATCCCCCTCCCAAGATGCGTTTCCGGAGGAATCGGTGATCTTGAATTCCACGGACGATGCCCCGATCTCGGTCTTGGCCTGGATCAGGACCATTCCGGAAACCCCTGAACCGGAAACCGGGGTTGAGACCGAAACTTCCGTCTCCCGTATGGCCGGAAGGAGCCTCCCCTGGCCCCTGATGGAAAAATCTCCGGCACTGACCGCCGCGGCCGCCACCGCACCGCAGGAATCAATGGCCTCAATCCGAATCCGGGCCCGGTCTGTCGCATAGTCATCGACCGTCCAGGCATGCATGAAACCGCCGGCCGAATCGGCTACGGACAGGGGAAACGTTTCCCCCCCGTCCAGGGACAGGGAAATTCGGACCGTATCGGTTCCGGATGCCGACCAGACGATGTCATAAACGGTTCCCGGATCAAGCCGCTGTCCGCCATTTGGGGAAAAGAGGGACACTGAGGGGATTGTCCCCTCCGGAACCCGGCATTCCGCGTCGCTGACCGGCTGGCCAAAAACCGAAACCGGCCAGGCCAAAACGGCTAAGGCCAGCAGGATGGCTCTTGTCTTCATCATAGCCTTCAGGTCCTGCCGCCCTACTCCAGTTCCAGCGGCTCGCCGACGGAATAGTCGGCGAAAAAGGAGTCCGGCAGGTCGTCGATCTCCCGGTTCCAGTCAGCGCCGTACAGGGCCACGGCAGCATCTTCCGAAGGCACCCAACGCAGGACGTTTCCCGGTGCCACCACATAGGTTTTCGGGTCAGTGTCCACCTTCACCATCCTGATCCCGGCCCGATACGTCACGTTGGCGCCGAGCGGAAGGCTGGCCAGGAAATCGTCGCTCACCTCCACCACCCCGGCGAAATCCCCCAGGAACCAGGAATTGTAGATGTTGGAGTTGGGGAAGGCGTGGCGCCTGCCGTCCGCCCCGCAAAGATAGACGGACGGGCTGGTCCTGGACTTGATCCTCAATCCCGAGGCACAGGCCAGTTCGGCAGATCCCGTACCGTCGCCGGAAAACATGTCGCCGATGCTGCCGGTCGGGGAGGAGTCCCTGGCGGCCTGGACATCGAAATTCCAGGCCAACGGGGCAGGCGGCGGTGTCGGTGACGGTTCCGTCCCCCTGATCCGGAACGTCGGGGAAAGGCCGACCGCTTTCGCGTTGCCCGATCCGTCCGTTCCCTCGATCTTCAGGACGGCCGAATCGGTCGAATCCATATCCGGAACCGTCCATTGGTAAAAGCCGCCGTCCATCAGGTCATCGACAACCGGAACGGTAAAGCTCGACCCGCCGTCAACGGAAAGCCGGATCCGGACCGCAGCCACCCCCAGGCCCCCGGTTCTCCAGAACAGCATGACCGGCTGTCCGGTCAACAGCTCCTGTCCCTCCATCGGATCGGTCATCTCGACGGTCGGGGTCTGGTCAGTGCCGTAACCGGCCGTTGAGCAGGATTGGGCGGACGGCAGGATGTCCACCACCTGGGGACCGCTGATGAACATCTGGTTCTGGAGGTTCCGCATGATGTTGCAGGCCTCCAACCCGGAATCGTTGTCCAGGGCCCGCGGCGGATGTTCAACGGTCCGAATCTCGAACGATTCCCCGTTCGGAACGGAAACGGTCACCGAATCCCCGTCAACGACCAGCCCGTCCTGGACCGATCCGGCCATGATGCGCAGCCGGACACCGGCCACCTGGATATCCTCGTCGGCAGCATACGTGAAGGCTTCCCCGGCCTCCGCAGGCAGGGCGGCCGTGGGCATTCCGGCCGCAACGGCGCATAGGGCAACAAGACCGCTGACCATTCCCTTAAAACGCATGTTCATAATTGAAATCGGTTATGTATCCTTTGAATTGTATCACGAAAATCGGGTCATTGGGCTGTCTTGGCCAATTTCGCCAGGGGGATCCGGATCGTGAAAGTGCTTCCCTTGCCTTCCTCGCTCTCCAGGGTGATGTCCCCGCCGTGGGCCCGAATGATTTTCCGGGCTATGAACAGCCCCAACCCCGAACCGTTCGGCTTGACCTTGACGGCGTTTCGGCTGCGGGAGAACCGATCGAATATCCTGACCCGGTCCCCTTCCGGAATGCCGATCCCGGTATCCGCCACCTCCAGGACGGCCTGCCCGTCCATGACGGCCATCCTGACCGTCACCTTGCCGTTTTGGGTGTAAAAAACGGCGTTATCGATCAGGTTTCCGACAGCCTCGGAAAAGCGGCCCGCATCCAAATCCGCCGCCAGTTCCTCGACCTCGTTCCTGAATTCCAGCCCGATCCCCTTTTCTTCGGCCATTTCCCTCTTGCCTTCACAGACGGACCGGACCAGGCCCACCATATCCGCCTCCCCCCGGTCGATCGCCAAATCCATCCCCTCGGCCCGGGAAGACGCCAGAAACCGATGAATGACGTCATTGAGCCTTTCTATCCCCTCCACGGCCTTCCTGGTGATCTCCTGCCTTTTTTTGGTGCCCCTTATCTTTCCGCTGTTCAGGAGGGAAACGTAACCGCCGACAATGGCGATCGGGGTCTTCATCTGGTGGGAAGTGATGTCCATGAACTCCGACTTCATCTTCAAAAGCTCCCGCAGGTGCTCGTTCTTCTTCCGGATGTCCTCGGTCTGTTCGGCCACACGCTCCTCCAGGTGGACGTTAAGGTCATCCATCTCCTGGTAGACGATGGCGTTGTCCACGGCAATGCCGGCCTGCTTGGCCAGGGTGTCAAGCAGCTCCAGGTCCTCCTTGGTGAAGGCGTTGCCCGAAACCTTGTCCCCCAGGATGATGATCCCGATCATCCGGTCGTTGTTGACGAGCGGCAGGCAAACGGCCGCCCCGGCCCGTTCCATCAGGGAACGGAGGGTCTCAAACCCCTCCCGGGCCTTCCGGTCGGAAACGTTCCGGGCCAGTATCCGGGCCTCATCCCTTACCAACGGATTTTGGCTATCCTGAAGGTAATTCAGCATGAACTTGTCGGACATCACCCGGGCCAGGTCATCGGCGTTGGCAAAACCGGCCACCGAGGCCACCCTGCAGGCAGTGTCCCGATCGCCCCAATCGCACAGCAGGAGGGCGGCCCTGTCCAGGTCCATGGTCCTGCGGATGGTCGAGACTATCTCCCGAACGATCTTATCCAGTCCGACCAGGTGGTTCAGCCGCCCGGCCAGCCGGCCGATGGCCTCCTGGAAGGTGTAGAGGTCGCCGAAAACGTAGCGGCTGAAAAACCTCCTCAACAGTCGGTCCACCCCAAAAAACACGATCACGAAAGCCGGAGCGATGACCACGGCCGACGCATAGGCCCCGACCGTATCCACCCCGCCCAGATGGCTGTTGAACATCCAAACCAGTCCGAAAAAAACGACATAGGTGAAGACGGACAACGCCAACCAAATCGTCATTCTCCTTGCCGCCAACCGAACATCCATCAGGCGATAGCGAAGAATGGCATAGGTTATGAAACCGACCATGAAAATGCTGAACACCTGCCCGAGCCAATTAAGGAAAAAATACCCCAACCACGGCATGATTAAATTGGTAACGAAAGCCAAATTCGTTGACAGGGCGTAGCCGAAAAGAAGGTAAATTATCTGTAACCGCTCGACACCGGAACTTTGACTGAATTTCCGATAGATCCGGTAAAAACCGTAGGAGAAAAACGCCAACGTATAAATGACGTAAATCCAGTACAACCTACCGAAAATGATTTCTTTCTCAAGACCCGGTCGAACGTTGACCTGTTTTATCACCATTTCCGGCCAAGCCGTCAGGACAACCACCGCCAGATTGACAAGAATTATCGTAACCGACTGTCGTAAAAAAATTCCGGGTGATCTTGACGGAAACACGTATGAAAAAATCAAAAAACTGCTGGCAATGAAGGTTGGGGCTATATAGAGGACCACGGTCCAAAAAAGGGCAGTTTCCTGCGGTGCCGCCCGGTACATAACCATGGCAATAATCCACCCGATTGCCGAAAAAATGTTCAGTCCGTAAATGACGTTTGCCAATTTTCTGATTCCGCCCCCTATTACCAAAATTCCCAACACGAGATTAAACAGGGCGACCAGGATCAGTATGGTGTTTATGTCGTCGAAAATAGGGATCATATATTTCCAAATTATACCATTAAAAACGCTACGGGTGGGAACCCGTAGCGGATACAAGCTAAACCAAACGAATCACCGAAACCTCCATGTCCTCATTAAGCCAAGCAGCACAACACGGAATTGCTTCACGATAGGCGCCTGAAAAATTCGGTAAAACCCAATCTGCCAAAACACCGGCAATGTGATATATCGGGCAGCCAATTTCCCTGATCTTTTCGATAAGCGCCTTCGGCGGCTCCGGATAAGCCTCATTCAGTATGACCGCCGCCGGATGCAGCATTTTTACCTGACTTTCCAGGGCCCTAACCGAAGCGATATTGACCAAAAGAACCCTGTCTTGACCTAATCCGTCCGGCCATCTCCTTTCGTCTTCCGATCCGGCCGAATCCAGGACAAAAACCGGGGTATCGGACAGGCTTTTGACAACCTGGCTGCCAATCAGTCCCCGACCGCCCAAAACGACAGTCGGTACCCCCGTTCCCATTCCTTCCGTTTTCCTGACGGCCTCAATCGCCTTTTTAACGGCCAAGACAGTCACCTCTGCCTCGCAGAAATCATGGGGAAAGCCGCGGGAACGGAATATGCTGGGCAGGATACCGGCAAAAGACTTCCGTTCCGCCCCCAACATCACCCTTATGTCTTCCATCCGGTCAAATACCCTTAGCAGATTTTCTGTATTTTTGGGATCCTTAATCATCTTCTCGTCCGAGGAAATACCGAAAACCAAACCAATTTTACAGTTCTTCTGCCTAAATAGACCGACAAACTCCGGTCCCCAAAACATCCGTTTCCTGCGTCTTTCGTAGACATAGGCATGGGCATACCTTAAATTGGCCGGGTAAAGGAGAAATACCGTCTTCAAAAACCCGAACCTGCGGTTGAAGAACCCAATAACTCGAAACAGGGCATCCCTGTCCAGCAGGAACGACATTACCTCCAACGCCGACCGCCGCAGGTGCGACCTGATGATTCTCCCTATTTTTCCAACCGCCTGAACGGTTTTCCTGAAGATGCTGACGATAACGGAATTTCGCTTTCGTTCGTGTTTCATGCCTTCACCAATCCCTTTCGCATGATTAGGTTGTCAATGTGCCTGATCCCGCCCCATTGCGGATTAAAATAAGGTTAACAGACCCCCCGGAACCTGACAATAACGAAAAAGGGTCAAGCATAAAGCTACCGTATCAGGCTTCCATAAATAAATTCTTCCGCTTAAGCCCCTGAAGGCGTAAGTCTCCCGCAGGGAGGGGGTTTGGGGGCCAAGACAACAAACCCCTCCACACAAGTCCCCCAGTATTGGGGGATTTAGGGGGGCGTTGGGTTTGGGGGTTGGGGGCGCTGGAGACTACAAAACCGACCCCCTTTCGGGGGCCGGTTTTTGTGACGGCTTTTTCCAAGGTGCCGTCAAACCCTGTCACGCAGCTCTATTTCGAGAGAGTGTGGCTGTCGGACGGCAAGGTCTTCACCTTGTAGCCGGTAGCCCAATCCTCGGTAGAGGTGCTGTGGCTGGTCTTCGACTTGTCAGACCAGACGAACTCACCGACAGCCGCAGCTGCGGCATAGTCACCGGTAGTGAACGTGGTGTCATCCGTCAGCAGTCTGGAAGTGACGCTGTCAGAGGAAACCGCACCGGATATGTTCATGAAGATGTCGAAGTTCTTGGTGGTTCCGGCACCGACAGTGAACTCCTCGTACAGGTCAATCGTCAGGACGCTGGTGGCATAGGTCGCCGTGGAGGCGTTCAGGTAGTTGCCGCCGGTGATGTCCTTGAGGATCGTGTCAATGTCGGACGGAGCGGTCACGGTAACCGTTCCGCTCTCGACGACATAGGCAGTGATCTTCTTGAAGGAGATGTCACCGGCCGCATCAGCCGTAACGGAGAAGCGGATGACCGATTGGGCACCGGCCCCCAGAACGTTGCTCAACGTGGCCAGGGCGATCGTCGGCTTGCTCTTGCGGATGACCTTGCTGTTCCCGTCAACAGCGCTGGAAAGGGTCTCAATGGTCGTGGAACCGGAGGTTCCCTCAACCCGGAAGCCCGTGGTCAGCAGCTGAACCTTCAGGTCATAACCAGTGGTCGCGCCGGAGGAACCGACGGAGTTCAGGTTGGCCTTGACGGTCAGGATCTTGGAGCCATCCTTCGGGATGATCATGTTCATGCCCGTGAAAGCCGCGGTACCGGCGCCGTCAACCGACATCGGACCGCCGACCATGGTGGCACCGTCATAGAGAGACAGGCTCTGGATGGCAGTGGCAGCGGAGGCGTTGACGTCGAACGCGGCCTTGACCAGGCGGAGTTCCTCGTCAATGGCATCCAGCTTGTACTTGGCCAGGACGACATTGGAGGCGCCGCCGATCACGATGCCGGTCTCGGACTCGGAATCATCGGAAGCCTTGGTAACCGTAACGCTGCCGGCGTTGGCAATGGTCATGACGCTGAACTGGACCGGATAGGTCCCGGCAGCGGTCTTGGAGGCGCCGTTGACGTCGGTAACCGACAGGTCACCGGCCGCATTGACGCTGTACTGGTAGTTGCTGGGCGTGGCGACAGCGGACAGGTTGACCTTCAGGGTCAGGGTCTTCGACTGGCCGGACGGGACCGTCAGGTTCAGGTTGGAGAAGACCAGCGTGCCGTACGTGCCGTCCGGAGACTGGACAGTGCCGATCTGGGTGGCACCGTCCCACAGGCTGGCGGTCTGGATGCTCTCGTCGTAGTCACCGACATTCGTACCGTTGTCGATCGGGGTCATGGTGACGCTGGAGACGATCATGTCCCCGACGTCATTGGCCTTCAGGATCAGGCCGCCGAAGGACACGCCCTGGGCACCCTTGATGTAGGTCTGGGCCACCGGAGTGGAGGCCCTGGACGCGGTCAGGGACGAGGAGGTCAGCGTGGCGGCGTTACCGGTGATTCCGGAAGCGGAATTCGGGACGATGTCAGCGACATTGGTGTTGTTGTCCAGGTTGCGGACATCACCCGTAACGAACTGCAGCAGCTTGGCTGTCAGGGTATCGGCCGTGGACGCGGCAAGTGCCGAGTTGTTGGCGACATCGACAGTCAGCTTGAAGGTGCGGCTCTGACCGGCAGACATGTTGAACACGCTGTCGAAAGTCACATCTTGGGCGAGATCAATACCGGCACCAGCCGTATGGGTAGCGATGGACAGGTCCTTCGGACCGCCGACAATCGCGCCGGTGGCCGTATCGACCAGCTTGATGTCGCTGTAGTTGGCGATGGAGGGGGAAGAGGAACTATCAACCAAACCATCACCCGCACCGGCAACATTGGCCGCAGTCAGGTTCATCCGGACGTTCCGGACCTCGATGTTGCTCTGGGCGGTCATCGTGAAGTTGAAGATCTCAACATCCTTGCCGTCAATGCCAACATCCTTGGAGGACGGGCCGTTGAAGGTGATGTTCAGCTGGCCGGCCTCAATGGTCACGGAAGACTTCTTGGCAGCGGAGCTGCCGTCGTAATCGGCGCGCACGACTTCGACGCCATAGCCATAGGTGGAACCGATGGCATACAGGTCAGAGGCGTTGTCCAGGTAGAAGGCAACGGTCTCGTCAGCCCGGGCATTGCCGGAAATGTCGGCATACACCTGGAAGACGCGGCTGGAACCCTTCTCCAGCTTGAACGGAGCGTTCAGGGGGAAGGTGGCCAGGTCCTTGACGGAAATCCCGGTGGCAGTGGCCACCGTAACTCCGGCCTGCTTCAGGGTCAGGTTGGACAGGTTCTCCCGGGCCGTGGTGCCGGTGTAGTACAGGGCGACCTTGTTCAGCATGACATCCTCGGAAGAGGAGGCGGACAGCTGGAACTCGGCAACCTTGGCATTGGAACCGGCCTCGGCGTTCACGAAGGAACCGTTGGCCGCAATGGTGATCGCACCGACAGTGGCTCCGGCCAGCGTAAACACCGGACCGGAAACCGGCAGACCGGAAACCGCGACCGCACCGGCCGTGATGGACACGACCTGGATGCTGTTCTGGTTGCCGGCAGTGCCGGTACCCATGTCAGCGGAGACCCACAGGGTCTTGGTCTCTCCAGCCGCCAGGGTGACGTTCAGGCCGCCGAAGGTGGCCTCATTGCTGGAGGAATTGATGGTCCGGCCGGTGGTCAGCCTGTTGCTGCCCTCATAGGCATACACATAGCTGAAATCGGCATAGGAACCGACGCCCGTGCGACGGACGGTCATGGAGTCCAGGGTAATGGCGCTGGTGCTGTTGTTCTTGACATCAACCTTGACCATGGCCACGCCAGTGGCCTTGCCCGGAATCGTCCCCCCAACCGGCTGACCGGAGGAAAGCATGGCGGTAAGGGAACCGTCGGCAAAACCGGACAGGCCCTTATCGACATTGATGGAGGTGGCAGCGGCGGAAGCCGTGGCCGGGACGAAGTCCGAGGCCGCATGGACATCGGAACCGATCCTGTAGTTGGTGAAGAACGCGTCAGAGACGTCGTCGATCATCTGGTTCCAGCTGGAGCCGTAGATGGCGGTAGCGGCGGCCTCGGAAGTGACCCAGCGCAGGGTGCCATTGGCATCGACAGCGTAGACCTTAGGATCGGTCGTGATCTTGACCATCCGGACACCCGGTTTGTAGGTCACGTTGCCACCGATCGGCAGAGCGGCAAGCTCGGCATCGGTGATGATCTGGACACCGGAGAAATCGGCATACCAGGTCTTATAGGTCTTCTCGTTGGGGAAGACATAGCGTTTCTGATCCGCACCGACATAATAGACGGCCGGAAGGGAAGCCTTGACCAGGGTGCCGGAAGCCGGAGTTGCCTTGGCGGCAAACGGGATGGCAGACAGGCCAATGGACCAGACGATGGTCGAAGCGACGATCGCACCGGTAAACGCTTTCTTGATTGCGTTTTGCATAATTGATTTACAACCTTTCTTGGAACCGCCATGGAGAATGGCTGGTTCCGTTATGAGTAGGCGCCCGGCGTCCCTTCGGACTCGACCTTTTCGGCCAGAACGCGTTAATAAGGATATTCAGGTCCCAAGAAGCGGTTTCGACAGAGACAGGGAGCGGAACGCTCGAGATTTTCGGGTTGTTTCCCCGAAATTGTCCCTCTCCCAAAGATCCCATCCTCCCAACGCCGGTTTCCCGGACGTTGCCGAATCAGACCTTCCTGTTGAGCGACCGTCCAGCGGGATCGTCATACCGGGATTTGTCCCGGTACAATCCGACTAGCGATTGCCAGACCCAGCGGTTTGTTCTGTCGGTCCGATTCAGGCCGGACAAAACCCACTACTGGATTGGCAAGGGGGTCTGTTTGTTTTTTTTTGTTTTTGTTTTTTCTTTAACCCTCTTCAACTGCCTGGTTCGTTTTCTTTTTCGTCTTCGTTACCCTCACTGTCGACCGGTTCCTCGTCCGCTGTCTCTGTTTCTTCGTTTTCCGTCTCATCCCCACCTTCAGGATCGATCCCGTCTATGACCAAATCGCCGGAATCGATGTTGTCCGTAATCTCCGTCACCTCCACTATCTTCGAGAAGGCCGCCTGGTAATTCTCCGCCTCCATCATCTCCCTGGCCTGGGCAATGGCGGCCTTGGCCCGGACAGTCCTTTCGGTCGGTTCGCGGTCAGGGGCCACGGTCAGCTTGGCCTCTGCCTGACGGATGCGGTCATTGATCTTGCCGGCCACCATGTCCTTGGAGGCATTGACGTCACCGGACAGGTGCTGGTCAACCAGCACGGCCATGGCCTGCAGCCCCAAACCCTCCACCCGACCGGCCATGGCCAATGCCTGCGGCCGGACATCGGACGGGAGCGCCCCGGTGATGTCCTTCAGCACCTGCCGGTATGAGACCATCTTCCTCTCCAGCAGCTTGGCTGCCGCAGCCACCCCCTCGGGATCGACCGCCTTCATCCTCATCAGTCCGCCCCTCAAATCCGCCAGCTCGTCATTGAATTCCCCAAGGACCCCGACCACCAACCGCCGTCCGTCCTCCGGACCCTCGGCCAGCTTCGCGGCCTCATCCATCCGCCGGTCGGCAAACTCGGCATGGAGACGGATGCGGTAGACGTTATTCGGGGCCATGACCACCTGGGCCCTCTCCACCGCCAGCTTCACCCGATAGGCCGATTCCCCGGGAACGGCGTTCCGGCAGGCCATGACCGAAACCAAACCGCCGCCGAAGACCGTTCCGACCATCAGCACCAAAACGGCAAAGGCCCGCACCGTTACCATGACCCGTTCGGCCGGGAAAAACACAGAAAGGAAATTCCGGACGCTTTCCAGTTTGGAGACACAGGCGTTCCGGTCAGTGGTGTTCCTGACCTGCATCATCAGGATGTCTCGGTTTTTGGCAACCCAATCCCCGTGCGGGGCACCGCCCAGCCGTTCATTCGCCGTCTCCGCCAGTATCAGTTGTAGGTTCCGGTTGCTCATTCCTTATGGATTGGGTCAGGACCTTAGTGGCCCGATGCAATATGATTCGAACGTTGGATGTCGTCTTTCCCAGTGCCTCGGCGATCTCCCCGCTGCTCAATCCGTCCAGGTACCTCATCACCATCACCTCCCGCCATTCGTCCTTCAGCCCGTGGATCTTCTCTATGACCCGTTCGGCCTCGGTTCGGCGGTCAATGTCCCTAAGCAGCTTCTCCCCGTCAACGATGGCCTCGCCTGTCAGGCGGCTGTCATCAAGGGAAACGGTTCCCTGAACGCAGGAGTTGTGCCGATACCAATCGATGACGGCATTCCTGGCGATGTTGTACAGGAGGGCCTGAAGGTGCGTAACCTCCCGCTTCTCCTTCAGGTACTGCCAGGCTTTCAGGAAGGTATCGGATGTTATGTCCTCGGCCTGTTCCGCAGATCGGACCTTAAAGAAGATGAAGCGGTAGATGCGCCGGACATAGGTGTCATAGACCAGTCCGAAGGCATCGGGATCGTTCTTGGCCCTAATGCGGTAAAGCAGGAATTTTTCCTTCAAAATGTTCGACATGCCATTAGACGGAAAAAATCGAAGTTTGTTACACCCACATCCGGTTTTCGGTCGGGTTTTCGCTGTTCATGATGATAGCACCGACCGGCCTAACAATCAAGGTCATGCGGCATGAAACGACCTTATTTGGCCTTATTTTTACTGGTCCGAACGGTGGGAAAACGGCCGGAAACAGACCGGATTGGACGTTCCGATGCCGTATCCAACACCACGGGAAACAACGGGAAATCGCCCCATGACATTGGTTTGGTTACTCTAAAATTTGACAAGATTGCTGTATTTGTCTACAATATTGTAGACAAACATATGAACATCATCCGAGTTTCAATATCCGAGGCAGCCAGGCTTTTCGGCGTTTCCGGCCGGACGGTCAGACGGGCCATTACCGTGGGGGAACTGACCTATGTGGTGGTTCGCGGGAGATACAAGATATCCTTTGAGAGCCTGGTTCGCTGGTCCCAAAAACGGCCGACGGTCAGGAACAAGCTGGCCAGTGAGGGCATCGGCCAATTCGTCAGCATGTGGAAAATACGGAACCGCCTCTACTCCCCCAACCCCAAGCTATTGGAAAAAGGGGAACAAGGGGATAAGGTTTAGACATCGCCTATGGAATTGCCCAATACGGTTCCGTTCGGAAAAGTCACCCTTCCCGTCCTGTTGCTAATCCTGATTTTCTGGTCAGCGGCTTTCGCCTTTCCCGACCCGGCCGAAGCGGCCCTGAAGACCCCGGCGGACAGGTTCGTTCGCACGGCCAACTATTACCTGAAGGCCGGGACCGACATCCGTCCGGAGCATTACCCGCAACTGGCAGAATACGACCTGATCATCCTGCCGGCCGAGGCGCAGGTCTATAACCGGGAAATGTTCGGGGAGGTTCGGAAGATCAACCCCAACGTCATTTTCCTGGCCTACGTCCCGTCCAAGTCCTGGAACTACTCCTGGGTCGATTCCCTCCACAGGCAACTTGAGGCCGGCATCCGCGACGACTGGTGGCTCCTTGATCCGCAGGGCAACCGGATATCGGTCTGGCCGGGAACCGCGGTGCTCTCCGGCGCAAGCGGCTGGAACCAATACCTGCCGCAGTTCGTCCGTGACCGGATATGGTCCACCGGACTTTGGGACGGGATATTCTACGACGAGTTTTCGGCCACCATCTCCTGGGCCAACGGCGGCAACATCGACCTCCACCGCGACGGACGGGCCGACGACCGACACCTGATGGACACGGCCTGGAGTCGCGGCATGGTCAACATCCTGAAATCGACCCGGGAATACCTTGGGGCCGAAGCCGTCATCGTCATCAACGGCGATTCGTCCGCCGAGCTGCAGCCGTACGTTAACGGACGGATGTTCGAGTCGTTTCCCACCCCTTGGGAGGGTTCCGGTACCTGGAGGGATTCCATGGCCAACTATTTCCGCCTGGAGCGCATGGTCGGGTATCCGAACGCCATGATCATCAACGGCAACACGGGCAACAGCGGACAGAATGCCGACTGGCGTCGGGTTCGCTTTACGCTCTGCTCCACCCTCCTGGGAGACGGGTTCTTCTCCTTTGACTTCGGCGAATCAGACCACGGGCAGATGTGGCGCTATGACGAGATGGGTGCGGATCTGGGCCGTCCGATCGGACCGGCCGTAAACCTGACCGGAAACAACGATACCGCCTACCCTGGAGTCTGGCGGCGGGATTTCGAGAACGGCATCAGCCTGGTCAACTCCACCGGCGTCTCCCGTAACGTGGACCTGGGCGTGGAGATGGAGCGGATACGGGGAACCCAGGATCCGCAGACGAACGACGGGCGAATCGTCAGTTCGGTTACGGTGCATCCCCAAGACGGGCTGATCCTGCTGAAGCCCATCGATCGGCTGATCGGCACCGGATTCCCCAACGGGTCCTACGCCCGAATATTCGACCGTCTGGGAAACCGGGTCAGGAACGGGTTCTTCTCCTATGTCCGCCCCCAGGCCGGCGGTGCCCAAATCCTCATAGATGACCTGGACGGAGACGGCCGGGAGGATACGGTTGTCGGGAACGGCGGTGAGATCCGGATAGTCATGGGCAACGGCGGGGAGACGCGGTTCCGTCCGTACGGCGATGCCTACCGTTCCGGAATCAGCCTGGCCGCAGCCGACATGGACCGTGACGGAAAGATGGAGGTGGTGACCGGAACCGGTCCGGGAAACGCCCCGCTGGTCAGGGTCTTCCGGTTGGACGGATCCCCCGTCGGAAACGGTTTCCACGCCTACAGCCAGGACTTTCGGGGCGGGATAAACGTCACCGCCGGAGACCTTTACGGCAACGGCTGGCCGGTGATAATCGCCGGTGCCGGTCCGGGCGGCGGCCCCCATGTCCGGGTCTTCAACCTTTACGGAAAGCCGCTATACGGGTTCATGGCCTACGATCCGGCCTTCCGCGGCGGGGTCAACGTGGCCATCGGTGACTTTGACGGCGACGGCACCAGGGAGATTGCCACGGGTTCCGGTCCGGGCGGCGGCCCCCATGTCCGGGTCTTCAGCCGCTACGGACGGCTCCTGAACCCCGGATTCATGGCCGCTGACCCCAACAGCCGCAATGGGGTGGTGGTGGCGGCCTCGGACACTAACCGCGACGGCACGGACGAGATAATCGCCCTCTCCACCGACGTGTTCAGCATCTCTTCCCGATGATGGTATATAATGAATAGGTATGACCAGAAAAAACGACCCCAAAAACCCGGAAATAGTCTCCGAGGACGTCCTGAAGGAGGTTCGCATCGATGAGGTTGCGGCCAAACTGCCGATAGGCAAAAAAGGCAACGTTTTCATCAATACCCTGAACCTGTTTGCCGGACCGGTTAGGGGACTGGTCGATCCGATCCACCGGATCTGCTACGAACCGATCCGAACCCACTACGACCGCAAGTACCGGCAACGGTTCCCCGAACACCACGGGAAGGTCCTGATCCTGGACATCGTCCTGATGTTCATGTTGGGCGGGTTGGCGGTTACGGCCATCTTCCTGAAGTTCCTGTTGCCGGTGTTTTCCCCTCCGGCAATCGTTACCCTCAACGCCCAGTTCCGGACCGAACCGATCAGCGGCAAGGCTACCGAACTCGTGGTCTCTTACCGCAACGAGGGGGAACAGCCGCTGGCCGATTCGGTACTGGAGATAAGGATGCCCCCCTCTTTCGTGCCGGACGAATCGGAACCCGAAACCGACAGGCCCGCAGCCGGGTTCAACGGGGAAACCGTAAGGACGGTCCGGATAGGGACCATTCCCGCCAACGGCCAGGGCGAAACGGTCATCTCCGGACGGTTTTATTCCCCGACCGGAAGCCGAAACACGGTAACCGTTTCCGCCAGCTTCTGGCGGGCAGGAGACACTGCCCCCAAACGAACCGCCCAAAACATGACCTGGAGCACGTCGGATTCCCTGTTTCGCCTGGCGATCCGACCCGAGGAAGGGATCGTCCGCGGCCGCCGGGTAACCATCAGCCTGCCGTACGCCAACCTGGACGAAAGGGGTGTCCTGGCCCTGATACGCCTGACTCCCCCGGACGATTTCGTTGTTACCGGATCGTTTCCGGCCCGCACCGCAACGAACGAGTGGGACCTGGGACGGCTGGATCCCGGACAGAAGGGCAACATTGAGATCTATGGGCACTTCCGTTCCGGATCGGCAAGGCCGGCTGTCCCCCACTTCGTGGCCAGTGCCTACATAATGGAGGGGGGCGAACGTCGCCTGGCGGAGGAAATCCGCCGCGACATCGAAACCCTATCCGGAGGGTTCGAGATCGAACAGTCCCTGACCGAACCGTCCGGTGCGTCAGCCGTCAGCCCGGGAAACCCGATCCGCCTGACGATCCGCTATGGCAACACGGGCCAGGAACCGCTCGGGAACGTAACCGTCCGACTGAAGACGGACGCCGAGTTCCTGGAGGGTGATCCGACGCTCGTCTGGACGGCTGACACGAATCCGGAACTGCGCATTCTCGATCCCGGAACCTCCGGTTCCCTGTCGTTCGAGGGGAGGCTAAAGGCGGACATCGCCCCAAAGACGCGAACCAGGCCGGAAAAGCCGACCCTGGAACTTCGGACCGAGGCCGAATATTTCCTTTCGGACGACCGGACCAGGCCGGCCGTGGCGGAAACCTCGTCCGTCAGCCTGCCGATCAGCACTACCCTGTCCCTTAAGGCGGCGGCCCTCTATTGGACCCGGGATGGCGACCAGATCGGTTCCGGACCGTTCCCGCCGGAAATCGGCCGGGCAACCAAATACCGCGTCTTCATCCGCATCGGAAACGACCTCAACCGAACCGAGGAAACGGAATTCACGGCCTTCCTGCCGACCGGGGCGGAATGGACCGGAAACTACAGCGTCACCATCGGCAAACCCCCGGCATTCCTTCCCGCCGAACGGCGGCTAATATGGAACATCGGGGACCTGCCCGCCGACGATCTCCAGGCCGGAATCGGGGCCAGCTTCGAGATTGCCCTGACCCCAACAGAAACGACCATCTTCCCCGCCGTCCTGATGCGGGACCTGAAACTCTGCGGACGGGACAGCTTCACCGGCGCCAGGGTTTGCGCGGACGCCGAACCAGCAGTCGCCGCAATAGAATAGGGGGCCGGTGCCGATCCGGCCAGACAGACCGTCCTTAAATAAGGGCAAAAAAAACCCTGCCGTTGCGGCAGGGTTTAGGGATCCATTCCGAATCCTATTTCGAGACTTTAAGAACCTCCATTATTACGTCCTTTCGCCTCCACTCCCGCTTTAGCCAGGACTCAATGCCTTCCCCTTCCCCGATCTCCTTCATCTCTGCATACACGATCAGCCTACGGCCAATCAGGTCCGTTCCGGCGGGAATGGTGGAAAGCACGGGATCCTTCCCCCAGTGGACTGTCACCGAAAGCACCGGATAATTCGGCAGCGTTTCCCGAATGACCTTAAGACCGCCTGATTTCGGGAGAAGGAGATGCCTTAGGTCACCCCTCCGATTCGAGTCGAAAAACGTCGTGCCTTCCGGAAATATCAGCAGGCTGGCCCCGTTCCTCAAAACCGATTCAGCGCATCTCCGGACCCTTTCCAGGTCCCTTCGGTCACGGTTTCTGGCCACCATGGCGAACCCCGTTTCCCGGAAGGCCCGCCCGATTATCGGTACGGACCGCAGCTCCCTTTTGGCGACGCCGGAAAACGAGCGGTAGCCAAGGCGGCGCATGATGACGGAAAACAGCAGGGCATCGATGTCGTGCCTGTGGTTCCCGATGACGATGGCCGGATTCGGTTTACCGACCGGCTTTTTGGTGCGGTATTCCACCCTGACCCGCATCAGAAAAAACACGACCCCCAGGAAAAACCCGCTCCAAACCATCTGCCATCCGGAAATCCGCCTGACCCGGACCGATTCCCTGGCCCCGGTCAGCCGGTTCCAGGCGATTAGGGCGTAAAGGTGCAGACCGCCGAAAACGGCGAAAAAGACCGTTGTGACCGCCAGGACAGTGAAATACCAGGCCGATTTCAGCCACGACTTAATTTTTTTCACGACTGACCTCCTTGTTTTTTGTTTTTGTGTCGTTCACAGACATCTTATCATCTGATCCGTTAAAAAGAAAACGAAAAAGACGGGCCAAAAACCCGCCTCCCCGACGAAGAAAACCGACCGCTATCGGATGGCCGATGCGACCCAACCCGCCACTTCCCTGTCAAGGGGATCGGGCAGTATCCGCTCCGGACCGGGTTCCGGGACGCAGAAGGCCAGGTTTTGAGCGGCCCTGACCAGCATTGCGTTCCCTATCCTGCGGACACCGTTATCCAGTGCGCCCCTGAAGATCCCCGGAAAGGCCAGGACGTTGTTCACTTGGTTCGGGAAATCCGACCGGCCGGTGGCGACGATCAGGGCCCCGGCGGCCTTGGCCTCCTCCGGCATTATTTCCGGCGTCGGATTGGCCATGGCGAAAATCACCGGCTCCGGAGCCATGGCCCGCACCATGTCCGGTTTCAGGACGCCTCCGGCGCTTACTCCAATGAATATGTCCGCTCCCACCAGGGCCCTGGCCAAATCCCCCGACAGGCCGCGGGGATTGGTCGCGTCGGACAGCATCCGCTTGTAGGGATTGAGGTCAACCCTTTCCCGGCTGATGATGCCCTGCCGGTCACAGACGACGATGTCGCCGAAACCGCATTCCGAAAGCATCCTGACTATCGCCGTACCGGCGGCCCCGGCCCCGTTGACGACCACCCGAACGCCATCCGGCGTCCGCCCCTTGACCTTCAGGGCATTGGTCAGTCCGGCCAGGACGACCGTGGCCGTCCCGCGCTGGTCGTCATGCATCACCGGAATGTCCAGTTCCCGAACCAGCCGCTCCTCGATCTCGAAACAGCGCGGGGCGGATATGTCCTCCAGGTTGATGCCGCCGAAGACCGGGGCCAGCAGCTTGACGGTATGGATGATCTCCTCGGTCTCCTGCGTATCCAGGCAGATGGGAAAGGCGTCAATGCCGGCGAATTCCCGGAACAGGATCGCCTTGCCCTCCATCACCGGAATCGCCGCCTCGGGACCGAGATTTCCCAACCCGAGAATGGCCGATCCGTCGGAGACTACCGCCACGGAGTTCCCCTTGAGCGTGTATTCGTATGCCAAATCCCTGTCCTTCCCGATGGCCGTACTGACCGCCGCCACCCCCGGCGTATAGGCCAAAGACAGGTCCAGCCTGGTCTTCAGGTCAACCTTGCTTCGCACCTCCAGCTTGCCGCGCCTCTCGCGGTGCAGCCCCAGGGACTGTTCGTATATGTCGGTCATGTCGGTTGGGACGGTTAACGTTTAGCGTGAGGAAATTATACCCCAAAACGGGCGGGTTGTGGAAAAAGGCCCGAAAGCGCATACCTGAAAAACGCAAAAAATGATACCATTGACCCATGACTCATAAAGGCAACGACGGGGCCAAAAAGACCTATGACCCAAAATACCGATGCACCGATCAGATTCACGATCAACGGCAGGGAACTGTCCGCCTCCCCCGGGGAAACCGTGCTCCAGGCCGCCAAACGAAACGGCATTGAGATCCCGGCCCTGTGCAACCACCCGGACCTGCCGCCTTCCGGAACGTGCGGCCTGTGCATAGTGGAGATAGGGGGGCAAGACGAGCCGCAACGTTCCTGCCTGACCGCCGTCAGCGAGGGGATGTCGGTGACGACCGAGTCGGAGGATCTGACGAACCGGCGCCGAATCGCCATCCAGAAAATACTCGATCGGCACGCCCTAGAGTGTCCGGACTGCGTATTTTTCCAGAAATGCGAACTGCTGAGGCTTTCCGGCAAGCTCCAGGGGAAACCGACGACAGTGCCCGAACCGGGAACCGAGGTGATCCGCTGCGGCCCGATCGTCTTTGACCAGACGAAATGCATCGGCTGCGGAAACTGCGTGGCCGCCTGCCCAACCGGTTTCCTGGAGATCGGCGCGGACGGACGGGTCAAGCCGACCGATGACCCGACCAGGGACTGCACCGGCTGCGGACAGTGCATAATGCACTGTCCGGTGGGGGCGATCGAATCGGTCGGGGAATTCGAGGACATCGACGGGATCCTTGACGACAGTGGGAAGGTCAATGTCGTGCAGTTCGCCCCGGCCGTCCGAAGCGCCATCGGAGAGGAATTCGGTCTTCCGCCCGGTTCCGTCATGACCGGACAGGTCACCGCCGCCCTGAAGGCCATCGGATTTTCCCACGTTTTCGACACGGCGGCCGCCGCCGACATCACCACGATCGAGGAGGCCGAAGAGCTTCTGGGACGCCTGTCATCCGGACAAAGGCTTCCGGGGATGACGTCGTGCTGCCCGGCCTGGGTAAAATTCGTGGAATTCAACTACCCGGAATTCGTCCCCAACCTCTGCACCGCCCGATCGCCCCAAATCATGCTCGGTGGCGTAATCAAGTCCGTCTGGGGAAAAAGCAGGGGAATCGACCCCCACCGGATAAACATGGTCTCGGTAATGCCGTGCACGGCCAAGAAGCACGAGGTAACCCGTCCGGAACTGGCGATCGACGGCTGGTATCCGGTCGATCGAGTGATCACGGTCCGTGAACTGGCGCGGCTGATGAAGAAGAGAAAGCTGGACCTGACGAAAATCGACCCCATGGAACCGGACGACCCGTTCGGAATCCCGTCCGGGGCCGGTGTCATATACGGATCGAGCGGCGGGGTGTTCGAATCCGCGCTAAGGACGGCCTATTTCAAGGCCCTCGGTTCGGAGATGCCTCCGGATGCGGTCAGGGAACTGCGGGGCCAGGAAGGCGTAAAGAACACGGAAATGAGGATTGGGGACAGGACGGTCAGGATACGCGTGGTGAGCGGTCTCCGAAACGCCAAAGACGCGCTGGAGGAACTCAAGGCCGACCCAAAGGCGTTCGATGCCCTGGAGGTCATGGCCTGTCCGGGGGGATGCGTCGGCGGGGGCGGACAGCCGGTTCCGTCCGATGCCGAGACGATCGAAAGGCGGGCGGCTTCGCTCTACGAGATAGACCGGGGGTCGGAAAACCGCCAGGCGCACAGAAACCCGGCGGTCATGGCCCTGTACGAAAACGGTCTCTCTGACGCCGCCGAAAGGCACCGCCTGCTCCACACCAGTTACCAAAAGTCAGAAAGGACACCTACCAAAAAAATAGCCGATTCCAGGTCGAGCTGACCGTTACCGCAAGACCGGCGGATCGTTTCCGGAAGTGATCCGATCTCCTTTCTGGTGCCGCAGGTGATCCCCATCGATACCTCCCGGGAAAGACCTCTCCGACAGGGGAAAAATCCCCTCACTTGGCCTTGGGGAGACTGAAGGTGAATGTCGATCCCTTCCCCCGGCCTTCGCTATCGGCCCAAATCCTGCCGCCCATCCGCTCGATGACCTGCTTGGCGATGAACAGGCCCAACCCCGTTCCGGGAACGTCCTTGACGGCGTCGTTTTCGATGCGGTAGAACCTGTGGAAGAGCTTCGGGATTTCCTCGGTGCCGATGCCGCAACCGGTGTCTTCGACGCTGACGTGCAGCTCGTTCCTCCCCTCCCTGACGCGAACGGTGACGCTACCGCCGACGTGGTTGAATTTGATTGCGTTCGTCAGGAGGTTGGTCAAAACCTCGTAAACCCGCATCGGATCGGCAAAAACGTCCGATACGGCCTTCGGCAACACCGTATCCCTGACGGTAACCGACTTTTCGCCGACCATTGACCCGACGGATTCCAGGGCCCGATCAATGACGGCGGCAATGCTGGTCCTTACCGGAACGACCCTGAAGGTGCCGTATTCGATGCGCGACACCTCCAACAGCTCGGTGACGAGATTGCTGAGCCTCTTGGTGTTCTCCCTAAGGATGTCCATGGCCTCCATCACGTCCGGCTCCTGAATGCCGCGTTTTGCCCGGCAATCGTCCAAAAGGTCCATGGCCCAGCCGATGGCCGTGACGGGAGTGCGCAGTTCGTGCGCCGCAATGAAGATGAACTCGTCCTTCAGCTTCTGGATCGTCTTTTCCCTTTCGATGTTCCGGAGGTTTCGCTCGGTCAGCCTGGCCTCCATCTCCTTGCGCTCGGAGATGTCCTCGATGATCACCTGCAGGTACGCCGGCTTCCCGTCCGTGCCGCACACGGCACTGACGTGGGTGTTGGTCCAGATGACGTTGCCCCGTTTTCCGACATAGCGACTCTCCAGGTGATAGTCGCCGTTGGCGCGGCTTTTTGCGGCCCGCAGGATTTTCCCAATGGCCGACAGGTGACTCGGGTGAGCGATATCCGTAAGCGTCAGCCGTTTCATGTCATCCTCCCCGTAACCGGTTATGCGGCTGAAGGTACGGTTAATTTGGGAGATGCGCAGGTCCAAGGAAATGATCGCGATCCCCAAAAAACTGTTGTTGAATATCTTTCCGTACCGCTCCTCCCGTTCCCGCAGGGCGGTTTCCAGGCGCAGGCGCTCGGTGACGTCGCGGATGTTGAACTGGACGACATCGACGTCACCGGCCCTGAAGAAGGCGCATTCCAGGTCCACGTCCAGGCGGCGTCCCCGTTTGGACAGGATCCGCAGGTGCTCGTAGCAGGACTGGGATCCCCGCTTCAGCCTGCCGAAAGCCGCCTGGCTGGACAGCGGACCGTCCAAAAACCCGATCTTCCAGATTTTGATTTTCATCAGGTCCTTTTTGGCAAGCCCCAACATCCTCAACAGGCTCGGGTTACTCTCCTCAACGGAACCGGTTTTGGCGTCAACAAGCAGGATGCCGTCCCTGACAACCCTGAAAACGTGCCTGCACGTATTTTCGAAGGAGGCCAAATTCACCTTTTTTTCATGCGGACCGCCAAGGACACCCCGTTTCTCTGACTTGAATTTTCTGTTCACAGACATGCTCGTTAGCGTCATTGAAACTAAAGGTATTATAGCACCCTTACGCCACACTTGTAAATTTTAAGCTTAAAACAAATATTTCAAGTCTATTCACTACCCAATTCCGGCTAATTGCTGTAGACTGGTGGTAGGATTAACCCTAACCCCCAACACGATGAGAAAATCCGGAAAAACCGCCGGCAGCAAGCCGGTTAGCGCCGACCTGGTCTAGTCAACCGGCTGGACTTACATCCGCCACGTCGTTGACACTGCCCGGGAGCCGTTTTTGATCCTTGACGGAAAGTTGCGCATCATGTCGGCCAACGAGTCTTTTTACAGGACGTTCCAGACCCTGGCCAAGGATACCGAGGGCCAGCTCGTATACAAATTGGGAAAGGGCCAATGGAACATCCCGGCTCTGAAGAGGCTGCTTGAGGAGGTATTGCCGCGGGAATCGTTCTTCAAGGATTTCGAGGTGGAGCACGAATATCCGACTGTGGGTAAAAAAATCATGCTCATGAACGCCCGTGAGGTCTTCGAACCCATACGAAAAAACAGGGCATCCCCCAAAATGATCATCCTGGCCATGGAGGACGTTACGAAACAGAGGCTGCTTGAGGAAAGGCTGGCGGCCTACTCACAGGAGCTTGAGGAACGCGTCATCGAAAGGACCAGGAAACTGGAGGCGCGGCTGGAAATGCTGGAAAAATCCCCGGGAAAGGCCGTCAGGAGAAAAAAATCCCAAAAGTAGCCGAAAATGCCCCGGGTTGCGCCCGGGGTATTGCGTGCCGGAAAACACCGAGGCTATTCCGCCCGGGACAGGTGGATCGTCTGGGTCGGATACGCGAAACCTATCCCCTCCCCCTCGAAAGCCACGTAAAGGTCCAGGTTGATCCGCTGGCGGATGTCCATGTAGACGATGTAATCCGGCGAATTGACGAAAAACACGACCTCATACTCAAGGCCGCTGTTCCCGAATCCGGATAGGTGACACCGCTCCATTTCGGCTTCCTTGTTTTTTTCCACGGCCTGCCTGACCATTTCCGGAATTGCCTGGAGCTTGTCCGCCGGCAACCCGTAAACCACGCCGAAATTCATCACGACCCGCCGTCTCCTCATCTTGCGGAAATTCTGTATCCGAACCTGGGTCAGCTCCCGGTTGGGGACAACCATCTGTTCACCCTGCAGGGTCATGATCCGGGTGCTTTTCAGACCGATGTATTCCACCGTCCCCCCGTCGTTTCCGATGACTATGAAATCCCCCACCTCAAACGGCTTGTCGGCATAGATGGAGAACGAGCTGAAAACGTCGCTAAGGACGCTTTGGGCCGCCAAGGCGATGGCGATCCCGCCGATGCCCACGCCGGCCAGAAGCGAACTGACGTTGATCCCCATGTTGGACAGCAGGAGAACGACGGCCAGAACCCACAGGATGCCCTTGATGCCGCCGCCTGCCGCCTTCATCACCGCCGCCTGGTGCCCGCTCATCTCCCCGGTTTTGGTCCGCCCGTCCATGTACCTGCTGATGGCGTAATCGGTCAGGCGGTGTAGGGCAATCACGACCTCAAAGGCAACGACCGCCATAAAGGCGACCGTCAGCGCCCGACTGCCCCACGCCGGCAGGGGTGCCCAAAATCCGCCCAGGTAGAGGGCTGAAAGGTAGAAAAAAGGCTGGCGAATCCCCTCCAAAATGGCGGTAAGCACGTCATCCAGGTCGTTTTCCGTCCTGTCCGCCAAACGGCGGACCATGGCCAACAGCCGCCCTTTCGACAGCTTCAACAGGATCAATGCGGCAAAAAACGCAAAAATGGCCGCCAACCATCCGCGCAAAGGCCCCTCGACCGCAACGACACGCAAAAGGCCGTCCCAAATCTCAGTCATGGCGCATGAAGCTTAAGCGTTAACGGTAACCATCTTACCATAAAATGCGTCTTCTTTGGACCCCCTCGAGAAATTACCGGAAAATATTTACGACACAATAAACCCCCGCCGCGACCATTGCCCCACCGGCAAAAATACGCATGACCCTGTCCATTTTCTTGGTGGCCCCCAAGGTGCTCCCCAGCCGTCCTGAACCGAAAACAATAAGCCCGGCGAATATCGCCACCGGCAGGGAGGTACCGACCCCGAACAGGAGAGGCAGGGCCAAACCGCCCGGCGAGGCCAGCACCAAGGGCATCAGCGCCCCGAAGAAAATCGCCCCGGAATAGGGACAGATGGCCAAGGCCAAAATCGCCCCAAGCAGGAAAGCACCCAAGCCTCCCCTCTTGGCCAACCCTTCCTTAAACGCCGCCCAGCGGCGCCCGCCGGAAGGAAAATCAACCTTGATTGCCCCGGCCACTACCAGCCCCAAAAGAATGAGAAACGGTCCAAGAGCCTTGTCGCCCCAACCCTGAAACAGTTGGGCGACCTCAAACTTGGAGAGGCCAAAATATATGAGAGCCGCGACCAGGGTATAGCTCACGCCCCTCCCCAGAGTGAATAGGGCAGCATCCCGCCAGACCGTGCGCCCGGAACGGCTTCGGCTAAGGAACCCGACAGCGGCGACATTGGCCGCCAAGGGGCATGGGGCGACAGCCACAATGACGCCCAACAGGAAGGCAGTCAGGGCAGCGATTTCACTGCCGTCCAACAGTGCGTTGATCCATTCCATATTACCTCCCCAACAGGGTCCGTATCTGCCCTTCAAGATAATCGAGGAACCTGCTCTCGTTGCCGGTCAGGCGCCAGACCGTAGCGTCTTCCGAGATGTGCTCCCTGTCGCCAGCGATGGCGTTCAGGAAAAGCGAGGATCCGGTCGCCTGATACCTCATCACGACTTCCCGGTTCTCCGGCAATTCCCCGTCCACCTCAACGAACCGGACGGTTCCGTCCTTCCACTCCGCCGGGAAACGCTCCTTGACGGTCCGAAAGGCAAGCTCACCGACCTTCCTGCAGCTGTAGCACTGGGTAGTGCCGTGGAAGTGGACCACCTCCACCCGGTCGGCCCGGACCGAGGCGAGCGGGGTCGCATCGGGGACGGTCACTGAAGCGTCACCTTCCGTGGTGGCAGTACAGCCGGCGCCGGCCATGATCAGGGAAGACAGCCCGATCACCACGGCAACCAAATGTTTTCTTGTTTCAATCCCTCTCATAGGCGTCATCAGGCAAAAATCGGCCATAAGTAGTTAAAGAAATATCCCATGCCGACGATACCGACGGCCGTGGAGACAACGAAGGCCAGAAGCAGTTTCCAGCTGATCGCTTTCTTAAGTATCAGGAGGCCCGGCACGGATAAGGTGACCGTTGCTGTCATGAAAGCCAGGGCCGTGCCGAGATCCACCCCCTTGCCGACCAACGCCTCCATGACCGGAACCACGCTGACCGAATTGGCGTAAAGCGGCGTGCCCAGGATGACCGCCGTCGGAACGGCCCACCAGCGCCCGCCGTTCAGGACCGATTCGACGAACTGGCGCGGCACGAACCCATGGATCAGCGCCCCGAGGCCGACGCCAAGGAGGGCATACGGGAAGACCTCTTTCGTAACGGTCATGCCGTCGCGCCACCAAGTGACCGCCCTTTTCCCGAACGGCACCGGCTTTCCGCCGTTCTTCTTGATGTCAGCCTTGGCCGTCTGGAATTTAAGGAAGGCCGGGTTGACGTTTCCTTCCGGCTTGAGGCGTTGGATGATCAGGCCGACTGCGACGCTGACAGCCACCCCCAAGGCGATATACACAGCTGTCATCTTAAATCCGAAAACCGCCGGAAAGATGAACAGCGAGGCCTCGTTAATGAGCGGCGAGGCCACCAGGAAAGTGAAGGTGACCCCGAGCGGTATGCCTGCCCCGACGAATCCGACAAAAAGCGGAATCGACGAGCAGGAGCAGAATGGGGTGATCACTCCAAGCAGGGCGGCCAGGATGTATTCAAAGCCATACCATTTCCGACCGCCGATGATGTCCCTGGCCCGCTCGGTGGGCAGGTAGTACCGAACGACGGCCATCACATAATTGATGAGGACGAGCAGCAGGCCGATCTTAACGGTGTCATAGATAAAAAAATTGACAACTGAACCCCAGTACGGGTCCGTGATTCCCAGCAGACCGACCGTCACCCAATCGGCAAAAAGCCGTATCGGATAGAACACGTCCATAATGCCTATCAGCAGCAGTCACTTCGGCAGCCGCAACCCGGCGACCCGCAATTATCCGAAGCCGTGCTGTCCCCCGCCTCCTCCAGGGCCCCCAGAATCGCCCCGTGGACCTGATCGGCATCCGGAACGAACCCGGCGAGCACCACCCTCCCGTCCACGATCAGGGCCGGGCTCTGCATGATTCCCAATTCAATCAGCCTAGTGACATCGGTCTCGTATTCCACCTCACCCTTAAGACAGAGCTTTTCGGCGGCCTCGACCGCCAAGCCGTGAAGCTTCCTGCATCCCGGACAGCCCGAGCCCAGGACCTGAATCTGATGTTCTGATGTTTCCATATCGCCTAGATTAGACAAGTGGTTATTGGATAAGACGGTTATCGGTTATTTTTTCCGAGTCGTCCGCCCGTCTTTCCGGACATACCCCCCCAACTCCCTGACGTATCCGTCAAGCGCCTCCCGGTTAAGCGAATACAGCACCTTGAGGCCGTCCTTACGGGACACGATCAATCCGGCATCCCTTAGGGTCTTGAGGTGGTGGGAAACCAGGTTTTGGGACAGGCCCAAGAACCGCCAGACGTCACAGACGCACCGCTCCCCCTCCCGCAGGACGCAAAGTATCCGCAGGCGGTTGCCGTCGGACAGGGCAAATCCAATCTCGGCCAGCCGCCCCATGGCCGAATCAAATACACGGCCGCAACAGCATGGCGGTTTGCTTGACATGGCAATAACTATATCAATGATTACTGATATAGTCTAAAATGAGACGGTGGGGTTGTCAAACCACGGCATCCGTAGTGCGGAATACGAGTTACGGAAGCGTCCGTAACGCCGCCGGCCCGTCCGTCCCGGTCAGGAAAGCTCCTCCTTCAGCCGCTGCCGCATCCGGACGAAGGAACCGGTGTCCCAGGGTTCCCGCACCAGGGCATCGGCTATCCAGTGGCCTCCAAGCAGGTGGGGGCGCATCACCAGGCTGGCTCCGGCGGCGTAAAGGGCATCGGATTCGTGGTCATGGTAGGCGTTGGCAACGATCGGCATCTCCTGGCTGACCTTGCCGCGGACATGGCGAATCATGTTCAGCTGGTCATCGACGGACGGGATGGTCATGACGACCAGCCTGGCACCGTCGAGCGGCAGGCCCTCCAGGAACTCGACATCGGCGATATCGCCGAAAAGGCAGGTAGTGCCGTCTTCCTGAAGTTTCTTGACGACATTCGGGTCAAAATCGATCACGGCATGGCTGCGGCCCATCAGGCGCAGCCCATCGACCACCCGTCGGCCGATTCGGTGGCAACCGACCACCCAGGCATCGTAACAGGCGTGCGGACTCTCGTCCTGGCGATGGCGATCCGGGCCGAACAGCGCGAAAACCGGCAGCAACAGGCGGTAGATCCGCTCGTTGTGGGTAATCAGGTAGGATGACGAGAATATGGTGACGATGGCCACGACCGTAAAGATGCCGACCTCATCGCCGTGAATGTGGCCGGCGTTGCGGCCGGCGAACAGCAGGATGAACCCGAACTCGCTGACCTGGGCGGCAGTCAGTCCGGCCAGGAGGGAATTGCGGCGGGTAAACCGCAGGCGCCGAAACAGCATGAACAGTATCAGCGGGTTGCCGATCAGGATGAAAAGCGACAGGACGACCGACGGCACCAATACGTGACTAAGGTTACCGAACCCCATTTCGCTTCCCAAAACCACGAAGAAAAGCACCAGAAAAAAGTCGCGGAGCGGCCTGATGCGACTGGCAATCTCCAGCTGAAAGGGTGAGGAGCTGATGGCGATTCCGGAGATGACCGCCCCCACCTCAAGCGAAAGCCCGAACCAGTGCAGCAGGCTGGCTACCCCGAAACACCAAGCCAGGGAAAACAGGAAGAGCAGTTCGCTGGAACCGGCAATCGAGGAAAGGACACGGGGCAGGACATGCCTGCTGAGCAGGGCCAACACGACAATGGCCGCGGCGGTTTCCAGCCCCAGGCGCAGGAAAGCGACCGGCCCCTCCCCCCCGCTGCCCACGATCCCCAAACCTATGATCAAAAGGACGGCGATCATGTCCTGGGCCAGCATCAGTCCGATCGTGTGGCGGCCGTATACGGTATCGACGTCGTTCTTGTCGGACAGGAGCTTCATTATGATGATGGTGCTGGAAAAGGTTATGGCTACGGCCAGGTAGGCGGCGGATTTCCACTGCATGCCGAGGCCCAAAAGAATCAAAAGACCGATGCTGAAGGTAAAGATCACCTGACCCAGACCGGTCACCAACGAAATGCGCCCGATGGACCTGAGGTGGTTAAGGTTAAGGTTCAGCCCGATGACGAAAAGCAGGAGAACCACCCCGAACTGGGCAAAGGCCTCATACAGGTGCTGGTCTCCGCGCAACAGGTTCAGCAGGTACGGTCCGCAGATGATGCCGGCAACGATATAGGCAACTATCAGGGGCTGCCGCAAAAGCCTGATCAGGAAAGCCGCGCCCACGGTAACCGCCAACAGGGTGCTGATTTGGATGAAAATGGAATCCATAGGAAGAGAGCCGATTTTGACTTGAGTTTGGGGATTTTCCCCTCCCCCAATCTTACCACAACCGAACGGCCAAACACATCCTGAGCTGCGCCCCTCGGTGGGGGTTGGCTGAATTGCACCCCCAGGGTTTATGCTATAGACTTAGAGGGATTTTTACTGAAAAACTATCTATCAGACTGACATGGCAGACATACACAAGACCGGGGCCATCATCATGTCCAAGCAAGATCCGTCAAAGATCGCCCTAATCTACCGGTCAAGGCAGGACGACTGGACCCTCCCCAAAGGCCACGTCAAGGAAGGCGAATCGTTGATGAACGCGACGATGCGCGAAATCGCCGAGGAGACGGGACTCCCGGTCAGTGATGCCGGCGGCGAACTGCCACCGATTGAATACGACCATCCGAAAGGCGACCATATCATTGTTCACATGTTCCTCATGCAGTCCGAGGACGACTCCCAGATAAAACCAGAATTTGAGGGTGACAAGATTGTCTGGGTCGATTCAAATGAGGTCACGGTCCGCCTAAGCTACGACAACATCAAGGAATATTTTACCTCGGTTTATGAAACAGTTGGCCAAGCAATTAACGACCTTCAATCCAAAACTCGTTAAATGCGGCAAATGGGGCAAGTAACCGTACCGACTGACGTCCGTCACGTGACCATGAGGGGCACGGACCGCCCGGGTTCCCTCCGGATATGAACATCTGCCAAAAAAAGGGTAATTCCCCATCAATTGTCTCAATTACGATCGGGTGCCTAAGCCGCAACAAAAAACGCACCTCGTTTGGGGATGATTTTTTCGGCTGCCTGTCCTGAATGCACCGAGGCTATGCGGCGTCATCGCCGGACCGTCGGTAAACCCTTTCAAACCCGCAATTTCCGCATTTTACCGGCAGAGGCTCAGAGTCAGAACCGGGACCCATGGGGGAAGATACGCTAGGCGTCAGCATGAACAAGTCGACATTCTTTGCACCGATTAATGTTCAATAACCCTAATTTTTGCGGAACCGTTATCCGCATCGATTTCGATAGTGCCACCGATGGGCAACGTTACCATGGGGGTGGTGTGCCCGAAATCCATGTTAGCGACTGTCGGGATGTTCTTAAGCTCTGGCTTGGTGGCCACCATCTTCTCCAGCAGTTCCCTGGTCATTCCGGTCTCTTTCTGAAACCTGCCGATCAAGATTCCTCGAACGCCCGAGAAATCAGGCTGGTGAATGAGGGACTGCAGACCGCGGTCAAATAGCGCCGGATTGACTTCCGCATCGTCCTCCAGGAACAGTATCGAATCGTCCAAACCCGGCCAGTACTCAGTACCCTGCAACGAGCTCAGGCAACGCAAATGGCCGCCGACAACCCGACCTAACCCATGACCCTCATTCAGCATCCAATATCCGTCGTTCTTTATGAATTCACGGTTCTCCTGGTCCATGAACCAAGGATCATCGCTCCATTCTTCGGAAGGCTCTATGTTATAGGCGGAAGATTCTCGGCAGCATCTCAGGAAATACTCTATGGTGTGCTCGAGTCCGTGTCTCATTCCCCACGTGGAGTAATGCGGACCGACATAAGTAACCATGCCGGTCTTGGCATTTATGGCGTTGGCCAAAGCGGTAACGTCCGAAAAGCCACAGATGATCTTTGGATTCCTCTCGATAAGGCTGTAATCAATGCGGCTGAGGAGCTGATTAGAATTGTATCCGCCGATAACTGTCAGTATCGCATCCACGCCATCGTCGGAAAAAGCCTCATGCAAGTCCTCAATACGAGAATCTATTGATGACGAGTTGAACTCGTCCATCTCCTCGACATGCTTGCCGAAACTTAATTCCATACCGTATCCGGCAAGCCTCTTTTCGGCCTCTGCCCTTCCCTCCTCGGAGATCAGGCCTAAGCTCCTGACCGGGGCGATGACCCTGACATTCACGCCTTTAGCGTCTAACTTCTTTGGAATAGTGATGTTTTTCATATCGAGCATTATTTTATCAAATCAACCTATTCAGCTCATCACGCCGACTCCGCCAATCCGGCATGTGCTGCTCCATCATGACCATGTATCGGTCATCGTGCTTTCTCTCGATCAGGTGCAGGAACTCATGCAGGACCACTCCTTCATCTCCCCGAGTATCTGACCCCGGAGGGCCGGATTGACGTGTTTGGCCATATGTTGGAATGATGGCCCTCCATGGAAGATGTGTCTAGTCTATGGGGTACAGTCCAATCGACCATGGCAACCATACGCAACACAAAAGTCTTTCATTGCAGCCAACCACTGGCCGTAATCGATAAGTGACTGGGAAATCTATTCAGATTAATAGTCTGTTCCCTACTCGTCCAGCTCCCCTACCCCTCCCGGTCTTATGTTCATGGCTGCGGGACCTATATTCGAACCGTCTCGGTCTCCCTAGAGGCGTTGAAATTTCGCATCATCTCCTGCGCCACGTGCTTCCAAGATAGGTCTGCTAAATCCAACGCCAATGTCGGCATTTCGTGATTGGTCAGCCATTCTTTCAGCGCTCGCTGAAGCGCTTCGACCGAGCCCGGCTCGACGACTTTCAGCGGTGCATATCCCGCCAACGCTTCTGCTGACCCCGTGATGCTGGTGGTTATGACCGCCTTGCCCATGCAGGCCGCCTGTAGGTTAATCATACCAAACGGCTCATAAAGCGACGGCGTCACCACACAATCGGCGGCGGCCAACAACGACGGCATTTCCTTCTGATCAATGTGACCGAGGAACACGAAGTCCCGCTGACGTTTTGCGGATTCAATGAGCCTTTGGACTTTCGCCGCATAGGCGGCCTCGCCCGTTCCGGCGATGACCACAGTAAACGCATAATCACCGAGCAGGCCCAATGCCGCCTTCACCAGATGGGTAAGGCCTTTTTGCGGGATGAGTCTGCCGGCAAAAAGCACCACCGGCTTCGTAGACGGCAATTGGTGATTTTTTCGGAAATCCTCACGCTGTAAACCGGCGCCAGCATCGAAATCCGAGGGGTCGATTCCGCCCGAAACCACGTAAATTTTTCTATCGTCAACGGAGTAAAGGTCCTGAAGCTCCCGAGCCATCATATTTGACTTTGCGAAAATACCGCTGCTGAAACGCAAACACCGGCGTTCAAAGGCAATGAGGCAAGAACGGATCAGCACTTTGACGGGCGACAGACGTACCCCTTCGCGCTTCAATGCGGCACCGATGCCCAACATCGTGCTCCGGGCGAAATACCAGACCGGCTTCCTGATCCTGGAAAAATCCATGACGCCGAATTCGAGCGACTGGACATAAACCACGTCGTATCCGTTGGCTTGGATGCGTCCGTCGAAAAGTTTTTTGAGGTCGCGCCGAAAAATGATGAAATCGATGAAAGGCGACCGGCGTACCGGCAAATGCACGAATTCGATCCGCACGTCATCGTATCCGGCGATGTCGGCATTGCTGTGCACGACCGTCACGGCATGACCGGCGTCCGCCATGGTCTGGGCCTCCTTATGCGCCGAATAGCCCATGCCGTACCCGGAGCCGAACCTAGACGTTAGCATCAGGATCTTCATTGCTTAACGATGAATTTCTTATAAACGAATCCGGCCAGGGTCTCGGCTATTTCGGAGATGCGGCTCATCGGCAACTTCAGCTCATGAAGCGACTTGATCAACGCTAACTCTGGCGCTTTGACGCAAAGGAGCGGCTCCCCGGCCTTGAAGTCCAATTCGAACGCACCCAAAAGGTAGAGTGCTTCGAGGGCGGAAATGCGGAGCCACTTGACGTATTTTGTTTCCCAGAAGGCCGGGTCCTTACCGTTGAGGTATATGGCACGGCTGCTCTGGGCCAGGTCGACCAAGCGTTTATAGATGTCGTCGGCCGTTATTTCCCCTTCCTTGACCCCCTTAAGCAGGTCATCTCCCCAAAGTAGCTTCGACCTGAACTTGATGCCGAGGAAATACGTCGGCGGCCGGTAGACGTGCCAACGCCGCGCGAACTCGTTGAGAAAGACCACATTAACGTCCAGCTTCAACCCCCGAACGCCGGAAATAGCCGCTTTGACTGTCCTCAATAAACTCGGCCTGTCGTCGACGTCATCAACGATGAACAGAACGTCGATGTCACTCTGTTCCGAAAACCGATCGGTCAGCATGCTGCCGTACAGGTACGCCGCCCGAATTTCCTTGAAGCCGCCGAAGGCGCCCTTGATCGTTCCGGCGATCTGCTCAATCCGTTCCATATGCTGTCCGCTCATGTCTGTTTGAACATGAAGTAGTTCTTCTCAAACTCCTTGGGGTCGGCATAATAGCCGGTCAGGAGAGGCTTGAACAGCAGCTCGTATTCTGCCATCCAAAAATCGACGGTCTTCTCAAGCAAATCAAGATACGGGTGCCGCCTGATCAAGCCGACCAGCCCCTTCATCTCGGCGAGCTTGCCTTGGACGATGCCATCGAAGAAATCCCAAGGGACGCCGCAGGTTTTCGCCGTCACGATACTGTTGTACGAGTTCTTTAGCGCATCCTCCTCGATGGACATCATGTCATCCAAGAGGTCGCGCAGCCGCTGGAACTCGCGGAAGAACCTGACGGAACGTTCGAGGTCGCTCCGGTCGAGCGCCGATCCCTGCCGGGCGATGAGGTCGTCGGCGAGCAGGAAGTAGTCGCAGGGCCGCAGGTCGATCAGCTCCTTGATCTGCGCCCGCAGTTCTGGAGTGTCCCGCTCCTGGCCGCGCAGGTCAAGTTCGAGCGAGAAGAGCCGCACGACATCGCGAAACTTCGACGACGACGCCGCAAATCCGGCAATCACCCGCTTCATCTCCTCGGCCGGAAACGGATTGCGCTTCGCCAGTACCTCGTCGAGCAGGTCATCGGTCTCGCGGATCTTGAGATCGTCGTCGTAAAGCTCGCCGACGACCGGGTATTCCTTGACGATTTCCCCGATCGGCTGCGATAATGGGCTGATCAGCCGTTGCGTCAGCTCGTACGGTATCCGTGCGCCAAGGTAGTAAATCCCCTTCTTAATCGTGCCGCGGACGGTCTTGATGACTTTCGCTTGGCTCATAACCTATAGGAATGCCCTGCGAGGCTGAATTCGGGGATGGCCGTGTCGGGACCGCAGTGGCCCAGCGGAACGTCGGTCTTCTTGCCATGGAAGTCGGAGCCGCCGGTGAAATGAAGGTGACGCTCGCCGACGAAACGCTTCAACAACTCGACCTGCCCTGGCGAGGTCTTATCGTGGTAAACCTCGACGCCTGTCGCGCCCTGATCAATCAGATCGAGAATATCCCGCTCGTTGAGCGGCTTTACGAAGAAACTGACGGGTACGAACGGGTGGGCGATGATCAGGTCCTTGGCAATGCCCTTGAACTTGCCGACGAGCCACCCGAACTCGACGCCGCTCCGCTTGGTGGCGCAGCCCTTGCCTTCCGCCTGGTAGGCGTCAAAGAATTCCTGGTGGTCGAGCAGACGGCCGTGCCGCTCGACGAACCGGGCCTGGTTGACGGGGTTATTGTAGACGTCAAGCGCCACGGTCAGGCCGACGGGCTTCTTGGGCGACGGTTCCAGACCTTCCGACACCTCGAACCCGGCCGACCGGAACAGGCTCACGACCTCCGCCATCTCCCGGCCCTTCTGTTGCCAGACGAGGTCGTTGCGCTCCTTAAGAACTGCCGCCGCCGCTTCGACATCGAGATCGTAAGCAAGCACATGAACCTCGTTGCCACGGTAGAGCGCCGTCAGTTCCGCGCCGGTGATGAGCGTCGTGCCGGAACCGCCGAGAAGCTCTTGCATCTCCCCGATCCCCGCCACGGTGTCATGGTCGGTGAGGGCGCAAAATTTCAGCTTGAGCTCCCGGACAAGAACAGCGAGGTCGGCGATCGAAAGCTTACCGTCGGAACAGTTCGAGTGAAAATGCAGGTCAAACATAAGATCTCATGCCGTGGCTAATTCTTTAAGCTTCGCCGCCTCAACCTCCAAACCGGATTTGACGCAACGAATGAATTCCTCGTTTTCCGCCCCTTGTTTCCGGGGGTCGGCAAGCGTCCGCAGCCGCCACAGGACAGAATTGATGAGCACCAACGGCTCGTAGATACGGAGGCGATGTTCGAACCCCGGATCTGCCCCCGGCAGTCGCAACTCATACTCTTGCAGGAATATTTCTCGCCGCCTGGCGTCGAAACCGCATTTAAGGAAAAGCTTGGCGATGTCCATTGCGTTATCACCGACCAAGGCCTGTTCCCAATCGATGATGACCAAGGAGCCGTCCTTTTCCGAACGGAGGATGTTGCCGGGATTCAGGTCAAAATGGACGAGCGTGAAGTCGCTGCTGGAGAAGGCATCGGTAACCTGTTCGGCCTCAAGCGCGATTTTCTCCAGCATGGACTTAGCCAACGTCACGATTTCAACATTACCCTCTTGGGCTGCAGCCAAGTTGCGGAGAATTGCCTCCCCTCTCCGCAGGCAATCCAAACGGCTGCCGCGCTTGCGGTTTTCAAGAGGCTTACCGAACGCATCCAGCTTTATCGAGTGCAGACTGGCGAGAACATCGGCCAAATCCGCGATGGTGCGTTCATCGAAGCTGTCGATGGGCCTGCCCTCGATCTTTTCCTCAAAAAGGACGTTTGGCTGCGCCAAATATCCGTGTACATCAGGTGCATCCTTGAAGCCCTTTATCCGCAGCAGGCGCAATGTGACGTTCTCCCTAGCGCCCCTGATGGTCTCGGCCTTGCCGCCTCGACCGACTTTTGCAACCCAATCCCTCCCATGGGGTTTAAGATCGAAAAGCATGGCATAGCTCCCTTCAGCGAAAGGCTGACCCGAAACAAGCTCCTTCAACGTTTCCGGCGTCAGGTTGGCGTCAGCCATTACGCGCTTTTCGTTTTCTGAAAACGAAGCGGTCTCCGGCTCTATTTCGATTTTACTCGTGTCGAAACGCTCATTCATAATTATTGATATCTTACTAACAAAATTAAACTAATACAACCGACAAAAACAAACGCTACGGATGGGTCTATGATTCGAACCAGAAATAAGCTCAAAAATGCTACGCACGGCCCTGACCCATATAGGACGCTCAACAGCCGTTCAAAAAAACTTGACCAACCTTAAACAAAGGGTAATCAGTAGAAGTGCCACCAGCTATGTGGCGCTTTTTGTATTAACCCAGCAGATAAACGAAGATATCCCCATGAATCAGTAACTCTGCCACCAAATATGGGGAAGACGACATGCCCGAGCTGCGGGCACACGAGGGCGTGGAAGCTGCGCCGAGACAAGACAAGATGCAAGAGATGCCGAACCGGATACTCTGCCAGGACGTATCCCCTTAGGGGTTCCGCATCGACCGCGAGGCGTGGGGCTCGATAGCGCGGACGTTCCTTCGGGAGAGGTCGTCGCTGCGCGTGGCTGAGGAGTCGGGTCTGTCCGCCAAGACCGCCCAACTCGCAACCCACAGGATCAGGGAAGCGATGTTCCGGGACGTCCCGCCCCCCGTTTCCGGCACGGTCGAGATGGACGAGGCGTACATCGGCGGGCAGAGGAAGAACAAGGGGCTGCACATCAGGAGGCTGGGTCCGGCCAAGAGGGGCCACGGGACCGACAAGCTCCCCATCGTGGGCCTTTTCTCGCGCAAGACCGGCCGTGTGTGGGTCGAGGTCGATCCGCGGAAGCTGGACATGCCCTTCGTGGCCGGCTTCGTGCGCAGGCACGTCGCGATGGGGTCGACCGTATGCACCGACGGCTTCAGGATGTACCGCGGGCTGTGGGGCTCCGGGTACACGCACCGCTGGGTGGACCATGCCGGCGGCGAGTTGGTGGGGGGCGACGTCCACACCAACAACATCGAGGGGTTCTGGGGCCTGATGAAGCGCCGTATGGGATGCATCGGCGGGATGAGGAGGGACAGGCTCCACCTGTTCGTCGGAGAGATCGCATGGAGGTTCAATCACCGAAACCTGACCATGAAAGAAACAGAAAAGCACCTTCTCGAGGTGCTTTTTGAGGATCAAGTTGGTGGCAAGAGTTACTGATTACCCTAATGAAATCAGTGTATCCAGAAATAGGCTCTGGTATTACTGGATCATAATAGGTCGGATTACTGCCGGGGACAGGACAATGTAGGGAAAAGTGTATATGTATACCTGTCGAACTTCCCGTATTCCCCTCCACACCTATTTTTTGCCCCTGTGATACTGACGTGCCTATATTGACGCCTGAAGCAAAAGATGACATATGACCGTACCGAGATATGCATCCATTCGGATGTTCTATCCTTATCTGATTTCCCCACCCGCCGTAAGGACCCTTCTCTATAACGGTTCCATCCGCAGTTGCCAATACGTCATAAGGACTACCGCCGGCAAAGTCTATGGCATAGTTATCATTATCCAAACCAGCCACATGATAGTAATTCTTATGGGAGAAACAAGCGTTCCCATCTGGATCCAAATCATTGGGGCAATAGGTCTGGGTCACAAGATATGCGTTATCTGACCGGAAAGGCAACCGCAAATCCATACCAATCTCTCCGGCTGTCTGCTGAGCGAACGCCGATATAGGCACACCCAAAACAAATAACATAACCAAAACCAACAGAACCAATCTTCTCTCTGCCATGACTAACCTCCTTGTGTGTTGTCAATGACCTTGGGGCACAATTGCCCTCATAGCCCAATGGTCAACCCCATTGAGCCGATGACGAAAATCGTGCAAGTCTTAAGAGGGCTATAGAACGCTCGCCCCTAAAACCGCATCTTCAATAACCTTGTTGCGTTCATTATCGTTTTCCGAAAACCTACCTGTAAACCAGTATTGGTTTTTTGAATCTATGTCTGATAAAACAATCGACTGCCAGTAAAAAACATCATTGGTATCGCCGAAAGACACATGTTCTGTAACACCACCGTTACATGCCCACAGCCTTTCCTTTTGGTGTGTTGCAGCAAGGCTCCATTTATCGACCCGTGCACGAACATTCCCTTCGTAAAGAGACTCGCACCATTCCTCATTACTTTCGTATGGATGGAATCTGCTACCGCTAACGCTCAACAAGGTATTACCTTTTTCTCTCAACCGCCACACAGAGGGGTAACCATGCGGATCATTTCGTTCAGGCGCCCATTCCGACGGATGCGGCACGGCCAGACACAAGGAATCCATATAGGAAACCGACCAATTTATCGGAATGTCGCTCACCGTTAGCTGATCATTGCCACTGCACTTAACCACAACACCCAATCTAGTATAGGTTTCGTTTGGGTCCCTAGGCTCACGTCCCAAATCTCCCCGGAAAGAAACCAAGCTGTCGACCAGTTTCTCCATACTCTCGACGTCATCCCCTATCGTGCCGATCAGGTACCTCACGCCGGTCCAAGCGTTCTCCGCCAGGTAGCTGGCCCTTCCGTCGCGCTCGCTGGCCAAGCCCGTCACCGTCAGGGTCCCGTCGACGTTCTCTCGGACACCTGTCACGTCAGCCTGCTTAAGCATGGACTCCACGGCCGAATCGCTGATCTCCCTGGCTGTGATTCCGGACCAATCGCCCTTATCGCCACCACCGATCAGCCAGTGACTTTCGCCGTCCCTTTCCATCCTCCAGCCGGAAGGGTGAGCAAAAGCCAAGCAAAGGTCGTCTAGATAGGAGACGCTCCAGCCTTCGGGAATCTCACTGACCGTGAGGGCAGAGCCGTCATGGCAATCTCGGACATCTTTCCTGGGTCCATTATCGTTTGTGTTGGGGATCAAATTTTTTGATTGGCTTAAGGAAATATTCAGGTTGCCGATCTTGGAATCATAACCCCACAGCCAAACCCCCAATCCGGCAAGGGCCACCAAAACGACAACAAGTGCGATTGTTTTTGCTTTTCTCATAGACATGTTCGTTAGACCGAAGGGCTTTTCAGGATCCATTACGGCGTGTAATCTATCATACCGCATAATCCATGTCAATACTATATTTTCAAATCTAAAGATTTTATGAAGAAAATTGTTTTCAAAAATAAAGTTGGCTAAACTACAAAAAAATGAGGGGTATGAAACCCTCTCCTTTTTGCCGTTTTATGTAATTTGCAAGTTTGCTACGCATCAAAAGGTATCCCCAACCGCAAGCATGCGCTTTCATTACAAAGACCAGCCCCATCTAGGCCTGGTTCTTGTGGCTACAGAACTATCCCACTCCGCTCCTGACGGAGCTACGAGGGGTTAGTTTTCCCATACAAGAAACCCCCATAGCCATCCTGCGGATGGCGACGGGGGTTGGCTGCCCGTCTTGGACGCGTTTAGAACTTTTCTACGTAATAACTATGAATGGCTCCCTGCAGACAATTCGTCTAAACATTCGTTTTGATTCATTGAAATCATTTGTTTCTTTGCATAACTCGGACAATTTACCAGGATCAAACAAGTCTCCAAACATGAGGTAATTCCAAAGAACCTCCCTTCCCGCATCTTTCGGAAAATCCTGAATCATGTCCAAATCCGTTGCCAAAGCTTCGGACTGAACCATGTAATCTTCAGCCGTTAAACCATCGGCATAACCTTCAATCTTCTTCTTGCATAAAGACAAGTACTTCTTAAGAACATCCGAAGAAACCTCCGCATGAATCGTCACCCAAACAAAACGATCATAGACTATCATGTCGACCGACAGGTAATAAATCCCCAAAGGATCAGCCACGCTTTCTTTGAGTCGCTCCTGAAGTCCGTTAAGCACGGCAGAGAGTTTCAGGTTTTGCTTCACGTCATGAAACGGGGCCAACCACGAAAAGGTTGTACGCCTGATATCCCGACCCGGTTTCCTGAGTTTTCCAGCAAAATGACGGCATTTTTTTGTCTTGGCAACACGACCTTTCCGCAAATCGCCAAAACATTGTTTGGCCAAACTATTGGCTAGGGCAAATTCAAAATCACCCGCCACCACCAGAACCATGTTCTGTCCGACATAAGTGCGGTCAACGTGTCTCCTGACATCATTAGTCGTCATCAACGAGACGGTCTTCTCGTTTCCCAAAACCAGATGCCTATCATCGGATAAGCCAAAAGCCGCACTCTTTGCCTGATGCCAGTGCCGACTATCGGGCGAATCCATTTCGGCCCCAAGCTCACTGATCACCCGCTTCCTTTCGGTCTCCAACAGACCTTCATCCACCAAACCGTTAATCCCCTCTTTAAGGGCAAAAAAGGCGGTTTTAGCGGAACGCCTATGAAAAGTGGAAGAGAGCTCAATTCTCCTATCATAACTAACGGCCGAAAAATCATCAGCTATATGCCGGCCGTCTTTCGTTTTCCTCAAATAACCCAAGACTTTCTCAGCCTGAACATGCTCCACAAGATGCGACAGGCCTTCTTTATCTTTAGGGTCAGCGAAAGAACCCACTCTAAGCATGAGGTTGAAATAGGCGGTTCTGTATCCCTTAAACGGAAGGTGAATTAAGGTAAAGCCATTCTCGAATATGATCTTGTTTATTTTCATGTGTGGCATTGATTAAAGCTTGTTTGGTGTAATAAGTATACCAAAACACGACCATAACGGTCGAGTTCTCGTGGCTGCCCAGTTCGGCCTAGTACTGGGCTTTGTTGTATCTTTAAGGGGCTTTCTAAGTGTCCCGTTTGGGATTCTGTGACGGGATTCGGTCAGGGGGGTTTAGGGCGGAAATGGGACGAATGGGACACGGGGCGAATTTTACCCAGCAAACGGATTATCCATC
>JAFGIV010000015.1 GCA_016929435.1 Candidatus Uhrbacteria bacterium | reverse complement strand
GCCACGACCGTCAGGCCGATCACCGATTCGCTGACCCCAAAATGCCGGGCCAATACCGAAGCGCCGCCCACTGCCCACTGACCGCCAACCACCAGCCCGACCAGGCCGCCGACGGTCATGCCGATGGCGATCGCCAGGGAACGGTCGGCGGGGGTCTTTTCGCCGTCCATCCTGATCCTCTCCCCCTTTCGGCTAAGGGAAAAAATGTAGTAGAGAAAAATGACGAAAAACGACAGGAGAATCAGGCCATCCGACCGCGACAGTTCCGAAAACGTCCGGCCGTCAATCAGAAAATCGTTTACCGCAACCCAAACCACCGCGGCGGCCAGTATGCTGAACGGGATCTCCTTCCAGACCGTCCCATGACTGATGGCCAACGGACGGATCACGGCGGCCACGCCGAGAATCAGGAGGATGTTGGCGATGTTGCTGCCGATGACGTTGCCGATGGCGATGTCGGCGTTCCCCCCCAGACTGGCAACGACGTTCACGACCAGCTCAGGTGCCGACGTTCCGAACGCAACGACGGTCAGGCCGATCACCAAGGCCGGTATGCCGAGCCTTTTGGCCAGGGAGGAGGCGCCGTCCACCAACCAATCCGCCCCCTTGATCAGCAGGGCAAAACCGAATATGAGCAGGATGACCGGCATAACGAAAACCTTACGGAAAGGCTATGCCCTCCAAAGGCCGTGGATGTTGCAGTACTCCCGTATGGAGATGACCGATTCGAAAGGCACGGGAAATTCGGCTTCCGGACTGTCGCCCGGATTGAGATACCTGATGTAGCGGCGCCCGTCGGCGATTGCCTCGATCCATTCCACGTAATGGACATCGACCATCGGGTGCGGCTCCGAACCCACCCTTACCGTAATGCCGGCGGCGGTCTTCTCGACGACCGGGACGTGCTTCTCGACGGACGCATCCACGGTGTTCTCCTCCATCAGGACCATGTCCCTTCCGCAACAGGCCAGCTTGCCCCCGCCGACATGCAGGACGGTAACGACGTTACCGCAGACCGAACATTTATATACCTGGTTCATTTCAATCATATCTTTTAGGCAATTTAACAGGTTTCCCTGGCCTCGAAATACCCCTGGGGATGCCCGCAGGACGGGCACTCGCCCGGAGCCTTCCTTCCGGCATGGATATGGCCGCACTTTCGGCAGACCCAAACAACCTCCCCCTCCCGCTCGAACATGGTGCCGCCCTCCAATTCCCTAAGCAACCCGGCATAGAGACCCTCGTGGTTCTCCTCGGATTTGGCAATGGCCCGAAGCCGGGCGGCAATCAGCGGCAAGCCCTCATCGATCGCGTCCCCGGCGAAACCGGGATACATCTCCGAATTCTCGTAATGCTCACCGGCGATCGCCGCCCTTAGGTTGGCGGCCGTATCCCCCAAGTCGGTCGGAACGCGGGCCGAAACCTCCAGACCGGAAATATCCGCCCCCTGCCCCATCAACTGGTGCAGCATCCGCAGGTGCCACTTGGCGTGTTCGGCCTCCTGGTCGGCGGTTGCGGCGAAAACGGCGGCAATCCTCTCGTATCCCTCCCTCTTGGCGATAGCCGAGTAGGCGGAATAGCGGTTGCGGGCCAAGCTTTCCCCGATAAGGGCCTTGGCCAGGTTCCCAACGGTTTTTACCATAGGTTTCCGTTCATTTCGTTTAGTCAAACGATATTTTACCACATCTGGCGATTTTCCGGGAAATCTGGCATCATTTCCCCATATGAATACCGAACAGGAAAATTTCCGCACGGAAATGGAACCGTCCGAAACGGAAAAAGAGGCGGCCAAAGAACGGGTACTGGCCGAGATTGCCGAACTCGACATTGGCCTAAACCTCGAGAAACATCCGGAAATACTGGATCGGCTGGCGGAAATCGGCCACCACTTCCGCGACGGCCTTGATATGGCCCGGGTAATCCAAACGCTTTACGGCCAGTTCAGGGAATCGCTCGGGTTAAGGGACGCTTCCCCGAAAAGGCTGATGCGGACGGCTGTCCTCCACGACATAGGAAAGTCCGGTCCGGCCGGGGAAAAAACCGATTTTCACCAGGCTGTCCGGTGTCTTTTCAGGGAACCGACCCGGCCCTTCAACCCGTTCTCCCAAGGCAAGCCCACAACCGTCACCGCCTTCATCGAATCCCAGGAAATGCCGGAATCCGAATCGATCAGGGAAACCCTTCGCCGAAACGGGATTGATCCGGATCGGGAATCGGCCATTGAATTTTGGCGTCGCCACGTCGGATGGAGCTATGACATCCTGAAAAACGAGCGTTGGGACGGCGAGGCTGTCGATGACGACATGATAACGATTGCCGGATCGCACCACATACTGGAGGGCAAGAATCCGGCCGAACTGAACATAGGGAACGAGCCGCAGGGGGAGGACGACCTTGAGCTGATAGAGATGACCGGGCTGCTGGCTGCCGTCGACAAGTACCAGGCCTTCCGTCACCGCGCCAACCTTGACCATGCGGAGACAATGCGCCGCCTACGGGGGATGTTCGAATCCCACCCGGAGCTTCCGGATATGACCAAGGAAAAGTTCAAGGTCGTGCTGGACATCCTGGACCGATCCGGACCGGAGCTGAAGGATTGCTGCCGGACCGCAAACTGAATCCGTCGCCATCCGAACGAACGGCCCCCGATCGACGTCGGGGGCTATTGACCCATAATACGCAAACCGCCACGACTGCCAGACAGGCCGTGACGGTTCACTTCGGAAAGGGAAGGGATGACTGTCCTAATCCGCCCCGCTACGTGAAAGAAACGGAATCTTTTTTGGGCACTGACCGATCAACCCCGCCAATTCCCATCCCGCAACTAAAATCTACCAAAACAGGCATGAAAAAAATATAAAAAAATCACCCAAAAAATAAATTTTTCAGCCGCTTTTTAAGCTCACCGGAAAACGCCTGTGGATAACTGACAAAAAACTTTATCAAATCTTTATGAAATCTTTATCTTTTCCTCATCTGCCATCCGGTATGATGGGCATAAGTTCTTTTTCAAAGGGAACACGGAAAACGACAGGAGGGAATTATGGAAGACAAATTTGACATTAGGGTCCGTCGGGCATGCCCAAGAGACATCCCGAAAATAGTTGCCCTGGAAAGAGACCTGTACGGATCGGCCAAAATGGAATATTACTGCGAGGATCATGTCTGGACCTGGTTTCGGGTCAATCCGGAGGGCCTGACCGTAGCCGAACGCGGCTCGACCGTCGTCGGATATTCCTACTCCCAAAGGGTCGATTTCGATTTCGAGAAAATAGGCCTCTTTACGACCCATGACCAGGCCACCGATTCGGGCTACACCGCCGCTACCCATCGGCCGAACGGCAATGCCCTTTATGGGGTAACGGTCTGTTCAGCCTGGCCAGGGGCCGGTTGGCACCTGATGGCCGACACCTTTGCCCTGGCCAGGAGATTGGGGACGGAATACACGATGGGAATGTCCCGCATGCCCCGATTTGACCGTTTCATGAAAAAAAACGGCCAAGATGGTAACCTTATACCGGATTCTTTTCCGGAGAGGGACCTGGCCCTGTGGTATGCCCTGGAAACGGCCCGGATCGTCAACGGGACGGTGTGGCCTAACGTAGGCCCAAAACCGGACCTGCCGCTGCCGGAACTGCGGCATCCCGATCCAGTCATCGTTCACCACCTGCGGTTCCGTAACCACGGCCTGGCTGCCCTGCTGCCGAATGCCGTCCGGGATCCCCAAAGCCGCAACTACGCCGCCCTAATCGTCGGCCGGACGGCCGATATCCACTGAACGCCCATGTTCCTGTTCTCCTACACAGCCGCAATTTTCGCCATGGCCTTTTTGGCGTTTGCGGCTTTTCTTTTGGCAAAAAAACGAAACGACATCCTGGCGCGCTACCTGGCGTGCTATGCCATCGGCGTCGCCGTCTGGAGCGGATCGAACGCCGCAGCCGACGTGGCCTGGAACGACCTGACCGCCCGCCTATGGAGCGGCCTGGCCGTCATCGGCGTGGCCGTATTCTGCGGTTTTCACCTGTGTTTCGTCCACGCCTTTGTACACGGAAAAAAACCGGGCATCGCCAGAACGACGGTGTTCTTCCTGCCGGCCGCAATCATTGCCGCCGGGGCCTTCACCCGGTATTCGATCGTCGAAACGCGGTTTCCGGCCGTATCCCCGGCCGAAATGGTCCCCGGACCGCTGTATTCGCTGGTTTCCGCCTACCTTATAGCCAGCCTGGCCTATGGCGCCATCCGCCTGTTCGTGTTCTACCGGCACCAGGCCACACCCCAACAGAAACTCCAGATCCGGTATGTGGAAACCGGATTCCTTATCCTGTTCGTTTCCTCCATGACCTTCTGCCACATCCTCCCGCTATTCGGGGAAATCCGCTTCTACACGGTCGGTCCGCAATTTTCGGTATTCCTCCTGGCCTTTAGCGGCTATGCCATCCTCAAACACCAGATGATCAACTTCAGGGCCGCCATCCAGCACGGCCTGATATACTCAACCCTCCTGGCCGCCATAATCCTGACCTATATCGGGATTCTGACGGCCGTTTCTACACTGACCGAGAGGGTTACCGGGGTATCCTATGCCTTCGTGTCCGTCCTGACCGCCATTGCCGGGGCCTTCGGGATACCGCCGATCGAGAGGTTCTTCAGGAAAAACACGGACCGCTTTTTCCTCCGAAACCGATACAGCTATCCGGAGGCGAACAATTCCCTGTCCCGGATACTGAACGAGAACCTGGACATGGATGACCTTACAGGCGGGATAGAGAATGCCCTTAGGGAGATTTTTCGGGTCGAGAGGGTCAATATCCACATACTGACCGAACCGCTCCCCTACCCTGACCGCCCCATAGGATTGACTGCCGACACCTGCCGACAGGCGTTCGGAACCTGCCCGGTGGACGTGCCGCCCAACGGCATGGTCGTACCGATAATACTGGAGGGACAGGCCATTGCCGTCGTCAGTCTGGGGGGAAAAACGTCCGGGGAACCCTATTTTGACGAGGATACCGTCCTGCTTCAGGGTTTCTCCTACCAGGCCGCCATTGCCATCGAGAAGGCACGACTTTACCGCCAGACCCAGGAACATTCCCGCCTCCTGGAAAGGCGGGTCCGGGAAAGAACCCGTGACCTTGAGGAGCTCCAACAGGCACAGGCCCAGATGATCTGTGACATCTCCCATAACCTCCAAACCCCCCTGACCGTCATCAAGGGGCAGCTTGAGATGATGAGAAAGCACGGCGTGAGCGAAAACGGCCTGAAGCACGCCGATGAGATGGCTGACCGAATATCCCATTTCATCACCCGCCTGCTTCGCCTGGCGGCCCTCAACGTGCCGGAGGGCCTCAACCGGGAACGGCTGGACCTTTCCGAACTCCTCCGTGAAATAATCAGCTATTTCCAGGTGGTGGCCGCCGCCCAGGGGATAGACATTCGGTCCGACATTGCCGATAATGTCAGTATCCTGGGTGACCGGAGACGGATTGAGGAGGTCATCCTGAACATCCTTGGCAATGCCGCCAATTACATCGACAACGACCGACGAGTCACGATCTCCCTTGCCCCCCAAGACGGTCGGGCCGTCATAAGGGTGACGGATACCGGCATCGGCATACCCGAGGAAGACATCGGAAAGGTCTTCCGGCGGTTTTTCCGCGGCAATTCAGGCGACCGAAAGGGCACGGGATTGGGCCTGGCGATCTGCCGGCGGATAGTTGACCTGCATGGGGGCACCATCGGCATCCAAAGCAGGATCGGATTGGGGACCACCGTCACGATCTCCATACCGCTTGACCCCTTCGGCAACGTAACCAAACCGACATGAGACTGCTGATCATCGACGACGAGCGGGACATCATCGATTTTCTCAAGCCAAGCCTGAAGGCCGAGGGTTTTTCGGTCGAATTCGCGCTTGACGGGGAAACTGGCCTTCGGATGGCCCAAACCGGCGACTACGACCTTGTCGTGGTGGATAACATGCTTCCGAAAATGGATGGCCAGGAGGTCTGCATGGCCCTTCGCCGGGCCGGAAGGGAGATGCCCATCCTGATACTGTCCGTCATCACCGACAGCGCCAAAAAGACGGAACTGCTGAATTCCGGTGCGGACGATTACCTGACCAAACCCTTCTCCATCCGCGAGCTGGTCGCCCGGATACGGGCCCTGCTCCGCCGTCCGCACGGACTGACGATGAACGAGATACTGAAGACGGACGGACTGGTCCTTGACCCGGTCAGGCACACCGTCACGGTAGATGACCGACCGATCCACCTCACCCCAAAGGAGTTCGGACTGCTGGAATACCTGATGAGAAACATGGGCATGGCCGTCTCCCGGGCGATGATCCTGGAAACGGTCTGGGACACCAACGCCGATCCGTTCTCCAACACCATAGAAACGCACATCACCAGCCTCCGGCGAAAACTGCATGTCCCGGGAAAGCCGGAGATCATCCAGACAATCCACGGATTGGGATACCGCATCAATGCCCAAAATCCTTGACATGCCGCGGTTTTTTGATACCGTACGGTAACGGGCAATCCTGCCCCCTAACCGCAATGCGATGGGTATCCGAATCAACAAGTTCCTGTCCGAATCCGGAGCCGCTTCCCGACGGGAGGGGGACACCGCCATCCGGGACGGCCGCGTAACGATCAATGGCCGTCCGGCCGTCCTGGGAGATTCGGTCGAACCGAAAGATACGGTCCGGCTGGACGGCCAGGTTGTCCGTTCGGACGGACAGAAGCACTATCTCCTGTTCAACAAGCCGGTCGGAATCATCACCACCACGGATTCCCGATCCCGGGACAACATCATGGAGGCGATATCCCAAGCCGGCTGGCCGGTCGCCGAAAAACGGGTCTTCCCGATCGGCCGGTTGGATGTCGCCTCCAACGGCCTGATACTGCTCACCAACGACAGTGAGGTCGGGGAGCTTTTGCTCAGAAAGGAGGGGGGACACGAGAAGGAATACCTGGTGACCGTGGATCAGCCGGTATCCGTCCAGGCGGTCCGGACCTGGGAACGGGGAATGGATATCCTTGGGCAAAGGACCCTTCCGGCCAAGGTTCGCGTGCTGAAACCCGACCACTTCTCCATCACGCTCGTCCAGGGACTGAACCGGCAGATCCGCCGGATGTGCGAGGCTTTCGGCTACCGGATAGTTTCCCTGAAGCGGGTCAGAATAATGAACCTACACCTGGACCGCCTAAGGTCCGGACAGTACCGGGAACTGACCCGACGGGAAATCCGGGAGCTGCGCCAGGCAATCGGGCTGGAGACCGACCGCCGGGAAAGACCCGTCCGCCGGCCACCCGCCAGGCCAACGCGAACAACCCGACGGCCAGCGACAAAAAAGCCCCGACGATAAGCGCCGGGGCTTTGGCAAAAAGCCGCCTCAAATCAAATTTTCCGGTTTTTCACCCGTTCCCCACTTCTTTTTTCCAGTCCCTGTCCCCTTTTTCGGGCCTTTTTTTGCAGATCGCCGATGGCCATTTCGGCCAACGACGCGTATGCCTCAAACGGCAGGAGCGGCTGACTGACCGCTTCCAGGGTTTCCGGACTGATCTTACCGTCCCTGACCAGCTGCCGACCGGCTTCCCGAGCGGCCCCTTTAACCTCCCCTATACTTTTCTTCAGGCCAATCAGGGACTGGGTGGCGGAAAGGGTATGGCCCCTCTTAAAGAAACTGCCGATATCCACTCCGACCATCCTGACCAGTGCCCGAAGGTTTCCGATCACCGACGGTTTCCCCCTGATTCCCGACAGCAGCTGACTGTGGGGGCGTAACAGGGCTGCGGAAAGCTCCCGTTCCTGATCGAAACAGAATTGGCGCATTGAGGTCAAAATCAAGTCGAACATTCCGACTTCCCAAGCCGCGCACGAAGACACCAACACGGCCTTACCGCCGTGTTTTACCCAATCCCTCCTGCGACGGTATGTCTGGCCGTTGCTTCTCCTTTTGACCTCCGGCTGACCGGTTACGAAAAACCGGTCAATCAGGGTCTTCAGCGGTCCGGTAAAACCATGGCTGAAGACTGGTGAGGCGATGACCAATATGTCCGATCCGGCCATTCTTTGTATCAGCCTCTCATTAGATACGCTGTCCTTCAGGGTACATTCCCCGTCATTGCAGTAGCATTTGAGACACCCGGTACACGGTTGCATCTCAATACGGTTTACCCAAATCCGCTGCTCCACTTCCGCCCCCGCCTCCTCCATCCCGTCCAAGAACGGATTGAGGATGGCGGCGGTCGCACCCCTGTCCCCCCTGGGACTGCCGTTGATCGAGATCACCCTAACCCTGTCTGCCATTCAAACCTCCTATTTTTTGTGAAAAGAACCCGAGAAGACCTTAACGATTCCGGCCTGAACAGTCAAGCCTCACCGGTTCCGTCCTTTTTTCGGAAATATCGCCAGCAATTCCCGCCGAAAGATTTCCGCATCGCTCCCCCTCCGCCCCAACTTCCTGGCCAAACGGAAAAATCCCGCTCCCGGACGGCCGGTATCCCCCCGAACCACGACCGCACAGGGCATGGGCCGACCGGATCGGACGGCCGCCCGGCATATCTCCTCCAGATCCCGGTGCAGCCGGGGACTGCGGGGATGATACCCCGGCAAACCCAAACGACGGCAAAGCTGGCCGTAGGTGACGGTCTGCCCACGTTCGGCGGCCCTTTTGACCAAATTGCAGATATCCCGGTTCATCACCGGTCAGTTTACCAAAACCCCGATCCGCCAGAAAGCCGCCCTTTCGGGCGGCTTCCGTCATTTCCTGGTGTGGGACTACTTGTCGGCAAGGCTATTTCTTCTTGGCCTTAGTCTCTTTCTTGGCCGGCTTTTCGGCCTTGCCCTTCTTGGTCTCGGCCTTCTTGGCCGGCTTTTCGGACTTCGGTGATTCCGCCTTCCTCCCGTCTTCACCCGTTTCCGATTCGGACGAAACCGCCATGGGGTCAATCGCGGCACCGTTCCCGTCGTTACCGACGCAGTCCTCGCAATCGCATTCCTCGTCGACGTAAATCGCCTCCAGGATGAGATCCAGCTTCTCGTTGATCATGTCCAGCTGTTCCCTGTAGTTGTCCCGAACCGGCGGCACGTTACGCACGGCCCCGTCAACGGGACCGGACGGACGGTTTCCCTGTCCAAACGGGCGGTTCCCGGCCATCGGCGGGCGGTTCCCGGACTTGAAGCAGTCGCGGCAATATACCGGCTTTCGCCCGTCCGGACGGAACGGAACCTCACAGCCCTTGCCGCACTTGTCGCAGGTTGCCCGGAACATCGGCTTGTCCCCGCCGAAATCCCGTCCGCCCCGCCTGTCGAACCCCCCACCCCGATTAAAGTTTCCCATGTGTTTGTCGATTATGGATAGTGTAATGGATAACCGATGAAGGATACCAGAAAAGGTCCGGGGTGTCAATGCGGTAACGGGCAACGGCCGAGGAACCCGATTTCATGCTATAATTAATTTAACTTGAATATGCGAACATGAAATCCGTCACCCACGCCTGGATTGCGCTGATGGCCCTAGAGCGGCTTAAAAAAACGCCGAAACGAAACCACACCGCCGGTTTCCTGTCCGAAAACCTGCCCGGTTTCTTCCTGGGAGATGCCTTTGACGACCATTTCCGCGAACAGGCCTCCCGATTCGTCACCCTCTTCGATAGGCACAAGGATTCCTTCCTGCCCGGAGCCTGGTTCCCAGACTCGGTCATTGCCGATAACCTCATCGGCGGCCATACCTTCAAGCTGAAGGTCCCGGAAACTGAGAAGGAACGGAATCAGGCCGTGGTCTTCCCCAACCGCCTGCCGGAATACCTGAGTGCAGCCGACGATTTCGACGTTCCGGCGGCCAGATTCGGGGAGCCGATCTTTCGCCTGGAGGATTACACCCTACCGGACCGCTGTGAAGCCCTGACCCACACCCTTCGGGACATGGTCCTCATTCAGAAGGACCAGCCCAAAGGTTCGGATATCCTCTTCAACGACGACCAGATTACCCTATATTTCCTGATGCTCAGCCACTACCTGGCCGATGCCCATGTCCCGCCGCACTGCGATTCCCGAGATTTCTACGGTCCGTCCACCATCCATCCGGACATGGAAAAATACTGGGACAAGGAGATCCTGAAATACTTCGAGTTCGACCGGGAACGCGGCGTTTTCGACTATGACATCGACGGTGCCCCGGAGCTGATGTCTGATCCGAGACTGCGGAGGGAATTCCGGCAGTCCCCCCTCTACCGGGCGCTGGAAACGTCCGGCCGGCGCCGTTGGCCGCTTCGCCATGCCAAAAGCGGCCCGTTCACCGAAAAGCTGCTCGGTTCGGGAAACCGGAAAATCTACGACCTGGTCAAGGCCGTCTGCCTGAACTCCCATCTCCTGTCCACGGATTTCATCCCCCTTTCCGTGACCGCTGCCGAATACAGAAAACTGAAGATACTGAAAGACGAGAAATACCGAAAACGGCTGGAGGAAATCAGCGTCCCGATAATCTCCAATGCCATCGATGTCATTGCCCTGGTCTGGCTGCTGACTTGGGACAAGTATAGCGCCCTGAAGGAAGGAATCGCCGAAAAAAGATCCGACATCACCAAAGAGGGAAAAATAACCTGAACATAACCCTAATCAAGCTAATGCGGACACTGTCCGCCCAAACCGAAAACTATGTCGTTCGCAAGCTATTTCGACCTCAACCGAAGGGCCGCCGGAGCGGTCCGGGAAACGCCCTCCCCGCTGACCGTCACGACCAGGTCAACAATACCCGAATCGGAAGAAAAGCCTATCCGGCCCGAATTGGGGAAACCGGCAGCCGCCGAAAAACCGGCCATGCCGCTGTGGGAACAGATCGTCCTTTATGTCGGAACGGTCATCGGCGTGCTGTTCAGCTCGGCCATCATGAAATTCAACGTCGAGGAGACGGTCGATCTCCGTTTCTCGGTCGCCACCCTGGCCGTTGCGGCAGTCATCGCCCTCCTGGTCACCCCGTCGGCGTTCGAGAAGCTTAAGGTCAGTCCGGACTCCCCGTTCCTGTCCCGCCTTTCCCTGTTCGCCCAGCACGGCGTGTTTTGGCAGGTCGTCATCGAGGCCCTCCGAAAGACGATCGTTTCATAGGGAGAATAAAAGAAATGCGTTGCCAGGCAACGCATTTCAAGAAACGATACTTTACTTCACTTCTTCACGCTATTTCTTGTCCCTGCTCTTGACGAGGTCAAACACCCCGCCTACAGAAATAAATATGGACGGCCTCTTTAGGGAACTCATGATATCATCCAAAAAATCCTTTCCCTCATTCTCGGCCAGCCGGCATCTCTCCTCGGCGGACATGGCGTCCGTCGCTACCCTGGTACCGTTTTCCTCGGAAAGGTTACCGTCCTGGTTGGCATTCGCCCCTTCCGCCGAATCAACGGCGTTTTCCACGTCGTCTTTGCAGCCGTTTACCAAGACGGCTATCCGATTTTTTATAACGATCGGATTGGGGACGAACCAAGCCGCCCCGGCCCTCAACTCAATCCATTTCCAAATCCGGATATCTATACCGGATCTGAAGTTAATGTCCCATCGCCTCTGGATCCACGGAACTGACATTGGGTTACCGTGGTAGAAGGTCGCCCCGAATCCCAAGAGGTGAAACTCGACCCTGGATCCGATTCGGATCCTGGGATACAAATTCACACTCCCCCCGCTGCCGAGTATGTACTCGGCATACAGAAACGACAGGTTGCCGTGGAACCCCCCTCTCACGGGGAGATTCCCGTCGGTTGGGACATACATGATCGATCCCCCGGCAATGAACTGCCGCCGCTGTCGCGACAGCTCGGTTTGCCGAGCCTTCCACTCCCGATAATCGGCGCGTCGCTTCTCTTTTTTGGCCTTCTTGACCTTCTTGACTTCCTCTTTAGATGCCTGAGGAGCATCCGCCTTATCTGCCGCAAAAGAGAAAGACGGAACGACCAGAACCAAAAAGAGACAGGAAAAAACACCACTCAACTTTGACATTCCAAACCTCCTTGGCTTTTTCAGCCGTGGCTTTTCAGCCGTTTTTGCCTTTTTTTAAAGGGCTATTGTATTGTCTAATGGATAAGATAGCATGTTTGGAGCTGATTGTCAAGAGTCACGGAAGTAAAAAAATCGTGCTCAAACGAAACACGATTTTTAAGGAAAAAAGAACGGAAAAACAAAGAACGACTAACGAAACGAATTGACGACCTGCCCGAGCCGGACGAACGGCTCATCATCCCGAGCCGCCTCACTGCAGAGGGCAATGAACCTCCTCCAATCTCCGCCCACGGCCAGAAAGGCCCGCTCGAACGGTTCCGTGGTGGCATAGTTCAGGTTGGAGATCAACCAGGCGTTGTTCAGGCCGCGAAGCTTGAGGTTTCGGTATCCGGCAGCGGCAAAACGGGGACGAAAAGAGTCGTAAAGGCGAAGGATACCGGCCCCCAACCGGCTCCGCCGCTCCTTAAGCGGCCGATCGGTTCGGGCATAGGCCCTTTTCGCCATTTCGGCGGACTGCCGCACGAAACCGTCAAACAGCCGCCTGTCCGCGTTCCTTTCCCGAAACCGGCGCAAAACAGGACTGTCCGGCCCGTATTTTTCCGACAGGAACATTTCCGCTCCGGTCTCACCGACGAATTCGGCGAACGACTCGTTGAAGGCGGAATCGTCCCGAGAGACGACCGTTCCGTGCCCCAATTCGTGGACAACGGTCGCCGCCAACCTCCCCTCATCCCAATCCAGCATATCCGGCAGAATCGGGTCATCGAACCAGCCGCCCGTGGAATAGGCCTCAACCGGACGGAGATGGACATCATATCCCCTCCTCTCCATCCTTTCCTTCCAATACCGGGCCTGACTCTCGCTGAAGAAACTGCGGAAATTGACCTTCCCGACGATCGGATACCGCCAGACGTGCGGTTCCAGTCGGTCGCGACGGGCGGCCGTCAGGATCCACATGACCGGCCGATCACCCGGATTTGGGTAGTAGGCGGAGTAACTGTCGTTCGCCTCTAGGCCCAGACGGCTCTCCGCAAACCCCTTTATCTCACCCACCAAGTCCAGATTTACCCTCTGTCTTTCGGTCAGGCCCGGCAACTGCCGGGCCTCTTCCAGACCGATGGCCGAACGGGAGATGTGGGCCTGACCCTTGGCCAGATTGATGACATAGCAGCCGGCCTGCATCAGGCAGGCCAAAACGACCGAAAAAAACGCGATTGGACGGCACCTCATTACCTGCCCCTTTCCTGGCCATGGTTTTCAATGACCTATGTTAAACCTATCCGACCCTACCCGACGGGTCAAGTTTCGGCCGGAAAAATCGCCCCCGACAGTCGGGGGCGACATGGCATGAAAGACCAACGGAACGTTTCGGCTATTTTTTCGACAAAGAGGTGAAATGCCAACCCAGGCAATGCGGACACGGATAGACCCCCAGCCGCACCCCATCCTTCCGGAAGATCCGGTCGGCTTCCTGTTGGGCGGATTCCGCATCCGTAAAAATGGCCTTCCCGTTCAACGGATCGTCCCCGTAACACCGCTCCCGTTCGGGCGGTGGGGTAAAATCAGGCTTTGGAACCATGTCTGGACGGAACTTGCGGCGGTTGGCCATAACAGACAGGGTCAGGCCCCATTCCCCCTCCCCAATTCCTCCTCCAGCCTCCCGATCGCCTCCTGGGCATTAGCCGAACCGCGAACCGCCTCCAAAATCCGTTCCCTGGACCAGCCGAGCTCGTCCCGCAGGTCATCGGACAGGCGAATCAGCCGGCCGACCGGCTTGCCGGGCCGGAACCCCAAATCCAGCCAATCCTGCCCCCTAGTCAGGCTAACCGGCCGGCTATCCGTGACCGCCAGCCTTTCGGCCCGTTCCAGCAGCCATTCCTTGGCCGGAAACCTGTCCGGCGGCATGACCATGGTCTTAAGCGAATTCAAATCAGTGAACGGCCCGCGGCCCAGATGGTCGGCTGCCGCCACCAGGACCAGCTCCCGGATGGTGGCCGGATGTATCCGTTTGGCCAGGCGGCGGATGGCGCCGTCGCTGACCTTTCGGCCCCGGACGAACTCATCGCCGTAAAGGGTGGACGGCGCCAGGTGGTTGACCACCAGGCTGACGACCTTATCCGAAGTTTCCCGGTCCGCCCCGATGCCGTCCAAAAATCTCCGGGCCGGCCCCTCCCCCGCCGCCTCATGGCCCAATGACCGGATCCGGCCGCCGGAAAACTCGGTCACGGACGGCTTGCCGATGTCGTGGCAGAGCGTGGCCAAAAGGACGGTCAGGGCCTGCCGTTCCCCAAAAGCATCCTCCCCTTCCCCGTTCCTTTTCCCGTCGTTTTCGCCCCCACCGTCCCCTTCCCGGACATCGGCTCCCTTTCCCTCCCGCAACAGCCTGGAAGCCGCATCGACCGACATCAGGGTATGCGTCCAGACATTGCCCTCCGGATGCCAATCGGGTTCCTGTTCGGTTTCCGCCATCGGCAACAGCTCGGGATGGATCTCCCGAAAGACCCCCATATCCATCCCGGCCGCCAACCCCAAGGACGGCCTCTCGGATTTCAAAAGCAGCTTCCTCCACTCGTCGATGATCCTCTCCTTGGGCAACTCCCTGACGAGCGGGGCCATCTCCCGCATGATGGCCGCGCTTTTCGGTTCGACCGCCAGCCCGAACCGGCCGATGAACTGCAGGCCCCGCAGGACCCGCAGGGGATCGTCACGGAACCGCTCCGGATCGGTCACCCGCAGCCGGCGGTTCCGGATGTCCTCCACCCCGCCGCAGAAATCGAACAGCTCCCCGGTCAGGGGGTCGGCCGCCAGGGCGTTCATGGTGAAGTCACGGCGTTTGGCCGCCTCGGCCACGCCCATGTCCGGATCGGTCTTCACGGCAAAACCACGGTGTCCCTCCCCGATCTTGGAGTCTGTCCGCGGCAGGGACAAATCGAGGTCCAACCCGTGGCCTAGGGGAATCTTCAGTATCCCGAAGGCCTTCCCCACCTCGGAGACACGCTCCAACCCGGCGGATCTGACGAATTCCCCGACAATTTCCTCCAGCCGTTCGGGGGACAACCCGTAAACCTCAACGTCGAAATCCTTGGCAATCTTCCCGAAAAAGACGTCCCGAACGCTTCCTCCGACCAATAGGGCCCTCCCACCGGCCGTCCTGACGGCCTCGGAAACGGCCAGGACCTTCCGGTAGGCCCCAATCCGCTCGGTCAGGCCCTCACTCTCCAGCATCGCCAAAAACTCCTCCGGTTTGGGGAAATCGGCCCGCTTGATCCCTTCCCCCTTCAAGCAATCCGGACGATCAATTTGACCCGATTCCATCAAACGCATAATCCGCTTCCGATTCCGATTCAAACCTCGGCGAATGCCACCATGTAATTCTTCCCCCAATGCTTGGCGCATTTGGGACAGGTGGTATAGAAGAAATAGATTCTCTTCGGTTCAAGACCGAGGGATCTCACATATTCGGCCATCTCCCGATGGAATCTCCCCGCCTCCCCGAACTCCCCCTCAAAGACCTTGGTCCGGAAGGTGCCGGACAGACGGACCATCTCCTCACCCGGCAGGTCCTTCCCCACCGCAAAATAGCTCTCCCCCCGCCAAGGCGACGGATCATGGGAAAGGACCAGGAAAGCGTCCTTCAAACCGGCCTTTTCCCTTTCGATCTTCCCGCAGACCCGCCGATACATCGCCCCCAAGTTCAGGGGGAAATGGAAAAAACTCCTGGTGTGGGCCTTTACGAAAAGCCGTTTGTCGAAGACGATCTCCTGTCCGTCCCAGCCGGCCGGATCAAACTTCGGACAGCAGCCGGTTTCGGCGGTGTCCATGTTGATTTTCGGCAATTCGTTCGGTTGCATATCAGTAATTGAATAATTGTTATGTAATAGTCATGCGGAACGCCAAAGGCGATTTGGTCATTCCCCCACCGCCAGGTTCATCAGGTTCCTCTCGAACCACCGCTTGTCCCTGATCCGCCTCGACTGGCGATCCATCCACCAGCTCCAATCCGGCGCCAATTCCTCATCGGTCCTGAACGGTCCGGCATGCAAACGGGCCCGCTCGAAATAATAGGCGTTCTCCCGGAGCTTGCCCTCGGCCTGATACCGCCGGACCAGCCCCAGGACATCCGGGGAAAGCATTGACAGCTCATAGAGGCGAATCCGGGAATCCGGCCGCTGGGCCAGGGCCACATTGGCCCGGAGAACAAACTGCTCGACCGGAAATACCGTCACCAGGGCATACATCCAAAGGAACAGGACAACAAGGAACTTCAGGATGTCGGTGCGTTGCCGGACCAGCAGGCTGACGGTCAGCCAACCGTAGAGGACGGCGCAGAACAGGACGGCATAGAGGGCGAAGAACTTCTCATAGCTGAAACCGTAATGGGTAACGTAAAGGACCATCCGGTGTCCGGCCGAAAACAGCAGCAGGAAAGAGGCGACCGTGAAGGCCAGCAGTATCCTCTGAACGGCCGGGGCAGTCTTGCGGTAAATCAGGAAGTAAAGGGTGATGTTGATTGCGGACAGGGACAGAAGCTGCCAGAAACCGCTCTTGACCAGCTGTTCGGTCTCCCGGAAATCGAACGGCAGGCTGCCGACCCACATCTTCCGAAACTGGATCCAGAGGAAAAGGAGATAGATGACCATGATGCCGCCAAGGACGATTCCGGCGATTACCGAATCGGTCGGGCGATCCGGTTCCCCTTCAGTCCGGCGGGTCAGGTCCCGCCCCCAGGCGAACAGGGCGGCCGTAGTCAGGACGGACAGTGCGATGCCGACCGTGACCCTATAGAATGCGGTAGTGGAAATCAGGTTACGGAACCATTCGACGATTCCCCCCATCCGTTCGGCGAAGACCGCATCGGCCGATGACAGGAGCGGAATGACGACGGTCAGGGCAATGACCATTAGCATGACCGTACCGATGACGATTCTCCGGACCAGCCCGTTCCCGTCCCGGAATGCCGACAAAAACCGAAAATGTGCGGAAACCGACCGGACGACGTGCCCCAAAACAGAAAGCGACCGCCGAATCAGACTGCCCACCAGTCCCGAATCCCAATGGTGACCCTCCTTTCCGCGCAGGAACCCCAAATTATAGAACATGGCGAACAGGACCGGCAGGACGACGATGCTGGCCGCCTTCAGGAAAGGGTTGTCATAGACGAGAAAACTGACGACAATCAGGCCAATGGGGACGATCCAGAACAGGTTGGCCTTCAGGGACAGGCCGCGACGGCGCATGGACCACAGGAACAGGCCAATGACCGCCGCCAGATACACGAAGGTATTCAGGCCCAAGGCGTATACCCCGTCTTCCCAGAATCCCCAGAGGAAAATCACCCAAAAAATCGCCGTGCCTAGGCTCCAGAGGAGCTTAATCCGAAGGGATCGGTCGTCGTTGCTGGTTTCCATATCGAAACGGTTGGGTTACTTATATCCAATACCTGACTTAACGTTAAGTTTAAATCAAAACGGGAAAACAGAAAACCGAATCAAGACGGATGACCGGCATCGGAAAAGTGACCGAGCGCACTTATCCACAACCGTTTATCAAGTTTTCGAACAGTAAAATTGAATCATTCCGTCATCAGACCCAAAAATAGGCTAAACAAGGCGTTTTTTTGTTCACCACCGATCCCTTGCGCTGTTTTTTGCCATGTTCTATATTCTTCGCGCCAGTAAGGAAATAACCCCAAGGACATGGGAAACCACGCCCCAAACAACCCGAACGCCGGTCATCGAAAAGGCAAACAGCGGCTGACGGCCGCAGCCGTCACCATCCTGGCCTTCATCGTCCCGATCGTCGGGGTGGTATATGCGATTTGTCTAAAACGGAACGGGGACACCGGACCGGAAACGGAGGGAAAGGCGGGAATGACCGGAACAAGATGGATTACCGAAAAGGTGATTGGTGTAGGAATGGAAATCAGCTATCCGTCAGGCTGGGAACACATCGGCGGAATGATCGGACACCAAACCTGCGGCAGTCGGGCCGATTGGCCGGAACCGTCCGGAATCATCGGACAGGGAACGCTGCGACCAAAATCTTCCGATGCCGGCAGTGCCGTCTCCTTGACCTATACGGCCACGGAAACCGACCTGGCCATGAGGGAATTCGCGATCCAAATCGGCATTACCGGCGATAAAATCGAAAACAACACAGAAACGAAACTGGGCGGGTTCCCAGCCATATCGTCGAGATTCCCGAAAAAAACCTCCGGGACCGATAAATGTCGGGTGTCTTATGTGACGAAAATCGAGGGAATCATATATACCATCGACCTGAAGGACGATCGAGGCAACGACATCCCCAATACCGACCCCTGTGCCGAATTACAACCGATAATCGACAACATAAAATTCAATCCACTGACCCAAGAACGCCCGTCGGCCTTCGATTGCCGCCTTTCCGTTGAGGGTCTGGATGTCTCGAAGCTTCCGGACGGCTGGAAATACAGGGTAAGCGAAACCTGCCTTATCTACCCCGCCCCTGAAGATTCCCCGGCATTTACGCATCCGTCAAGACTGCAGGAGACCATCTATTACCGCCTAAACGACGGATTCGGCGATTTGGTGCTTGAATTTCGATTCGTCAATAAAAATTCAGGGAAAACCAGGGAAACGGGGCAGATGACATCCAGCGGTCAATATATTCCGGTAACCGGAACCGACGAAAAAATCTGGATAGGAAAAGAAACCGAGTCGTTCGGCTGTTACGACTATAACGGAAGGAAACAGGAAGCCATTATCACGGATGACAATGGCGAATTTGACCTACTGGCGGAAATCAAGTCCCCAAACCCAATTGATTCCGATAGGCTAACGAGTTTTTTCCTCCTGATACTCGAAAACCTTACGCTTCCAAAAGACCGGTAACCCCAAAGCCAAACGATGATTCCCGACGCGTGCCCTTCCCACTAACCGCGGAGGGGGGAAGCCGGGAATTATCCCGGGAATAACCGCCGGATACGATGCCGGCAAAAAAGGACCTTGACAATGAAAAAAACGGGGAAAAACGTCATGACCGCATTGACTGCATTCGTCTGCTGTCTCTATTCCTGCAATCTTGGAGACGAGGGGAACCGAAACCCTGATTCCGTCGACCTGAAAACCGATGAGAGTAGGCTTTCATGCAAAGATTACGAAGACGATTCGTGTTGTTGGGAAGACGGAAATATCTGCAAAATCCCATACACCGAACCAGTTCATGCATATTTGGGTTTTGAAAGCCTTTCTAACGGAGCCTGTACCGGATCCGGATTCGGGGAATACCAATGCACGCAATTCGGTAAAGATTTTTATGCCGATAGACTACGGCACGACTGGAAAAACCTAAGGCTCGACCACGGTGGTGCGGCCGTTGATAGGGTTTCCAATGGCCTACAGGAAAACGGCGACCGATTATTCTCGTTCGAACCAGACGACAGGGAACTTCCAAGGGAAACCGACCTGATTACCCACGCCTATTTTCCCAAGGGAAAGAAAGAAAAAGAGGGCTACGGGCACATGGCCGTAGCAGCGGGAAAAATCGACACCGATTCAAAGATTCCGATCATTGAGGAAAACGTTGCTATATCTTCGGGAACGGACGGAAAATGTCTCCAACGTCGGCTGAAGGTCAAACAAGATGATGGGGCAGTCACTATTGAATGTGGCTTTGTAAATGTTGACTTGTGGGAATATCGAGGTTTCATCCGACATAACCTTTCCGGCGTATACGGCGACTGTGGGTTTCATGGGATAAACGAGGATTGCCGAATCGATGACCGATCCAGCCAGTCATTCCGTGACGCATACATTCGCATTCGTAACGAAACAGGGATAAGTCTCGGCTGGGCCTTCGACAACGGTGGCGGGCCGTTCGTACATGAGGTTCGCGGTCTATGGATGCAGGATTTCGTAAACGGACTCAATGAACCAAAATTCGGTATTGACGGAAAGACGGCAATCGTCTATAACCCAACCCAATCAGAGGCTTTTGTCCTTCGAGGTGGATTCTGGGGCGTATACAAATGTCTCAAGGCTGCGGATGGCGGACGAATGGGCGGCCCTGAAATTCTCGGTGTACCACTGGAAAACGAACATCCGGCAACGATCAATGATGTCTGTGGGGAAAATCCGAACGGTATTTCAGTCGATGCCTTCCAGCGATTCGAGAACGGCTGCCTGTGGTGGAGACACAACAGTGAATCGGTCCATATTCACCTGTTCAACGGTCAAATCGACGAGACGGACATGGCCGAATGCGGCGTAATAGCCGAAAACAACGAACCCGGCCCCAACAGCTGTATGGACGAATGTTCCCCCGGAGAAATGGCCTGTTCCTGGGACGGAAAACCACTTTTGTGCGGTAACCCCGACCCTGACCACTGTTACGAATGGATCACCATGGAATGTGCTGCCGGCCTAGTCTGCCAAAACGGAGCCTGCATTATCGACAGCGGCGGGGACAACCCCACGAATCCGATCTGCGGCGACGGTCTCTGTTCCGGCGGGGAGGACCATTCCTCCTGCCCATACGACTGTCACGGCGAGGAAACCTGCGTCCATTCCAGTCGCCGCTGCCTTGATTCCCGCCGCCAGTCCGTCTGTTACCTGGACGGGACCTACGGCGGGACATACTGGGAAACGGTTCCCTGCCCGGACGGCACAACCTGCCTGGACGGCCGGTGCCGGGAGATCGAGACCGACGACGACATTGATCCGAATACGGGCGGCGATGGAGCCGATACGGATGAGGGGACCGAAACGGATACCGAACCCGGGCCTGACCTGCCCCACACCGTCCAGTGCAGAACGACCGGAACGGCCTTCCGGGTGAGGCTGACCGGACCGATCCTTGAAATGACGGTCGGAGACCTGGAGGGCGACCCCCTCGGACTGATGGCCGGCAGCAACACCTTCGGCGGCTGGTCAACATACGACGGACCGGAAAACGGGCGGCCCTGGTCCCCCTGGACCGGCGATGACCTGATCACGATTGACCTGCCTCCCGGGGCGGACGAGTTCAACCTGGCGGTTACGGACGGATTCGGCAATGCCGCCTGGCTGGACATAGAGACGGACATGGATCCGGAGATGTGGCGCACCGTGGGAGAGTGCCGCATCGACGGAACCCTGCTCGTCAGGACGGACGGAAACGATGCCGGCGGTGACGGACAGGGCGATGATGCCGAGAGTGATGCCGGTCCCGGTGACGGGACCGGCAGCGAAACGGGAAACGCGGGCGATCAGGACACCGTCCCGGAACCCGACTCCCCCACCCTGGTCTGCGACCTTCGTCCAAACGGCCTATCCGTCCTCGTTTACGGGCTGAGTCCGGAGACGCTCATCGAGATTCCGGAAGACCCCCATGCCGTCATGTACGGCAGCGGCGGACTTTGGGAAGTCCCCTACGGCGAAAACGACCCCAGAAAGTCCTTTCCCTTCCTCGGCTGGACCGTCAGGCACGATCTCACCCTGCCTTCCGCCACCCGCCGCTTCAACCTTTATGTCGCTGACCGATCCGATCCGAAACGAAATTCCTGGCTTGACCTGGATCCGAATTGGGGACCGGAAGGGATACCCTGGACGGTCGCCGGAGACTGCCGCCTGAACGGTACGGCCATCGACGTAATCCCCTAACGAACCTTCCTTCAGGAAAGGCCACGCTGGCTTCAGCCGTGGCTTTTCACCGTGGATTTTTTTGCGATAACCAACAAAAATGACAAACTTGACTTAACGCCAAATTGTTGTTTAAGTTCGCCGTAGTTCCGTACCAAACCAACACCACAAATAAGATAAGGAGCAGGAATGAAAGACTTAAATTGGCGTCTTTTGCTGATCGGCATGGTCGGCTGCGCCGTTTCGGCGGCGGCCATCCCGTATGTCACGCTCAAGCTCGGACAGAGCGTTGACCTGACCCTGGGAGCGATGTTCGTGGCCACCTACGTTCTTGGCCGGCGTGCGACCGGAAACAGGCTGGCCATCCAGCTGAACATCCTCCAGTCGATGATTACGGCCGTCTCGAGCATCGCCTTCATGGTAGTGATACTGTCGGCGTTTTACTACATCCAGACGGTCTTCGAAAGGGACATCGGCTTTAACCCCAGCATGTTCCAGATGTTCGTCTGGCTGACGGTTTCCGCCAGCCTTGGCGTATTCCTTGGTATCCTGCCGCGACACACCATCCTGAAGGACCGTTCCCTGCCTTGGCCGAGCGCCAAGGCAACGCTCAGCGTGGCCAAGACCCTATCCGACCCAAAGGCAACCGGGCAGACCAAGCACCGACGCGATTTCCTGGTGGTCAGCACGGCTGTTTCCGGCTTCCTGACCTTCCTCAAGGACGGACTCGGGGTAATCACCCCAATGGTCGGCAATTCCGCCCTAAAGATGTCCTTCAGCCTGGAGTTCATGGCGATCGGCATCGGGATGCTGGTGCCGCTCTCGGTCGGACTATCCGGCCTGCTCGGAACCTGGATCATCGGCACTTTCGGCGAAACGGCCGCACAAATGTCGGCCCTGTCCGGAACCCCGGAAGCCTATTGGGGACAATGCCAGACAACGCTCGGCGGACTGGCCGATCTGGCCGGACCGGAAAAAACCGCGGCAATGTCTTTCCTGAAGGCCCATTGCGGCGAGGCGGCGAAATACGCCGCCGATCCGATGACCCATTTCCGCTACATGGTCCAATGGATGATGTGGCCGGCAACGGCGATGATGGTCTCTGCGGCCCTCACCGGCATCTCCATCCCGGTAATCCGCAGCCTGCTCCGCCGAAAAAATACGGCTACAAAAACGACGGAAACGGGCGGGGAAAACGGGTCCCTGGCCGACGAGCGGGTACCGCTGTGGTGGACCGCAATCGGCATTGCCGTCAGCGTCACCCTGCTGGTCTGGCTGACCAGCACGATGTTCAGGATGCCCTTGGCGGAGGTCATCCTGGCCGTAACAATACAGCCGATCCTGATAATCGCCGGACTGCGGGTCTTGGGCATTACCGGAACCGGTCCGGTCAGCCTAATGGCCAACGCCACCCAGTTCCTGTTCGGCCTAATCTGGCCGGCACAAATCAGGTCCAACCTGGTGGCCGCCTTCACGAGCGCCAGCCCGCAGGCGACCTCGGAAAACATCGTTCCGTCATTTTGGGTGGCCCAGCGGCTCGGCGGCAAGTTCAGGACGCTGGTCCTGTGCCAGCTGATCGTCATTCCCATCGGCGCCCTGCTGACGCCGCTGGTATTCAAACTGCTGCAGCACACCTACGGCATCGGGCTTGATCCCGGGCAGTTGGCTGCCCCGACCGGACTGAAAATCGCCTCCTTGGCGATCGTCATGGAAAGGGGCCTGTCCGCCCTTCCTCCCGGGGCCCTGACCGCTTCGGCCGCGGCCATTGCCGTCGGTGTCCTGTTCGAGATCCTGCTGGCCGTGCGCAGACGCGATGCCGACGGAAAAGAAACCGGCCGCTTCGGTTGTATCCCGATTCCGTCCGCCCTCGGATTTGCGCTGATCCTGCCGCCGTCGCTGACGATCGGCATCGCCGTCGGCAGCGTCATCGCCGCCGTCTGGCGCAAATTCTGCCCGCCCCAACCGGACGAGGGCGGCAAATACGACCTTTATGCGGCACCGATCGCCTCCGGAATGATTGCCGGCGAGGCGATCATCGGCTCGATCCTCCTGCCGGCAATCGCCATCCTGACCGGGCTGATAACCTAACCGGTCTCCGCAAACGCAAACCGCCCAACCCGGACCTGATCCGTGGTAATGGGCGGTTTTTTACCAGCCAATAGGGTCACTGGTACTGGATGAACGACGGTTGGGGAACCAATTCCAGGACCTCAGCCGGAGTCCACACCCGCGACCCCGAACTCTTGGTGTCGTTCTTGTAGAAAATCTTGAATCCCGTGAACTGAACCGGGTACGGGTAGATGTAGGAAGCGTAGGAATCTCTTTTCTGGGCTGGCGGTCCCCAACCGTCCATGTCCATCACGACCTGCACCTCGGGTGTCGGCCTGATCTCCGTGGCGTTCGTCACCATCGGCCTGGTATAGCGGTGCACGACCAAAACCTTCGGCGGCAAACCGCGGTCACGCACCAGGGCCGACAGGTAATCGATGGCCGCATTCACGTCTGCGGCATCGACCGTCCCGACCCGCGTGCCGGGCCGGGCACCGCTCCTGACCATCACGAACTCCGGATCGATCGCCAAATTGACCTGCGGCAACGAAAGGTATTTTTCCAGGGCCCGAATCTCCCCCATAAGGTCGGCCAAGCCGGGCTGGACCTCAAGAATGACGATGCCGTCGATCCTGTCGGCAATCGCCAAGGCCCTCTCTATCTGGGAATCCGGCATTCGGGCCCGATATTTTCCGTCCTTTCCGGGATTCAGCTGGGCGGTAACGGCAATGTAATCGATGGCCGGTTGGACCGGCGTATCCGGATCAGCCTCTTCCCAGGCCGCCACCTCCCTCGCCAACATCCCCAACATCACATCCTCCGGGTATTCTCCGAGCACCCCCATTCCCGTAGAATAGAAATTGCCGTAATAGGCAACGATTCTCCTGAACGGAAGAATGGCACCATAATTGGGATAGGCAGCCTTAGCCGGCCAGAGGGGGTCTTCCTGAATTTCACCCGATTCCCCGCCGTCAACCGCACCGTTTCCGGTTCCGGAAACGCCTTCCGGCAAGTGAGCCAACCGGCGCATCCGGCGGTCATACTCCTCCAGATCAACCTGCGGCGGCTCCGAAACGATCGGGTCAATACCCGATAGGATTTCCTCCGCCTCGGACTGACAGACAACCGTCCGGACGGCGGTCACCCCGAAAACCGCCACCCCCATCAGGGCCGCAAGTCCGGCGATCGCGGTAACCGCATTTTGCCTACTGAATTTCATGATACTGGCCATGGTCCCATTATCCCCCCGAATCCAGAAAACATCAAACGCGACCCCGGTTGCGAAAGCCGCCATGCCGCACGGCCGCCCCCTCGGGCAAATCCGGCATCCGGCCGCGCAAGCGCCGAAAAAAGGCAGGCCCGAATCCCTGGCCCTATGGACGGTTCATCGTTTTCCGTAATATACTGAACGGGATCCATAATTAAACTCCTAAAAACATGCCGGAATATACTCAAAAAACAATCGAGTCCTTCTTTGATCAGTATGACGTAACCGATCCTGACCTGAAGGCCAAGATACTTTCGGACATAACCAGCATCATTTACGACTACAACATGCACGTCGTCAGCCTGGAAAAGGAGACCGACGAATACAAAAAAAGGCAGATACTGAACGACCTGAACGAGATCAGCGACAAGATCCGGGAAACGTTCGGGGAAGCCATCAAAAAACACGGGAAGAGGGTCGACTAGGGGGGTTCCGGCAACTTATGTTTCCGCAAAAAAAACCGGTAGCACTGGTCATTATTGACGGTTTCGGAATCACCTCATACTGCGACAGCAATGCGGTTAGCGTGGCCAAAACGCCGTTTATCGATTCGCTCCTGCAGAACTACCCGAGCATGCTCATGGAGGCTTCCGGCCTGAACGTCGGCCTCCCGCAGGGGGAAGTCGGCAATTCCGAGGTCGGCCACATCTCCCTGGGTTCCGGTATCCTGCGCTACCAAAGCCTTCCCAGGATAAACAAGGCAATCTCCACCGGGAAAATCTTCGAGATTCCGGCGATTCTTGAGGCTTTCGAAAGGACCAGAAACTCGAAGCGCAAGCTTCACCTGATCGGGCTGATAGGGAACGGGTATGTCCACGCCTCCCAACACCACCTGGAAACCCTGCTGGCGGGGGCCAAAAAGGCGAAGGTGGAAAACGTTTTCATCCACGCCTTCCTGGACGGCCGCGATACCGCAAAGGATGTGGGAAAGCACTTCATGGGGGAACTGGTCACCTTCTGCGAAAAGACGGGGGTGGGGAAAATCGCCTCGGTGGGCGGGCGGTTTTACGGCATGGACCGGAACAAGAACTGGGACCGGATAGAAAAGGCCTATAACGCCATCGTCAACGGCCAGGCCGAAAAGACATGCGGTGACCCGATCAGGGCAATAGAGGACTCTTACGCCCAAGAGAAATACGACGAGGAAATGTATCCGGTGGTCATCGTCGACGGAAACAATTCCCCCCTGGCCAAAATCGATGACGGCGATTCCGTAATCTTCTTCAATTTCCGTGCGGACCGGGCCAGGCAGCTGACCCAGGCCCTTATGGTCAGGGATTTCAGCAAGTTCGAAACCAGGAAATTCAGTGACCTGGAAATGATAACCTTTACCGAATACGAAAAGGGACTTCCCGTCAAGGTCCTTTTCCCTCCCGAAATAACCAAGACCCCGATATCGAAGATCTTCAGCGACTACGGCATGAAACAGCTGCATATCGCGGAAACCGAGAAATACGCCCACGTGACGTTCTTCCTGAACGGCCTGACGGAAAAGCCGTTCGACGGTGAGGAACGCATCCTGGTCCCGTCACCGAACGTGATGACCTACGACGAAAAGCCGGAAATGAGCGCCCAAGAGGTTACGGACCACATCATAAGCGCCGTCCGACAGGATAAGTTCAGCTTTTACGCCGTCAATTACGCCAATCCGGACATGGTGGGGCATACGGGAAACCTTCCGGCCAGCATCAAGGCGGTGGAGACCGTCGATCGTTGCCTGGCACAAATCGTGCCGGAATTCGTCAAGAAGGACGGTTTGGTGTTCCTGATCGGGGATCACGGAAACGCCGAGGAGCTGGTTAACCTGGTTACCGGGAAGATGGACAAGGAACACAATAATCACCCCGTCCCGTTCATCACCGTAGGCAACAGGTTCTACGGCCAACCGAACCCGGATTTCCTGGCGACGCAAGACCTCTCCCTGCTGTCCCCGGTCGGAATCCTGGCTGACGTCGCCCCGACCATCCTGAAGACGGTGGGGCTGGATACGGATCCCGAAATGACGGGAACCTGCCTGCTGTAGGACGGGAACGGGAAAAGCGCACCCTGATCGGGAGCGCTTTTATGTTGGCCGTTCCGCGGACAAAAAGCTATTCGGACAGCTCTTCCTCCACCTCTTCCCTGCCCTTGGCCAATTCCCCGGCCTGTTCGGGATCGTGCATCAGGAGCAGGGCCTGAAACTCGCCGACATGGGTCTTCTCTTCCTTGGCGATATCGAGAAGAACCTTCCTGATGCCCTCATCCTGGGCCATGGCGGCCATCTGTTCGTACAGGTTTATGGCATCCAACTCGGCCAGAATCCCGGCCCGAAGAATTTCCCTGTCCACGTTCTCCCTGGAAACCTTGCCCAAATCGATGGGTAAACTTGAAAGCATTGTCTTGGAATTAAGAATTATCGGGTCAATTTCCGATTATCCCCCGCTCTTGTAATCATTTTACCGCAAACCAATCCCTGCGTAAAACCCGACATGCGCCCCTCCGGTATTTGTCCAACTCAATCCAAATCCATCACGTAATCACCGCTGACGTAATCGGGCCGCCAGACGTAAATATCGACAAAAGCCTTATAGTCGGCGAAAATTTCCCGATACCGAAACCGATCCCCCCTCTCGTACGTCCGCAGGGAGGCCGATGCCCCAACGCTCTCTACCCCAAGCTTCCGACAGGTCCAAATCGCCCGCGGCAGGTGAAAGTCCTGGGACACCAGGATTGCCCTGTCGATCCCCCAGAGGTCATGGGCCCGGATGCAGGTATCGTAGGTCCGCCGGCCGGCATAATCGACGTGGACATCCTCGGCCGGCACGCCGTATCCGGATATCAGGGCCCGAAACATCACGTCCGGTTCGGAATAGTCCTCACGCCGGTTGTCCCCGGAAACCAGTATCCGACTCACCTTTCCCGTCCGGTACAGTTCTGCCGCCACCTTCAGCCGATCGTTCAGGACATCGGAAGGGCGGTTATCAGGCGTAATCCCCGCCCCAAAAACGATGGCCACGTTCTCCGGGCTGACCGACCGGATATCCGCATGGATCCAACGTCCTGCCTGACCGACCAAAATCACCGGCAACCCCAAACAGAAGAACGTTGCCGTCAGGCCGACCGACGCCAAAATTACCGATGCCGCAATCCCGATTGCCGACTTTCCGGACATGTCACGCCAGTAGGGGACTTAACCGCCGTAATTATAGCACCATCCGCACGCACGAGAAACGGTCCCGGTTGCGCAAACGCCGTTCATGCCGCAAAATGAGGGGCATATGACCAGGATACTTCTGCTCCAGTTTCAGGTGGGCGACGAGGAGCGGGCAATGGAGGAACGGGCGTATCGGGAAGCCAGCGGACCAGGGCCGATCGAGCTGTCCGTAGCCTACCCAACCGACGGACCCCTTCCCCCTTCGCTCCTGGACAGTGCCGACGGAATGGTAATCGGCGGGTCGATCCTCTCCGTCCTTGAGCCAATCCCCCACTACCGCAAGGAGGCACATACCGGCTGGCAATCAGCAGGCAAGTCGGGGAAAAATACGTCTATGATTTCTATCAGTTTGACGCCCCAAGCGGATACGACACGATACTTGACCTGAATACCGGCAAAAAGGACGAGATGCCGAACGGCACCGATAGCCTAAGCAAAAACCACCTGGAGCGGGGCATGTACCTGGTCTGCGTCAGGGACAGCGAAACGAACGAGCCGCTATTCCACACGATCAACGTGCCTGACTCCAACATCACATATACCAGGACGGTGAACCATGACGGCGACATCTGTACCGAAGTGCCGCAGGGCGTAAAGACGGTAAGCGTCCTGGTGTCCCACACCGAAACGCAAAAAGGCCTCCAATACGCCAATATTGAGGGGGTGGATGAAAACGGGATAATATACCTTTACGCCCAACCCCTCCCCTCAACCGACTAAAAAACGGCGGGAGGCACAAAAGGCGGAAGGGCCACATGGCCCCTCCGCCTTTTCGAACGGTAGGGCATCCACCTCCCGTACCGTCACCGGAAACCGGTCCCAATCAAGTACCGTGGTGACGTCCATGCCGTCACCGACAAAAAACAACTTGCCGTAACGATAATCCTCCGCATACCCAAGGGCACGAAAGGTTTCAGCTAAATGCTGATTTGACTGGGATTGCCCCCCACGGAACGGCCCAACGACTCCACCTGCCCCCGCCCGACTGGCGAAGAGGTGATCCACGGCACGTATTTCGAGACGTCTTCGAGCGGTGCGAAGATTCTCTCGGACGTCTCAAAAGCGCCCTCCCATTCCCTCAATCCCGTAACCTTCGCCAGGTACCTGAGCTGAACGTAGTGCTTCCCCTCGATGCCTTCGTTCTCCGGGTCATTGACCTCGACATAGCCGACCAATCCGATCGGCTCGATTTCGGCATTGGATTCCTCTGAGACCTCGCGCTTCAGCGTCTCCAGAACGGTCTCCCCTCCCTCGGGATGCCCGCCCGGAAATCCCCAGCCCCGCCTGTTCTTGACGAGCAGGATATCGCCCCGTTCGTTTACGCAAAAGCCGGTGACCTGGGACACGGGGATATCGTTCGGGTACGTGTCGGATTCGTGCCACTCCAGATGGATTCGCCGGCCGGCGAAGATGTGGGTTTC
>JAFGIV010000003.1 GCA_016929435.1 Candidatus Uhrbacteria bacterium | reverse complement strand
GGCCAACCGAACGGCGACGGACGAAAAATAAAGAAATGACCGCCGCGGCAAGGGCCGGGGCGGTCTAAATTCTAGTTTTCCGGGGGGGCTCCTAGCCCCCCACTGCCCTCCTCCGGCCGATGAGGCCGAGGGCGATTATCGCCACCGCACCGATACCGGCGGCATCGCCGGCGGCCTGCGGCGTGCCGGAAACGATTCCGACGGAGACCGTTACGGCCACCATGACCGTCGTCGCTCCACACCACTTCCTCCCCACGCCGATTTTATCGGCGGCGGCGGCGCCAACGCCAACGACAACGGCGAAGGCGGCGAGGCCGGCGGCGGCGACGAAGACGGCGGCGCCGAGGGCAGTGGCGGCGGAGATTCCATCGGCAACGGCGAGGCCGGCGGCGGCCACAGCCGCGGCGGCGGCCACAGCCGCGGCGGCGGCGGTGGTGGTGACGGTGGCGGAGAAGAGGCCGACAAGGGAGGCGAAGATGCCGACAAGGGAGGCGAAGATGCCGACAACGGCGGCGGCGCTAACTGGGTCAACCCCGGCCGCCACCGCCAAACCGAACGCCCCGCATGCGGCGGCCGTGACGGCCGCCTGAACCAAGCAATACCTAAAATACATTTTCCTCCTCTTTCCTCATTCGGCCGCCTACCGTTCGGGACGGCGGCGCTATTTTTGAAGATGCTTTCCCTATACCGACGGAACATTAACACAAAAGGCGGGTCCGGTCAAGGGGGCGGCGGGAAAACCCGCGGCCGGAAATTCGGGGTGTCCGTGCCCAAACCATACCGAAAGGCACGCCCCGGCGAAGCCGGGGCGTGCCTTCCTTTCACGCGCTTACCTTTGCCGAAAAAAACCTGCCTTACGGGCAACCGCACGCCTCCCCGGCACCGGCGGGAGGGACGCTGTCCGTCAGGGCGAAACGGACAAAACGGACGATCTTCATGTTCTCCCCGATCTTCCCGATCGTCTCCCGAAGCAGGCCGTCAACGGTCTTGTCCTCATCCTTGATGAAGGGCATGTTCAGCAGGCAGACCTCGGAATGGAACTTCTCCATCTTGCCGGAGGCGATCCTGTCAACCACCTCTTGGGGCTTGCTGGAACCGGCGAACTCGGCCATGACGATCTCCCTCTCCTTCTCCACGACCTCGGACGGGATGCTGTCCGGGGAAAGGTAGAGGGGATTCATGGCCGCCACCTGCATGGCGACATCGTGGACAAACTCCCGGAAGGAATCGTTCCTCGCCACGAAATCCGTCTCGCACTGGACCTCAACCATGGCTCCGACCTGACCCCCCTGATGGATATAGGCATAAACCAGCCCGGCCTTGGTCTGACGCTGGCCGCGCTTTTCGGCCTTGGCCGCCCCCCTCTTCCGCAGCTCCTCACAGGCCCGATCCATGTCGCCGCCGACCTCCTCCAGGACCTTTTTGCATTCTACTATTCCGGCGCCGGTCCTGGCCCGGACCTCCGAAACCGTCTTGGTGTCGATCATAGTGTCGTAACTCGTTACTTATCCCCCTTCTCCGACTTTTCCGTTTCGTCCTTGGCAACAGCCGGTTTCCTCTTCAGGATCACCCGACGGATCGGCTGGTCGCCGTGTCCGACCGGAACCGCCTTGGCCGGAACCGCATCCGGTTGGGTCTTCTGGCGCATCTCGCGCCCCTCACCGACGGCCTCGCCGATCAGCCTGACCATGATTTCAATCGCCTTCACCGCATCGTCATTGGACGGGATGGGGTAGGCGACCCTTTCCGGGTTGACATTGCTGTCAGTCAGGGCAATGACCGGAATCCCCTTGGAGTTGGCCTCTTCCAGGGCGGTTTTCTCTTTCTTGATGTCAACAATGAAAACGACATCCGGAATGCGGATGATCCCGGACATTCCGCCGACCTTCACCTCCAGTTCGGCGATTTCCTTAGTCAGCCGGACCTGCTCCTTTTTGGTGTACTTCTTGTTCCAATCCCCTGATTTCTGCTGGTCCCTAAGGTCGTTGTACCGCTTGACCAACCGGTAAACCTCACCGAAGTTCGTCAAGGTTCCTCCGAGCCACCGGCGGGTAACGTATGGCATGCCGCACTTCTCGGCGTTCTTGCGGATTATGTCCTGGGCCTGCCTCTTGGTTCCCAGAAAAAGGATGGTGCCGCCGCGGGAAGCGGTGTCCCGGGCGTAATCCAGGGCCTGGTTGAGCTTCTCCAGCGTCCGATCCAGGTCAATGACGTGTATCCCGTTCCTCTTTCCGAACAGGTACGGTTCCATTTTCGGGTGCCAGCGGGACGATTTGTGCCCGAAGTGCACGCCGGCCTGGAGCAACTCCAGGACTGTCGGTATTTTTGGCATAAATAAAAACTGCCCTTTAGCCTCTACGCTGCAGCGCTGCGAGGCCGGCCAGCGTTTTGTTCGCGGACCTAAGCCCAGGACGCACCGCCTTTTGGGGCAGCGTATGTGAGATGAATAGATTCGAAACCGCCTAAAGCGGCCTCGGGAAAAGAATAGGCCAATCCCCGAAAACTGTCAAGAAAAAGCAGCCCTATCGTAAGATAGGACTGCCATGGCAGAATGTCCACTTTTTTAGACCCGAATCTCAATCGTCAAAAACCGTAAAATCTAAATTTTTACGAAGGGCAGATAAAACCTTTTCGGTTTCACGAGACCAGCGGGGGTCAAAGGGGATACCGTCAGTACAGGCACATTCCATCATTTTTGTCTCTTCCTCAATGGGGAAAAGACCTTTGACCTGTGAGGTATGGGGCAAAAAATACAGAAAACGCCGGAAATCCCCTTCAAGATTCGCTTTCGCCAAAAAGATCTGTTTCCTTCCTACACTTACGACCACCCGATCGCTGGGTGAAGAAGATATTACCATCCCCATTTTCGGAAGGGAACAGCTGAAAGACCCGTTCCTCACGAAAGTCGGGCCGCCGGTCCGACCGGGCCGGTTCGATATCTGATATACCGAACCGGATTTTGTGACCGCCCAAAACGACACTATTTTCTTTTTCATCTTTTACGACCTTTCTTTTGGCCAGTTTTTAGGCTGGCCGTTGTTACTGTCCGAAACGGGATTGTTACATAGAATCCGCCGGTTGTCAAGGCTATTGCCAAATCCTGGCATCGGTGATATTGTCTCTCCGTCAAGCTAAATACCGACAAATATGAAGAAGGATATCCATCCGAAATACCATCCCGAAGCCAAGGTCACCTGTGCCTGCGGCAACACCTTCACGATCGGATCGACGGCTCCGGAGATAGAGGTGGAACTGTGTTCGGCCTGCCATCCGTTCTATACCGGCAAGCAGAAGCTGGTGGACACCGCCCGCCGGGTAGAGAAGTTCCAGGCCCGTGAATCCAAGAAGGCCACCGAAACGGTCAAGGCCAAGAAAACCAAGGTTGCCGAACGGCAGAAGGCCAAGACGGCCAAGCGATCCAAATCATCCTCGGACAAGTAGCGGGGCAAACGGCGGTCCCTACGGGGGTAGCGGGTTTTGACCCGCCCTCCCCGAACCCGGAACCGCCGTTTTGTTTACCCAAACCCCAGACCCCAACCGTGCGGGCGCCGCAGCCGGTCGAAACAAGACAAAAATATGGACACTAGGACGGAAATCGAGAAACGACGAAAGCGAATCGCGGAAATCGAGGCTCTCCTGTCCGATCCGTCGGTTTTCGGCGACCAAAAAGGGCTTAGGGAACTGAATCGGGAACACTCAAGCCTTAAGGCCGCCGTAACCGCCGACGAACGTGTGGAATCGATGGGTAGGGCCCTGAAGGAAGCCCAAAAAACCGCGGAAACCGAAACGGACGGGGAGATGAGGGCATTGGCACTGGAGGAAATCGCCAGGCTGGAACCGCTGGCCGCCAAGGCAAGGGCGGAACTGGAGGCAACGCTCGTCCCTCCGGAGCCGTTCGATGACCGCAACTGCTACATCGAAATCCGGGCCGGAACCGGAGGGGATGAGGCGGCCCTGTTCGCCGCCGACCTTTTCCGGATGTATTCGCGGCTGGCCGAACGGCGTGGCTGGAAAACGACCCTATCCTCCTCCAACCGGACGGAGATCGGCGGATTCAAGGAGATCATATTCCAGGTCAGCGGAACGAACGCCTACCGGGAACTGAAACACGAAAGCGGCGTGCACCGCGTCCAGCGGGTACCGGAAACGGAAAAGACCGGAAGGATCCACACGTCCACGGTCACGGTGGCGGTCATGCCTGAAGCGGAGGAAATAGACCTGAAGATCGAGCCGAAAGACCTGAGGATCGACACCTTCCTGGCCGGCGGTCACGGCGGACAGGGCGTCCAGACCACCTATTCCGCCGTTCGCATAACCCATCTCCCCACCAACACCGTCGTTTCCTGCCAGGACGAGCGGTCCCAGACCCAAAACCGGGAACGGGCCATGGCCATCCTCCGATCCCGCCTGCTGGCAGCCGAGGAAGCCAGGCGATCGGCCGAAGAAACGGCCCTGCGCAGGGGACAGATCGGGAGCGGCGAACGGGCGGAAAAGATCCGCACCTACAACTTTCCCCAGGACCGGGTCACTGACCACCGCATACAGGAAAGCTGGCATAACCTCTCCGGAATCCTGGACGGCGACATCGACGGCATCCTGACCGCCGTCCGATCCGGTCCAAAAACCTGAAGGATACAATCCCCCAAACGCCATGGATTCTCCAATTCGACAGGCCGTAATCATGGCCGCCGGACTTGGCACCCGCCTCCGGCCGCTGACGGAAACCGTCCCCAAACCCCTGCTCCCGATCGCCGGAAAACCGATACTGGAGTGGGGAATAGATCGCCTACCGGACCAGATAGGCGAAGTGATACTGGTGGTCGGATACCTTCAGGAACAGATACGGGGGCATTTTGGCGAAACCTGGCACGGCCGACGAATCCGCTATGTCGAGCAGGCGGATCTCAAGGGGACCGGAAACGCCGTCCACTGCTGCCGAAAGGTGCTGGATGACCGTTTCCTGGTGATGAACGGCGATGACCTGTATTCCACAAACGACATCTCCGAGGCGGCCAAATGCCCGCTGGCCATCCTGGCCAAGGAGACCGAAAACGCTGGCCGTTTCGGATCGCTCCGAACCGACGGTGACGGCAACCTGGTGGCCATAGAGGAAAACGCCGATGACCGGATCGGGCTGGTCAACACCGGTCTCTATGTCCTGAGCCAGGAATTTTTCGGCTATGACCTAGTGCCGATCAAGTGCGGGAAGGAGTTCGGGTTGCCCCAAACCCTGGCCGTCATGTCCAAAGACTTTCCGGTAACGGTCGTCCGGGCCGGTTTCTGGCTGCCGATCGGCTATCCCGAAGACCTGTCCAGGGCGACAGAAATCCTGTCCGAAACCGCGCCATGACCGTCAAACAGGCACTAATCCAGGCGATCGCCTCCCTGAAACGGCACGGGTGCCCAGAAACCCACCCGGATCGGGAAGCCGTTTTTCTGCTTTCCGAGGCCACTGGACTGACCCCCGAAAGGATTGCCGCCGAACCGGAAAGGGACATGTCCGACGGGGAACGGGATGGGTTGGAGCGGCTAATCGGGCGGCGGCTGAGGCACGAGCCGATTGAGATGATTGCGGGATGGGCAAGCTTCCGCGGCCTGCGGCTGGCCGTCACGCCGGATACGCTCATCCCCCGCCCTTCCACGGAAATGCTGGTTGATGAGGTTCTGGCCGGCATCGACCGTTCTGCCCGCAACCTGATCGTCGATGTGGGGACCGGAACCGGTGCCATAGCCCTGTCCCTGGCACGGGAACTGCCCGACGCCAGAATCGTTGCCGTTGACGTTTCAAGGAGAGCCCTGGAAACGGCAATGGACAACTGTCCGGAATGGACGTTTCCGGACCGCCGACCGAACACCCGGAACCGGCTGTCGTTTTTGGAGGGAGACCTCCTGGAGCCGGCGATTCCCTTCGTGAAAAAACACGACGGACCGGTAACGGTCGTCGCCAACCTTCCCTACATACCGGAAGGACGGTGGAAAAGCCTTCCTCCGGAAATCCGTGATTACGAGCCCAAAAAAGCCTTGGTTTCCGGCCCGGACGGACTGGACCATTACCGCCGCCTGATCAGACAGATGGCTGAAATCAAAATCGTCAACCTGGCCGCCTATCTTGAGATACTTCCCGAACAGCAGGAACCCCTGACGGAAACCGTGGCCCATCGCCTTCCCGAACTAACCGTCACCCCAATCAAAAACGGCCATGGCCTGACCTATGCCCTAAAGGCCCTGGGATCCGACCCAATCAGGGGGTAACCCGATTCGGGCCGATCTTGCCCTTTCCGACGCGATCCGTCTCCAGGTAGAAATTAAGGGAATAGGTGGAACCGGTGCTCTCGTAAAAGAAGCACCGAACCGGATCATCCGGCCAGCGGGGATCCCCGATCGCCACATCCGACGAAAATATTCCCATTTCCACCAGGGCCGCGGTAACGGGATCCCTACCGTTGACGCATCCCTTCCCTTCCGGATACACGGAAACCTCTGAAACGTGGACCTCCAGGGCCTTCTCCAGCTGGCTTATGCTGGCCAAACGGGAAACGTCCCGCCGAAAGGCCTGCTGGCCGTTGACAAAGATCAAGACGACCGAAAGGATGAGCAGGAAGGCCATTATGACCAACAGCATCTCGATCAGGGAAAACCCTCCCCTTCCAACTCTGCGGCAATTCATGTGGTGGCGGTTAACGGCGGCAGGGGCTACAGGCCGCCGACATCAAGTCCGTTAGGCACTATTTCAACCCAAGTCTGTCCGACGTTCAGCGGAATTTCCTCCCCGTTCGGGGAAAAATATCCGGTCCGTTCTGAAACGGCCGGTTTTTTCCAGGTCGCCTCCAATACCAGGCCGTCACGGATCACGATGGCCCGTCCCTCCCCGACCGTATCGATCTTCCTCCGCCCAACGGAGTCCGTGACCCGGATGTCATGAAACTCCACGATGACGTTCTTGGCGCGTACCGGGGAACCGTCCTCATCCTCCTGTCTCGCCCCGTTCTGGTGACGGGCATAGTCATTGCCTTCCCGGTCATAGCGCCAAGCGACGGAATAGGCCGGCGTTGACCAGTCGATGGTCAGGTCCGGAACGGACGACGGACGATCCCCGATTTCCGCATCGCCCTTGAAGGGTCGCACGCCGACCTTTCGAATTTCGCTTTCTCCGTATTTTGCGGCAAAGGCACTGGACAGCAGACCGGTGGAGGTGAATATCATGTGCGGCGCGACCCGTGAGGTGTCCCTCCAGAAATACCTTCCGTTCCAGTATTCGTTCAGGTCAAATATGTCATCCCTGACCTTAATGCCCTCCAGCGATTCCGGACTGCCGCCGACATGGGCATACAGGGCATCGAACTCGGCCGCCCAATCCAGGAAATAGGGCCGGGCCGAACGGACCGGACCGATCCTCCTGACAAGGTCGCCGTTCGGATAGACGGCCAGGAAACGGGTGATCCCGCCTTCGGCCGGAACCTCATAGACCAACGGGGCGGACGCCAAACCCGACAGGGGGCGGGCATGGGCATGGTTATCCACCGTTACCGCATAGTAAGGCCCGTCACTTACCCCCTCCGGCAACGGCCGTCCGTCCACGGCCCTGACCGGTCCGTCTGGCGCGACTTCCGCCACCCCGACATCCGCAGGCTCAATCCGATCCGGTTCTGTTCTGGACAGCCATCCGAACGTCCCGGAAACCGTTTTTCCGCCCCAAAAAGAGTAGCCGATCGCAGACAGGCCGACCGCCAAAAAAAAGGCCAGGGCGCTCCATTGGGCCGCCGATCTCCAAAAACCCTCCCCTAAACGCAAGACCGCCCGATCCGGCTTGGCCGGCAGGTATCGGGCGATCCAGTTTTTTGGCTTGTATCCAGGCATGTCAGGCTCGCTCGAATGTTGACGAGCCAATCATACCACGACCGGCTGGCCGAAGCCACCGGGCGGGCTACTTTTCCTTCTCGGCCTTTGCCTTGGACTCAACCACCGGGACATCGGTGGCCTTCACTTCCGTTGCCGTATCGGCCGAGGAATCGGACGGTTCGCTGGCCACGACAATCGTCTCCTCCCCGCCGGTCACGAACTCGATTCCCGGAGGCGGGGTAAGGTCCCCCACCTTAATCATGTCCCCGTATTCGTTCAGGACGGAAACGTCAACCTCAATCTCCGAAACCAGGTCAGCCGGAAGGCAGCGGACGGTAACCCTGTCCATGCTGGTGATGATCATGCCGCCCAAGATCTTGACTGCCGGCGCCTCCCCGACCAGCCTAATCTCGACATCGGTCTCCAGCCGTTCGGTCATGTTCACCTGACGGAAATCGACATGCGTGATCCCCCCCTTCAGCGGTTCGCGCTGCACCTCCTGGATCAGGACCTTGACGGACTTGCCCCCGTCGACCGAAAGGTCTATCAGGGTGGATTCCCCGGCCTGTTCCAGGACCTTCTCAAAAACCCGCCGGTCAACGGACACGTGGGAATTGCCTATTCCATGGCCGTAAATGACGGCCGGGACGGCACCTTCCTCCCGGAGCCGACGGACTGACTTGCCCTTGATTTCCCTAACTTGGGCGGAAAGACTGATCGTTTCCATATTCCACAGAATAAAGTCGCCTTCCTAAAATCGAAGGCATCCCTTATTTTTTACACCATAGCCGTTTTTTTGGCAAGGCCAAATCCCCGGAAGAACCAAAAACCGCCGGACTTTCCGGCGGTTTTGCGCTATTTCGAAAGCCGGTCACGTGACCGCCAATTGGCTGAAAAGAAGGCGGTCATCCTGCAGAAGACTGTGGATATCCAGAACGTCATCAGTGGAAATCGGCGGTGCCTTACTGAAACGTCCGACTTCCGCATAGTCCAGATCAGTCACCAAACCGACCGAACTGACCCCAGCCGACGAGGACTGGACCCTGGCGATGACCGAATTGAGGCAGTTGCCGCAGCGGATATGCAGCAGGTCCCCGGCATCGTTCCCGCCCCATTCCAATATCCGTGTCGATTCCGGACCGTAACCGGACCTGCAGAACGGGCAGAACGGGATTGCCTTAACCTCATCGCTGCAGCGATACGGTTGCCAGGCGGACGGTAAATCCATATTTTTGGGTTTATGTTTATTTTTGTTTTCCGGAATCGGGATAATCTTATCCACAACCCCTCTCTTGTATTTTTATTATACCATTTTTAGGTCAATACCGAAACGGTCGACCTACCCCCGCTGCCGGACGGCAACGGACTGAAGGACGCCCACCATAAGAAACTTGGCCAAGACCGAACTGCCGCCATAGCTGACGAAAGGCAGGGTAACCCCGGTCAGCGGCAAAAGACGGACAGCCCCGCCGATGTTAATGACCAGTTCGGCCGCCAGGGATGCCGATATGCCCAGGACCAGGAACAGGGTAAAATCGTCGCGGGCCCCGACCGAAAGCCGATAGCACCGGTAGAACAGGGTACCGAACAGGCCGAGCATGAACACCACGCCCAACATCCCCATTTCCTCGGCCACGGAAGCGAATATGAAATCCGTCTGCCTTTCCGGCAGGAACCGCAACTGGCTCTGTGACCCGTAGCCCAACCCCTTCCCGAACAGACCCCCGGAACCGATGGCAATCATCGACTGGGTAACGTTGTATCCCTTGCCTTGGGGTTCGAAACTCGGGTCCAAAAAGGCGGTAAACCGGTCCTTCTGGTACGGTGCCAGGACAAACATCCAGGCAATCGCCCCGCAGGCGGCGAATATCCCGATCAGGGCCAAAAGATGGGCTCTCCTGATTCCGGACATCACCAGCATCGCTGCCCATACCGCAAACAGCAGCAGGGCCGAACCCATGTCAGGCTGCATGATCACCAGGAGGAAAATCGCGGCGAACGCCAAACCCGAACCCACGATCGGGCGCCAGGCACTCCGGTCGCGGGCATAGTCCGCAAAATACTTGGCCAAAAACACTATCAGCAGGAACTTCACCAACTCGACCGGCTGTATCCCGAACCCGAACAGACCGAACCACCCGGTCGTCCCCCGGACGGTGTTCCCGAATGCCAGGACCGCCACCAAAAGAATTCCGGCCGCAACATACATGGCCTTGGCGACTCCGGTCATCAGGCGGTAATCGACGGCCGGCACGATGACGGAAACCGACAGTCCAACCGCCACGAACCAGAACTGCCGCCAGAACAGCCGCAGGTCAACCGCCGTTTCACCCGATCCCAGGGAGGTCCCGTAAAGGACCGCCAAACCCAAAACGGCCAACAGTGCGCTGCTGCCGAACACCAGCCAATCGAAACGACGAAAATAGCTTGTCAGGTTAGCCATGAAAACAGACTAACAGCAAAATCAAAAGTTGAGAAGAAAAACCGGGTGCAGAAAGAAACGGGGGCGGATTGCGGCAGTCCCGTTCCCCACCCGGATTCCTTCCCCTGACGCCTGTCGGCTAACGGCCAACCGGCATGTAGGCGTCCGCATCGAAAATGTCGATCTCCGGGATCACCTCCACCCTGTTCACCGGCGGCAGGGCCGTAAACCAACTGGCGTCAACCGGCCGGCTCTCACCAGGCCTCAATTCCCCGACCGTAACGTAATTAACCCCCACCAGCCCGGTCCCTCCCCACAGGACAACGTGAAATCCGACCCGCCAATACCCGTAACCGGTGGCATTGGTTACGGTGAACTTGGCCCGGCTGACGGTTAACGGGTCGTCTGCGGCCGGTGGGTTAAAACTGACGTCACTGACGCGAAGGTCCAGCCTTTCCCCGGACCAGGTGGGATAATCCGGCCTAACGACATGCTTATCCAGCCTCTGCCACCGCCGACCATCCAGGACCAGCCTGGCCTGGCCCGGACGGACCTCTGACCGATACGACAGGCTGGAAAGAATTGCGCTCCCCAAGGGCAAGACGGTCGTCTGCCTGGAGTTTCCGACCGGCTGCCCGTCTGCCTCAAAATGCCAGGACAGCTTCAGTATCCAATCGGCGTTGGGATTGTCGACCGTGGAATAGATGTCGTACGATCCCGAACCGCTAAGCAGAACGGAAGGTTCGCTGAAAATCGGCTCCTGCGGGGCGACCCGCCGGTTGATTTCCAGGTATCCGGTCGGGGTCGTGGCCATTAGGCCGATTTCAGCCCTTTCCCTGACGCCGGATCCGAAAAACCAGTCCGCAAAACCGTAGATGCCGTAAGACAACAGCCCAAAAGCCGAAATGCCGATAAGGACGGTCAAGGCGGCCTTCAGCTGAAGCTTGTGGCTGACCCACCAATAGCCCCACTTGATCTGTCTCTCCGTCAGTTGGCCCTCCCGGGATGGCGTGAACTCCATAGTCAAAATCAAAGTCATTTGCACGTAAATGATACCACACAATTACCGGGTCTCACTTTCCATCGGCCCCGACTCCCGCCGTCCCTGCCGGGCCCAATACGCCAAACTTGACAAAAACGCCAAGACACGCTAAACCTGACATGGGTCATTTCTCCCAAAAGAGAGGGTAAAAAAATGGAAAAAAAGACGGAAAAAGAAAAAAGGGGTGTCGTCGGCGAGCGGTCCGAGGACAGAAACACGGTCTTCCTGTTTCTGGCGGCAGGATTGATGTCAATCCTGGTTTGGGTGGCCTTCGAGCCAATGGCCAAAATTCTGGCCAAAACAACCGATCCCCAAAACCTGGCCCTCTGGGTCGGGGTAGGAGCGGCGGTAACGGCGGTGGCATTCGGCCTGCTGGCCGACCTGTCGTCTAATAACGGCGAGAAAAAAATTTCCGGGGCGTTATGGGGAATGTTCTCCGTAACGCTCATCACGGCAATGAGCGGAATGTTCGCCGCCATCAGTTACGGCGGCCCGAATGCCGCCACCATAATGACTTGCACCTTTATGGGCGGGGCCATAATTACGGCCGTCGCCCTGCGGCGAAAGATGTTCAACCATATCGAGTTTTTCCCTTGGATGGCAATTTCGTCGGTTCAATTATGGATTATGGTTGAGTTTATGCATCTCAACTAACCGGCGGACAAACTGGCAGGCACCAAAAAAACCCAAAACCTTACCCTCCCCAACCGGAGGGTTTTTGTTTTTCCTCCACTTGCCCGCAACCCCTGCCCGTGCTAATATTCCAGAGGCAATCCGCCATGATGCGGATTTCAGATTTTTACCTTATGTCAGCAAAAAATCCGGAAGGATACACATCAAAGAACATCCAGGTCCTGGAGGGTCTGGAGGCGGTCCGCCGCCGGCCGGGCATGTACATCGGCTCCACCGGCGAACAGGGCCTTCACCACCTGGTATGGGAGGTCGTTGACAATTCGGTCGATGAGGCCATGGCCGGATTTTGCGACACCGTCACCATCACCCTCCTGCCAGACTGCCAGGTTTCGGTTGAGGACAACGGTCGCGGCATCCCGGTGGACATCCATCCCCAATACAAGATCTCGGCCATGGAGCTGGTCCTCACAAAACTTCATGCCGGAGGCAAGTTCGACGGCGGCGGCTATAAGGTCTCCGGCGGCCTGCACGGCGTCGGCGTATCCGTAGTCAACGCCCTTTCCGAAAACATGAAGGCAGAGGTAAGGCGCGACGGCAAGCTTTGGGTGCAGGAATACCGCCGGGGGGTACCGACGGGAAAGATCAGGGCCGCGGGTGCGTCCCGCGGTTCGGGAACGACCGTCACCTTCCAGCCCGACCCGACCATCTTCCAGACCGCCAGGGACTATGACTGGAAAACCATCCTGGATCACCTGCGCCAACAGGCCTACCTGACCAAAGGCCTGCGTTTCAACGTCATCGACAAACGGGTCCGGGGAAAGACCCAAACCTACGGTTTCTGTTTCGAGGGCGGGGTCAAGTCGTATGTCCGCCACCTGAACCACCAAAAGGAGGCAAAGCACCCCAACGTATTCTATGCCAACCGGGAGGACGAGGGGGTGCAGGTGGAGGCGGCATTCCAGTATGCCGACGACTTCAAGGAAAACGTCTATGCCTTCGCCAACAACATCCACAACCCGGACGGGGGCATGCATGTCGTGGGTTTCCGGACGGCCCTGACCAGGATACTGAACAACTACGCCCGCAAGCAGAACCTGATCAAGGAAAAGGACGACAACATATCCGGTGACGACAGCCGGGAGGGCATAACCGCGGTGATCAGCGTCAAGATACCGGAACCGCAGTTTGAGGGGCAGACCAAGGCCAAACTGGGAAATCCGGAGGCCCGGACGGCCGTTGAGTCGGTCTTCTCGTCCGCCCTGGAGATATTCCTGGAGGAGCACCCGAAGGATGCCCAGGCAATCATCGAAAAGTGCGTCCTGGCCAGCCGCGCCAGGCTGGCGGCCCGGGCAGCCCGAGACACCATCCTCCGAAAGGGGGCCCTGGAGGGAATGACCCTGCCGGGCAAGCTTTCCGACTGCTCCAGCCGGGACGCCGGACGGTCCGAGCTGTTCATCGTGGAGGGAGACTCGGCCGGCGGATCGGCCAAGCAGGGCCGGAACAGGGAATTCCAGGCCATCCTGCCGCTTCGCGGAAAGATACTCAACGTCCAACGGGCCCGGCTGGACAAGATGCTCGGAAACGATGCCATCAAGAGCCTGATCGTTGCCCTTGGCACGAACATCAGCGAACAGCTTGACCTGAGCAAGCTCCGATACGGACGGGTAATCCTGATGACCGATGCCGACGTGGACGGGGCCCACATCCGCACCCTTCTCCTGACCCTCTTCTACCGGTATTTCCGTCCGCTGATCGAGGAGGGCCACCTCTACATTGCCCAACCGCCGCTCTATAAGGTCCAATCCGGAAAGGAATTCGAGTACTGCTACACGGAGGAGGAGCGGGAGGTCATCTCCCAAAAATTCGCCGAAAAGCGGGAGGAGGCCCGGAAATCACGGGCCGCCAAGGCCGAAGCCAGGGGGAAAAAACCGAAGGCAAGGGATTCGGCGGCCGAAGGGGAAGATGCGGCCGAAGGGGAGGGGGAGGCCAGGACTGACGGGATAAACGTCCAGCGGTACAAGGGTCTGGGGGAAATGAACGCTGACCAGCTTTGGGAAACCACCATGGATCCGGCCACCCGAAAGATGCACAGGGTGACCATTGACGACGCGGCCGAGGCTGATTCGGCCTTCGATGTCCTGATGGGATCGGAAGTGGAACCGCGCAAGAGGTTCATCCAAACCCACGCCAAGAGCGTCAGGAACCTGGATATCTGACGACGGTAAAAACCTAAAAAAGTTCCTGCCCCCCTTCAGGGGGGTTTGGGTAGCCACGGAAAACGTCCGCCACTATGCCCGAAACCAGAACCGGGGCCCTGAAAAGGCTCTTTCCCGACGAACCGGGATTCCGCCAAGCCCAACTGGAAAAGGCGGTTTTTGACGACGGACCGAACGGGTGGAATGAGGTGACCACCCTCCCCCAGCCGATTAGGGACCGCCTCGGGAAGGAGGTTCCGTGGCTGTCTTACGACGAGGACTCGACCGTTTTCATGGAGAGCGGGGACGGGGACTCTTTCAAGGCCGCACTGGAACTTGGGGACGGATCCTGCATAGAGACCGTGCTGATGGCCAACAGGCGCGGCCAATGGACCGCGTGCCTCTCCACCCAAGTCGGCTGTGCCATGCGCTGTGCCTTCTGCGCCACCGGAAAACTCGGCCTGAAACGGAGCCTGACGAGCGACGAGATCGTCGACCAGCTCCGTTTCTGGCGACGCTTCCTTCTCAAAAGGGATCGGAACGAAAGGGTCAGCAACATCGTCCTGATGGGGATGGGGGAACCCCTGGCCAACTACGACAACGTCAAAACCGCCCTGAACCTCATCCTTGGGAACACTGACATCGGTTCGACCCGGATTACGGTCTCCACGGTCGGTATCATCCCCCAACTAAACCGGATCCTGGACGATCCCGAATGGCCGCCGGTCCGCCTGGCCGTTTCCCTGCACAGCGCTGACCTGAAAACCAGGAAGGAACTGATGCCGACCACCTACGACCGGTTTCTGGACGACCTGACCGAATGGGGCCAGCGCTATCGCCAAAAATTCGGCAACCGCCGGCATCACGTAACCTTCGAATACCTGCTCCTGAAGGGCCTGAACGACACCCCCGACCACGCCGCCAAGCTCGTGGCCCTATCCCAAGAAATCGGCCAGGTTAAGGTCAACCTGATCCCATACAACGCCACGGACAGCGGCTTCACCGGATCGGACGAAAACAGGATAGAGGAATTTGCCGCAGTCCTGCGGCAGGCCGGAATTGACGTCACCCGCCGCCGTTCTCTCGGGCGGGACATTGCCGCGGCCTGCGGCCAACTGGCCGGGCCGAGGAAGGGGTGAAGGCTCCCGAAACCCACAAGGGGGTGGTCGCAAGGGGCAAAAACCGCCGTAACGCCAAAACAGGACAGCCCCTTTCGGGGCTGTCCTGTTTTTGATTCGTGTCCAGGACTATGCTTCGGATTTGGGCAGGATCTTGAACATCCCCGTGCCGCAGGCCGTGCACACGCCTTTCATGGCCGGGCGGGTTCCGCCCCCCTTGGCCGGCATGGAAACCTTTTCTGCGTCCTTCATCTCCCTCTTGTCCTTGCACTTGACGCAGTAACCGATAACCTTAACTTCATCCATAGTTTTTTCCGTTAAGACGATTGCAGATTGGCCGACAGGACGCCGGACCGATCCTTTCGCCTGACGTTAGGCCTAAGTTAACTAATTACCGCTTAAACCTTATCATAAATTTTACAATTTGTCCACCCGCAAACCGATAAATGGCTAAAACAGGCCATTTGTCCAAAAACCAAACCCTGAACCAAAATACTATCCGACCAGAAACCCTTCGACCAGACTGACCGCCTCTTCCTGACCGCTGACCCACCGGACATCCGGATCCCGCCGCCACCAGATAAGCTGACGGCGGGCATAGTGGCGGGTATCGCGTTTGATGAGCCGGACGGCTTCCGGCAAATCCGCCTCCCCCCGCAGGTGCATCCCCATCTGCCGGTGACCCAGACCGGACATGGCCGGCAATTCCCATCCGTATTTCCCGGCCAAACGGCGGGTCTCCTCCAAAAGCCCGGCTTTCACCATCTCATCCACCCGCTGATCGATCCGGGCGTAAAGCTCGGGACGGGGGCGGCTGATTCCGATCTTCAGGACACTGAAAACCGGTTCGCCCTTGGCCTGCGCCCGGGAAAACGGCCGGCCGGTCACGGACATCACCTCCAGGGCCCGGATGATATAGCGGCGGTTGTTCGGGGAAATCCGGTTGGCGTATTCCGGATCGCCTTCCCTAAGCTCACGGAACAGGTCAGCCGTGTCCCGTTTGCCCATCCCCTCCCGCCATTCCGGATCCGGTTCGGCTTCCGGCAGGAGATAGTTGTCGGTAACGGCCGAGACATACAGCCCGGTCCCGCCGCAGAGTATCGGAAGCTTGCCCCGGGCAACGATCGCCTTGGCCAGTCGGGTCGCCAAAACCTTGAACTCCGCCAGGCTGACCGGGTCGTCGATTTTCCTGAAAGACACCAGGTGATGCGGCACGCCCTCACAGACCACGATCTCATCTCCATCAACCACCTGTCGCTCCCCTCGAACCGTATCGGCCCCGATCTCGTTGCCGATATAGAACTGCCGCGAATCGGCGGAAATGATCTCGCCGCCGAATTTCCTCGCCAAAACGACGGATAGGGACGACTTGCCGGAAGCGGTCGGGCCTACAACGGCCAGGAGTTTGGGTTTTTGGGTGTTTTGAGACACTGGGTATCAACAGTGATTTAACGCAGGCGACCGCAATGGTCGCCCCTACCGTACGACTGTCCGTCCATGCGGGATCAACCATCTTCCCAATAAGCCCCCTTTAGGCGTAAGTCTCCCGCAGGGAGGGGGTTTGGGGGTCGGGATCAACCATCTTCCCGAACAGCATCCACTCCAGGGCCCGGCCGATTTCCACCCGGACGACCTGTCCGTTCAGGTCACGGTCGCAGGCAAACCGCACCCGCTTCATTTCCCGGGAATTTCCGCCGCACCAGCCGTCTCCCCGCTCGTCCACCAAAACCTCGACCGTCTTGCCCAGATATTCCTGGTTCTTTTTCAGGACAATCTCCCCCATCAGGCCCTGCAGCCGTTCCCAACGCTCTTTCTTCACCTCCCGACTGACGTCGTCCCTGAACAGCTTGTGGGACAGGGTTCCGGAACGGGGACTGTATCGGGCATTATACGAGATGTCGAAATCCGCTTCCCTATACAGGGACAGGGTATCCTCAAAATCTGCTTCCGTCTCCCCGCAGAACCCGACGATGATGTCCGTCCCCAAGGCGATCCCCGGCCTTTTTTCCTTTACTTTTCGCAGAATATCCAAGTATTGATCCCGGGTGTATTTGCGGTTCATCCGTTTCAGGACCTCATTGCTGCCGGACTGGACAGGCAAATGCAGGTAATTGAGCTGTTTGGGCAGGGTCAGGGCATCGATCACCTCATCGGTCATGAACCTCGGGTGGGCGGCCGTCCAATGCAGCCGCCGGATCCCCGGAATCCGGTTCACCTCCCAAAGCAGGGCGGCGTAGTGGTCACGGTACGGGTTGCCTTTGGAGAAACTTTCCGGGTCAGGGGCCCGGAAGGCGTTGACCACCTGACCGAGCAGGGTGATCTCCACTACCCCCCTCTCGGCCAACCCCCGGATCTCCCCCATGATGTCGGCCACGGGACGGTTGCTCTCCGGGCCGCGGCCGTAGGGCACGACGCAGTAGGTGCAGTACTGGTTACAGCCGTTCTGGATGGTAACGAAGGCCTGGGAACCGGGAGCGTGCCGCGGTTCGATCTTCAGGTAATCCCCGTCCAGGCCGTCACCCTGGGGGAACAGGTCCGGCCGCAGCCCGGACAGCCATTTCGGCATCTGAACCATGTCCCTAATCGGGAAATAGAGATCCGCTTCCGGCATCTTGGCCCGGATCTTCCGGTCCCTGTCCCGCCCTGGCAGGCAACCGGTCACGGCAATTACCAGGTTGGGATTGGCCTCCCGCAGCTTACGGAAAACCTTCAGCTTGCCGAAAACCCGATCCTCGGCGCTCTGCCGGACCGAACAGCTGTTCATGACTATCAGGTCGGCTTCGGCGGCTTCCCCGGTCTCGGCCATCCCCATGCCGTCCAAAAGTGCGGCCAACCGTTCCGAATCGGACTTGTTTCCCTGACAGCCGAAAGTGATGATGTGGTATTTTGGCTTATTCTTGACCATATTTTCCTGAACAACATAACACTGTCAGCGATTTTGGTCAATTTTTCCGAACCGAAAACATTGACAAAACCGCCTGATCATGCTATATTTAAATCATCATCAATGACTTATTTGTTCAATTTAATTAAAATAATCACTAAATTATGAACCCTGAGAACCGCCGAACCCCGGAAGAAATCATTACCGACGCCATAAGGACCGGGGAATTGGAGGACACGACGGGGGTGGAGGAACTGGATCCGGAAACCGATCCGGATGTCCAAGACATCACCAAAAAATCGGAGGACATCAGGGAAAGGGCTCACCTCGACAGGATTGTCGTGGATGCCCTAAAGCAGTTGCGGGAGGAAGATAACGATGGGGAAATCGAGCTTACCGAAAAAGACATAGAAATAATGCCGGAAACTAATTCAGATTCAGACCAAGACAAAATGGAAGGTGCCAGAAAGGCCATTGACGAAGCCGCATGAACCGCCGAAACCCCACCCTAAACGGCGGGGTTTTCGGTTGACGATAAGCTCAAAATATGTTATTCTAAATTTATAGCTATCAACTTTTAACCGAAAAACCATGAACCCGGAAAAAATGGGCAATCGCCCGGAAAACGAGCCGAACGTCTTTGGAACAAAACCAGACCAGGACATCAGCCAGGCGGTTCAGGGGATGGCGGAAAAACCGGCAACCCAAGAAGACCCCAAGGCCACGGAACGAGCCCTTGAGGACACTCGGGGGGCAATCGCCGAAGTTGCCGATGAGGGAATGGATATCCCCATCGATGACAGCGAGCTGAAAAAAGCCGAGGTTAGGGACGAACTGGGAAAGATAGAGGATGAGCTGCGGGAAAAATTCGGCGTTAATGTCGAGGAAATATCCACCTCTACCGTGGCCAAACTGCGGCTTCAGGCCAAGATGGTCGTGAATCCCGAACTTCGGAGGCTTTGGGGGGCCTACCAGGAAACCCTCCAGGACCAGGAGGACGCTGACATCGCCGCCAGGGAGGGCAGTGGTGTCTCTGGGGGTGTCGGCAAACCGAGATCCAGAAAATCCCCCCGGGAATACCCGAAAACCACCGGTCCGAATCGTTTCGGACTCAAATGATAGGACCTACGGAATCAATCCGAAAAACGGAAACGGATACGAAAAGCCCCCGACAACGGGGGCTTTCGGTTTTTCCCGACCCTCACGGCTTGAGTTTCCGATCCCTAACCTGATTCAGGACGGTTTCCCGGAAGGCCTTCAGGGTCATCCGCTGTTCGGCTTTCCTCCCGCGAATGCGTACACTGAGCGTCCTCAGGGACCTTTCCCGGTCGCCGACGACCAGCATGTAGGGAATCCTCATCTTCTCCGACTTGCGTACCTTATATCCGACCGTATCGTTGGACAGGTCCGCCTCGGCCCGAATCCCTTCGTCCGACAGCATCTTGGCCAGTTTTGTGGCCGTTTTCACGTGATCCTTTCCGACCGGAATCACCTGCGCCTGAACCGGAGAGAGCCAGACCGGAAAGGCCCCGGCGAAATGCTCGATCAGCACGGACATGAACCGCTCGATCGAACCGGCAACGGCCCGATGCAGCATTACCGGCCTCTTCTTGGCCCCGTCAACATCGGTGTATTCCAAACTGAAACGTTCCGGCAGGTTGAAGTCCAGCTGCACCGTCGCCACCTGCCACTCCCGGCCGATGGCATCCTTGGCCTTGAAGTCGATCTTCGGGCCGTAGAAGGCCGCCTCTCCGGGTTCGACCCTATAGTTTCCCCTACCCACGGAACCGTCCAGAAGCCTGGCCAGGATCGCTTCGGCCTGATTCCAGATTTCAGGCGTTCCCAGGTATTTCTCCATGTGCGCCGGATCGTGGGACGACAGCCGCGCCTCCAACGGCATCCTGAAGGTGGCGTAAAATTTCCTGAATATCCTCAGGACATTCCTTACCTCGGACTCCACCTGATCCATCCGGCAGAACACGTGGGCATCGTCCTGGGTGATGGACCGGACCCGGGACAGGCCCTGAATCTGGCCGGTGTTCTCGTCCCGGTAGACCATGGTCACTTCCGACATCCGTATCGGAAGGTCACGGTAGCTGCGGGGGACGGAGGCGAATATCTGGGTGTGGTGCGGACAGTTCATCGGCTTCAGCACGAACCGGTCGTCGGTCTTCTTGCTGGTGACGTGAAACAGGTCATCCTCAAACTTGTCCCAGTGGCCCGAGGTCTTGTACAGGTCGACCTTGGCCAGGTGCGGAATGGTGACGCGCTGGTAGCCGAACGGCTTCTCCAGATCGCGGACAAGCCCGGCGACCTGATCCCGGATAAAGGTTCCCCGTTCGGTGAATAGGGGCAGTCCCGGGCCGACCAGGTTGGAGAAGGTAAACAGGCCCAATTCCTGTCCGATCCTGCGGTGATCGCGCCGCTCCGCCTCCTCCAACATCTTCAGGTGGGCATCCAATTCCTCCCCGGTGGCGAAAGCAAGTCCGTAAACCCGCTGCAGCATGGGATTGCCCTCCTTCCCCCGCCAGTAGGCTCCGGCCACCGATTTCAGCCGGAAGGCCCCTATCTCCCCGGTGGACTTGACGTGGGGTCCCCGGCAAAGGTCGATGAACTTTCCCGTCCGGTAGGTCGTGGCGACCGTCGCCCCTCCGGCCCCCGATGTTCCGGTTCCCTCGGCATCAACGGCAGTCGTCCCCCTCTTTTTCAGGTCATCCAGCAATTCTACCTTATAGTCCTGCTTCAGGTCCCCGAACAGCCTTATTGCCTCCCCGATCGGCATCTCCTCCCGAACGAATTCCTCGTTCCGACGGACCATCTCCCCCATCCGTTTCTCGATTTTCCGAAGGTCCAGCGGGGTAAGCGGTTTCGGGAGGCCGACGTCGTAGTAGAAACCGTTTTCCACCACCGGACCGACGCCGAACTGGGCTTCCGGATAAAGATCCAGGATGGCCGCTGCCAAAACGTGGGCCGTGGAGTGACGCATGACCTCCAAATCAACGGTCTTGGCCGGAACGGTCTTAGCCGCGGTCTTCGTGGTGACGGCGGTCTTGGCGGTCACCCTGACGTTCCTGGTGGTCTTGGCGGCGCGCTTGGTCTTCTTGGAATCCTTGGCGCTTGGCATATTGCTTTTGCGGCTAAAAATTAGGTTTTTCTATTATATAACCAAACCGAAAAATGGGAAAACACGAAAAATATCCCTATCGGCCTATTGGGGGTTTCCCCCACCGCGGCCCCCCGGCTGCCGGATGCGCCTTCGGCCCCCCGATCCGGGACGCCTGCGCCTAGAGGCCGCCTCCCGCATCCCCAGGGGACCGGGTTTCGGGCCCCCCACCGCAGCCCCCCGGCTGCCGGATGCGCCTTCGGCCCCCCTGCGGGGGGCAGCGGGACGGATGTGCCTAACCGGACTAAATTATAGATTCGAGAAAGGTCCAAGAGACTTGCGTTTTACGGCCGATCGGTGTAAAAATTCCGCACCATGAAAAAAAAACTAATCGACATAAAAAAACGTAGAAACGAAATAACGAAATATGCGAATAGAAAATTCATCGGAAAAAAGGGACGCAAAGAACGGGAACAAAAACGGAATCAACGGCCTGAAACCGCATCCGCCGACGGTAGGTTTGTCGCGGCTTCATGTCTATCCTTTCCTAAAAAAAGCGTCAAAAAGGATGAGGCGCAATCCGACCCGGGCTGAAGCTATGGTATGGTCATGTCTAAAAGGCAGGCGATTGGGTAAAGATTTCAGACGGCAACATGTAATAGGAAAATTCATCGTGGATTTCTACTGCCCCGAATCCGGACTAATCATAGAGATTGACGGGGGAATCCATGATACTCCAGAACAGGCAAAAAAGGACGCCTTACGGGAACGGTACCTGATTCAACTGGGATTCCGGATCATCCGTTTCACCAATAGGCAAGTCCTCAATGACATCCAAACCGTAAAATCGGTAATCCAAACCGAAACGGAATCGCCATAGCATGTCCGAGCTGCCCCCCCGCAGGGGGGCCGAAGGCGCATCCGGCAGCCGGGGGGCTGCGGTGGGGGGCCCGAAACCCGGTCCCCTGGGGATGCGGAGGGATTCACCGAACCTTAGGCGACCGAAGCGGAATCCGGAACGGACGGTCAGCCGGAACGAGAATCAACGCCATGACCAACCAAACCATCAGCTGCCCCGGCCAAAGACTCCAGAGGAAATGGTCGAAAATCGATACGACAAGAACGGCGGACAGAAAGGCCAAAAAAAACGATTGGTGGGGTGATTTGAAATTTCGAATCGCCGAAATCAGGAGGAAACCAAACAGGACCAACCAAGCCGCCAGTCCGACGGCGCCGGTTTCGGTCAGTACCAGCAACGGAACATTATGGACCGGCTGATACCCCCATGGTGAACGGCTGTCCGCCGTCCCCTGATGGACAGCCAACGGCATCTGACCCGGACCGACCCCAAAAAAGGGACGGTGACGAAAAACCGTCACGGCATCGGAAATAAGGTCCATCCGTTCGCTGACCGAATTGGTTTCCAAACGATTGGCGACAGCGATTCGGGAGAGGACCGGGTCTTTGGCAAACGGAAAAACGGCGGCCATCCCCAAAAAGACGAGCAGGGAGACCGTGCCGATCACCCGAACCGATTCCCGGTTTTTTTTGCCAAACGCAAAAACCAAACAGACCGCCAAGGCAACCGCCCCGGCGATGAGGGCCGATTTGGACAGGGTAAAAATCAGGGCAGCCCCGATGACGGCCAAGATCGGCCAGACAGCGATTCGGGTTCTTCTTCCCGAACCGTCGGACAGCAGGGCCGCGGCCGAGACTATCCCCAAAACCAGGAAAAAACCGAGGATATTCGGGTGTCCGAACGAACCGTAGGCCCTAAGCCAACGCCCATCCCCGGTTTCCGCCACATACGCACCAAGGTCCGAGGCCCGGTGGGCGGCCATCCCCAGCCACTTGAAAGAAAAGACCGATTGAGTGAGGAACTGGCCAATGGCCAAAACGGCCTGAATCGCGGCGGAGAGAAGAATGCCCCAATATATTATTCTTGACGGGGGACGAAGGGCCAAAATAGAAACGATGATCATCCACCCTAAAATCACCCATGATACGGCGATGAAAGACGGACCGACCTGACCGGTAACGGTTAGGGCGGCGCTGACCGAAGATAAACCGGCCAAGACAATAATCAGGATCGAAGCCGGGTGAACGATGACGCGCCTGATCGACTGCCGACCGGAAGAAATTGCCGCCAGGACAAAAAACAGCGGGACCAGAACCTGGGTGCCGTAAAGGCTGACCGTTCCCCACTCCACCGCCGCGCCGTCGATCTCACCCGATCGGAAAATCAGCCTCGTGCCGAAAGGCAGGAAGAAAACCAGGAGAAAAACCGTGATTCGGGCAAAGAAACGGAAATTCACAGGGAAAACAGCCTCCCGAAAAAATTGCGGGAGAACTCCTGCCGCCGGTCATTGACGTGAAACTTCAGGACATCGGACCGAATTACCACCCGGGAATCGCGATTGGCCATCTCCCGGATGGATTTCGGGAAACGCCATTCCTGTAACCGGCAGGCGACCGGTTCCAGAAAACGGAAAGCGGGCACCAAGGCCTGGCCAAACCGGTAACCGAACGGGCGGCCAACCCGACGCCGCCTGGCCAAACACCGGGGACCTCCGGCGTTCGGCAACACGGAAAGGATGCGCCAGTTGGCCATCCAAAGGCTTTCCGCCACCCCTCCGCAATCGTAAATCGGGACCAGACCGGCCAGCCAATAGGCAAGATAGACATCATCGCCGCGTATTTGCAGACCGGAAAGGTCAAGGTGGCTTTGACTGACCAAAAAGCTCAAGCATATCCGGTCTTGGCGGTCTTTGGGGGTCGGACGCAGCCCCAAAACGATGAGGGCTCCCCCCAAGACGAACCGGGTCAGCCAAACCGTCCCCGGAGCGGCCACGACGAAAACGTCAATATCCCCGTCCTGATCCGAATTGGACCAAGACAGGCTGTTTCCGACCGCCACCAGCCGGACGGTCGGCAGGAGACGGGCGAAAGAGGCGAAACGGCCGGCTCGTCGGAACTTACTTTCCGCCAGCCGGTAGCGCCGCTGGCGCAACCGAATGTCAGCCTTTCCGTCAGTCAGGCGATATGTCCCGGATTCGGTCCCGCAGCGATCGCCGAGGCATTCGCGGACATTGACCACGGAGACGGGTGACCCCGACCGGCAATACCGCCAGCGCCATGCCTCCATGGCCGTCAGGGGCATCCGAAACATGTCGAAAAAGGCCAAGGCCGAAGGCAAGAGGCGATCGTTCCCCAAATTAAGGCTGGACTCATCCGGCATAATAACCGCTTCCGGAGGGATTATCTCATAAGATGGCGATTTTAAAAACCTTAATTCCAAGCGAAAACCGCCCGTTTGGGGGCGGTTTTTTACGGTTGAGCATTACGCCTTTTCCCCGGTCATCCGGGAAACGGCGCCGGCAGCATCGCGGACCTGCTGGCGGAAGACCTCGGCCGCCGACTCCATCTCGGTCACGGTTCCCCTGACCACCATCCTCCTGTCGTCCATGGATACCACCTGGCTGAAATGTATGAGCAGGTCACCGGGCAGGAGGGACGGCAGGGACCTGTTCCTGGTCACCAGGTATTGGATGACCTGGTGGGAATCCGTATCGATCACCATCCCCCTGACCCGTCCGATCGGGTCACCGGTTTCGGTGACGACCGCCAGTTTCCGAACGGCGGAATCGGAGAGGCGCATAGGGGTCAGGAAACCGCGGTGGCGGCCGGCCCCTGGCCGCCGGCCTTTCCTCTCCCGCCGAAGAACATCCTCTGCTGGACGATGGTCAGGACGGTCATGGTTAGCCAGTATATCATCAGGCCACCCGGAAGCTTGATGCCGATTATGACGGTCAGGACCGGCATCATGTAGACCATCTGCTTGTTGACGATCGAGGCTACCGCCTCGTCCTCCGCACCCTTCACGGCCGGCTGCGGCCTGGTGATCATCATCTTGGCCTGGAAGAATTGGGCTACGGCCGCCAGGACCGCCAGGACGACTATCGGGTGGGACAGGTCAAGCAGGCCGCCGAAGGCCAGGGGATCGATCGTGCCGGGATTCGGCACCCAGGAATACAGCTTCTCAAAACCGTCGGACGACAGGCCGCGACCCATGGCCTGGTAGATGGCGATGAAGAACGGCAACTGGATGAGCGTCGGCAGGCAGGAGGAGGCCGGATTGACCTTTTCCCTGGAGTACAGTTCCATCATTTTCTTTCCCAACTCCTCTTTTTTGTCGGCGTATTCCTTCTTCAGGGCCTCCATTTTCGGCTGGATGTCCTGTAGAGCCTTCTGGGACTTCAGGGCCCTGGCCGACAGCGGCCAAAGGATGGCCTTGACGATAACCGTCAGGAAAATGATGGCCACGCCGATGTCATGCCCCGGAATCAGGTCATAGAGCAGGACCAGCAGGTTATATATCGGCTCGTAAAAAACGGCCGAATACAGGTCAAGAAAGGACATAGGCACTATTCGGCGTCAGCGTTACCGTTGCCTGTCCCCTCTTCCGGAACCCCTTCCGCAAACCCAGATTCCCCGCCGTCGGTTCCCTCCCCCGCATCGACAATCCCGTCCTCAACCCCATCCCCCGCGTCTTCCCCGGCCTCCGGCCCGTCCGAAACGGAAACCGTCTCCGAAACCTCATCCATGTCCTTGATGTTTATCCTCCAACCGGTCAGCTTGGAGGCCAGACGGACATTCTGCCCGCCCCGACCGATGGCCAGGGACAGCTGGCTTTCGTTGACGATGACCTCGGCGATCCGGGCCTCCTCGTCCAGGGCGATCTCCACGACCTTGGCCGGAGACAGGGCATTGGCAATGTAGTTCACCGAATCCTCGTCATATTGGATAATGTCCACCTTTTCCCCCCCCAATTCGCTGATGATGGTCTGAATCCTGGTTCCGCGCTGGCCAATACAGGCACCGATCGGGTCAACGTTCTCCTGGTTTGACGAAACGGCCACCTTCGAGCGGGAACCGGCCTCCCTGGCCAACCCCCTGATTTCCACGATGCCGGCCCCGATTTCCGGAATTTCCGAAAGGAAAAGCTGGCGAACGATCTCCGGATGGGTCCTGGAAACAATGACGGCCGGACCGCGACCCGTGGCCCGAACCTCCATCACGAAAACCTTCAGGCGATCACCGGGGGCATACCGCTCACCGGGAACCTGTTCCTCCGGCGGCATCATTCCCGTAGCCTGCCCCAGGTCAAACAGGACATTGCGCCCCTCCTGACGCTGGACCGCAGCCATGATCACCGTCTTCTCCCGATCCTTGAACTCATCGAAGACCTTGTCGTATTCAGCACTCCTGATCTTCTGGATGATGACCTGTTTGGCGGTCTGGGCGGCCATCCGACCGAAGGCAGACGGGACCTCCAGCCTGGTGACGATTTCCTCCCCGACTTCGGCCTCTGGCTTCATGGTTTCCCGGGCCACGCTGACCATCACCTCGGTCTTGGGGTTGAAACGCCTCGGTTCCTCC
>JAFGIV010000014.1 GCA_016929435.1 Candidatus Uhrbacteria bacterium | reverse complement strand
TTAAAATACATAATACCTTCCACCGGATTGCCATAATAAATCATATAACCTCCGATATCCAGAATGATCATTTTATCAAACATTTTGGCGGCCTCTGGCTTCATGGTTTCCCGGGCCACGCTGACCATCACCTCGGTCTTGGGGTTGAAACGCCTCGGTTCCTCCCCCTCCCCCATCCCCTCCGGCACCGGCCCATCACCGGAAACGGCGGGCTGGTCACCCTCTTCCCTGGGAACCACTTCCCCCTTCTCGTCAACCGTTACCAACCTTGAGGAATCCCCCGAAAGGGCGGAAAGGCTGGCCTCAACGAGCGGCCTGACGGCAACCGGGGCCTCACTGCCCTCCTCCATGTCCCCCAAAAGTTCCATGTCCTCCACGACCGTCTTAACGTCAAAAACCTCAAAACCGCCGGTTTCCGGGTCGAAACTGACGCGAACGTTCTGGTTTTTTTCCCCGAAATCCTTCCGGTAGGCAGCGGCTAAGGCTGCCTCAATGGTCTCCACGACCGATTCGACGGAGATGTTCTTCTCGTCGCTAAGCTGCTTGATGGCCTGGTAGATGGGCGATGACATAGGTTTTTCCTTTCTGTAAGTTGTTATGCAGGCGCCTAAGGCGCCGTTTTGGATAAAAAACAGGCTGATTCTTTTTAGAACCAGCCTTGATGCCTTCAATATAGCAGGTTTTTCGGAGGTTGGCAAGGCACTCACCACGCCGCCTCGACGGCATTGACCAGATGGCGGACCACCGGTTGGCCGCGGTCCCAGGTCACGGCAATGACATCGATCCGGTACGGCCGCTCATTCATGCGGTTCTCCCCCATCCAGGACCAGGCCAAAAAGCAGAGCTGGCGCTGTTTCCGCCAATCCACGGCCTCCTCCGGCCGCCCGTATATCCCGCCTAGCCTGGTCTTCACCTCAACAAAAACGATCTCCCCGCCCCTTTCGGCGATGAGATCGATCTCCCCCCTTTTCCACCCTGTCGGCCGCCATCCCCTGGCCATGATCCGGAAACCGCATCCAACAAGAAACCGCTCGGCCACCGCCTCCCCGTCCCGGCCGAGAGCCTTTCTCCTTTCACTTTCCCTTGGATCCCGGAAGATATTTCCTTATCCGCCGGCGTTCGGCAATAATCGCCTTTCGCCGCGGATAGTCACGAATGACGTAAACGACCAACTGTCCCAGACGAACCAGGAAATAGGCCACCAACACCAAAAACCAGAGGCGCATGCCCAGGACAGGGGCCTGTTCGTAGGCAAAAAACAGGATCAGCAGGCCGATCAGCCCGACATTGGTCAGGATGCCGGCGAACCGCCGAAAAATTCCGGCCCTCAGGCCGTCACCTTTCCGGTAGAGGCGGTAAAGGAGAAAAAGGACCAGGGCTGCCGCCAAAAACCAACAGAAAAACAGCAGGAAACCGCTGACCAAGGACGGCCCCAAGGGAACCGGACGGGTATTTATCCAATACCTGTAGTCCAAAAACGCAGCGAAGCCGGCAAGAAAAGGCATAGCAAAAAAAATGATGTTTGACTCCGTGAAACCAAATGTTATCCGAATTGCCGACAAAAGGCAAATTCCCTATCTTTTGGCGAAAATCAATCCGTAATGGAACCGTCCGGGATCGAATTCCCCGACCTGTACCAGACCCGCGGACTCGGCCAACCGACGGGCCTCGTCCGAAGGCACCAAATCCTTCCGGTCCGGCCCGATGGTCAACCCGGTCGGTTTCCATTCGATGATCGCCAGCCGCCCGTTCGGCTTGAGGACCCGGGCAATCTCCCCCATCATCCCGGACCTGTGCCTGGACATGAACAGGTTGTTGGCCAGGATGACCATGTCCAGGGAAGAGTCCCCCAGCCGCACCCCCCTATCCCGTTCGATGTCCCCCCAAACAGCCTCGACGTTGGTGGCCCGTTCCATCTTGGCCCGGCCTTCAATGCCGCCCAGGACCGATTTCAGGATATCCACGGCATAGACCTTCCCGTCCTGGCCGACCAGTTGCGCCGCCGGAAAGACATAGTGCCCCAGGGTGCCGCACCCGAAATCGGCCACCCTCATTCCGACCCTAATCCCGGCCGACTCCAATGCCCGGAACGGGTCGATCATTTCCCTTCCTGTCGGTATGTATGCCATAGGCTCAAAGCGGTTGTTTGGGGATCAGCAGCTTGCCGACCGTGGCCATAAGAAACCCCTCGGTCATGTTGGTCATCACCACGAACCCGATGAACACGGCGAACAGCCCGATCATCTTCCACATGAACCGCGTGCCGCCGTAACTCCCGAACTTGCTTTCGGCCCAGCTGTTAGTGCCGACCTGTTCGATGATCCTCTCGGTCTTTATGACCAGGAGGGACCCGACCGTCGCGATGACCGTCCCGCCGATGATGCGAAAAACCATCCCCAGCATAATTTTCCCCGGTATTGCTTACGGGGTAATTTTACAGCAGAAAGACGGCGGGGACAAGGAAACGGGAAACGGTGGGATCCGACGGTCAGGCTAAACCGCAAAGAAAAAGACGGGAAGGATCCGGACTCGGCCCCTTTCCCGCCAGCCGCAATCCCGCTTGCGGACCGTTCAGGGTTTCGGCGATCTCGATGTCCCCCGCTCCAGGATACTGTCCATCTCCCGACATCCCTCAACGGACATTTCGGTCAGGGCAAAGGTAACCGGGATCCCGGTAAAATCGACCGGCCGCCCAAGTTTTGCGGTCAAGGAGATGGCCGTGGCCCGGTGATTGCCGTCGATGCAGACGACCTGCCCGGTATCGCCCCGGATAAGGCCGATGAATTCCGTGGCGAACGGCAAGCCGCCCATGATTTTCCGCACGCCGTCATGACCGGAGAAAAAATCCCGCTGCTCCCCGCTATCCAAAAAATCCGCGAAGGTCGTCCGGTTCCGTTCGGCACCGGCCTGAACCACCCGATCCTGCCAGCCGGAATACGGACCGACCAGCATCTCCGGCACCTCCCGCATCGGGTCATCCAGCCCATAGACCTTCCAGTCCCGCTCCGCGGCCCGCATCTGCGAAGCCGTGTGCCTACGCCAGGATTCCCAATCCGGCCATCCCTTCACCTTGGTGGCGCACTCCACCCAACCCGGGTTCCAGGCCTCCCGGCTGCGCCAGCCGTTGAAGACCTCTTCCCAATCGACATTGCGGATGAATCTCATGTTTTTTGCCGTTAATTCCCTGCGCCCGATCGTTTCGGACGACTTTCACTTTCAGCGACCGTTTGTCAGGATAATTTCCTATCGATTCCCCTTCACCCGGTTATGGGTTTTGCACAACATCTGGCAATTCTTGGCCTCAGTTGCACCTCCCCTGCTCCAGGCCGTCACGTGATCAGCGTCCATTTCGGCAAGTTTCCATATCTTGGTCTTGTTGGCGTCGTGTCCTTCGGCACAGAGGGGACAATTTGACTTGCCTTTCTCCTGAGCGTCAGCAGTTTGTCTTTCATACACCGTGCTCTTGGTCACATCATCAAAAACCCGAACATTGAGCAGCTTAGTGTCCTTCAAGCCGCCAAGAATATACTCGAAAACGCCCTTACGATTCTTGATGTAGGGGTCACTATAGAGTTTGCGCACCGCCGCCGACACCTCGGCCGGATCGTAGGCCTTCTTGTGGTGCTCCTCATACAGCCTCCCCCACTCCAGCCCGCGCATCTCGCTCTCTACGCCAGTAAACACGCCCGAGACCCAATCGATTACGCTGTTGAAGTAGGTCTTCAGCTCCTTGATGCCCGTGTCAAGACGATGACGGCTCATATAGTCGCCGATGCTGCCTTTGCTGACCCAATCAAGGGCCCGTTCCAGGAAATCCTGCCGATTGGCGGTACCGGAGATATAGGCGCTCCATTTCTGGATGTTGGCGTTCTGGCTGTTGCTGAACTCCTCCTTGGCGAGCGTCACGAACGGCCCGGAATACACGGCGTTCAGCAGCTCCTGACTGTTGAGCGGCACGCCGGCAATGTTGATCGTCCTGAACCAATCCTTAATCTCACTTTCCTTCCCCTCGCATTCGTAGACGAGCAGCTTGGTCTCCAATACCCTTTTCTTCTTGTCTTCGGCCATACCGCTGAAATACTGCTCCATGCCGTTCTCGTCCTTGACGGCAAACTTATCGGTCAAAAAACGTCCGACGCTGGTGATGCGCTGCTGGCCGTCCAGGACCTCAAACCGATCGTCACCGACCTTATTGAAGTAAATCAGCCCAAGGGGGTAGCCCTTGAGGATCGATTCGATGACCGCCGCCTCCATTTTCCCGCCGTCAGAGGCGTAGATGTAGTTGCGCTGGTATTCCGGCTGGATGGTCAGCCTGCCGGACAGGCCGAACAGCCCCTTGCCCTCCAGTTCGTTATAGACAAAACCTTCGCAGATTTCCTTGACGGTGATTTCGGTCCTAAGTGTCGTGTTCATAATCAGGTTTTCTTAAGTTTCCCCGGTTTCTTCATCTTCTTCTCGATCTGTTTCAGGCTTTCCAAGTACGATTTCTCCACCTCGCTCAATGTCTTGGCTTTATATTTCCCGTACTCCGTTTTTGCCTTTTCCTCCGCTTTTTCCTTGCTCACCTTCCCGGCGCCGTCAAGCAGCTTTCGTCCCGTGGACCTAAGGATGGCGTCAAGCTCGCGGATATAGTCCGCCATGCGCATCGGCTTGTGCTCAATGGCATTGACTTCGGCGATATCAAAGTAGGCTGACACCAGATTATTGAGCACCTTCAGTTCCCTAAGGTCAAGGTAATTTTTCGCAATCATCGCTTCGGCTTGCGTTGGCTGTGCGCCCTTGAAACTCGTAAGCCCGGCAAACGGCTTGTCGCTATCCACTCGCAGATAGATGACTTCGCTGGCCGTATGCCCATGCGCCGCAAAGTGCATTTTGTTTTGGACGATTTTGAAAAACGCAAGCGACTCGTCGGCATGCGGATCATAATCCGTAGCGGTGGCATACAGGTCAAGAACCTGCCGATACAGCACTTTCTCGCCGCTCCGAATGTCGCGGATCTCGTCAAGCAGCTCCTTCCAGTAGCTCCCGCCGCCAAGACTCTTCAGCTTTTCCTTATTTATGGAAAATCCCTTGACGATATACTCGCGGAGTCGAGCCGTGGCCCATTGACGAAAACGCGTCGCCGCAGAAGAGTTTACTCGGTAACCCACCGAAATGATGGCGTCGAGGTTATAGAATTTGGTTCTGTAGGTTTTTCCGTCAGCGGCAGTGTGTTCCAAAACGGAACTGACTGAATCCTCATGCAATTCGCCGCTTTCGAATATGTTTCGCAGGTGCTTAGTGATTGCCGGCCGTTGCACCCCAAAAAGTTCGGCCACCTGCGCTTGGTTGAGCCACACCGTCTCGCCCTGCATCTGTACCTCAATCCGCAGCCCTCCGTCGCCGCCCTCATAAATGATGATTTCACCCTTTTGTCCGTCGCCTTTCATATCACTTCTTATGCCTAATAAAAATCCTTTTGAAGGATTGCACATAGTATGCATCATCAACAACATAATATGTCATAGCATCCGGCGGTGTTGAGACTCTAATCGCTGCTCCGTCATTCAATTTTGTAACAAAACTTTTCTTCCCCGTTTTATCAATCTGCAATTGTTTGGGATAAATCTTAGTTCTAAGATCGCAACTTTTTTCATAACCAACAATCTCAAACTGCTCGGGGCTATATTTATCAAAAATACTAATCGGCACACCCATCAAACCGATGTAATCACTGGGGATATTTTTTATTAGCGGAACTTCAATCGCATCAAAATTATCATATTTATCAAAAGGCTTCTTTGTTGCGAATTTTACAACTTCCGCTTCGATCATCAGCGGTATCGGTTGGTGACGACGCCCGTGGTCTAAATTGGTGAACCAACGAACACCTTGCACTCTTGTAACGAATATCTTCTTCCCACTCTCATCTGTCCTTATCTCGCGAACCTGCTCCAAATTGGCAATTTTCTCGGGTATCTCAAAAAACATTGCCCCTCCGTTGATTCTGTAGTTATTGCCCAACCAAATCTTATTCTCCTTTAGTAACGGGAATACTTCTTTGTATGTAATTGCATTCAAGTTGCCAATAATCAAAAATTCTTTTTGATAATCCACGAGTTGTTTTAAAAACTCACGAAACAAACTGAAAGGCGGATTAGTCACCACAATATCCGATTGCTTCAGCAAATCTATAGACTCATCGCTCCGAAAATCGCCGTCGCCCTCCAGCGGTTCCCAATCGTTATTCTTGTTCGCCTTCAACTGGGCGGCGATGTCCTTCAGGTTGAACTCTCCGTCGCCGTCCGTGTCGCAGACCTCATTGATGACGAACTTGTTGGCGTTCACCTTAGGGCGGCCCTTTTCCGCCAAAGTCCTGTCGTCACCGAACAGCCCCAATTGGGTATTGGCCACCGGAGAGGGCTTATAGCTTGTGGTGATGAGCCGTTTCAGCCCGAGCCTATTGAAATTCAGCACGAAATAACGGAAAAAGTTGCTCTCGTACGGGTCGTCACAGTTGCAGTACACCGTCTTATTTCGAAACGAATCGGGGTCATATTCAAGATATGCCCCGATTTCCTTCTGAATATCCCCATATTGGGTGTAAAACTCGTCGTTCTTGGCCCTTTTGGCGTTGGCGAGATTGCTGTTGGCCATAATGGAAAGGAGTCTGATAGAGTGGACGATTCCACGGCTCGTCAAGCCTACACAGCGTATATTATCGTATTTATAGAAGAAAAAACAATATGAGGATTATGCATATTGCCCTTATCTATCCTTCCCCCCGAACTTCCGATAAATCATCGATAGTTGTTATTTCGTTGGTGACCATTTTTAGCATTGAAAGCTTGGGCCAGAAATTAAGATCGGGAATCAATCTATTTAGCAACAATGAATAAATAACCTCACTAAATATAATCTGCGCATTATCGGCCGAAAGACCTTCGTCTCTCAAACTCACCAGTGTTTCTTCCATAGTCGCTTCACGTCGACCCATTCTGGTTATTGGGTCAATTACAGGCATAGTCGTCTTGGGTCTTTTTTCGGATTTGGCATCATGAAAAACTTTATTCCTTATCGTCGTACAGAAATGCAAACAAATATCAGTATAAAAATCTTTATCTTCAAAATTACAAAGTAAATTATTGATTCTTTGGCGAAATGGGGTCTTAGGATGAGAGAACTGAAATTCATCCATACCGTCATTATTTTTACACCCTTTTGGACAAGACATCTTGAATGTGCACCGTTCTTCTTTGGTTAAAGCATCTAAAATAACAGCATTTAAGCTGCTCTTAAAAAGATAATTGTCATCAAGGCAGAAAAATTTATTAACCACATATTTGTTTGGGTAAATTTTATACAATCCAATCAAATCCTTAAGGTGCTTTTCTGCTTCCACAAATAGTGAAAAAAGATCCGACAGCTGAAAAGTTTTTGGGCTAAAAGAAAGGTCAATTCTCAATTTAATGTTTGCAGGGTCAAACTTTGGTTCATTCCAACCCTCTCTTACCTTGGTATTCTTAATTGGTAAATATTCCTTAACGCAAGGGTGCTCTTCTTCAACCTCAAAATGCGTAACTGCCAAATCTTCCCGAAAAACAAAGCTCCAAAATCTAATGAATTCCTTTAGATTTTTCAAAGGCAACATGGTTAAATCGTCTGGCACCCGTTCGACATACCAAAAGGATCCCGCAAAACAAGTCTTGGGACCGAGTGTTTGGGAAAATTCACCTGCGGGGATCAATGATACTTTCCCATTAAGCTCATAGGTTTCGGTAAGCCAAAAACGTGTCGGGATTCTGAAAATCAAATATTTATCACCCATTTTGAATCAGCATAACTCATAATCAGACAAAGGCAACCACAAATACCTCAAGTTGATGGAATTTTTGGTGGGCGCTACAGGGCTCGAACCTGTGGCCTTCTCGGTGTAAACGAGACGCTCTAACCAACTGAGCTAAGCGCCCATGCCTGACGGACCCGGTTAATTATAGGACATCCGGGCCGTTAAAAAAACCGGGCCGATCCGCATCGGCACCGGTACGGGCGGAACGGCGTTCCGCCCCACTATGCCGCTGCCTGCGGCAATGCGCTGGAATGGTGGTGCACGATGGACCACCTGTCCCCATCCAGCCGCCAGACGAAGGTGAAGCGGGCACGAACCGTTTCCCGCCCGCCGTCCCGGCCGTCAACCTCGAAATCGTAAAGGCCTGCATGGATATACGTGCCCTCACCCAAGGCCTGTACCCGACCCTCCACGACCGTTCCGGACGGGTGTCTCTCCAGAAAGTGCCGGAAATACCCGGCTGCCCTTTCCCGACCCTGCCGAAAATCCCCGGCCATGGTCGGCAGGAAGCTGCATTCCTCGCCGTAAAGGGAAGCGACCCTTTCCGGATCCCCGCCCAAAAGCGCACCGTTCCAGGCCGCAAAATTCTTGTCGGCCACCGCTGACAGGTCATGTCCCATATTGGCACTCCTTTCCTTTTATCCAGTTATCCAGTCATCCGAATTGTCAATAACGACAATCCCGGGTTCAGGATAGGTGATTTTCCGTTTTTTGTAAAGCCCCCGACCCACCACCCAAGCGCTTCCGCCGCCGCCCAAATGGTCTCGGGACGAAAAGACGCCCCGAAAAAGTCCTGACCCTTGCGGAATTCCTGACATTCGGCTATGATGCCATCCGTAAGCGGACGTGGCGGAACCGGCAGACGCACCAGCTTGAGGGGCTGGCGGGAGCAATCCCGTGGGGGTTCAAGTCCCCCCGTCCGCACCAAGAAAATAAAGACGCCTCGGCTGGTCCGGGGCGTTTTTGGGAAAAAGCCGTTTGTACACCCAAAACATCCGTAACAAACTATCCATAAAAAAATCCCTTCCCCTCAAGTCCCCCAGTATTGGGGGATTTAGGGGGCAACGGGGACTTAGGAAAAAGACGGGAAACGACCATTCCGCAACGCCCAACACGCAACATGCCATTCTGGTTCCAAAACCGAAAACCGATCCTGGCCCTGGCGCCGATGGCCGACATGACCGATTCGGCCTTCTGCCAAACGGCCCGCGAATGCGGCGGGCCGGATTTTATCGTCTTCCGGGAAATGGCCAACTCGGAGGCGATCGTCAGGGGAAACGACCGGACGGTCGAAATGTGCCGCTTTGGGGGCGTGGAGCGGCCGATCGTCCAGCAGCTGTTCGGGGCCGACCCGTCCGTCATGGCCGAGGCGGTCCGAATCATCGACGACAGGTTCGGACCGGACGGATTCGATATCAACATGGGCTGTCCGGCCAGGAAGATCGTCGGCAACTTCAACGGCTCGGCCCTGATGCGGGAACCGTCCAAGGCGGCGGCGATCGTCCGGGCCGTGAAGGCGGCGACCGCCAAGCCAGTCTCCGTAAAGACCCGCCTGGGCTGGACAAGCCCCGAGGAGATATTGGAGTTCTCCAAAATCATCGAGGATGCCGGGGCGGACCTGATCACGATCCACGGCCGCACGAAGGAGCAGGGCTATTCCGGAACGGCGGACTGGGCGACGATCGGCAAGGCGAAGTCACGGCTGTCGATCCCGGTCATCCTGAACGGAGATGTTTCAGGCGGGGAAAGCGCCCGAAAAGCGCTGGACTGCAGCGGCTGCGACGGGGTGATGGTCGGACGGTGCACCTTGGGAAACCCCTGGATCTTCGCGGAAATCGCCGCCTTCATCGACAAACGGGCATGGGAGGCTCCGGATTGGGGGGAAAGGGTCAAAATCATCATAAGGCATGCCGAAAGGCATGCTGTCGCCCACCCCGAACCGGCCCCGCTCGTCTCCCTCCGCGCCCACCTGGTCCATTATTTCAAGGGGGTTCCGGGAGCCGGGGCCTGGCGGGAAAAAATGGTCCGGGTATCGGAGATTGGGGAACTGGAATCAGTCCTGCTGGAAAAATAAAGGCCATCCCCAAAGGCGGGGACGGCCCGAACAGGCGCCGTCATTCGCCGGACTTGGATCCGGCGACACGGAACGACTCCACCAAAAGATCAAACTGGGGAAGCAATTCGCGGTGTTTCCCTTTTGGCCACGATCCGCCGACTATCAGGACGGAAGACCAGCGACCCGGAAGGTGCCTGGCGTCGGCCAGGCCCCGAATCCCCCTCTTTTCGCCGACAAAGCCTACCCTGGCCGGTCCCTCCCCCCGGTTCCTGACGACCCATTCCCACTCCACGCCTTTCGGACAGCGCAGGGTGAACGCCAGATGCAGTAAGGTGGCCGGACGGAATCCCAACCTGTCCCTCTCAAGGTTAACCCGAACGACGAACGGGTTGGCTTTCCGGTGATACAGCATCACATCCGGCCGGTGGCCGTATTTCGAATAATCCCCCTTGGGGGCCGGATACCAATCCGGATTCGGCAGGCGGTAGAGGACCGATCCGTATTTCATGATCGGCATGGGTTCAATCCGGTTCGTCCCCGGTTGGCCGGAAGCGAAAACGGACGGTATCCGGGAAATCAGGCAATATCCCGCCAAAACCAAAAAAACGATTGCCGAAAACAACACCGCAAACCTTTTCATCGAAACCTCCCTATTGTTTTTAAAGTCCGACAGGTAAAGGACACCACCGATCCGGCCGGCGGTCAAATCGCCGGCCTGCCGTGCTATAATCAGGACATGAAAACATTCCAGGAAAACACGGGACATCCCGCCATGGAACGTCCCGAAAAAAACCCGATAGTGACGGTCCTTAAGGTCGCCGTTCCGGTAGTCGTCATGTTCGGGGGATTCACGTCAGCCTGGTTAGCGTCCCCGAAATTCCGGGAAACGGTCCTGAACCTGCCGCACCGTCCCGCTGAACAGGCCGCACCGGAAACGGAAGAGTCGCCCGAAACCGCCGATCCGGCGACCCTTTCGGCCGAGCGGGACAGGATGACATACCGGGACATAAACGTCATCAGGATAGGCTTGGCCGAATACCGCGAAAAGAACGGCCAATATCCGAACTTGCTGGAAAACCTGGAGCCCGCGTTCCTGAAGGAAGTGCCGACGGATCCCAAAAACGGAGGGGCACCGTACGGATACCGCCTGACGGACTACGGCTATTCCCTGACCTTCACCCTGGAAGGCGACCTGATGGGCCTGACGGCCGGAGAGCACCGGCTGACCCCGGACGGATTCGATTCCCCTGTCCCGGAAACGGCGGGAACGGAAGGCGAGGAAACCGGCACGGGGGAAAACGAACCTGAACCGGAAACGAAAACCGCGACAGCGGTCCCGGAACCGGAAAAGGCGGCCGATACCGACGGGGACGGGCTGTCTGACGAGCGGGAAATAGCCATTGGAACGGATCCAAACCGCCCGGATACGGACGGGGACGGGCTGTCTGACGGGGACGAGGTCAACACATACGGCACCAACCCCCTCCTGGCCGACACGGACGGGGACGGGTTCGACGACCGATCCGAACTGGATTCCGGATTCGACCCGCGACGTCCGAACGAAAGGCTGGCCGACACGGACGGGGACGGGCTGCATGACCTGATCGAACTGGGCATGGGACTCAACGCCAATCTGGCCGACACGGACGGGGACGGGCTGGCTGACGGGGACGAGGTCAACACATACGGCACCAACCCCCTCCTGGCCGACACGGACGGGGACGGCCATCCGGACGGCACTGAAATCAGCTCCGGCTTCAACCCCCTGGGGGACGGCCTGGTAACCGCCGAACAGGCGGGCATTTGGGAATCTAAAAAATCCGAATACGGCCTGCACCCTCCGACGAACCAGACTTTGGAACTGTAAAAAAAGTAAAAAAGCCCGGCTTGACGGCCGGGCTTTTCGCTGTCCATTTTGTCCCACGAAAGTGCGAAAAGACTAACCTTCCGGAACCGGTCCGGGACCCTTGGATCCGTAATCCGACTTGTATATCTCGATCAGGGCCAGGGTCATGGCCAAAACCAACGGTCCGAGGATTATTCCCGCAAAACCCAGAAACTCTATTCCGCCGAGCAGGGACAGGAGAACGAGCAGCGGATGAATCTTGGCCCGACTGCCGATAAAGCGGGGTTGGATGAAATTGTCGACCATCCCGACGACCAGGACCATGAAAAGACCCAAGCCGATGGCCGCTACCCAATGGCCGGTGATCGCCAGATAGGCGGCAATCGGGATCATCACCAGGCCCGATCCGACCATGGGGATGAAAAAGGCCAAACCGGTCATAGTTCCCCAAAACAGAGGTGCCGTCACCCCAGCCGCCCAATAGGCAAAGCCGGCCAAAAGTCCCTTCAGGAGACCGATGAATAGGAATCCGACAATGACGGCACGGACCGTCACCACGACATTCCGGAAAATCCGCTCGTCCCGGTCGTCGTCAAGCGGAGACAGGGCCAGCATTTCCCGCTTGATGTTGTGGCCATCCTTCATCAGGTAATACATGGAGAACAGCATCACCAGGAAACCGAGGGAGGCGGAAACGACATTGGAAAAAAACCTAAGCAAATTGGAGGACAGGTTCCTGGCGATGGCCGAAATTACCTCCATGGCCTGCCCCATGATGTCAGGGACACTATCCTGCCAGGCAGCGGGAACGATCCGGCCGAGATAGTCGGATATCCTGGTATAATCGAAATAGGAACCGAAATCCTGGATGACCCGACCTATCTCCGACGCCAAGGCCGAAAAGAAATACGCAACCGGCAATACGATGACCCCGGTCACCAAAATCACGGTAACCAGGGCCGCAACGGCATCGGAACGGAAAAAACGGCGCAGCGGGCGGTATAGCGGCATGGCCACCAGGGCCATGACCCCGCCCAAGGCCAGGGGAATAAGGTAGGAACGGAAAATCAGTACGGTCAGTACAACGCTCCCGACCAGGAAGGCCCCAAGGAAATAACCTTTTACGCGATCGCTGCTCATGCCTTAATTATAGCAGAAAATACCCGCCAGACAAACACAGACCCCAAGCCGTCGGCTTGGGGCATGCATCACTCCGATTGGTCCGCCCGGGTGGATTTGAACCACCGACCACCGCCTTATAAGGGCGGTGCTCTAACCCCTGAGCTACGGGCGGGTAAAATGTCCCGACAAAACCCCTCAATCCGTCCCTTCCGTATCCGGCCCAACGGGCGGGGAGGAGACCACGAACGAATCAGGATCCCCCATCTCACCCCACGGACAGCCGGCCTTGGCCGCCAGTTCGGAGAAGGACATTTCCCCAGGAACAAGGTTCCCCAAGGAAAACTGCCAGGTCGGGAAACCCGTTATGCCGGCCCTCTCGCACTCCGCGGACATCCTCATCGGATTTCCGGAATCGGTGCATTCCACGTAATCGATCATGGAAAACGACTCCCCGAAAGCCTTTTTCTGTTTCTGGCAATGGGAGCACCACTCGGTCCCGTACATCCTGACGCCCCTGTCCTGCAGGCAGCGGGCCAAGTCACCGATCGCCGGGGCGGGAACCCCGCCCTTTCCCCGATCCGAAAGCCACACCGCAAACATCCCCAAAACCGCCAGGACAGCGACGACCAAAATAACATGGCCGAAACCGACCTTTTTTACGGCATCTCTCCAGATCATAACGATCCTCTGAATTATATGGACTCTCCGGCCGAAAGGTCAAGAAAAATAAAAGGCGTCCGGCCTAAGAGAAAGCGGCGGCAACGCCTTAAGGTATTGATCGGCCATTCGGGTTATCCCCAACCGACCGACGCCCACGACAAGACACTGTCAGTCTAACAATGTCGGTGCCTAACCACAACCGCCGGATGTGGATAAGGTCAGTCCCTGATCGTGAACTTGGTGTACGACGGGTGGTGGACGCAAAGCTCCTCCGGCTTGAACCAGACCCCGATTTCGGAATCAGCCGATTCCTGGGAATCCGAGGCATGGATCAGGTTGAAGACGCCGATCCCCTTCTCGTCGGCGTGCTGGTAGGAGACATGGGCATAATCGCCGCGGATGGTTCCCGGGGCCGCGGCCTTGGGCTCGGTGGCGCCCACCATCTTTCGGACCACCTCTATTATCTCCACCCCTTCCAGACAAATGGCGACGATCGGGCCGGAGATGAGCATGCTGATCATCCGGTTACGGACCTCTTCCCCCCGACGGCGGGCCAAATCATCGGTATAGTGGAGCTTGGCCGTATCCTCGGCCGAAACCAGGAGCTTCAGGCCGACCATGTTGGCCCCCACCCTCTCAAAACGGGTGATGACCTCGCCGACGATCCCCCGGTCCAGGGCATCGGGCTTAAGCAATACCAGAGTGCGTTGAATCATATCGTTGTTTTTTGGGTTAATTGTCCGTGAGTGGATTATAGGCCAGGAACGGCTGGTTTTCAAGGGAAGAAAAACGCCCCCAGAACGGCGGGGGCGTCGATTTCCGGACAGGGGCAGGATTGCCTCACCTCTCTTCCACCCCAAACCCCTTCCCTTCCGGAACGGCCCGAATCGGTCCGTTCCGGTCATTGCGCCAGATTTCGGCACCGACATGCCGGAGACGGAGCAGGACGCCATGGCCGGGATGCCCGAAGGTGTTTTTCTCCCCAACCTGGATAATGGCGTCCTTCGGCCTGACGATCTCCAGAAAGGGGGCGGTCGTGGCGAATCGGCTGCCGTGGTGGCCGATCTTCAGGAGATCGGCCGAAGGTAACGTCCCGTCCTCCAGCATCAGGGCCTCGGATATTCCCGTGGCATCGGCCATCAGCAGGGCCCGACGGCAGCCGTTCCCGTCGCAATGGTCATAACGGAAAACCAGGGAACAGACATTCACCGGGTCATGTTCTCCAGACTCGAATTCCAGCCCGGCCAAACGGTCCAGGCAATCGTCGCCTGGCCACAGGACGGTCAGGGCGGCATTGCCCAAAATGAACCTGTCCCCGGACGTAACCGTCCGTACCGGCACGCCGAACCGTTCGGCCCTCTCCAGCAGGGGGCGGTAGGCGGATTCCCCGGACAGGGCCCGGGGAATCACCAGTTCCCCAATTCCATAACGGCCGAAAACATCGAGCAGGCCGACGATATGGTCGTCATGGGGATGGGTGGCCACGACCAACTCGATCTTCCGGTCAGAGAACGGCATGACCCGTCCGAGCTGGGAAAGGACCGACCGATCCGGTCCGCCATCAATCAGGACCTCGGTTTTTCCCTGCCGAACCACGATGGCATCACCCTGGCCGATGTCCAGAAAATCAACGACCGAACGATCCGGTGCCAATCGCCAAAGACCGATTCCGTAGGCAACGGCAACGGTCACAAGGCCGATTACGGCAAAAACGAGAAAATTCCTGAAAAAAGTCATATTGACCAAGACAATATACGCTATTTGATCCTCCAAATCCCCCGTCTCCCCCCTAAATCCCCCAATACTGGGGGACTTATTCGTCGGCCCGGGACCTTTTGAACCCGCTGGCCTGCCGATGGCGGGTCGAGTCGGGCCGGTTGCTCCCCTTCAGATCTCCGGTGCCCCCCTAAATCCCCCAATACTGGGGGACTTATTAGGAATAATATTTATATATATTCGGCCGAGATGGATGGGCGATCATTGAATCGACATGACCGATAACCCGATCGGTCTGAAGAAGAACTTGAATATTCGAGAAACGCATCACCCGATAGCCGAGTTGTTGCAGGTGCTGGTTGCGTTCCCAATCATAATCCGTTCGGTCTTTATGGATGCTTCCGTCAACTTCGATCACGAGTCGCGATTGGAGACAGCAAAAATCGACGACAAACCGCCCGATCGGGTGTTGTCGCCTAAACTTAACCCCAAGTCGTCTTCCTTTCAGGCGACTCCAAAGTACCCTTTCCGCCTCGGTCGGGTTCATCCTCATTCCCCTGGCAATCATCACCAGTTCTTGTCGATACGGCTCCCTATATTCGATCATGTTCTTATTTGACTTATGAATAAAATTTTCCTATTAAGTCCCCCAGTATTGGGGGATTTAGGGGGGCGCTGGGGACTTAGGGGGGCCTGAAAACTCATGGGGGGAAGACGAGCGACGACGGTCCGTACCGGCCCTATTCCATCCCCATCCCCACACGACCAGGCAAACCGCCAAAACAACGGCCACCGCTGGGCCGATATCCGCCTCAATCGCCCAAAACCCCAGTCCAGCGGACCACCTGACCACTGCCTCAACAATCCGCAGCAGGACGAACCCGAACCAGGAGAAAGGCAGGGCCAACCAGCGGCTGACCGAACCCAAACCAACGGATACGGCCCCAAGCATCATTGACCAGGGAATGAACGGGAGGATCACCAGGTTGACCAAGGGACCGACCAGCGGCAAACGCCCGAAAGAGAACAGGATGATCGGTACGGTCGCCAGGGTGGCGGCCAGGGTTTCGGCCGCGGACTGCCTCAATCCAAACGCCTCCGGAACAAAAACGAACCGTTCGGACAGCCCGGGACCGAACGCCCCCAAACCCCAAACCGCCGCAAAAGACAGCTGGAAACCCAAATCGTGCTTCAGGGCCAGCGGGGAAACGGCCAGCATGACGGCCGCGGTCAGCCATAGGGCATTGCCGCCACCGGATTGCCTGGACCAGAGTATCGCCAAAAGCCCGATGCCGCCCATAAGCGCCGCCCTAATGACAGAGGCCTGCCCTCCGACCAGAACGGAAAAACCGATTACGGCCGCCCCGGACAGGAGAGCGGCCCGACGGCGACGCAAACGAACCGCAGCCGCCAACATCATGGCCAAACCAACCACCCGGCTGATGTTGTATCCGGAAACGGCCAGGATATGCGAAGTGCCGGTCTCCCGAAAATCCTCGGTCATTTCCGCCGGAATCCCGTCCCGATCCCCCAAAAGCAGCCCGAGCATGAACGACGATTCCGGTTCCGGCCACAGTCCGGCAGCCACCCGGCGCAGGTAATCGCGGAATCGCCCCATGGGACCGACCGAAACCCCCTCCCCGCCGACAACGGCCGGCGGACCGCGCAGGCTGCACTCCCCGACCACCCGTTCCAGGTAATAGGAAAAAGGCATCCCGACATCCGGCGGCCAAACCCGACAGGACCATTCCAGGTCCGGACCGAACGGGACGGTTTCCGGCGGCCTGATCCAGACCCGAAACCGCCCATCCACCCCCTCCCAGACGCTTTCGGAAAACCTCCGGACATTCCCGAAAGTCAAGACCGTTCCCCGAATGGTCTGACGGGCCGGCTGAACCAGGACACCCTGAAACCGGACGCTGGATTTCGGCCATTCGACCGGGGGCGGAAGGCCAGCCAGGGCGGATTCGTAGCGCCAAGACGACAGCAGCAGGACAGCTGCGATCAGGCACGATAACCGGCCGGGTGTCCCCCGCCTGAAGGCAAGGGAGGCAGGCAGGAGAAAGCAGCCGAACGGCAAAAAATACCCGTTTCCGGGCCAAGGAAACTCAAAAACCGCATGGAGAACCGTCCCGACCAGAAAGGTTACGGTCAGGACCAGGACTTTTTTCGATGGGGATTGCGCCAGTTTGGACAGCATCCGGGTCTTTATTGCCTTTTGGCACGGTTCGGTCAAGACTGATTTTGGCCCAAAAACCAAAGACCGGCGGAAAAACCGCCGGTCTTTGTTCGGTACCCTGTGGATAAAACCCTATTTCACGACAATACTGACCACCCTTCCCCTTATGACGATCACCTTCACCACCTCTTTCCCTTCCAGGTATGGCCTGACCGAATCCAGGGCAGCGGACTTCAGGCCATCCTCCGACAGGTCCGTCGGGGCCGCAAACCGGCCGCGAACCTTACCGTTCACCTGAACCCCGATTTCCACCTCGCTATCCTCGCACATTTTTTCGTCATAAGACGGCCAGGGCGATTCCAGGATGCTGTGCTGGTGGCCCAAAAGCTCCCACATTTCCTCGGCCAGGTGCGGGGCGAACGGGGACAGGAGCTTTATGAAAGTCTCGACAAATTCCCGATCCGCGGCCCCGGCCCCCTGCCAATCGTTCAGGAGGGACATCAGGGCAGCGATGGCCGTGTTGAACTTGAAGGACTCAATGTCCCCCGATACCTTCCGGACGGTCCGGTGCAGGCTGGCGGTCAGGCCATGGTCGGTGTTTTCCTTCCCGTGATGGACCAGGTCGTGCGTTTCCAGCCAGACCCTGTCCAAAAACCGGCGGCATCCGGTGATGCCTTTGGTGTCCCAGGGTTTGGCCGCCTCGAAATCGCCCATGAACATCTCGTACAGGCGCAGGGTGTCGGCCCCATACCTTTCGATCACCTCATCGGGATTGATGACGTTACCCCGCGACTTGGACATCTTCTGACCGTCCTCCCCCATGATCAGTCCCTGGTTCCGGAGTTTCAGGAAAGGTTCGCCGAACCCGACCAGTCCGTGATCGTTCAGGGCCTTGGTTAGGAACCTGGCATACATCAGGTGCAGGACGGCGTGTTCCGCCCCGCCGACATACAGGTCCACCGGACACCAATAGGCGACCTCCCTGGAATCAAACGGGGCACTGCCGAAATTAGGTGAGCAGTAGCGCAGAAAGTACCAGCTGGAATCGACGAAGGTATCCATGGTGTCCGACTCCCTACGGGCCGGCTTGCCGCATTTCGGGCACTTGACGCGGTGGAAATCAGCGGAACGGGCCAGGGGAGATTCCCCGGTCGGGCGGAAATCAACGTCATCCGGCAGGAGGACCGGCAGGTCAGACTCCGGGACCGGCACCTCCCCGCATTCGTCGCAATAGACGATCGGGATCGGCGCACCCCAATAGCGCTGCCGGGAAACCAGCCAATCGCGCAGGTGGTACTGGACCCGGCACCGCCCGGCCCCGGCATCCTCCAGGGCCACGACGATTTTCGTTTGGGCCTCAACCGAATCCATCCCGTTGAAATCGCCGGAATTGACCAGGACCCCGGGACCGGTATGGGCGGCGGAGAGGGCGGATCCGGCTCCCTTCCCCCCGTTTTCGGGGTTCCCCTGCCCATCCGGCGGGGCAATAACGGCCACGACCGGCAACCCGTATTTTTCCGCAAAGGCGAAATCCCGGTCATCGTGGGCCGGAACGCCCATGACCGCTCCGGTGCCGTAGGTGGCGACGACATAATCAGCGACCCAAACCGGCACGGGTTCCCCGGTCATGGGGTGGGTGACGTAAACCCCCAACGGCACGCCGGTCTTGTCCTGTTCCAGGCTGACCCGCTGCAGCTCGGATTTCTTCCGGGCAGCCTCCATATAGGCCATAACTTCCGGCCGCCGCTCCGGCGGACAGACTCCGAGGACCAGGGGATTCTCCGGGGAAACGACCAGGTAGGTCACGCCGAACAGGGTGTCAGGACGGGTGGTGAAAACCCTAACGTCGAAATCGCGGTCGCCCAACGACGATTCAGCCGAGGCACGGCCGCGGAAGACGATCTCCGCCCCCTCACTCCGCCCGATCCAGTTGGATTGGGCGTTCTTGATGCGGTCCGGCCAATCTAGCCCCTCCAGGTCATCCAGCAGGCGGTCGGCGTATTCCGTCACCCGAAAGAACCACTGTTCCAGGTCCTTCTGCCGGACCGGATTCCTGCAACGCTCGCAAATCCCGTCCTCAACCTGCTCGTTGGCCAGGACCGTCTGGCAGGAATCGCACCAGTTGACCGGGGCCTTTGCCCTATAGGCCAAACCGTGCCGGTAAAGGAACAGGAAAAGCCATTGGGTCCACCGGTAATAGGCCGGATCGCAGGTGCTGATCTCCCGCGACCAGTCATAGCTGAAACCGATCGATTTCAGCTGACGGCGAAAGTTGTCCGTGTTCCGCTCCGTGCTGATCCGGGGGTGGATCCCCTTCTTGATGGCGTGGTTCTCGGCCGGCAGACCGAAGGCGTCGAACCCCATGGGATGCAGGACGTTCCAACCCTCCATCCGCCGCTTGCGGCTGATGATGTCCGTGGCCGTGTAGCTCTCCGGGTGGCCGACATGCAGCCCGTCTCCGGACGGATACGGAAACATGTCCAGGGCATAGAACTTCTTCCTGGAGGCATCGTCATCGCTCCTGAAAATGCCGCTTTCCTCCCAGCGGTCCTGCCATTTTTTCTCCACTTTCCTGAAATCGTATGAGGGCATACCTAAACGTGTTTTTACGGGCGGGCACGTTGGGTATCCCTTCCGTGCCGCACAAAACGCCATTTCCCGATTGGCTAAACTTACTACAGAACCGAGCGGATGTTAAGGGCGTTTTTCCCGGTTTTCCGGGCGGTCACCGCATAGCCGGTGCGTCAGGCGGTGGACCGCCAGGATGAATTCCGCCAGGAACCCAATGACCAAGGACAGGACCAGCCAGAACAGGACCGTGGCCAGGACCACGAAACCCTGCCGATCGAAACCCTCACCCGCAAAAATCTCGACGGCCGACCCCAGGCCGATCAGCCAGCCGGCCGAAAAAACCGCTGACCAGGCCAAGAACCTGGCTTTCCCTAAGGCGAAAAATGCCGCCCCCGTCGCCAAGGCAAGGGTCACGGACAGTCCGATATCCGCTGCCTCCCGATCGCCCCGGAACCAACCGGCTACCAGCACCGCAGCCGTCACAGACCCGACCGAGAGGCCGCAATGCCAGGGTTTGATCCGGCGCCAAAGTCCGGACTTGCCCTCTGGTCCAAGATTCGTCATCTCAAACGGGATTGTCCTCCAGGAAATGCAGGGCATCCAAGGCCGCCCGGCAACCCTCACCGGCGGCCGTGATGGCCTGGCGGTAGCGGCTGTCGTCCACGTCTCCGGCCACGAAAACCCCGGGCACGGAAGTGGCGGTCGTCCGTTCCGAGGACAGGCGGACATATCCGGCTTCATCCAGTTCCACCTGCCCGGCGAAAATTGCCGTATTCGGGTCATGTCCGATCACCGGAAACACCCCCTGACAGGCCAATTCGCGGACAGTGCCGTCTTTTGACCCCCTAATCCGGACGCCTGTCACCCTACCCTCCTCGGCCCCCAAAACGTCATCCACCAGGACATTCCAGATGACCTCTATCTTCCGGTTCCCGAAAGCCCTGTCCTGCATGGCCTTGGACGCCCGGAAAACGTCCCGCCGGACAAGAAGATAGACCTTTTCCGCAAACCGGCTGATGAAATCAGCCTCCTCGATCGCCGAATCACCGCCTCCGACCACGGCTACGGTCTTGCCGCGGAAGAAAAAGGCGTCGCAGGTGGCGCAATACGACACGCCCTTCCCCTTCAGCGCCTCTTCGGACGGGACGCCCAACTGCCGATGCCTGCCGCCGGTGGCGATGATGACCGCCTTGGCCTCCTCCGTCCGGTCGCCGCAGGAAACCCTGAACGGCCGGGACGAAAAATCCACCGAAGTAACCTTAACCGTCTCCAGTTTGGCCCCGAACCGCCTGGCCTGGTCGGCCATCCGGGACATCAGCTCCGGGCCGTCCACCCCCTCCGGAAAACCCGGAAAATTCTCGACCGTGGTGGTGGTCGTAAGCATCCCCCCGGGCATTCCCCCCTCCAGAACCAGCGGGTAAAGGCTGGCTCGGGCGGCGTAGATGGCGGCCGTATATCCGGCCGGCCCGCCGCCGATGATGATGATGTCGCGCATATGTTTACGTATATGATACTTGATTTGGGTGGTAGAGGTAAATTGACTGCACCAAAAAGCCGGGGCTATCCCCTGCTCCGTCGAAACCGTCGGATTGGCTGCATGTCTGTTCCTGTATCGATTTCAATTGGGCTTACTGACAAAAAATTGTCAAGCGTCATAAAAATCCGCCCAAAAAATCGCGTGACAAAAAACCCGGCCCCTGCCGGGTCTTTATTCGCCCAAACAAACCATCCGCCTACATCAACGCCCCCAGCTTCTCGGCCAGGACTTCCTTGGGCTGGATCCCGACCATCTGATCGACCGGCTGGCCGGACCTGAAGATCATCAGGGTCGGGATGCTCATGACCCCGTAACGGCCGGGAGTGCCCGGATTCTCGTCCACGTTGACCTTGACGATCCGGACCGGCTGGCCCTTCATCTCCTCGGACAGCCTATCCAGGATCGGCCCCATCTCCCGGCACGGACCGCACCAGGGAGCCCAAAAATCAACCAATACCGGAAACTCGCTTTCCAGGACTTCCCTGTCGAAATTGGCGTCATTGACCTCAATGGACATAATCAACGTCTGAATAGCTTATTAATGCGTTTTTTGCCTGACAGGCGGACGTTCCGGTTTCCTACCTAGGCAGGTTCAGGGTCCTTTCCTTCCGATCCTCAGTGAACACCCGAACGACATCGCCCGGTTCGATCGGTGTCCGGCAGGCGATCTTTATCCCGCACTCCTGCCCCTGGTGGATTTCCTTGACGTCGGCCTTCCCGGACTGGATCTGGACCAGCTTCCCCTCACCGATCGGCTGATCGCCGCGATATATGACGGTGTTGGCTCCGGAAACCAGGTACCCCTCAATGACCCGCCCGCCGACCACCTGTCCGGTCTTGTCGCTGCGGAACTGGGCCAAAACCTCCAGCTTGCCCAGATCGGTCCGGGTAACCTCCACCGGAAGCATCAGCTGCAGGCGCCGCTTCACCTCATCAAACAGCTCGTAGATTATCTTGTAGGTCAGGATGTCGATTTTCTTGTCCTTGGCCAGGATTTCCGCATCCCTGGTGGCCAGGACATTGAACCCCGCAACCACCCCACCGGAAGCCTCGGCAGCCATGATGTCCCCGTCGGTGATGTTGCCCAACCCCCGGCCAATGACCTTCACCCCAACCTCCGGCGTAACCATCTTCTCCAGGGTGCCGACGATCGCCTCCAGGGAACCGAGGACATCGGCCTTCAGGACGACGTTCAGGGCCTTGAACCCGCCCTCCTCTCCCCCCTCCTCGTCATCGGAAGACGTTGGCTTGACGGCGGCAGAGGACTGCCGGTCACCGGCATATTCCTTCCTGACCGGAACCAGCCTCTTTCCCTTTTCCGGCACCTCCACGATATCTCCGACCTGCGGCGCCACCTTAAAGCCCAGGACCCGGACCGGCATGCCGGGAGTCGCTTCCGGAACCGTCCGGCCCTGCCAATCCTTCATGGCCCTGACCCGGCCGTAGGCGGAATCGCCGATGGCCAAAAGGTCATTGCGGTTCAGGGTTCCGGCCTGGACCAGGACGGTCGCCACCGGACCTTCCCCGCTATCGACATGCGATTCCACGATCGTCCCGACCGCCGACCGGTCCGGGTTGGCGACTATCTTTTCCCGGTTCATGTCCGCCACCAGAAGTACGGTCTCCAAAAGGTCATCGATGCCGGTCCCGTTCTTGGCCGACACCGGCGCAATGACGGTCTTGCCGCCCCATTCCTCGGGAATCAGGTTGTTTTCCGAAAGCTGTGTCTTGACGTGATGGAGATCGACATCCGGCCTGTCCATCTTGTTCAGGGCCACCACGAAAGGCAGCTTGGCGGCGTCTATGATCTTTATGACCTCAACCGTCTGCGGCTGGACGCCGTCATCGGCCGCCACCACCAGGATGGCGATGTCCGCCACCCGGGCCCCGCGGGAGCGCATGATCGTAAAGGCCTCGTGTCCGGGGGTATCAATGAAGGTGACCTTCCGGCCTTTCCTCTCCACCTGGTAGGCCCCTATGTGCTGAGTTATTCCGCCGGATTCGGTGGCAATGACGTTGGTCTTCCGGATGGCGTCCAGAAGGGCGGTCTTCCCGTGGTCAACATGGCCCATGACCACCACGACCGGCGGACGGGGCTTGAGGTTCCCCTCCTCCTCCCGTCCGATCATCTCCTTCAGCTGTTCGGCGGACATGCTGGCCGCCTTTTCCGCATTCTCCTCCTGTCCCTCGTTCTCTACCCGGTACCCCAAATCCTCGGCCACGATGCTGGCCGTATCCCGATCTATCTGCTCGTTGACCGAGGCCAATATGCCGTTTTTCATCAGCTCGCCGATGCAGACGTTCAGGGGCAGGCTAAGCTTGGCCGCGAAATCCCGCACGGAGATGAGCTTCGGAAGGGTGACTGACTTGACCCTGGCGACCGCGTCCTTCTTCACGGCCTCTTCCTGGGCGTATTTGGCCTTCAACCGCTCCCGCTTGGACATCTCCGACCACTTGGCCATGATCTTCGGGACTGTCCGGTCATCTATCTTGATGGCCCTGCGTCCAACGTCAAAACCGAGAAGCGGCAGCTTCTCCAGGAGTTCGGCGGGATGGACCCGCAGCCGTCTGGCCAGTTCGGTGACATTCATAACAATCCGTATGTTATAGGCAATCGGCGGTTCAGTCAATTTTTCGGGGATGGCGGGCCAACCTTCAGACAAAAGGCAATGCCGAAAGCGGCATTGCCCGAACGAAAAACGCTACCCTTTTTTACCCTTCTCCCCTTTTTTCCCTTTCCGCTTCCGCATCTTTATCTTTCCTGATTTCCTTCCTGACACTAACCAGGATCCCTACCCCGGTAACCAGCAAAATCAAAGCGGCTACCGCAACCAAAAAAAACAAAATTACGTGTCCATCTTCCATTTTTCGCTGTCCTTTCCATTATCCTGAATTTTTCCGTTTACGAAAACCTATCCCCAATCCCCGAAATTGTCAATAATGCGTAAATCCCGGGTAAAGGCAAGCTGACGGAACGGGGTTCGGGAACGTCTTGGGGGGATAAAAATCCCTTCCTCGTAAGTCCCCCAGTATTGGGGGATTGGGAGACGCCGATGGATTAGTATGGATTAGTAGGGAGAGGCGACGGAGATCTTTTCAGGGAACGGTCTTTTGAGATACCTCGTTGGTTCACTATCCGAAACTTCTGAAGAATCCCTAAAAAAGTACTTGACCAAAACAAGACCCAATCAGTCAAGTCATTCTTGGCCAGCGTAAACCAAGGGCGGCAAACTGACCTTCTCCCTGGTCTCATTCAAGCCGCCAGTAATTCGATCCATCCGATTGCGGTGGGCCAGTAATTCATCGTTATGGTTACGGAAGCTCTCCGCCAAACCGTCGATATGGGAAACCAGGCGGTTTTCCATTGCCCTCATGTCGTCCTTGGTCGCAAAAACCTCAAAAGCCTCATCCCTCATCAAGGCGTTGTCTTTTATGAATTCCGTCGTTTCCGAAAGGACCGAAACGTCGGACTTCAGCTCGCCGACATCGGACTTCAGGACGACAATGTCGGCGCCCATGCGCTCCTGCGACGACTTGAGGCTAACGATGTCGGCGCCCATGCGCTCCTGCGACGACTTGAGGCTAACGATGTCGGCGCCCATGCGCTCCTGCGACGACTTCAACTCACTGACATCCAATTTCAGGACCGAAACGTCAGATTTCAGGACCGAGACGTCAGACTTAAGTCCACTAACGTCGGTCTTCAGGATAGAGACGTCGGACTTCAGCCCGCTGACGTCGGTCTTCAGGATAGAGACGTCAGACTTAAGTCCACTAACGTCGGTCTTGAGAACGGAAACGTCGGACTTCAACTCACTGACATCCAATTTCAGGACCGAAACGTCAGATTTCAGGACCGAGACGTCGGACTTAAGTCCACTAACGTCAGTTTTCAGGATAGAGACGTCGGACTTCAGCCCGCTGACGTCGGTCTTCAAGACGACAATATCGGATTTTATCTCGCCGACATCGGATTTTACATCACTAACGTCAGACCTCATCCCGTAGAGGGCTTCCATTATCTGCTCATTGGTGACCTTTCTGTTTGGCATATCCTTAAACATCATAGCACCATATTTTTATTTTACGAATTACCGGCGATTAAGTTTTATAAGCCTTAATTGATGGTGTCAAGAGACAAAAAATAACAATAAATCAGCTATGCATAGCCAAAAAAAATAGTTTCTGTTAAGGTAAACACCGTATGGAAAAGAAAGATTCTGGCTTCCTGCTTGTGGACAAACCAGCCGGACTGACCTCCCATGACGTGGTGGACCGGCTGCGGCGCATCACCGGCATCCGAAAGATCGGCCATGCCGGCACCCTGGACCCGTTCGCCACCGGCCTTCTTGTGGTCGGCATCGGCCGGGAAGCGACCAAACGACTGGGTGAGATGACCGGCAAAGACAAAACATACGAGGCTGTGGCCGTGCTGGGGGCGGTCAGCGATACCCAGGACCTGACTGGAGAAATTGTCCCGACTGTCTCGGCGGACGGCCTTGGGTCAAACCAGGCGCCCCTGCCGACCGAAAAGTCCGTCCGAGAGGCGGCCGCCAGTTTCCTCGGCCAGATCGAACAGGTCCCGCCGATGTACTCGGCCAAGAAGATACGGGGAAAGAGGCTCTACGAACTGGCCCGAGAGGGGCGGGTGGTGGAGAGAAAGCCGGTTCAGGTGACGATCCATGAGCTGGAAATCACCGGTTATGAACCGGCCCCGAACGACCGGGCTGAGGCGAGCTGCGAAAGCGCCGCGCTCTTGCCGAGCGAAAGTCGAACCTGCGAGAAGTTCTATCCGAGACTCTCTTTCCGGACTAAAGTCTCCGCCGGTACCTACATCCGCACCCTGGCTCATGACTTGGGACAGAAACTCGGCTGCGGGGCCTATCTGGAATCGTTGCGCCGGACAAGAAGCGGCGATTTCGACATTTCCCAAGCCGTCCGGCTGGAGGATCTGACGGGGGAGGATTGGCTAAAGTTCATGAAATAAAACACGGCACCGAGCGGTGCCGTTTCTGACGGGTATTTTTATACCAAATATCGCCGAAAGTCAAGGGCTTGCCAGAACCCCCCGCCCCTGATAGCATGACCCTGTAGTCTTAAACACCAATAACGCCCGTTCAGGGCGGAACCAGACGGACGGCCGATTTCGGGGAAAACCCGCCGGCCGGGCCGACTACGGATATGGGCCATGAGCTAAACTTCGACCAGGATTGGATAGATTCCGTTGTCAGCCGATTCTTTCCGGAAAAACCACGGACCGGGGACATCGCTGACCGAACCCAAGAGATTTCGCCGAAAAGCCCCACATCCAGGGGCAATACGGACAGCCGATAGCTGACCGCTGGTTTAGGTAAGCCAAAAAAGGCCGTATCCGATTTCCGCCCGAACGGCATCGGAACTCTTATGGTTTACTTTTGGGTAAGTCTGGCGGCGGCCATCGTCGGAATCGCTGCCGGCATCGGGATCGGATACGCCATCCGGGCCAAACAGGCCGCCACCAAGGTGAATTCGGCCGAAGCCAAGGCCGAACGGCTGGTCAGGGAGGCCGAAAGCGCGGCCAAGCAGGTCCTTATCGATTCCAAGGAAAAGGCCCTTAAAATAGTGGAGGACTCCAAAAAAGAGGATGAGGAGAGGCGGAAAGACCTAAGGATCATCCAAAAGAAGCTGGAGCAGCACGAGGACAACTATCAGAACCGCCTGAAGGACCTGGAAAAGAAGCAGCAGGGCGTGATCGACAAGTCCGCCCAACTGGAGGAAACCAGGGCAGAGATAGAGAAAATCAAGCAGGAACAGTTCCGGAAGCTGGAGGAGGTGGCCGGACTGGACCGGGAAGAGGCCAAGGCCATCCTAATGAAGGAGGCGGAAACGATGGTCAGCGAGGAGTTTGTTTCCCGGCTGCATAAGCTGGAACGGGTGCAGAGCGACGAGCTGGAGACCAAGGCCAACAACATCCTGTCCATGGTCATCCAGCGCACCGCCTCCTCCCACGCCGTGGAAACCACCACCACCTCCGTCCACCTGCCGAGCGACGAGATGAAGGGCCGGATCATCGGAAAGGAGGGCCGCAACATCAAGACCATCGAACAGCTGACCGGCACGGAAATCATCGTGGACGACACCCCGGAAGCGATCACCATCTCCGGTTTCTCCCCCATCCGCCGGCAGGTCGCCAAACTGGCGCTGGAAAAGCTGCTGGAGGACGGCCGGATCCAGCCGACCAAGATAGAGGAGGCGGTCCAAAACGCCAAGAAGGACCTGGCCCTGGACATCAAGAAATCCGGCGAGGATGCGCTTTACGAGCTTGGCATCCCCCTAACCGCCCTGGATCCGAAACTGATCCAGATTCTCGGTCGCCTGAAATACCGCACCTCCTACGGGCAGAACGTCCTGAAGCACTCCATTGAGGTCGCCATCCTGGCGTCAATGCTGGCCCAGGAGCTGGGGGCTGACGTTGCCGTCTGCAAGCGGGGCGGCCTGCTTCACGACATCGGCAAGGCCGTGGACCACGACGTCCAGGGGGCACACCCGGAAATCGGGTACAACATCCTGAAGAAGTTCGGCGTGCAGGAGGAAATCTGCTACCAGGCCCTTTGCCACCACGAGGACAAGCCGGGCACCTTTGAGGGTGTCATAGTCAAGACGGCCGACGCCATCTCCGGCGCCAGACCCGGCGCACGGAAGGAGACGTTCGAGATGTACGTCCAGCGGCTGGAGGAGCTGGAAAGGACAGCCACCAGCTTCCAGGGGGTGGAAAAGGCCTACGCCATCCAGGCCGGACGGGAGGTCCGGGTGTTCGTTGAACCGAAACAGATAGACGATTTCGGAGCCTTCCGCCTGGCCAAGGACATCGCCCGAAAAATCGAGGCCGAGCTGAAATACCCGGGCGAGGTGAGGGTCAACGTGATCCGGGAAACCCGGGTGATAGAATACGCCCGTTAGGAAAATCGCATGAAGATACTCGTCTTCGGGGACATCGTCGGAAAGATCGGGCGAAAGGCGGTCCGCAAGGCCCTCCCGAAACTCAAGGACGAGTTCGGGCCGGACCTGACAATCGCCAACGTGGAGAACGTTGCCCACGGGAAGGGCATCACCCCCGATACCCTAAGGGAAATAATGGACATGGGGGTGGACTTCATGACCAGCGGCAACCACGTCTGGGACAAGAGGGAGTCCTTCGACTGCTTCGCTGACCCGGCGATCTCCCCCAAGCTGATCCGTCCGGCCAACTATCCGGCCGGGGTCCCCGGTGCTGGGGCGAAATTGCTTACGGTTGGCACAAAAAACGTCCTTGTGGTAAACTTATTGGGACGGGTGATGATGAAAACCGGGGTGGATGACCCTTTCCGGACCTTTGACCGCATACTGACCGAATGGCCATCCCCCAAACCGCAGGTCGTCCTGGTGGACTTCCATGCCGAGGCCACTTCAGAGAAGGCGGCTTTCGGGTGGCATGTCCAGGGACGGGCCACGGCCGTCTGGGGATCCCATACCCATGTCATGACCGCCGATGCCCGAATCCTGCCGGAAATCGGTCCGGCCTTCATAACGGACATCGGAATGTGCGGCATACGGGACGGCATCATCGGCTTCAGCCGGGAAACGGCACTGCCGCATTACCTGACGTCCCTACCCATGCGGACGGAAATCCCGGATGGCGGCGAGGCGATCGTCAACGCCATTGTCATTGAAACCGACGGGCAGGGACGGTCACTGGGTATCGAAACCGTCATCCGGACGGTAACCGTCTGACCGAAACCGAATTTAAACCTAACCAAAGCCTAATTAACCCCAATAACCTATGAACAAGGCTGAACTAGTGGCCAAGATCGCGGAAAAGGTCGGCATGACCAAGAAGGTCGCCGAGGATGCGGTCGAGACCCTTACCGACATCGTCACCGAGACCCTGAAGGCCGGTGGTGAGGTCACCATAGCCGGTTTCGGCACCTTCTCCGCCAAACAGCGGGCCGGTCGGACCGGGGTCAACCCCCAAAACCCGTCCGAAAAGATCCAGATCCCGCCGGTCGTCGTCCCGAAGTTCAAGGCCGGCAAGTCCCTGAAGGACTCGCTGAAGGGAAAGAGGTAGGGACAAAAGATAACAAGAAACCATTCGGAAAACAAATCCGCCCTGTCGCCAGACGGGGCGGATTTGTTACGGTGGAAAAACAAAATCTTGACAAAATCGGAATCCAGCACTAACCTGATGGGAGTTGCTTGAAAAACAAACCAATTCTTTCCCAAAAAAGGAGAAAAATGACCGGAATCAAGAAAACCGTGGCGATGTTGGCAACAGCGACGCTGTTTCTGTCCCCCCAAAAAGCCGCCCCATCAGAGAAAGCGGTAACGGCTCCGATCCTGCTCTACCACCATGTCAGGAACGGAAAACATCAATACAACGTCCAACCGAATGTTTTCGAGAGCCAAATACTTTGGCTGCGCAATAACGGATATACATTCGTTACCCTATCAAAATTAACCGATCGTCTCCGGAACGGAACACCGCTACCGAACAAACCGGTGGTGATAACTTTCGATGACGGGTGGAAAAACCAACACGAAAACGCCGTGCCGATACTGAAAAAATACGGCGCCACGGCCACATTCTTCGTCATGGCAGGCGCCATCGGCAGGGGACGATGCATGACATGGGAAAACGTGCGGGAATTGGCGGATGCGGGAATGGAGATGGGTTCACATACCGTATCCCATCCGTTCCTTACCAGAATATCCGACGCTCAGGTTCAAAACGAACTGAAGGGCAGCAAACGGATTCTGGAAAAAAAATTGAGTAAAAAAATCACCTCCTTCGCCTATCCTTACGGGGCCGGAGCGGGAACCGACCGCATCGTCGAGGCGGTGAAGTCGGCCGGATACCAGGCAGCCAGGGGCGTCAGACAGGGAATCAGGCATCGGTTAAATCGAATATTTAACCTATCTACGATCGAGGTGCCGGACGGACTTGAGGAGTTGATCCAACTACTGGAAAGGCAAAATCGATTCGGAGAAAAGCAAAAAGAATAACGACCAATTCCAAAAAACCCCGACCTATTGGCCGGGGTGTTTTTTTTGAACCACTGACGCTGTTGGGTTTATGTCAGGTTATAGAAATCGCTGACCCGGTCCGGGACGGCATCGATAGGGACGATCTCCGTATCCGATCCGGACCGCAGTTTCCACTCCACCCCTCCGGCCCCCAAAGACTTGGGGGAAACCACGAGACGGACAGGAAGGCCGATCAGGTCAGCGTCGGCGAACTTCTCCCCGGCCCGGACATCCTCCCGGTCGTCGTAGAGAGGCTCCAAACCGACGGCGGCCAGGCCAGAGGCAAGTTTTTCGGCGGTTTCACGCAGCCTGACGGCCTCTTCCCCGTCCTTGGACGGGACCAAAACCAGCTGGACCGGATACGGCGCGACCTGTTTGGGCCAGATTATGCCCCTGTCGTCAGAGTGGATTTCCACGATTGCCCCCATGACCCGAGACGGTCCGATGCCGTAACAGCCCATGACGACCGGCTGCTGCTTTCCGGTCTCGTCGCTGTAGGTCACCCCGAACGGATCCGTGAAGCGGGTGCCGAGACGGAAGATGTTGCCGACCTCGATCGCTTTCCCTTCCCCCATCGCCTCACCGCACTTGGGGCAGGCATCGCCGGCCCGGTACCCGCTGATCTCCCGATTCTGGGCGTATTGGCATTTGGGGCAATAGTAGATGATGTCCTCCCCGTTCTCGGTCAGCACCTGGTATTCGTGCGAGTACTCCGAAAAGGCCCCCCCGGAAGCCTCGGTGACGATGGCATCCAAACCGCAGCGGCGATAGACGTTGAGGTAGGCGGTCTTTGCCCTTTCGTAGAATTCGTCCAGGTCCTCCTGGTTGCGGTGGAAACTGTAGAGGTCCTTCATGCTGAATTCCCGGCCGCGCAACAGGCCGGACTTGGCCCGAGGCTCGTTCCGGAACTTGTCCTGGACCTGATAGACCGCCACCGGCAGGTCCTTATAGGACCGGATGAACCGCTTGACCAGGGGGGTAACGATCTCCTCATGGGTCCATCCCAGAACCAGGTCCTTGTCACCCCGACCCTTAAGCCGAAACATCACCTCCGGCCCGGGATCGTTCCAGCGGCCGGTGGTTGCCCACGGCTCCCTGGGCGTAAGGGCCGGCATCAGGATCTCCTGTCCGCCGATGGCCTCCATCTCCTCCCGGACAACCTGTTTTATCCTGTTTAGGGATCGCAAGCCGAGCGGCAGGTAGGTATAGACGCCGGACATCAGCTGGTCAACGTACCCGGCCTGAACCAGCAGGCGGGCGTTTCGGGAATCGGCGTCGGACGGAACGGTCTTGGATGTTCGGCCGAAAAGCCTGGAGTATCTCATATCACCTCTTTACCCTAATCGTCTCGTCCAGCTCCGGATGGCAGGCCCCGACCTCGATCCGCCCGTCAGCGGTGCGGCGGATGTAGTATCCGGTATTGCCGTCCTCCGAAATGGCCATGCCGCCCTCCACCTCACACCCCGAACCGGAACCGCAGCCGTTCTGGCCGATATCCAACGGGTCAAGCGGCAGCTCGGCGATGTAGGCCGGGACGATCCCCGATTCGTCCTCGCCGTTCAGGTTGGCGACGCAGTTCTTGTTGGCCCCGGAGATGTCCATCGGCTGGTCGCATCCCGGACGGTTGGCCCACTGGTTGCAGATGACCCCGGTATCGTCCCGGACGATCACCTGGACATAGTCCGGATGGGTGATGATTCCGGCCGTTCCCTCCCCGTCGTATTGGATCCGCTCGTCGACCTGTTTCTTCAGGATGGCGTTGAGGATGGCGTTGGTCTCGGACCAGCGCTGGGCATTGCGCGACTGCCTGATCCTCTTTACCGGATCAACGGCAACCAGAATCGCCGCCATCAGGAAACCGATGATGGCGATGACGATCAGCAGCTCGATAAGGGTGAAGCCTTTTCTGTCCATATCCGCCGAATAAACCGTTGTTTACGTGTTTCAGTATAGCAAACTATGCGGAATTTTCACATCACCCCCCTTAACTCCATTCCCCTTCAGGGGACTGCCGTAAGGGGCAAGAGACAAAAACGCATCGCCGCCTTCGGTATTTGTTACCTTGGCGGCGACGCACATGCCTGTCTGACCTTTCTGTTTTTACGCTGCTTTTTTATTTTCCCTACGGTTTCAGCATACCACACCCATCCACAGGTATCCAATCAACACGAATCCCCCAGTATTGGGGGATTTGGGGAGCGACCGGCCCGACCCCCCTTGCCCCGCACCGGCAAACCGACCCGCCTTCGGCCCCCTCTCCCTTTGGGAGACTGCCGTAAAGGGGGCCGGACCGGCGCATCCGTCCGGGGAATCAATAAAAACAACCGGGATGGGCAACAACGATCTTGCCGTCACCTTTCCGCCCAGGAGGTAACCACGTACTGATCGGCCGTAAGGGGAAAGCTGGGCGGAGGGTTGAGGAACAGGCTGCCGTCGTAGTTGATGTAACGGAAGGCATAGCCGGTGCCGTCGGTGTAGGCAAAACCGTATCGGACGGCCGTGGCAATCATTCCCCAAAGGGTGATGGAGTGGCGCTGGTGGTATGGGGAACAGCCTTCAGGGTAGTAGAAACGACCGACCTTCCCCTTCTGGGCAATCAGGGCGGCATCGATCCGAAGATCGTCCCAGCTGACCAAACCGGTCATGACATGGCCTTGGGCAATCAGGCCGATGGAGTCGGTGCCGTCATGGGCGGTATAGAGCAAGTCCCTGTTGACGATGATGTTTTTCCTAAACGGCGGGTTGTCCGGCAGGAAGGCCGCCACGACCGTTACCCGGGCACCGTCAATCTGCCCGTCAACGAACACGTCGTCCTCCAGGAAAATCAAACCGTTGTCGGGAAGCGGAAAATTGCCTATCAGGTGCTCGTTCTCGATGCTCCAGGTTCCCCAACCGTCCTGGTTATTGGAGTTCCAGCAGCCGTCCGGGGCATTGAGGAGCTTGGTTGCCTTATACAGGTCAAAGGTATCGTCGGTCCGGAAAACGATATGGTACCCTTGGGCACCGGCACTGGGGCGGTAGAACCCGCCATCCTCGGCATCGGATTTCATGACGGCAAAATCGGCGGTCATGCCGTCAAAATCGACGGAGGCGACCGGAAACTGCCGTCCGACCATGAAAACGTCCGAACGGGACGGCGGAGCCGACGGCGGCAGCGGGTCGGTCGGGAACAGGTGGGTATGGACCCCGAACTCGTTGCCGCCGGAGTGATCCGGATCGTCATAGGAGTCGACCGAGCTGGAAACGACGTTGTAGGCCAGGCCGTCGAACCGGATACCCTTGTTGGAGTGGATGGGACCGTGAACCTCCGTCCCCTCCCCGAAACGCATGAAATCATCGGCGGCCACGGCATAACGGGCAAAGGACGGCTTGGTCAGGGTGGCCGTCAGGTGGCGCTCCGGGCTGAAGGTCGCCCCGGTATCCCCCGACGAACGGACCGTCACCTCGCTGGAACCGGTGTCCGGCGGCGTTATCTCCAAGACGAAATGACCGACGACATTGCCGTCCCTGTCGGTAAGGTCGTGCTGATAGGGACCGGGCTGTCCGGTTCCGTCCTGGAAGTCGGTTGGGGCATGGGCCAGATGCCAGCGGTAATAGTCCAACCCGGCTTCGGCAAGCTGAATGGCCCGTTCGCGCTCCACGGCCGAACGGCCGGCCCTGTAGTTCAACACTGCCCAGCTCATCATGGACGACACGAAAACCGCCGCCAGACCGCCCAAAACCATTATCTGGACCAGGATATGGCCGTTTCGGTCAGGCGGACCGACTTGTCGGCGGTGTCCGGTCATAGCCCCTTCAGGTTACGGAGCATGACCACGGAAGACATGGTGATCGGACCCGATTGGCGGGCGGACGGACGGTGGACAGCCAGGGTCAGGCGGATCAGGCGAATGCGGGAGATGTCGACAGGTTCGTCCAGGGCCGGGGTCAGCCCGTCATAGGAACCGTCGTGGTAACCGAAAACGTCCGTTCCGGCCTGGATGCCATCCACGATGTCGATGACCGTCTCGCTGTCCGGATCATAGGCAAGCGGGTCGCCGGTAGGTTCGGTCAACCCCTGTCGGAGCGTCGTGCCGTCCAGAAAATACCGAACCCGCTCGAAAACCCCGTCGCCGTCGATGTCGGAATAGAATGCGACACGGGAACTGTCGGCCTCGGCAATGGGATAGGCCCCCGTAGAGGACGGGGAAGCCATCCGCAGGTGGGTAGTCATCAGCCGCAGGGCCTGACGCAACTGACCTTGGGCGGTCAGACTGGAGGATAGGCCGTCATTCAGGACATAAATGTCCTTCTGAAACGTCAAGGCCGCCAAACCGATCGCCATGGCCAGGGCCAGGGTAACCAGCGCCTCAATGACGGTAAATCCAGAAAGGTGGCGGCGGCCGTTGGCCATACGTTCAGGGACCCAATTCGACGACCGTCCCCTGCCAGTCAGACTGGATCGAAACGGTTTTGACCTGGGTGGAATATCCGCCCTTGGAAACGGTCAAAGTGTAGCCATACTGCCCGAGACCGGCGAAAGAGACCTGTCCCGGCGGCAGGCAACCGGCCGTAAAGGAAAAGAGGACATCGGAAACGGTCGGGGTATAGCGGGTATTGGCGGTCTGGAGGAAAAGACGGTAGCGCAGGTAACGCCGGCCGTCATGACCGGACCAGATGTTCTGGTCGGTCAGGGTATAGTATGTCCCGTCCGTGCCGTCCGGACCGACGAAATCCCAAGTGAGGTTATCGTCATTGGCGGCAACCTGCATGCGAACGGAATCCGTCCCCGTCTGGGAAGGCTGGTTTTGCGGCAACCAGAAAATCTGGTGGAAATCCGACGATGTCCCCAAGTCGAAGGTGGAGGAAGTCAGGTAACCGGACGGGTCATAGCGCGTTCCCGGCTTCCGAAGCCTGACCTGTCCGGCCGTCTGGTCGTTGACGTGTCCGTCCTGACCGAAATACATCCTTGGATCGAGAAAATCAGCCTGTCCGGGACCTTCGACCCAATCGGTCTGCAGGAGATAGCCGCGGCCGGTCACCATGGTCTGATCGTAACCGGAACGGGTCAGGCGGACGGTAACATCGGTCAGGGGCTGCTTGGTGGAGACGTCCAGGACAGTGACCAGAAGCCGACGGGGGCTCTTGGCGCCGACGACCATCGTCATGTTCCGGGAAGCCCCGGGGGTAAGCCCGAGCGGCATCGGGGGGATGGTTCCCAGCAGGTCACGGTCGCCGTCCCCGACCGACAGGGAATAGGAGTCCCACTCCAAATCGCCGACCGTCAGGCGGCCGCCGGTGTCAGTGGCGTGTTCGGCCCGGTATTTCGGAACATCGGGGTCAGTGCCGATCAGTTTGGCCCCGGTCAGGGTAAAACCGACTTCCGGTACGGCGGCGCAGGCCAGGTCGGCGCTGTCGATCTCCAGGGAACCTAGCCGGTCGATATTGAAGCTCACTTGGGTCAGGGCTCCGGTCGAGACGGTGGCGTGCGGCTTGGACGGGTTAGGATTTCCGACACCGCCGGCCGGGTAGGTCCGTTCGGTGGAGTATCCGTCCTTGGAGACAGTGAGGCCGTAGGTTCCGGAACCGGGCGGGACATCGACCAGCATGTAGGTGCCGTCATTTCCGGTGGTGTCGTCGATGGTGAAGGGGGGGACGGCGGACTGGTTTTCGACACGGACGGCGGCCCCGGGAACCGGCAGGCCGTTGGCGTCAAAGGCCCGAACGGAAAGGGCCCCGTTATCCGAATCGAATTCCATGGAAACCGGCGCTATCCAGGTATCGAAAACCTCGGTCTCGTAGCCCGGACAGTCCGGACAGGAGATGCGGATCTCCACCAGCTTGCGGTCCGCCGGGGCGGTATCGTTGGGGCTGCCGCCGATGGTGCCGTCGAACGGGTCATCGATGTTCCGGACGGTGGTTTCGACGGTGAAGGTCCGGCTGTCCCGGGTTACGCTTTGGCTGGCCCGAAGACGGCCGGCCGGCCAACCGTCAACCAAACCGACTTCCCCATACGGAAGGTTGCGGGCAATCTCTATCTGCTCGTTGGCAATGGCCGCCACCGCCATCTGAACCCGGGCCATGCCGGATGTCCTTGTCGCCAAAATCACGGACTGGTAGATGAACATGGCGACCACGGCAAAAATGGCGACGCTGACAAGGGCCTCAACCAGGGTAAATCCGCCTTTCCGCCGATTTCCGCATTGCATACCCCGGTATCATACCAAAAACCGCCCGGATTTACCCGGGCGGTTTCCTGAACAATCACCGACTATCGCTTGACGCTGATGGCCGATTCCTGTTCCGGCCAGCAGGAACCAATTTCGATGCGGCCGTTACCGGTCTTATGGATGTAATATCCGGTGTTTTCCGGACCCAAATATGCCGCCCCACCCGCGGGAACATTCCCTGTTCCGACCGGGTCAATCGGAATGGCGGCGATCCACTCGTCAACCAGACCGCCTAAATTCGCAACGCATTCATTGCCGGTCGTTGAAAGAACGCCGGCCGGCGGACACTCGTTCTCCAAAATGGCACAGTCGAATCCGGTATCAACGGAAGTGATGATCTGATATTCGTTATTCAGGACAGGAACGGTGGTCGAACCGGCGAAAGCCTGGCGGTCGTCCACCTGCTTGGTGAGGATGGCGTTGAGGATGGCGTTGACCTCTGACCAGCGCTTGGCGTCACGGGACTGCTGGACGCGCTTGACCGGATCCACGGCAACCAAGATGGCGGCGGCCAGGAAACCGATGATGGCGATGACGATCAGCAGCTCGATCAGGGTGAAGCCGCGGTCATTGCCGGAACGGAGAATCTTCATAATGTTTGACTCGTTTATAGCCTTACGGCAGGCCAGGTTCTCTGGCGATTTGTTAGTTAGACACCAAACCAATATACCACACACCGCTAGTTTCCGATAGGGGGAGCGACCGTGGCCCTGGAGATGTCCGCCTCCACCCGAACCTCGGCCAAACCGGCCATGGTGTCGTAGGCCTCAACCGTATACCTGGGAAGGCCGATGTCATAGTCGGCCTGGTTCTCCCCGACCGGAAGGACGGAGACCAGGCGGTCGATCAGCGGACCGTCCAACTCTCCCTGCGGCACCACCAGGGCCCGGAATCTTGCCTTTAGGGTGGCCGTAAATCCGCCGGCCAAATCCCCGACCTTCGGGGCCGTGAAGGAAACCTCCTCGGAGGTCATGAGATCCGACAGGATGACCCCATCCTCACCGGCAATCTCCCCCAAATCGGCCAGCGCCTCCCTTTCCAGGTCCTCAAAAATGTCGGCCTTGGCCTTGGCCAGGTCGGCTTCAGTGACGACCTTGGCCATACCGGACCCTCCGGTCATGGCCGCCCTGCTCTCCCCCCAAATCAGGGACTGGAGTTCGGCCGAAAGACCGGGAACCGTGAACCGGGAAGGTCCTATGTCGTATTCGGCGCCCGCCTGGTCGGCGACCACGGCGGCATCGACCTCACCGTTCGCCGGAATGGCGGCCCCGAACTTGAGCCGGAAGAGGATCCCGTCCTCGGTGACGAACCGCGTCGTGGCCACGAAATCGTACGGCCTGTCGTCCGTATTGACGATGGTGATCGTCCCCTCGGACCGGCCGGTCGTCACGGCGACCTGGCCCGTGGAAACGAAGGAACCGGAACCCTCCCTTTCCGCCTCAACGGTCCGGGTCAGGACAAACGGTTTCGGGCCTTCCGGCTGCCGCTCAACCCCAAGAAGGACGGTCAGGGAAACGGACTGCGGAACGGGAGGTGCGGCTTCCTCCGCAACCTCCGGGTCCTCGCCTGCCCCCTCCTGTCCGGAGGACAGGAAGGAAAACGGGGCGACCATCCCGCTCTTTCTCATCATCATGAATATCCCGCCGGCCGTGGCGACCGCCAGGACGACCACCAGGACGACCAGGGCCACGGTCTTTCCCCGACCGGACCGGTCCGGCTCCTCGCCGTAAACCGACAGCCCTTCCCCGTTCATCTCGTTCTCCTTGGCCCTGGACAGGATGGAATCCACCGACATCCTTTCCCCTTCCCCGCCGACGGCCCCGTCCGGCGGAAGGACAAACAGGTCCGGCTCCCCTTCCGGTTCGACTTTCGGATCCGTCTCTTCCATGCCCGTCAGGACATCGCCGATCCCCTGTCCGGATTCCGGATTGGGATCGGCCTTTCCTTCCGCGGAAGTCACCTCCCCCGGACCGTAGGCGGTTTCCGCCCGATCGACTTCCTTGGGCGGTTCGACAGCCGGGGGAACGACCGTTTCAATTTCCGATACGCCATCCGCACCGGAGACTGCCGGTTCCGGAACGGCCTCCTTCCGTACCTTCCTGACTGCGGCCTTCCTGGGCTTGACCGCCCTATCCGAACCGGCGGCCTTGCCTTCGGCCTTTCCGGTCTTTCCGGTTAACTTTCGTACCATATGGCTTAAGGCCAGTCCGGTCTTTCGCCCAAGCCCCAAAAGGTTCCTGAGCCCGGAAGTCTGGCGTTTATTGGTTAGCAAAAAATTAATTTCCCATCCGTGCCGAAGCCCGGCTGCCCTCCAGGCGGTTCCGGCCGCAGCGGAAAAGAGCACTTCCTGTTGCCCTATCGACCGTTGCCTGACGGTCAGGTCAATGCCGCCGAAAGGGTGTCCGACCGCAACGGGAACGTCCGGAAAATTGGAGGAGACGTAATCCACGATCCCTGGCAGCAGGCTGTTTCCCCCGATCAGGACGATTTTCCTTACCGGCCTCCCCGACTTGCGCAGGTGGTAATCGACCGTCTCCGCCATCTCCCCGATTACCGTTGCCATGGGCTGCTGGAGGACCAGGAAGGCCCGACTTTCCTCCCCGGTCGGCAGGAAACCGCTCTGGCGCTTCGCCCTTTCCGCCGCGGCCGGGGAAAGCCCCAACTTAGTCTCCAGGGCGGCATTCAGGGAATCGCCGCCGACGCCGACGGAAGATACAAGCCGTATCCCCCCCCGGTCGTTGACGAACATGTTGGTGACGGCCGCGCCGATGTCCACCACCATGACCGTTTCGTCCCGTTCGGTGACCAGAGACCGGGAAAGCGCCGCGGATTCCGGTTCCACGAAAGTCACCTCCACCCCGGCCCGACCCAGGACAACAAGATAGGACTCCACCAACCGGCGATCAACGGCCGCCAGGAAAAAATCCCTGTTCCCCGATCCGGGAACGACCGGCAACTCCACCATGGCCGTAAGGGAATCGTTGGGGTGAACCGGAAATACGTCGGCTGCCCCGATCATCGCCGCCTTGGCGGCCATCTCCCTCTCCAGGGCGATCGGCATGGGAAACACCCGGCTGAAAACCTGGGTTTCCGGAACGGACAGGCCGGCCTGAAGGCGGCCCCGAACCCTGCCGAACACCCCGATGAGCAGCCGGTTCAGGACCTGCGCCAGGCCGTCCTGGTCCAGGATGACCCCCCGGCTTACGATTCCGGACGGCATGTCCGTCCGGCCGGCCCACTCAATTACGGCCCGCCCCTTCCTTTCGGACAGTGAAAGAACCTCCACCGAATGGTCAGAAATGTCCAATCCGAAACGGATGGGTTTAGACATACCAAAAATAAGCATCCAAAATCATTTTCATCATACCACAAACCCACCGACTTCCCTACGGATCGACCTCCCGCCACGAACGGACATACCAGGAACGGGCGTTGCCGCTGCCGTTCGCCCGAAGCTCGGCCGTCACCTCCAGGGTTCGCGAGCAGTCCCCGTCCGTGGCCGTGGCGGTCAGGGTCCGTTCGGTTCCCGAACCGCTTACGGAAACGGCGCATTCCGACGAAAGTACCGGGACCGTCCCGCCGGCATGGTTCAAATCGAGCTTAAGGCGATACAGGGCCTCATCGAGACAGGAGGAGGCCAGCTGCCGGGCGTATTGCCCCCGATCGCTGTCGCCAACCAGAAGCAGCTCGGTTTGGGATGACCATGAGGCGGCCAAACCGACCGTCAAAACGGTCACCCCCAGGATGATCACCGTCAAAAGGCCTATCACGCCGCTTTTCTGAAGGCCGCCACGGCCCGAACGGATGCGATTAACCATATCAGTCGGGGAAACCCTGGCCCTTCCTGACCTGGGCCGTGGTCTCGAAAGTTACCGTAACGTTACCCTGGGACGAATCGACGGACTCCAGCGCCAAAACGATCCGGAAGGCCCTGGACCGTCCGGGGACGGAGACGTCGTAAACCGTGAAACCGCCGACCGCCGACGAAAGGGAGGTGATCGGCTCCAGCCCCCCGCCCCCCCGACTGACGGCCAACCGGCCGCCGTCGACCGCAAACACCGTCGGGTCTTCGGACGGGTTCGATGCCGCCAGGGACAGCCGTCCGTTTCCGGAACCGAATACCGAATCCCCCGAATTCACCCCAACAGCCGAACGGATCTCCGCGGCGATGCGGGCCACGGCATAGCGGCCGTCCCGACTGATTTCCCTCCGGATCGCCGTCCGGTTATGGATACCGACGAACTCGGCGGAAAAACCGATTACGGCCGTCAGGATCATCCCGATCACCGCAAAATAAAGGATAAACTCCAGGAGGGAGGATCCCCGCCGGTCAAAAGGTTTCCGGGTTGCCGTCTGGTAACGGGACATTACCGTAGCATGTAAGTGAAGACTATCGCCTGGAACGACGGGGTCAGGGCCGGATCGCCGGTGGTCAGGGTAAGGCGGTATTGCCAATACCGCCCGTCCGTAACCGGCTGTGCCCCCCAATCGCCGGACATCTCAGGGCTCCATCCCGTCCAGGTGGCGTCCGGCACGGCCACATCGCCGCTCCTGACGGCGACCGTCACGGCCGTCCCCGGAGGGTATTCCCCTTCCCAAAAGGCGGTCTTAAACTCGGCCAGGGAATCGGCGTCCAGCACGGTGGAGATGAAGGTGCCGGTCGGCGGATAGGATTCCGGGTCGCGCAAAAGGACACCCCGGTTGCCGCAGGCCCAACCGTCGGTCGGGGCCCTGACGGTCAGGCCGTAAAGATCCCTGGCCGTCGGGGAGGAGAACGACGACCACTCGGACCCGTCCCAATACGCTATCGTCCCGGAATTGCCCACGGCCCAGGCCTCGTTCACCGAACGGCTCTCTACGGCATTCAGCCTGACGACCGTCGGTGACGGCACGGACGACCACGAAACACCGTCCCAATGGAGGATCGTGCCTGAGTCGCCCACGGCCCAGCCGAAATCGGACGATTCCAAAAAAACGGAATTGAGCCTGGCCGATACGGGCGACGCGACGGCCGACCAGTCCGAGCCGTCGTACCGCAGGATCGTTCCGGAGTCGCCGACGGCAAAACCGAAATCAGTACCCGACAGGTCAACCCCGCGCAGCCCGTTCGGGGTCGGGGAAGCGGCCTGTGACCAGTCCGAGCCGTCGTACCGCAGGATCGTTCCGGAGTCGCCGACGGCCCACGCGTCATTGGCGCCCAAAACCGCCACCCCAAACAGGCTCCGGACGGTCGGGGATACCGCAGGCGACCATGACAGGCCGTCATAATGGACGATCGTTCCGGACCTGCCGACGGCCCAAACGTCGCTGACCGCAGAACCGTCGGTGTCCTGAAGTTCCTGCCCGGTAACCGCCCCCCAAACCATCCCGATCTCCTGCAGGACGGCCGTGGCCGCCGGATCTCCGCTGGTGAAGGTCACCCGGTACTGAAGATACCGTCCGGGCGGCGAGGTGACGGTAGAACCTCCCCCGTCCGAAAGCTCACCGGACCAGGCCGACCAGGACCCGTCGGGGGACGGTGTCGGACCGGTCCGGACCGAAACCGACAGGCCGGTAAGGAGGGGCTGGAGGGATTCCCAACTGACCGTGTTCCAGACCGCACCGTCCTCACCGGAATCCACGGCCGGACCGGTATAGTAGGCAACCGGCTGGCGATAGGCGGTATAGCGGTAAAGCGCCCCGCCCTCACCGGTCGCCCAACCGTCACCGGCCAACGGGAGAAAAACCCCCTGCACTACGGGATTGGACGGGTTGCTGAAATAGTACTGTGACCATCCGGTTCCGTCCCACTGGACGAAGGTCTGCTGGATGCCGACGGCCCAACAATCGTCCGTTGACCGGCACCAGACATCCAAAAGCTCGTTGGATACGGTGGAATCGCTCCCGACCCAAGACGAACCGTCCCAAACGAACACTGTCCCGCCCTGGCCGACAGTCACCGCAAACGATCCGCTGACCGCATGGACACCGTTTAGCCGCTGGCTGTAGGAAACGGAAACGGTCGACCAGGCCGTGCCGTTCCAGCGAATTACCGAACCCTGGTTTCCCACGGCCCACCCGTCCGTCCCGGAAACCAGACTCACGGCATTCAGGTCACGGGCGGTAGGGGAAACGGCGGAATACCAATTCCCGTTACCGCGCAGCTCGATGACCGTCCCCTTCCGGCCGACGGCCCAGCCGGTTCCGTCGGGCAGGATATCGATGCCGTAAAGGGCCCAGGATGTCGGTGAGCTGACCGCACCCCACGAGCTGCCGTTCCAGTGGATGACGGTGCCGTTGGCCCCGACCGCCCAAACGTCGTCGGCCGAAGCGAAATCAACGTCGTAAAGCGTGCTGGAGGTGGGCGACGGGTATGACGACCACTCGCTGCCGTCGAAACGGGCAATGGCCCCGCCCTGTCCGACGGCCCAGCCGTCCGTATCGCCGATCGTCTTCATGTCGAAATAGCTGACCGGCTGAGGCTGGTTGTAGTACACGGCAATCGCCTCTAGCCTGGGGGCAACGTCGAGATCGCCGGTGGACATGCTGACCCTATACTGAAAATACCTGGAGGAGGGGGACGGGATTTGGGTGTTCACCGGATCGGTGTATTCCGAGCTCCAGGCCGACCATGACCCGCCCGGAACCGGGACGTTGCCGGAACGGAACGCCACGGTCAGTTCGGTGTTGTCCGGCAGGCTTTCGGACCAGAAGGCATAGCCCCAATCGACCGTTTCCCCGGCATCGAAAACGTCCGACAGGTACGTGCCGGAAGGCAGGAAATGGGGACCGTACCGGGCCATGTTTCCGTCATCCCCGACTGTCCAGCACCTGTCCGAGGAGGCGCAGGCGACTCCGGACCAAACCTGGCCGCCCAAATCAGTCACCTGACTCCAAGCGGTGCCGTTCCATCCGATGATGATTCCGCTTCCGCCGACGGCCAAACAAACGTTGGCCGATAGGCAGAACAGCCCGTTGAGGGATTGTGCGGTAGGAGAGGCGACACTGACCCAGGACGATCCGTTCCAGCGACGGATATTGCCGTTTGTGGCCGTAATCCAACCGTCCGCAGCCGAAACCATCCGGACGGCCTTCCAGGTCTGGCTGCCGGTATCCGTGAACTGGGACCAGGAGGTGCCGTTCCAGCGGGCGATGCGGCCGCTATTCCCGGAGGCCCAGCAGTCGTCGGACGATACGCAGCTGACGCCGGACCAGGCCTGGTTCCCCAGGTCAACGAACTGGGACCAGGAGGTGCCGTTCCAGCGGGCGATGCGGCCGCTATTCCCCACGGCCCAACAATCGGAAGATGACGTACAGGCCAATCCGGACCAGGCCTGGTTCCCCAGGTCAACGAACTGGGACCAGGAGGTGCCGTTCCAGCGGGCGATGCGGCCGCTGTCCCCGGAGGCCCAGCAGTCGTCGGGCGAGACGCAGCTGACGCCGGACCAGGCCTGACTGCCGGTATCGGCGAATACCGACCAAACAGTTCCGTCCCAACGGAGGATGGTGCCGCTTGTCCCGACCGCCCAGCCGTCGGTATCGCTCAACATGTAAATGCCGCGGATATCCTGACCGGTGGGGGAAACCGAAACGGACCACCCTTCAGTCCGGTCGACCGTCAGCGAACCCAGGTCCCCGGTGCCTTCCGCAACCGTGCCGCTGAAGGTGCCGGAAAGGAAATCCGTGTCGGTCGTGTGGAAAAACGACTTGCCGGACCGGATCTCCACCCAACGCATCGGTCCGGATTCGGCAATGGAGGCATCCGTTCCCGAACCGACCAGCTCCGTATCCGCGAAAGAGCCGCCTGACCAGTCGGTATCGGTCGTGTGGGTGATCAGGTTCCCCTCGGCCGAAGTCCAGAGCTTCCCTTCGGCAGGCGCCAGCTCCACGGCCGCCGGTTCCCCGCTGCCGGATATACGCGTGCCGTTCCTGGTTCCGGGAAGGAAATCCCCGTCCGTGGACTGTCTCCAGTCGTAGGTGTCCCAGTCGGTCAGGTAGGCGACGGAGCTGACCGAACGGACCTGGCCGAAGTCGTCCCAGCTGACCGTGGACGTCACCTGACGGGTCCGTTTGTCCGGATTGCCTCCGGAAACGACGATGTTCCCTTCCGTATCCCTCCGGACCTCGGAAACGGTGACCACCCTCGTGAATCCGTCGGGAGTGGAGTCTTCCGGGCCGCTGAACCGCCACCGGCCGGAAACCGAGCTCAGGCCGTGGCTACCGACCGCCAGCCCCGCCCAACCCTCATCGCGGATCGAACGGCTGGCCTCGACCCCCTCCTCCGACAGGAACAGGGCCCGCTGCCGATCGGCTGACTTGTTGGCCACGGACATCGGGCCGGTAACGAGCATCATGACGCCGGAGGCCAGGATGCCGAAAACGGCGACGGAAATGATCGCCTCCAATATGGAGAAACCCCCGGTATGGCGATGGCGGCGGAAGGTCGGCATGGCACCTGTCTCCGTTCGTCCGGTCAGCGCCCGATCAGGCCGTCCGAACCGACGGTAACGGTCTGGCTCTGGCCGGAATCGGCGGTTACGGTAACCGTACCGGACGCCGACGGCCGCCCCAAATGGTTGCCGAAAACGACCTCGTCGTTCCCGGAAAGGCTGTGGGAAATGGAAACTCCGCCGTCCAGGACAGTGACGACGTTCTCCGGATCAGCCGGACTGTAGGACGGACCGGAAAAATAGGTGAAGCGGTCCGGTTCAAAACGGACCCCGAACCGCCCGGGATTCCGGCCGTTCATGGCCCCGAACTGGGCCTGGCGCAGGGCATCGGTCACCCGCTCGGCCGTGGCCGAAACCTGACCGCCGCCGACGGTCCGCCCCGCAAAGGGGGCGGTCATGGCCGCCACGGCCGCAAACAGGGTGATCGCCAGGAGAACCTCAATTGTCGTCAGGCCAGCCTTTCGACCGAACCCGGAAATCGGTTTCCCCTTCTTGTCGCGCAAGAAAACCATGGCTGTCGGCTATCGCCCCATGTTCCCGATTGAACCGACGAAATTGTAGATCGGGATGATGATGGCATAGGCCAGCCCCAGGGCCAGAAGGCCGATGGTCACCAACATGACCGGTTCCAGTATCGTCGTAAGGTTCTTGGTGGTCGTCTCGACCTCCAGACCGTAGAAATCGGCCAGGAAACCGAGTATCTCGTCCAGCCGGCCGGACCGTTCCCCAACCTCCACCATCCGGACCGTCAGGCGGGAAAACACCCGGGGGTGTTCCGCCAGGCTTTCGGAAAGGGACTGCCCGCGCCGGACCGATTCGGCCGTGGCCAGGATGGCCTGCTGGAAGTGCCAGTTCCCCAAGACGCTGGCGGTAACCTCCAGGGCCTGGAGGATCGGGATGCCGCTGCGCATTTGGGTGCCGAACACCAGGCAGAACAGGGCCGAATTGATGTTCCGGACGAGCTTCCCGAAAATCGGAACCTTCAGGATGATGCCGTGGGTCAGGGGACGGATGAACCTCCGCCGCAACAGCCAGACCAGAAAGGCCAGGCCGGCGACGGTTCCGATGGCAAGGGCCGGGCCGTGATTCCTGACAAAGCCGGCAATGCCCATCATGACCCTGGTGGCCAGCGGCATCTCAATCCCCCCCAATCCGCCGAAAAGACCGGCGACCTGCGGAATTATGTACAGGGCAAAATAGAAGCCGATCGCCAAGGCCGCCAGGATAACGAAAACCGGATACATCATGGCGCTCCGGACCCGGCCCCGAAGCTCGTGGTCCCTGGAGAACTGTTCCGACAGGTGTTCCAGGTTGCCCTCCAGGGTTCCGGCGGTCTCCCCGGACCGGACTACATTGACGAAAAACGCGGAGAACACCTTAGGAAAACGGGCCAGGGAATCGGAAAGGCTTCCCCCCTTCTCGACCGAGGAGACTACCTCCCCCAGGATCATCCGGAACCGGAAGGAGGCGGCCTGTTCCCGGAGGATCCTCAGGGATTCCAGGAGCGACAGTCCGGCCTTGACCATGACGGTCAGGTGCTTGATGAATATCATCTTGTCCAGGTGGCTGACCAGTCCAAGGGAACGGAGGCTGAATCGGACCAAGGACCGGGAACGGCGGACCGGATCGACCGAAACCACGACCAGGCCCCGGGATTCCAGGTCCCGGATCACCGAATTCCGGCTGGACAGTTCGGACACCCCCCGAACCAGCTTTCCCTCGCCGGTTGACGCTACATAACCGTATGACATGGGCTTGCGGCTATTCTCCGGCGACCCGGAGAACCTCGTCGATCGTCGTCTGTCCGGAAATCGCCTTCCGGAAACCGTCTTCCAGCATCGTGGTCATTCCCTCCTCAACGGCCTTCCCGCGGATCACCTTGGCGTTGGCCTCGGCCATGATCAGTTCCCGAACGGCATCCGTAACCTCCAACAGCTCGTAGATGCCGATCCGTCCGGAGTAACCGGTATTGCCGCAGTGGACGCACCCCTTTCCCCGATACAGGCGCAACGGCCCCTTCCTGGAGGTCCGAAGGCGGTAAAGCTCCCTTACCATGTCCCCGGACATCCTCTCCCCCAACTCCTCCTCGGTAACGTCGGCGCTTACGATGCAGCGCGAACATATCTTCCGGACCAGCCTTTGGGCGATTATCAGGTTGATGGACGACGATATCAGGAAGGGTTCCACGTTCATGTCCCTGAAACGCGGCAGGGTGGTGGCGGCATCGTTCGTGTGGAGGGTGGAAAGGACCAGGTGCCCGGTCATGGCGGCGTTCACGGCGATCCCGGCCGTCTCCTCGTCGCGTATCTCCCCGACCATGACGATATCCGGATCCTGGCGGACTATGGACCGCAGCCCGGAGGCGAACGTCAGTCCGACCTTGGGGTTCACCTGTATCTGACTGACCCCCTCGATGGCGTATTCGATCGGGTCCTCGATGGTGGCGATGTTTACGTCCCTGGTGTTCAGGGTCTTCAGTACGGCGTACATGGTGGTGGTCTTGCCGGACCCGGTGGGGCCGGTCGCCAGTATCATGCCGTATGACCGTTGGCTGTGGTGGCGGATCCTTTTCAGGTCATCGACGGAAAATCCCAGATCCGCCAGGTCGAACCGCCGGCCCTTCTCGGCCATGAGCCTCATCACCACCTTCTCACCGTCCACGACCGGCAGGACAGAGACGCGGATATCCACCCGCCTGCCGTCGATGACCTCCTGGAACTTCCCGTCCTGGGCCGCAAAATGCTCGTCGGTCCGCATTCGGGACATCACCTTGATCCTGCTGATTATCGGGTCCAGCAGGTCCCTCGGAAGGTTGACCCTGTCGTGGAGAATGCCGTCGACCCGATAGCGCACGGCAATGCCCTTCTGCTGCGGCTCGATATGGACATCCGATGCCCCGCTCTGGAAGGCATACCCCAAAATCATCTCCACCACCGTAACCGGTATCCCCTCCCCGTCATCGCCGTCCGCGCCCTTCCGGTCCAGAACCCCGCGGATGGCGCTTTCCAGGTCCGTCGAATACCGTTCCAGGGCCCGGGCCAGGCCGACGTCCGTGGCGTAATGGACGACCACCGGCACCCCCGCCCTCTTCTCGATCAGGCGTATCGTCTCCAGATCGGTCGGGTCGGCCATGGCCAGCAGGACCTTTCCGGAGCCGTCCCTGCCGAAAGCCACCATCCGGGAACGCCGGGCCACCCGTTCCGGGATGATTCGCAGGGTTTCATCCGGTATCTCCCGACTGCCGAGGCTGACGAAGGGGACACCGAACCCCTCGGCGACCATCTGTCCCAGGTATTCGTCCGGCACCAGGCCCCGTTCCACCAGTATCCGGTCCAGGAACTGGCCCGATTCGGACGATTCCCGAACCGCCGCCTCGAAATCCGCCTCCGGCACCAGGCCGGAACCGACCAGCATCTTCCTGAGTTCCGATATCTCCAACGCCATGTAGCGGAAGGGTTATCTCACCGGTTCAGGTGACGGGCGTAAGCCTCCTTCACCTTTCCGACCACCTCCATGATCGAATGGTTGCTCTTAACCAGGAACTCCAGGGCCCCCAACTCCATCACCCGGCGGATATCCTCGTCCTGTCCGAGGTTGGAAAGGACCACCACCGGTATTTCCTTGGTCGAGACGCTGGTCCTCATTTCCGTCAGGACCTCAAAACCGTTCATCTTGGGAAGGATCAGGTCAAGCACCACCAGATCGGGCGGGTCGGCCAACATCATCTTCAGCCCCTCCTCCCCGTCCGATGCCCCACGGACGTCAAAACCCTCCGACTGAAACTTCATCAGCAGAATCTTCTGGAGAAAACGGTCGTCCTCGATCACCAGGACCCGTATCTTCCCCGCGGCCTCGGGTTGTGCCGCCGTTGGCGTCATAAGTCAATGCGCGTTCACTGTTCCCGCTGGATCATTCCCGGGCCGCAATATTGCATCCCGTCCCTGCCATAACCGACCTCAGTAGGGAACCCAGCTGCCCCTGGTCCAGGTCGGTCTTGGTGTAGAAACAGACGGCCCCCATCTCCAACCCCCGCTGCCTCTCGAAATCCTGGCCAAGGTTGGAAAGGATGACCACCGGAATGCCTACCGTCCCCTCGTTGGATTTCAGGTCACCGAGGACGTCAAAACCGTCCTTGATCGGCATGAGGAGGTCCAGGATGATGATGTCCGGCTTCAGGTGAATGGCCTTGTCCAGCCCCTCAACCCCGTCAAAGGCCCGCTCGACGCGGAAACCGTCCATCTCCAGGGCCATGGTGAAGATTTCGGACAGGGCCGGTTCGTCCTCGATCACCAGAACGGTGGGCTTGTTTTTCTTGGTTCTTTCGGTCATATGTTTCGTAAGAATCGGGGATTGTCCCCATTTCAATGCTGGGATTTCCTGGTCGAGGCGGCCGGGACGGTGAAACTGAAGACGCTGCCTACGTTCTCGACCGATTCGAACCAGACCTCACCGCCCTGAAGTTCCACCAGCCGCCGGACGATATGCAGACCCAATCCGGCACCCTCGATGTCCCCGGCCACGGCGTTCCTGGACCGGAAAAAGCGGGTGAAGACCCGATGCTGCTCGTCCTTGGGGATGCCGCGGCCGTTGTCCTCAACGGTAACCTTCAGGTACTTCCCCTTCGGGCCGTCCGGCGAACGGCGGCTGGCCGGAGCCAGTGATATCCGTATCCGTCCCCCCTTATGGGAATACTTCACGGAATTTCCCAGCAGGTTATCCAAGACCTGGCGGATGCGCTTCCCGTCACCGACGGCCATCATGGCCGGTTCCGGCCTTTCCCAAAGCATCTCCAGCCTCTTTTCCTTGACCCGGACGGTTATGAGCGCCGCGGCGGCATCGATTATGTCGGAAAGGTTGACGTCCTCTGCCTGGACGGAAATCCCGCCCCGGTCCATCTCGGCGGTATCCAGGAGGTTCTGGACCAGGGCCGAGAGCCGGTCGGTCGTCTGCCTCAGCTGATGGACCAGGTCCAGCTGCGACTTGTTCATCCGGCCAGTATCCCCGAAACGCATCAGGTCAACGGTCCAGCTGAAAATGTTGATCGGTGTCCTCATCTCGTGGGCGGTGTTGATCAGGAAATCCTCCTGCTCCCTCATCTGACGGCGCAGCCGTTCGGTCTGTTCGCCGATGGTCACGGCCATTCGGTTGAAACCAACGGCCAGCTGGCCAAGCTCGTCCTGGCCGCCGTGGGAAACCCTCCTTCCGTAGTCGCCTGACTCGACGGCCCTCGCCACCTTCCGCATCTCCCGAATCGGCCGGACCAGGCCGGTCAGGCTGTAGGTCAGGACGACCGTTATCATGGCCAATGCCGCCAAAAGGATGAGTATGATGACGGCCGCCAGGCGAACGGCCCCCGCATGGATCACGGTCGGGGAAAGGTGGGAAAAGACGAAAGCCTCGATCCGGCCGTCCGCGTCGCCGATTGCCTCAACGGCCGCCAATCCGCCGTGCCCTTCCCTGATCAGGGAAAGAACGTCGTCGGCCGTGACGTATTCGGCCGTCGCCTGCCTAAGGTCAATGGGATGCCCGGCACTGACGATCGGGCGGCCGAACCGGTCAACCATCCCGAAACCCGTCGGCATGAGACCGGTCCCAAATACCGTATCCTGACAAAGGTCCATCTGGCGGGACAGGAGAATGACCCCCTGTTTTCCGCCTTCCAGGGAAACCGGGGCGGCCGCCTGCAGCATTACCCTACCGAATCCGGGATCCTCCTCCAGGAAGGACAGCGACCGGCCGGCCAAGGCTCCCTGGACGGCCCTCAACCCGATGAAATCCCGTCCGATCTCGTCGGATCCAAAATTCCCGTAAATCACCCTCCCGCCGCCGTCCAGTATCCGAATGAACTGGCTCCGGTTGGCGTCCAGCAAATATTCCGTCCCGTCCGACCGCCAACCGTCACCGCTGGCCACGATCGGGGATCGCCTGGAGGAAAAGGAGAGGAACTGGACCGCCTGGAGGGCGGAGTCTTTCGCGTTGGTAACGCATTTCGACATCCGGACAGTGCCGTCCGTAACCGCCAACTGCTTACCGTGGACATCCAGGCGGACGAAATAAAGCACCGCAATCGCCATCACCAGGAACGACATCACCCAGAAGGACACCACGTTGAATATGACCGCCTTGAAGGTCAGGCTCCTTTGGACCATGCGCCACGGACGGTCCGTCACCTCCCGGTCCGGGTGTCCGAAAGCGGAAACGGCCAGGGAAAGAAGGATCATGAACACCGAAACGGACGCATAGACCGCCGGAACCAGCCCGATGTTCCGGCCGGAAAGGACTAGGGCCCCCAGGAAAATGCCAAACGACAAACTGGCCAGGGAAAGCCCACCTAACCGACGGGTCCCGAATCCCAAATTGCGGGCCAGAAAACCGGCCGCCAGGCCCGCAAGTCCCAATACCCAGGCAATGACCGTCAGGGTGTGGAGCGGCCAACCGCCGGCACCACCCGAAATTCCGGGAAAGAAGGCGGACAGGGATCCTCGGTCCCAAACCGCCAGGATAAGGAGAAAGGCCAATGCGGCAACAGCATTGGCCAGGCTTCTCCAGGCGACGAAACGTCCGCCCCGAATCCTGGATACCCCCTCCAACACCAAAAACGGGACAACGGTCAGGAAGAAGGACGCCAGGCCATAACCGAAAACGGAGGCCGAAAGGGCGGCATACGCCCAAGCCCACCGGGACACGAACAGGGCCGAAAAACCGAGACCGCAAGCCAGGAACGCCAGGGAAAAAACCAGTAGGTGGGGCTGTCTCCGACGGCGAAACTCCCTGTGTATCAGGAAAAAACAGGCGAACGCCACCACGGCCGCCACGGTTCCCGCAATCAAAGACCCGATTATCGCCAATAGATCCATTATAATGCCCCTTTATAGCCTTACTTAATTATACCATCTTTTGGCCACGCCAAAAAGAATGTGGGGGGCCGAACAAAAAACAGACGGAAACAAAAGCCCCCCATCAACCTGATGGGAGGCTTTTGGTGGGTCGGCTGGGGCTCGAACCCAGGACCTAACGCTTAAGAGGCGCTTGCTCTACCAGCTGAGCTACCGACCCGAACTTTTTTTGACCTTAAAATATATATCACGGCCAAAAAACGGAGTCAATAGGAAAAACCGAAAAGCGCACCAACCGGGTCAAAACCCGATCGGTGCGCAAGGCCCTTCAAAAAACAATTATTGCGTACGACACCCCGATCAGGGTGTTGTAGGCCACCCATTTGCCGAACGACTCATCCCTGAACCTGACGGCACAGGCCGGACCGACATCGCCTTTTGCCTGCTCATAGCCGTGGGCGATCCCGTTTCGGATCGCCGTTCGGACTCCCTCCACGGTCCATTCGTATGTCCCGTCCTTGGGGTTCCTGATCCGCCAGGCATGACCTATTCGGTCGTAGAATTTGGCCTGTTCCCAAATGTTGGGAAAGAACACATACCCTCCGCCGTAAAACAGGCGGACAGTCCCCTTTTCCGCCAGACTAAGGCAATCCTGCGGAAAAAATCTTGATTCGTCCTCTCCCTCAAGGGAGTAAAACGGGTATTTTTTACATCCCTCCGGCAACCATTGCGGAAGACCGTCATAGACGGCCCGAACGATACGGAAGGTACCGGAACCGAGGGACGGAAAACGGTCGCCAACCACCCTGACCGAATCCCCTTCCCAAAAGAACTCCTCGGGCAAGTCCCCCACACGGTCCCGTTCCCTGAGGTCGAGACCCGGGTTCTGTTCCAGCCAGGCGCGCTCCTCACTTTCCCGCCTGGCGGCCAGTTCCGAATCGGCCAAACGGCAACGGTCAACCCCTACCGGTTCGGTCCGACCGTCATCGTGCGTCAGGACAACGCTTTCTCGGTCAGTGTACTTTCCGGGTTTCAGCCCGGAATTGTTGCACCCCACGAATTTCTCGTAAAGACCGGTGACGGTCGCCGTCCCGTCGTGAAGGACAGAAGAGACAACCTTGACCCTATCGCCAATCATGAACATTTTTCCTCCTCGTTTTTTGGTTTTTAAATATGCGGTTTGCGCAGCCTTCCGGCGGCGGCCACCATCCATTATCGGATGATTACTCATCATGGCATACTTTCGGTTTTATATCAACCCCCACGAACCCCTTCCCAAATCCGTCCGAAACTGCTATTTTTGACAGGCAAAACAGGCGGGCGTAGTTCAACGGACAGAACGGCGGTCTTCGGAACCGTTAATGGGGGTTCGATTCCCTCCGCCCGCACCACATTACGGCAACGAAAAGGCGGGTTTCAGCCATGAGACCCGTTTTCGCATCCGCCCATCGACATGTCACCCCCCCCGAAACTCAAGTTTCAGTTGCAGCGTCGGAAAGGACACGGACCGGACGAACCCGTGCGGCAGGGTCTCGACGCAGCGCCTGAACGCATGGGCTGTCTCCCCCGCCTTTCGGCAAGGTTGAATTCCCCGTGTTGCGTATCTTTGGATCCCATGTTCTAAGACCGTTATCCTGCCAAGTCGGTGCAACTAGTGTAGAACGTCGCTGATGCGAGCGGGCTTGCATAAAACACGAATTTGTGTTAAAAGAACGACGGAGGAAATCCTTGTTGGGTTTCTAAAAATTGCACATTTACAACCTAAAAAGGAGGTGGGTTATGGAAACTAAGCAGGACTACTTTACGGCCGTTAATTCGGAACCGCACGTCACAATCAATGGGATGACTACTGGCCGAGAATTTTCTGTGCGTGAATACACATACGGAGTTCTTGTGCCAAACAGTAACCATCCCCTATCATGCGTCAGCGTGTCTAACAGCTCACTGAGTATCGATCTCTGGATTGGATGTTCGTGGCAGTGCAGATACTGTCATGTTCAAGACACCAATCAAGATCTTGCTGACCAAGGCACAATGCCGAAAAAACCAAGACGACGTAATCATTTTACCGCAGATCAAATCCTCGATGAACTGGTCAAACATCCGTTCTTTATTGCTGATGAGACAATCATCAGCATCGGAACAGCAAGCACGGAGCCGTTCGCTCCTGCTGTCGTAGACAGTACGTTCGAGATTATGGACGGATTCGTCCGACGCGGTCTGCGGAATCCCTTCTGGATCGTTACCAAAGGCGGCGTTCCCAAAGGGAGGAAACTAGACTTCGCTCGCATCTCGAATGCGACGCGCGGCTTGATGCTGTCGCTGTGCTGGGCAGATAATCCTGACACGATTGAGCCCACGCACAATAACCGCTTTCTCAACGCTGAGGAAGCCAAGGAAGCAGGAGCCACCATCGCATGGTATATGCGACCGATCGTTCCTGGGTGGAGCGGTAATCGGGACAGAATTGAGATGATGATGCTGTGGGTGAAAAAACACTACGGCGAAGTCATCGATATGATCGTTCCGGGCGGCCTGCGCTGGACGGAAGGTATCGAGAACGGACTGGTGGAGATTCACCAGCTCCCCATGCCGGACATCCCTCGGGATGACAACGTGAAATCGTTGCCGCAGGAGCTGGTGAACTCCATCTTCTCACTGAGCGCCGATCACTTTCCGGGTATCCCCGTCTATCTCAAGTCGTCGTGCGCCCTTACTCGGATGCTTAGGATTCCGAGCATCACTTCGGTACAGGTTTTCGCACGATCAGGATGCGAGGCATCTCGCTGCCCTCTGGCCCAGCGGAGAATCTGCACTCAAGGTTCGGTTTACAACATGACAGCCGAACGAGCACAGGGTATCTTGAACGGCCTCGGAATTCCGGCTCACGTAGTGAGTTGGGATATGAACCACGGACTTGTTACTCATCCCGAGATGAGTAAGTTCACCTACGCAGTCAGGCAGACTGCATTCAAACATCTGGCAATGGGAGGTTCTCCATGAAGACGTATGATGAAATTAGACGCCACTTCGGGACCTTCGGTTTCCAGTGGCAAAACAGCATTCCGATCGTAAGCGCAAACCCCAAGCTACTGTTCAACATCTCTGGCGGTGTCGTGTTCGAGGATGTGATCTCTCACGGAGCAATCCCTGAGAAGATCCGTGTCGTTTCGGTTCAGACATGCCTGCGGACAGACGGATGGGAGAAGATCGGTTTGTCGGGAAGACACCATCTTGCATTCGACATGCTCGGTCACTTTTCCCTCTACGAGGGAAAGGAAGCCGAGGTGAAGGATGTAATGATCGAGAGTGCTTGGCGTTATCTGACAGTGTGTGCAGGGATCAGCCCCGCCACGCTATCGGCAACAGTGCACCCACAAGATATAACATCGCAGAAAATATGGGAAAAATTGGGTGTCAGGACTGTCAGCAATGACAAGAACGTCACTTTTACTCCGACCCAGAATCGATGCGGTGTTCGCACGGAGATCGTCTGGAGAAATCCAGACACGGATAAGTCGAACGAGCTCTGGAACTTGGTCTTTACCGAGTTTCTGGGCGAGACGCTTTTCGAGTCTCCCCTGGAGAAGATTGCCGCCGATTCGGGAGCGAGCATTGATCGTATCGTCACGGCAGCCGAATGCTGTAGCAGCGATTATGAAAACTCAAACTGGAAAGGCGTGATCGAATCCGTCACGGAGCGATCCCGTAAAAAGGATCGAGCCACCGTGTGTCGCCTCGCCGATCTCGGCAAAGCGGCAGTACTCCTGGTATCGGAAGGGCTTCGGCCTGGAAACAAAGCGGCGGGTTATGTCCTTCGGAAACTCATTCGAGAGGCTTTCATCCTCTGCCGACAGACATCCGTCTCATTTGATGAGTTTGTCGTGATATCCGGAAATCAATGGGGCTCGGCTGATGCGGTGCAGACTGTGTTTGCCGAAGAGGTGTCAAAATTCGAGAGGGGGCTTGAGTGCGGGAGGAAAGAATACGCAAAACTTGTCTCTCGCAGGAATGGCCGTCTGACCGGATCAGACATCGAGTATCTGACATCCACATTCGGATTTCCGAAGGCTCTCATTGAGCTCGAGGAGTCGAAACGAAACAAGGAGGCACTATGAAAAATAGCTTAGTCTCCGATCTGTCTCACGTTTTGCGTGAATTGCGTGGCATGAAGGTGCTGCTGCATGTTGGACTGAAGAGGAATTTGGCAAAAGGAAAGATTGACCTTTTGGCGGGCTGCAATGAGGGGAGTATCGAGAAATATTCCCATCCCATCAAGGCCTTACTGGAAAATCGATGGCCAACCGGAAGCTTCTTCGTGTGCGACGACAGTGTTCGCTTTGATATGCCGACGGGATCAGGCGGTGTCGCAGTTTGCGATTCAGCCTTACTCGTCAAGCAGGTCGAGGGGTGGATCGAGGGCAGGAATCTGGGCGGTCAACATCGTCCTTGGGCTACCGGATATTGGTTGCCGGAAGCGTTGTGTGGGGACTTGGCAACTGCCGAGACTCTATATGATGTTACGGACATCAATATCCGACTCAGGGAACTGCTTGTTCCTTACCCTGTTTCGCTCTCGAAATCTATCATTGAGTTGTGTACTGACGAGATCAGGCAGAAACTCTCAACACTTGAGAAATTGCGTGAAAATGCAACTATCGAGCGAGAAATATGCCTCTCGGATGTTACAGCCTCGATGGTTCGGCTTGCATTTGCCCGCAGCCAAAGATACTTCCGTGGATTTCGATCGCTTGAACAACAAGCGAAGCTCCTTAGGTCTTCGGACCTGCTCATCTATGAAGTCGCCCTGAAGGTCTCAAGGAGAGAAAGGGTGGCGGATGTGGTGGGTAAAATTAAGAGGTTGCTCTAACCTGGAGGCATACGAAAGTGTGCCTCCTTTTTATTCAATAAAAGTCTTTTCGCCATTATCAATCAAAATAGCCCGTGAGTTGTCTAAACGTTCTACAATAAGCCTATATTTTTTCTCAAAATTATCCGTTTCAGTTTCCATTTCCGGGGAATAATGCGGTAGGACAATCAGACTAGTTATGTCAAAACCCGTAAGATCCTCTAAACCAACGTCATTGGGGTCAGGTTCAACTTCATTAGCGATATTGATAGATGGACCAACAATAATGCTTCCTGCACTTACTCCTATGTATATTCCGTTTCGCTCAAGCAACTTCTTGATAGATAATTTAAAGTTTGCCTTTTTCGCAAATTTAAGAAGCTTGAAAGTATTACCTCCACAGACATAAATGATCCCGTAAGGCGAGAAGTCTTTCTCTGGCTGTGTTTCGAGGTCTACAAAATCTACGTTTACAAAACCCAAACTCTCAAACTGCTTCTTTGCGAGCTGTGAATACTTGTTATTTTCTTTACCTTCAGCTGCCGTGGTAATGATGGCAACTGACTGTTTTTTGGGATCAGAAACAAGACCCCTAAATTTTTCATAAATATTCGGGGACGTGAGGCCTGTTGATGTAAGTAACAAAAAACCCTTATTCATGATTTTATTATACATGATTTTGTGTTTTTTTCAAAAAAATGACCCGCCTAATGATATACACAAGACGGGTCAGTGGTTGTTGTTGGTCACTTCTTCGGTCGGCGTGATACTTCCCGATGTTCCTCTTAAGCAGTTGATGTTTTTGGTGATTTGTTCTTCCGTTGTCATACCAATAACAACAGACGTTTCGAGTTCGAGCGCGTCTTGAATCAATGACTCAGCAGAGCGCCCAGCGAGTAGTTTTCCTTGACCAAACAAGCTTCTCAGGATAATTTCCTTTTTCAACTCGATTAAAGTTGGGAGCTGTGTAAGCACCCATCTTTGTTCCGAATTGAATGGAACCTCAATCACATCAATGTGCGATAAAACAGCGTCACTGATGGGGCATGAGAAATTGTCGGGCAGAGAAATCCCAACACGTTGGATCATGCCCTGATCCTTGAGCTCGTTTAGACACTCGAGGATTGCGACTGCATCTTCCGACCATGTTGATAGCCAGTTATGCAGAAGCGCAACATCGACAGAAGAGCGCTGCAATCTTTCCAGTGATTCGTCCACACTTCGATGCATGACATCTCGTGAGTAGAATTTCTGGATTGGTTCAGGTGTTTTTATATTCGGTTTCGATGCCGCAGGAATTTTGGTTACGATGGCTGCATCTTTCGGCAGACATACACCAAGCATCTCCTCTACCTTGCCACTGCCATAGACGGCCGCCGTATCAAAACGACGAATACCGGAACTGATGGCAAAAAGAAGAAGCGATTCGATATATGCCTTAGACAGACTTTTGAACTGTCCTCCGAGTTGCCACGTACCGAAGTAGAGACGATCGGACCATTTCATAACCCACCTCCTTTTTAGGTTGTAAATGTGCAATTTTTAGAAACCCAACAAGGATTTCCTC
>JAFGIV010000001.1 GCA_016929435.1 Candidatus Uhrbacteria bacterium | reverse complement strand
GGGCCGATGATACTTGGACCCAATCCGGTCCTGGGAAAGTAGGTGGTCGCCGGAACCCTGCGTTTTTTGTTTCCCGGAAAGGGCCGACCCTTGCGGGCCTGTCGGGAAACGGGCCTTTTGGTTTGCGGACTTGACTGTTTTCCGGATGGTGCTAAGTTAAGGGGGAGTTCATTCAAGGATCCCCGCAGGAGGGGACGGAAAGGAAAAGAGATGGGAGAGTGGTTGTTGGTAAAGGATCCTTCCGGAGAGGAGGTCCAGTACTACGAGAGCGGTATCTATTCCGTTTCGGAAGAGACATGTGAATTTTTCCGAAAAGAGGGGAGGCACGATTTCGTCTTCCTTAGGGAGGAGAACTGGCTTTTTCCCAAGACCGGAATGACTAAAAAGACAAGGATTTTCCGCTGTTCGGTTTGCGGAAAGACCTGTCCCGTCGGGGAACGGTACCCGGACAGGGCCTGAAACCGTCCCATCGGGGACTTCAGGGAGGCTTTGCCTCCCTTTTTATTTTGTTTGGGCGGGCATTGGGGTTACGGTGGATCCCAAGCCAATTTTTCGGGTTTTTGCACATCCGGTTTTTTTGCTTTTCTCGGTCAGGAGGGGCAAAATACAGGGGGTAACGGATACGTAAAACGAATACATGATATGAAGAAAATAGTGACAATCGGCGGGGGAACCGGCCAGTTCGGCCTCCTTTCCGGACTCAAGAGATACCCGGTGGAGTTGACGGCGATCGTTGCCATGTCCGATGACGGCGGATCGACCGGCGTCTTGAGGGACGAGCTCGGCGTATTGCCGCCGGGCGATGTCCGCCAGTGCCTGGTGGCTCTGTCCGAGTCCGACCAGGTGATGCGCGAGCTCTTCAGCTACCGGTACGGGAACGGAGTCCTGGAGGGCCACAGTTTCGGCAACCTGTTTCTTTCCACGCTGGAGAAGATGACCGGGTCTTTCGAGGAGGCCGTGGCCGTGGCCGGGAAGGTCCTGGCCATACGGGGACAGGTCATTCCGGTGACGACCGAGAACGTTACGCTGGTGTGCGGTGACGGGTGTCGGGGCCAGAGTGCGGTTGACGGTTCTGTCCTGCGGGATAGGGCCGGCCTGCGTCTTGATCCGGAGGCCAACGCCAACCCGAAGGCCATTGAGGCGATCGAGCGGGCTGACCTGGTCGTCATCGGGCCGGGTAACCTGTACTGCAGCGTCATTCCCAACTTTTTGGCGAAGGGCCTGCCGGAGGCGATCGGTCGGTCCAAGGCCAGGGTCGTCTACAACTGCAACCTGATGAACAAGGCCGGACACACCGACGGATATACGGTCATTGACCATGTGGGGGAGATCGAGCGTTTCGTCGGCAGGGGACGGGTCGATTTCGTCACCTACAACAACCGCCTGCCGAGCAATCGGGACATTTTGGAGCGGTACGGGGAGGAAGGGAAGTCCCTGGTCCCGGTCGCCAGCCTGGACGAGGATTTCGGGGAAACGACCTTCCGCCCGTTGCCGGCGGATCTGGTTTCGGGCGAGCGGTTCGTGCAGAAGCCCGGGGATCCCCTCAGGCGGACCCTGATCCGGCACGATGCCGATGCCCTGGCCGCCCTGATCATCGGGCACTGTTTGGTGGACCTTTGACGAGACGGCCGGAATAGGATGTCCGCACCCCGGGAGCCCTACCGGCAATCCCCCAATTCGACGGCAGGTCATATCCGGTGCTTCCCGACCTCAAAGCCCCCTTCAGGGGGTTTGGGGGTCGGGTCCGTCGGTTTGGGGGTCAGGACGTTCCGGGGTATAATATTCCCGAACCGTAAACCACATGCGCTACATCGCCGACCTCCACATCCATTCCAGGTACTCACGGGCCTGTTCACCCAACCTGACGCCCTCGAACATCGCCGCCTGGTGCCGGGCGAAGGGCATAGACATTGTGGCGACTGCCGATTTCACCCATCCGCTATGGCTGGCCGAGCTGGAGGAGAAGCTGGAGGAGGCTGAGCCGGGACTGTATCGGATAGGGGACAAGTATGCCGCCGAGGACGGGGGGAAGGGCTATCGGCCTGCCCCGCAGGCCAAGAACGGCCGCAATGTCCGTTTCATCTGTTCCACCGAGATATCCTGCATATACAAGAAAGGGGACAGGACCAGGCGGCTGCACCTGGTCGTCTTGGCCCCTGACCTGAAGGCGGCCCGAAGGCTGTCCGAAAGGCTTGAGGCTGACGGCTATAACGTCCGTTCCGACGGCCGCCCGATCCTGGGTTTGCCGGCCGATGGGTTGCTGAAAGTCTGCCTGGAAATCGATCCGGGGTTCATGGTGATTCCGGCCCACGCCTGGACGCCGTGGTATTCGGTTTTCGGTTCCAAGTCGGGGTTCGATTCGCTGGAAGAGTGTTTTGGCGACTTGTCCAAAGAGATTTACGCCATCGAAACCGGCCTGTCCTCCGACCCGCCGATGAATTGGAGGCTGTCGGCCCTGGATTCGGTCATGCTGGTCTCCAATTCCGATGTCCACGGTCTGGCCAATCTCGGGCGGGAAGCCAACGTTTTCGACATAGACCAATCCGAACTCGGTTTTAAGGCGATTGCCGACATCCTCAAAAAGCATGACTTAAAGAGGTTTCTGTACACCATCGAGTTCTTTCCGGAAGAGGGCAAATACCACGCCGACGGCTGCGCTGCCTGCGGATTTTCGTGCCTGCCCCGGGAGACCGACCGTTTGGGGGGACGATGCCCGAAATGCAGGAAGCTGATTACCAGGGGAGTGATGGGCCGTGTCCACTCTCTGGCTGACCGGGAGGAGAATCCGGCGATGCCCAAATTGGCCGTGCCCTACCGGTCAATCGTGCCGCTGGAGGGGATCATCGCCGAGACTTTGGGCAGGGGCAAAGCCGCTAAGGCCGTTGACGCCATGTATCGCCGCACCTTGGGGAAAATCGGTCCGGAGTTTGACGTGCTGCTGGATGCCGACGAGCCGTCCGTCTCCGCCGTTCATGCGCCCCTGGCCGAGGCCATCAGGCGGGTGCGCGCCGGACAGGTGTCGCTTTGTCCCGGATATGACGGCGTATTCGGTCAGGTCGCCATATTTGATCAGAAAGAGAGGGAGAGGATGAAACAGGGAAAATTGCTTTAGGTCAGGTGCCTGTAAAAAACGCCCGCCTCCTCCTTGGGGTGCGGGCGTTTTACTTGTTGTCGTTCTCGAAGAGGGTTATCTCTTCTTCGCGGCCTTCTTCACCGGCTTCTTGGCGACCGGCTTCTTCGCGGCCTTCTTCACCGGCTTCTTGGCGACCGGCTTCTTCGC
>JAFGIV010000002.1 GCA_016929435.1 Candidatus Uhrbacteria bacterium | reverse complement strand
CTCCGCGTCGCCGGTGTCCTCGTCCTCGGGCTCGCCGGTGTCGGTCTCCGCGTCGCCGGTGTCCTCGTCCTCGGGCTCGCCGGTGTCCTCGTCGCCCGTGTCGGTCTCCGCGTCCTCGGGCTCGATACAGACTGCATAGATTTCGCAGTCCTGGTCATCGCAATCGGTATACCCGTCCGCGTCGTTGTCCCTGCCGTCCTGGCACGCTTCCAGCGTACCTTCGACCGTCACGTTGTCGGGCTCGCCGGTGTCGCTGTCCGTGTCGGCGATTTCGTTGTTGAAATCGCCGTCATTCTCTTCGATTCCACAGGCTACGGCCAGTACGGCCAGAGCCACCAGCATCAAATAATTCTTCATTTCATCCTCCCTTGCCGCCTTTGGCGGCGTTTTTGTTGTTATGGTCCGTTTTTTTTCTGAAGCGTATTGAACGCTATCAGAAACAAAACTATAGCACGAATCAGCGGTCTTGTCAAGGGTTTTTGGGCGTGAAAACAGGCCTGAAACCATATTTTTAGGCTAAAATTAGTTAAAATTTTATATAAAAACAAACCCCCTGTTAGGGGTTTGGGAGTTGATGGGGGTTTGAGGTATCCCTATTCAGCCAAAAATTTGGCCATCAATTCATCCAGTTTCCCGTAAAGATCCTCAATATCTCCGGAGTTGTCTATGACATGATCGGCCTGGTCGGCCACCTCACTAATGGACATTTCTGTCGGCAATTTGGCCTGTTCCCGGAACTGTTCCCAGGTTATGTCCCTTTCCCCGGCCTTTTCCCCCCGTCGGATGATCCGTTGGTATCGGATTTCGGCCGGGGCGGTTATGTGGACAAGGCGGAAGTTTTCCAGTTTTTTCAGCTCCTCGATGTCCGCCGGGCGGCGGATGCCCTGTGCTATCACGATTTTGGCCGGATCATTTCGGCAGTCAGTGCCGATGATCTTGGCGTAGAGATTTTCCCCGAACTGTTTCCGGGTCATTTCCGAGAACTGGATAAGGTTCTCCCTGGTGTCAGGGATCCCCATCCTGCGCAGGCAGTCGGTCATGGCCGTGGAGAAGCGGTGCGGGCTGGCCCCGTACCGGTCCTTCAGGTAATCCGAGGCCGTGTCCTTGCCGCTGCCGATCTGGCCGATTATCCCCAGTATGATCTTTTTTTCTGGTGCGTTTTTGTCTTTCATCGTTTTTTCCTTTCGTCCCCGCCTTTTTGCGTTTTGATTTCCGGGGCGTCTTTTTCCTCGATTGGGGAGATAAACTGTTCGGCGATCCGGCCCATCGATTCCCGGTCCGGTTCGTATATCGCGAATTCGATGCCTGCCTCCCGACACGCTTCGGTGATGTTGGGGTCGCGGTATATTTTTCCCGCCACTATCCGCTTTATTCCGGCTACGGCCAGTTTCTTGAAGCAATGGTAGCAGGGGGAATAGGTGGAGTAAAGGGTGGAACCGACCGTGGAAACTCCGCCCATAGCCGCAGCCTGCAGGACGCAGTTTTCCTCGGCATGGACCGTGCGGATGCAGTGTCCATCCTCCATCAGGTGACCGGCCGGGCCGTCGCAGTGCGGGAGTCCGGGAGGGGCACCGTTGTAGCCGGTGGATATTATCCGCTTGTTCTTCACCAGGACCGCCCCGGCCCGAAGCCGGTCGCAGGTGGAACGGGTGGCCACGATCTTGGCGATGGCCATGAAATAGTCGTCCCAGGAAGGTCTGTTGTCTTTGTAGGACATATGCCCGTATGGTATCCCCCCTACCGCTCCATGTCCAATCTGGCGGTCAGGTAGGCAACGGTCGATTCCGCCCCCTGGTTAAGGTTGACGGCGTGTTCCCCCAGGCCGTCGTAGCAGCCGCCGGTGGCGACGCTGTAGACGAACTGACCGAGGGGATTCCGTCCCAGGAACCACTCGAAGGCCAATCGGGCCATTTCCCCGTACGGGCCGGACGGGTCGATTGCGGACATGGTCTTGAGGACGCTGACCGTGGCGGCCGTATCTTCCGGCTGCTGGTCGTAGAGGTGCCTATGCCCGTCCCGTCGGCACCAGTCTTTCTGTCCGATCGGCTGGTACTGCCCGTCCCGGAAGGTTAGGCTGACCAGGAAATCCAGGCTGGCCTGACCGATCCGCCGCCACCGCTCGTGGCCGAAAAGTCGCCATCCGGAAAGGAGGCTTTCGCACAGGATTCCGTTGGCGTAGGAAACGCACGGCTCGAACCACTGCCAATCGCCGCCGCTTTGGTCCTCGAAAACGCTGGCCAGGTGATCCAGGTGGCGACTGATCAGCCTCTCCAGGCGCGGGTCACTGTCGCCGGCGGCCTTCAGGTCAGTCAGGCCCTTGGCCAGGAAAGCCGCTCCCCGCAGCGATTCCAGTTCGGGGTTAGATTCCAGCCAGGCATCCAGCAGGTTTCGGCATCCGGTCCGGATTCTTTCCGGCAATTCCCTTACGGTTAGGGTTTGGGCCAGGGCCATGACCAGTCGCCCCTTGGCGTCGTCGTGGCTGTTGTCCGGTTGGCTTACCGGCTGTCGGTTCGCCCCCACGAGCGGGTTGAACCTGCCCGGCCGGCCGTTTTCGTCCAGAAACCGCAACATGGTTTCGGCCAGTTTTTCCATTTCCGGTTCGCCGGTTTTTTCCAGGAGCCTGACGGCAAGGGACAGCCCCCGGGCATTGTCGTCTATCGTATATCCGGACAGGGGATCGGGTCGGTTCATGTTCGAGAATTGGATCATCCCGAATTCGTCCGTCAGCCTCCTGACGTGCCGGGTGTTTATTTCCGGCCAGCCGTAGCGGCAACCGGCCAGCGTTCGGTCGCATTCCGACAGGGTGCGGAGCGTGGCCTGGGCGGAGTTCGGCCAGGTCATCCGTCTGGTCTTGGCGAATGCCGCCCGTTCCATACGCTGGCGCAGTTCGGGGTCGTCCAGTAGGGTTATGATCGCCTCGGCATACCCCTTCGGATCGTCGAAACCGACCAGCCGCCCGACTTCCGGATCGATCCATTCCTTGGCCTGCGGAAAGGCGGTGGAAACCACCGGCCGTCCGCTGCCCAGGGCATAGGTCATGGTACCGGAGACGGCCTGGTTCGGGTCCCTGGAGGTGGAGACGTAGATGTCCGCCGCCTGGAGCGTCATGAGCAGCTCCTCGTCGTTGACGAAACGGTCTATGAAACGGACGTGGCCCTCAAGGCCCAGGTTTCTGGTCAGGGCGATCAGGCTTTCCCGGTAGGTTTCCCCCTCGGTATCTATGACTTCGGGATGCGTCTTTCCGACGATCGCGTAGGTGACATCGGGGTGGTTCCTGACGACTTCCGGCAGGGATTGGATGACGAACTCTATCCCCTTGTTGCGGCTAAGCAGGCCGAACGTCATCAGGACCGTCCGTCCGGTAAGGCCAACGGTTTCCTTGGCCCTGTTCTGGTCCTCGAACGGCATCGGGAGTATCCCGTGGGGAACGACGGCTATTTTTTCCGGATCGACCCCGAACCTTTCCGTCAGAATGCCTTTCGATGTTTCGGTCATGACGATCAGCCGGCAGGCCCGTATCGCCAGCCCCCTCACTACCCGTTCCATCTCCTCGGGCGGGGAGGACAGGACGGTATGGAACGTAACGGCGAACGGCTTTTTGAGGGAATCGGTCAGCCGCAGGACGTGCGAACCGAATCGTCCGCCGAATATCCCGAATTCGTGCTGGATGTTGATGACGTCGATGTCCGGCGATCCGTTTATCCTTTCGGCGACCTGCTCATAGCTGTTGGGGTCGTCCCTGTCTATTTCCATCGTCACTTGGGACGGATAGTCCGGGCGGGGGCGGTTCGGCCGGTTTATGGCGGCCACCTGGATGGAAAGCCCCCCGTCAAAGACCCTCTCCAGCCATCCGATCAGGTGGTTGGAGAATTTGGCGATGCCGCACTCCCGTGGGGGATAGGTTGAGATGACTATCAGTCCGGTTTTTTTCATCGTGTCCGTCGGTTACGGATTATCCTGCGGGTATCTTAACGTTTTTTCCACCCTTAGACAATTTTTTCCGTATTTTTCGCTTAGGCATGCCTAAAGATCCGGTCGGTGTGGTATAATTATATGGTATGATACCAATGAAAAACAGGGGAGTGATACTGGAGAAGACCGACCGTCCTTTTGAGAGTCGGGCCGTTCTCAACCCGACCTGCATAATGAAGGACGGGAAAATCCACATGTTCTACCGGGCCGTTGCGGATGACATGGTGTCCAGTGTCGGGTACTGCATTCTTGACGGGGAAAAGGTCGTTTATCGGTCTGAACGGCCGGTCCTGTTTCCGGAACACGATTACGAGAGGGGAGGTTGCGAGGATCCCCGGATCGTGGAGTTCGAAGGCAGCTATCACATGTTCTATGTCGCCTACAGCGGAAAGAACGCCCTGATCGCCCATGCGGTCAGTTCGGACCTGGTCAATTGGGAGAAAAGGGGAATAATTTCGCCGCAGATGTCCTATGACGAGGCCGAGGACCACTTTCGGTCCTCAAGGGTCAGGGACAAGTACCTTTTTTTTGAGTCGTACTTTAAGGACATAGTCGGTAAGGATGTCCTGATTTGGGAAAAGGACAGTTTTGTCTTTCCGCGTCGGATCAACGGGAAGATAGCCCTGATACACCGGGTCCTTCCGGGGATCCAGGTCATCTATGCCGACAGTTTCGAGCAGCTGCAGCGGGTGGAGTATTGGCGGGACTATTTCAGGGACCTGAACAGGCACATAATATTGGATTCGGAATTCAAGTTCGAGAACCGCAACGTGGGCGGCGGATGTCCTCCGATTGAGTTAGATGAGGGGTGGCTCCTGATTTACCATGCGGTGGAGGATCGGCCCCAAGGGAAGGTCTATCATGCCGCCGCTGCCCTGCTGGACAGGGACGATCCGACCAGGGTCTTGGCCCGTTTGCCGGAGCCGCTGTTTTCCCCCGAAGTCGAGGAAGAGAGGATGGGGGACGTCAATAATGTCGTTTTTCCGACAGCCGCACTGGTCAGGGACGGCATGTTGGACGTTTACTATGGGGCGGCCGATTCCCGGATCATGCTCAAGTCAATGCGGCTCCAGGACCTGATCGATGCCCTCATGCGGTATCCGAAGGTTCAGCGTCGGTTCACGACCACCGGTTTCAGGGAGACGATCGCCAAGCCTTGGGGAAAACTGACGATTTTCACCCCCAAGCGGGCGGTTCGGACCGGTCGAATCATGGAGATCAGGGCCGGCCACCGCCTGTCCCTCCACTATCACGAGAAAAAGGACGAGACCTTCACGCTCTTTTCCGGCAAGGCCAGGCTGTACCTGGATAACGACCGGGGGGAGCTGGAAACCGTGGACATGGAACCGATGTCCGGGTACCAGATTGAGGCCAGGCAGCGGCACCGGATTGAGGCCGTTGAGGATTCCGTGGTGTTTGAGGTCTCCAGCGCCGATGCCGGCAATACCGTTCGGGTGGAGGACGATTACGGCCGCTTGGGGGTCAGGAGTCCGGATGAGGAGCGCAGCCAGTAGGTTTGGGGAATCATGGCCGATCGGGTATCAAAAGAGGTCCGCAGCCGTATAATGTCCAGCATCAGGGGGAAGGATACCGGGCTGGAACTGCTGGTTTTCGGCGAGTTAAGGAAACAGAAGGTATATTTTCGCAGGCACCACAAAAAGGTTCTGGGATGTCCGGACGTGTGCGTTCCGGGATTCAAGATCGCCGTTTTCATTGACGGCGATTTTTGGCACGGTTGGCGCTATCCGCTCTGGCGGCACAAGATGCCGAATGAGTTTTGGCGCGGGAAGATCGAGGGCAACCGTGCCAGGGACAGGAGAAACTCCGCCAAGTTGAGGAAACAGGGGTGGAAGGTCATGCGGGTCTGGGAACACCAGATAAAAAACAACCAGGAAGAGACCATCGCCAAGATCGTGGAGTTTATCCGGTTTAATCGACGGGGGTAATTCGACGGTATTCGGGGTTTTCGTGCGGGGAGGCCGCAGATTTGCTATAATGTTACCGTATTAATTTGGGAAACCATTTATTTCAAATTACCCATGAACGAAGACCTGAAGCTGTTTATCCGTGAGTCTTTGGTGAAAAAGCTGCCGAGAGAGGAGATTCGGTCGGTTTTAGCCAAAGGCGGTTGGCCGAAGGATGAGATTGAAGCCGCTCTCGGCAGCTATGCCGAGATCGATTTTGCGGTTCCGGTCCCGAAACCGCGACCCTATCTTTCCGCCAAGGAGGCCTTCATCTACCTGCTGCTGTTCGTCTGCCTTTACCTTAGTGCCTTCAATTTCGGCAAGTTGACGTTTCAGTACATCCACGGCTGGTTCCCGGATGCCCTCAAGACCTGGGAGACGCCAAACACGGAAAGCATCCGGATGTCCTTGGCCTCCCTTATCGTCTCCTTTCCGCTATACCTCTGGCTGACCGGACTGATGACCGGGGCGATCAGGCGCGATCCGGACAAGCGTTCCTCTAAGATCCGCAAGTGGCTGACCTACATCACCCTGTTCGTGGCCGCCGGCGTGATCATCGGGGACATGATCGTCCTCATCTTTAACCTGTTGGGCGGTGAATTGACCACCCGTTTTCTCCTGAAGGTCCTGACGGTTCTTGCGATAGCCGGGTTGATTTTCGGGTATTACCTTTGGGACCTCAGGAAAGAGGAGGTGTAGCGGGCGAAACTATGGATAAGCAAAAAATTTTGGCGGTTGTCGTATCGGCCATGGTGGTGGCCGTCGTCATCTACGGCATGGTACTGGCCGGTTCGCCGGATACCGCCCGGAACCTGCAGTTTGATGCCCAGCGGTTGGACAGCTTGCGTCAGGTTTCGCAGGCCGTTGAACGGCACTATTTGAATCACGGTCAGTTGCCGTCCGGTTTGGGGGATATTGCGGGGGATTACGGTCCGGATTTTCGGGATTTCCTGCGGGATCCGGTTAGCGGGGAACCTTACGAATATGTTCCCGCGGAAGGGAACGGGTACCGGTTATGTGCGGTTTTTTACGCCGATTTCTCTGAACAGAAGGACGGATCGGGCCGTTATGCCAGCCCGCCCGCCTACTTTGGGGAAAAGGCGGCCGTTGACCCGTTCCTGGCCGGTTACCGTGCCGGACGGAGCTGTTTCAGCCTGAAGGCGGGGGTTTCCGGTTCCTGCCGGCTGATGGTCAACGTCACGAAAGATGGGGAGTACGGGTGTTTCGGATGCTCCAACGGCGTCTGCAATTCGGCCCCGGCCAACTGGAAGCGATACGAGCCCGTTCCCGGTATGCCTGACCCGTTCGTATGCGTCTCCGGCCCGGTAGGTTGCGAGATGACTGGAATAAAATAGAATTTTTCCCCTCAAGCCCCCCCCAATATTGGGGGATTTGGGGAATGGGGGGACTTTTTGCCTTTTTGTGGTAAACTATAGGTATTAGCACTAACCCGTAATTATCCTATGAATTACACTTGGATTGGCGTTGCCGTCCTGATTGTCCTGGTCGCCTGCCTAAGGCAGGTCAACCAATACCAGCGGGGGATCCGTTTCACCATGGGCCGCTATACGGCCACCGTTAACCCGGGCTGGCGGATGGTCATCCCGGTCTTTCAGGCCATGACGAAGGTCGATCTGCGGGTCAGGGCCCTGGATGTCCCGTCCCAGGAGGCCATCACCGCGGACAACGTCTCCGCCAAGATCAATGCCGTCATCTATTACCGGATCAAGGATCCGTCCAAGGCGATCCTGGAGGTGGAGTCGGTACATTACGCCGTGATGCAGCTGGCCCAGACGACGATGCGCAATATCGTCGGGGAGGTGACCCTGGACGAGTTGCTTTCCCAGCGCAAGACCATTTCCGAAAAGATCGAGAAAATCATCGATGAGGCCACCGATCCGTGGGGGGTGGAGGTCTCTACCGTTGAGCTGAAGGACATCATTTTGCCGCCGGACATGGTTCGGACCATCGCCAAGCAGGCGGAGGCCGAACGCGAGCGTCGGGCGGTTATCATCAGCGCCGAGGGTGAGGTGGCCGCAGCCGAGAACCTGGCCAGGGCCGCCAGGACGCTGTCCGCCTCGGACGGGGCCCTGCATCTCCGGACGCTCAATTCCATAAATGACATATCTTCCGATCAGTCCAATACCGTGATTTTCGCCGTGCCGTTGGAGATGCTGAAGGCCCTGGAGGGTTTTGGGGGGAAGAAAACGGGGTAGCGGTCCGCATTCCGATCAGTCAAAAAAAAGGCGGGGCAGGCAATGCGACCTGCCTCGCTTTTTTTCGCCGCCTCTCGGCCTACACGAACCTTTCCTCCCACTTCTCGTCCACGCTAACCTCCAGGTCCAGGAATATTTTCCTGTTCGTGACGGCCTCCAGCTCCCGGCGGGCGGATCGGCCGATGGCCTTGATCTTTTCCCCGCCGTGTCCGATGAGCATTTTCTTGTGGCGCTTGTCGCGGGTGATGAGGGATGCCTGGACGTATACCGTCCCGTTTTCCCTTTCCTCCACGCTGCCCATCTCCACCGTAACCCCGAAGGGAACCTCCTGCTGCGTCTGTATGAAGACCTTTTCCCGGATGATTTCCGACAGCCAGAAACGGTTATCGATATTGGTGATCCTATCCAGCGGATAGAGCGGTTCGCCCTCGGGCATCAGGTCAAAGATGGCCTGGATCAGCGGTTTCAGCCCCTTGCAGTGGAGGGCGGATATCTCCAGGACAGTCGAGAAACCGTCGGACCAGGCCAGGTATTCGTCCCGGAACTCCCCGCGGCGGTCTGACTTGTTCAGGACCATGATCTTGGGGACACCGCTGGCCATGACCAGTCCGTGGATCAGCCTCTCCTCCTCGCCGACGTGTCGGGTCGGATCGACCACGTAGATCAGGCAGTCGATGCCGGTCATCGATTCCCTGGCCTTCTCGTTGAGCTTGGCGGTCAGCCGGTCCGGTACCCTCTTGAAGATTCCCGGCGTATCGACGAATACGACCTGGCCCCGCATCTCGTCGTTCAGTACCCCCTGGATGGCATGGCGGGTGGTTTGCGGTTTGGGGGAGGTGATCGCTACCTTGGTCCCGATCAGGGAATTGATCAGGGTGGACTTGCCGACATTGGACCGTCCGATCAGTGCGGCCATGCCGGATTTCTTGGGTGCGTCTGACATATTGTGTCGTTAAATCTGAATTTGGCCTAATTATGTATAAAATTTGAGTTATTGTCAAGAATGTGGTTGTTAGCCGTGGTTTTGGGATCCGATCCGTTTTCAGGCTTTTAGCAAGCTGATGGAACGGGGAATCAGGAGGGGGCCAAGGCCCTCTCTTTTTTTATTTTTTAAGCTCAAACCTGTCCCTTGTTTTCCCGCCAAAAGGCTCGTCTTTAGGCGTTTTACGATGCCGAATAGGCTCAATTTCGGTGAAAGTCCGCAAGTAATAAGGCAGGGGACAGTCCCCAGCTTATGTCTGTACCCTGTTCCGCCAGCTTGCTTTTGGCCTGTTTTTCACACTCTTGACAATCGGCCCTAAGGGCGGTAGCATCCAATCCTGGTCGTTAAAAATCGAAAGAAAGGGGTAAAAGGATGAATTTGTTTAGGAGAATCGCGGAAAAGGTTTTTGAGGAAGGCACCGATTCCTGTCCGGAAGGGATTTTTACCGAGAAAAGGGACCTGCTTACCGTTAGGGTATTCTTCGAAAATGGAAAGATATTCGTACATTACATGAAAAGGCAGGAGGGGGATGGGACGTGGAAAAGCGTTACGAGAATGCTTTCTGGCTTTGGGAAAAGGGTTTTCAGGGAATTTTTTCCTGACCTTTGATTTGAATTGAACGAACCTGCCACGGTTTTTTAAAGGGTACCCCATGGGGTACCCTTTTCATTTTTCTGTCGGAACGTTGCGCAATCGATGAGAATACGATAATTTTAGCTTTAAGCGGATACGCCCGACTTTTTTTGGCAAGAGTTGCGACCGGTGGAATTATTTAGGCCAGTGGCCAGAACGGGAACGGAATATGACCGGTGCGGAAGTGTTGGTAAGGGCGCTTGAGGATCTGGGGGTCAGGCATGTTTTTGGGTATACCGGAGCGGCCATCCTCCCCGTAATGGACGAATTGGGGAAGAGTGCCATCAAAATAATAGTCAATTCAAACGAACAGTCCGCCGCCTTTAGCGCCGCGGGATACTCTCGTTCGGGAAACGGCGTCGGAATGGCGATAGTGACGTCAGGTCCGGCAATTACCAATACGCTAACGGCCGTTGCGGACTCCTTTACCGATAGCGTGCCGTTGGTCGTGATAGCCGGGCAGGTTCCCGAACACAAGATTGGTACGGATTCGTTTCAGCACATTGACGTGCGCAATGTTTTCGGGGCGACCGCAAAAAAGGTAATACTGTTGGACAGCATCAGTAACATCGAGAGCGTAATCAAGGAGTCGTATTTCTTGTCGAAATCCGGCAAGCCCGGGCCGGTGGTAATTGACGTTCCCATAAACCTGCAGCAGAAGGTTAACGCTTACGACGGCTGTGACATATCGCATTACGAGAAGGTGTTCTCCCACGAGACCCACCTGTCGGAAACGCAGTGTGAATCATTCTTTGAACTGCTTGGGAAATCCAGGAAGCCGCTGCTGTATTTGGGTGGGGGATTGAATTCGGTCGGGGGCAGTCTGGCGATCAGGCGCTTCAATGCCCTTTTCGGCATGCCGTCGGTCAATACGCTCATGGCCAAGGGGGTTTTGGACGAAAGGGATCCGCTGTCTTTGGGGCTATTGGGCATGTTCGGTACGCCGTACGCGAATAGGGTCATTCAGGACAATGACCTGTTTTTTGCCATCGGCGTTCGATGGGACGATCGGGTCGCCGAAAAGGTAGGTTTTGCGATAGAGGCAAAGATAGCCTACATAGACATCAATTTGAATAAAATTCACTCAATCAGAAGGGAGAGGCGTCCCGAGTTTTCGTTTATGGGCGACGCAACGGTCGCCCTTGGGGACCTGTCGGATTATGCCCAGAAAAACGGCATAAGGATCGATATCGGCGAGTGGCAGGAGTTTGCGGCAGACCTCAAGAAAAGGTGGCCCTTGGACTACCGTCGAGACGGCGACATGATTCAGCAGGCCGAGACCCTGGATCTTTTAAACCGGTTCATAGACGACCGTACCATAATCACGACGGGGGTCGGGAACCACCAGCTTTTGGCCGCGCAATACCTGCAAATGGGTAGCCCCAAGTCTTTCCTGTCGTCCGGCGGTTTCGGAACAATGGGGTTCGGCATGCCGGTTGCCGTTGGTTCCCATTTCGCGAACCCAAAGGCCACTGTTGTGGTCGTGGACGGTGACGGGAGCTTCAGGATGAACATGGGGGAGCTGCACACCATCGGTTCCCTGGGGCTGCCCATAAAGGTCTTGCTGTTGAATAACAGGTGTGACGGTATGGTGAGGAATCTCGAGAATACGGCGTGTAACGGAAGGCATTCCGCCACTGAAAGGGATTCGGACGTTAATTTTGCGGAAATGGCCAAGGTTTGCGGATTTTCGTTTTTCAAAAGGGTCAACGAAAGGGAATGCCTGCAGTCTTCACTTGAGAGTTTCTGGAATTCCGGGGGACCGTGTCTGCTTGAGGTCATGACTGATCCGGAAGAGGTCCTGTATCCCATAGTCCGACCAGGCAGCTCGTATGCGGACATGGATTTGGGGCCTTACATTAAGGAGAAGGCGTCCGCTCCCAATTGAGGATTCCGCACCCCAATCGATTTCGACCGAAAACCGGCCCTCTCCCACGATGAGATGGCCGGTTTTCGGTTGTCTTGTCGGGCCGCCTGTGGCGGCGATATTCTATTCGGATGTCAACGGGCGAAAGTTTTTTTGTTTTTGCCCCTAGGTTTCGGGCCTGTCTCGATCGGCGTTGCCGACCGGACGGACCATGGTGTCGGTGAAGCTGACCAGTTTTCCGTCGGCCCGAAGGCCTACCTGGACGAATGGCGGCAGTTCCGATTCCGGAACCGGCCGGCAGGGATCGTCGAAGCGGAAGAAATACACCTCTCGGTTGCGGTTATCCTCCAGCGGATGGTAGGCGCTGACGTGATCGGGAAATTCCGGAAAGTTGGACTTGATCGTATCGATCGCAATCCGCCTCAGCTCCGCAACGGGCAACCGGTCTTCCGGTCTAACCTGGTATGCCGACGCAGGCTGACCCGCTGCTGGAGCAGCCTGGATAAGTCGATCGTTTCGGGGATCGACCCAGTATTCATATCCGTTCTCGTCTTCATAGATCTCCATGGTCCGGATGCCGTTGAGATAGGGGTTGAGGGCAATTTCCGAGAAACGGACCGTCAGGCCGGTGAGGCTGCGGAAACGGCGTATCGTGTCGATCGCCCGGAGCCTCTGGCTGTCGGAACGGTAATCGGTTGGTCGGTGGGGAAGGGTCAGTATCGACTCTTGCCCTACCGTATCCCGGTCCTCCACGCCGTCTCCTGACGGCAGTTCCTTCGTGACGGCCCGTTCGATCCTGGACAGGGTTTCCCGGTTTTGGGACTCCGCCCTTTTTCGGACCGATCGTCGGCGGTCAGGGTTTTTTAAGGAACACATAACGGACAGGTTAATTTTTATTTGTCTTTACCTTTACCCATGGGCTTGCGGTGACATTATTGTAATTCAGAAAAAGTGTCAAGAGATTTACAGTTTTTAAAAAACGATTTTAAAAATCATCTATATTCAGCCAAAAAATCAACTAACAGGTTTTTGTGCCGCTTGGTTTTTTTGAACACCTGTGGATAAAAAAAATAGTCCATTGACATCCGACCCCCAAACGTCTATATTTTCCCTGAATGGCCCGACCGATCGGTTGGGCTGGACTCGAACCTCTGGTTTCCGTGTGGATATGCGGCCTGAAGGTGCGGGTCGCATATTTTTCATAATTTTTAGGTTATGACGGAAATTAAGGATGTGGACGGCGGAAAGTCGTCGTCCTGTCAGTTCTGTGAGTTGGGGTTGGCCCCCAAGCTGTTGGAGGCGGTCGGAAAGCTGAATTTCAGCTCCCCGACCCCGATTCAGGAGAAGGCAATTCCGATCGGCCTGTCCGGTCGGGACATTTTCGGCATTGCGCAGACCGGAACCGGGAAGACCATGGCCTTCGGATTGCCCATGCTCCAGCGCATTGCCCGGCAGGGCGGAAGGGGATTGGTGGTTTTGCCGACCAGGGAACTGGCCCTTCAGGTGGACGATGAGCTGAAAAAAATCGGCCGGATGGCCGGTCTCCGTACCGCCGTCCTGATCGGCGGCACTTCCATGGAGCCGCAGCTCCGACAGCTGAAGGCCAATCCCCACATCATCATCGCCACGCCGGGCCGGATCCTGGATCACCTGTCCCAGAAGAACGTTGACCTGAAGACGGTCAAGGTGGTGGTCCTGGACGAGGCGGACCGGATGTTGGACATGGGTTTCATGCCGGATGTCCGGAAGATACTGATGGCCGTTTCCAAGGAAAGGCAGACTATGCTTTTTTCGGCCACCATGCCGGATGAGATCGCCCACCTGGCGGAACGGTACATGAAGGATCCGATTCGGGTGGAGATCGACAGGGCCGGCACGCCGGCCGAGCTGGTCAACCATCGCCTGTATGTCGTCCAGAAGGACCAGAAGAACCGGTTGCTGGAATGCCTGCTGTCCGAGCACGGCGGTTCGGTGCTGGTTTTCGTGCGGACCAGGCATGGGGCGGCCCGTGTCTGTCGGGCGGTGCACCGCATGGGGCACACGGCTGCGGAGATCCATTCCGACCGCAGCCTGGCCCAGAGGCGGGAGGCCCTGGACGGATTCAAGTCAGGTAAGTTTCGGGTGTTGGTGGCGACCGACATCGCCGCCCGGGGGATTGACGTGACCGGAATCGAATTGGTGATCAACTACGATGTCCCGGAGCATCCGGACGACTATATCCACCGGATCGGTCGAACCGGTCGGGCCGGACAGCGCGGTCTGGCCGTGGCCATGGCCACCCCGGATCAGGGGGAAGTCATCAGGCAGATCGAGAAATTGGCCATGATCATGCTGGACATCACACCGTTGCCGGAACTTCCGCCGGACCGTTTGGGCGGCGGGGGAGGGAGACCGGAGCGGGGAAACGTCCGTCGTCCGGATCGGTTCGGCCGGAGGGAACGTCCGGGAGCGGCCGGCGGATCCCGCCCGAAAAACAGGCTGGAGGGGCGGCGGGAATCCCGCCCGTCGAATTCCGGCAGGCCTTTCCGGTCATCCCTGGCGGACGGCCCCAAGGGAATCGGCATCAGCGATTTGGGCGACCTTATCCCGGAGATTGGGGCCTCTTTCTTTGAGGGGGCAACCCCTGTCGCGGGGGAAAAAGCGCGGCGATCCGGTCGGGGTCGTTCAGGCCGCCGTCGATAGCCCCTGTCGGATTGGGGAACCCCGTTTGTGGTATAGTGATAAGACCGATGCGGTAGGCATCATCACCATGAGATCAGATGACGAAGGGTGAAAAATCGGACGACAATCGCCAATTGGCGGCCCTGGCCGCCGATTTGGTGGTTCGCGAGGCCGTTGCCTGTCTGGACCGTTCCGGACGGATCCTATACGCCAACCGGTCGGCCATCAAGTTGGCGGGCCTTGGGCCTGACGGAATTTTTGGTGCGGATGTCGGGAAACTGTGGAAGGATCTGGATTGGGAGGGGATTTGGCGACAGGTATCCGAACGGGAAGGCAGCCGGATGTTCATCGAATACGATCACGTTACCCGTGACGGCCACCGCTGCCCGCTGGAGGTGTCGTTTTTCATCGAAACGGTCGGAGGGGAGGAGGTTGCCATGGTTTCGGCCCGTGACATATCCGAAAGGCGGGGGCTGCTTGAGTCGCTTCGCCTTTACCGGAACCGTTCCCGAAAGTATTTCGAGCTGGCCGGATTGATTTACCTGGTCCTTAAGCCGAACGGGGAGATTTTGGACATTAATCAGACCGGTTGCCGGATCCTGGGTTACGGGAAGGAAGAGCTGATCGGGCGCAATTGGATAGGCGATTTCGTTGCGGGTGAGTTTAGGGAGGAGGCAAAAAGGGCCCAGGATCGGGCCATCGGCGATGACGGACACGTTGTCTTTGAGAATCGGGTTTTGGGAAAGGACGGGAAGGAAATGACGGTCGTTTGGCACAATACCGTCCTTCGCGACGAAACCGGAAAGGTGAACCTGGTCTTGTCGGCCGGTACGGACATGACCGAGAGCCGAAAGGTGGAGGAGCGGGCCCGAATCAGCGAGCGTCGCCTGAACACCATCCTGAACAGCCTGTCGGTCGGGGTTTTTCGGAACGTTTTCGATCCCAAAGGCAGGTTTACGGAAGTCAACCCGGCCCTTGTCAGGATGATGGAGGCCGATTCCGAGGAACAGGTCATGTCCGTGCGGGTGGGGGACCTGTATTGGGATTTTGACAAACAGGTGGATTTCGGCAGGAAAATACTGCGGGACGGTTTCGTTAGGGGCTACCCGATGGAGATGAGGACCCTGAAGGGAAAACGCATTTGGGTGTCAATGACCGCAACGACCGTTCGGGGAGAGGACGGGCTGACCTACATGGACGGCATCATGGAGGACATAACCAGCCGTCGGGAGGCGGAGGAGTCGCTTCGTTGGCAGTTGGAGATCAGCCAGAGGCTGTCCAAGGCGGCCTACGGTTACATCAGCAGCGGCGACTATGACCGGCTGATCGGTTCGACCCTGGAGGCCGCCGGGCGGATGCTTAGGGCCGATCGGGTCTGTATTGCCACCCTTTCTCCGGACGGGAAGTTCATTGAATATACCCATGAATGGAAGATCGACAGCATTCCGCCGGTTGCGGTAAGGATGTCCAAGGTGCCGGCGGAAAGGATGGCCTGGTCGATCGACCAGGCCAGGAACGGGAAGATAGTCCGATTCGATCGGGAAAACGACATGCCAAAGGAGGCGGTCTTCGAAAGGAACCTGGTCAAGGAGGTGGGGTTGAAGGCAATGCTGGTCATTCCGCTGTTCGGGGAAGGCCAGTACGGGTCAATGACCTTTTCCCGCTACTCTTCGGACGAGGTTTGGGGCGAACAGGAAATCGGGGCAGCGGAATTGGCTTCCGGTCTCCTGGCCGGCGCCATTTCCAGGCAGGAATCGGCCGCTGAACTGGTCGAATCCAAGAAACAGATGGAGGATATCGTCAGTCACGTCAACCTGGGCATACTGCAGTTTGACATGACCCCTCCGGTCAGGCTGGTGGATTTCAACGAACCCACAGCCAAGATGATGGAAGCCGAAAGCCGGGAGGACCTGAAGGACCGGATGCTGGACGATATCCTGGCCGAGGGTCGGGAAAAGGGCAGGGAGATGGTCGAGAAAATCGTCAGGGACGGCCGCCTGGTCAGGGAATCCCTGCTGGTCCGCTCGTTGAAGGGTCGGGAATTCTGGGTGGAATTGAGCGGCGGCCTTGATCCCCGCCGGAAAGGGATTTTTGGGGGGGTAATCTCCGACATTACCCAAAGGAAGGAGACGGAAGGCAAGGTAAGGGAGCTGGATAGCCTGAAGAATACCTTCATTCAGGTAGTGTCCCACCAGGTAAGGACCCCGCTCAACTCCATCCGCTGGAGCCTAGAGACCCTGCTGTCCGAGGAGCTGGGAAAGCTCACCCAGTCCCAAAAGGATTTCCTGAGGGTCGTATATATGGCGGAAACGGAAATTTTGGCCCGTCTCAACGACATGCTGACCGCCTTGGATATCGAGGAGAACCGGGTGGTTTTTCACCGCAGCCGTTTTTCCCTCGATAGCGTCTGGAGTTCGGTCATGCCGGACATTTCCCGCCGCTGCAGGCTGAAGGAAATCAGTCTCAATTACGAACAGGCCGATTCCGACCTGAACGTCGATGCCGATGCCGAGAAGATTCGGGAGGTGATCACCATCCTGTCGGAGAACGCCGTTGACTACACGCCGAACGGGGGGAACATCTGGGTCAGTCTCAGGCGGTCGGGGAAGGGGGTCCGTTTCGAGGTTAGGGACAGCGGAATCGGCATTCCGGAAAGCGAAAGGGGCAGGATATTCTCCCGCTTCTATCGGGCCACCAATGCCCCCATAATGAAGCCTGATGCGACCGGTTTGGCGTTGGCGATCGCCAGGTACCATGTCGAGCAGCACGGCGGAAAGATTGGTTTTGACAGCGAGGAGGGGAAAGGGTCAACCTTTTGGTTTGAGATTCCGGCAGCCTGAACCGTCGCCATGATCGGGTTTAGGATCAAAAAAAAATCGGGCAGGTCGGCCGCGCGTTTGGGGGTGCTGAAGACCCCGCACGGCGAGGTGGAGACGCCGGCCCTGGTCGGGGTGGCCACCCAGGCGACGGTCAAGACCATGACCGCATCCCAGGCCGAGGCGGCCGGTTGTGGGATGCTGATCGCCAACACCTATCACCTGCACCTCAAGCCCGGGGAGGGGGTCGTGAGGAAAGCCGGTGGCCTGCACCGCTTCATGAACTGGAATCGGCCGATGATGACCGACTCCGGCGGCTTCCAGGTCTTCAGTCTCGGTTTCGGGATGGATTTGGGGCAGGGGAAGATCCTGCGCCGGAAGTCCGATTCCCGGGTGACCGTCGGGCAGCAGCCGCGATTGCTGAAAATTACTGACGATGGGGTGGAGTTCACCTCGTATATGGACGGCCAGCGCCTGTTTTTGGGGCCGGCCGAATCGGTGGGGATTCAGGAATCCTTGGGGGCGGACATCATTTTGGCTTTCGACGAGTGCACGCCGCCTTCGGCTGACCGGAAATATACGGAAAGGTCGCTGGAGCGGACGCATCGTTGGGCCCGGGTTTGCCTGGAAAAACACCGCACCGATCAGGCCCTGTACGGAATCGTCCAGGGCGGAAAATTCCATGACCTGCGTCGGCATTCGGCCGAAACGATCGGTTCCATGCCGTTCGACGGTTTCGGAATCGGAGGGGAATTCGGGGACGACAAGCGCCAGATGTCCAGGATGATCCGCTGGGTGACGGGTGTTTTGCCGGAGGATAGGCCCCGACACCTGCTCGGCATCGGCCACCCGGACGACATTCGCCGGATAATTCGGGCCGGCGTGGACACTTTCGACTGCACCGCCCCCACCCACTATGCCCGTCACGGGACGGCCTTCGTTCCTTCCGGGCGTTTGGATTTGAATCAGGTCCAGTACCTCAAGCAATTTAGGCCGTTGGATTCCAAGTGTTCCTGTTTCGTTTGCCAGGAGCATACCCGGAGCTACATTTCCCACCTGATTCGGGCCAAGGAGGTTTTGGGCCTGACCCTCCTTTCCTTCCATAACCTGCATTTTTTCCACGCCTTGGCGGCAAGGGCCAGGGAAGACATAAAACGGGGGATATTATAGGGCTTATGCCCGAACTATCCAGATACGATTATCAATTTCCCCAGGACCTGATTGCCCAGGCACCGGCCAGGCCTCGGGACAGTGCCCGGTTGCTGGTCTATGACCGGAAACGGCGGCAGGTATCCGAATCGACCTTTCTGCATTTGGCCGATTTCCTGCCCCCGAAATCCGTCATCGTTTTCAACCGGACAAGGGTCATTCCGGCCCGGTTTTCGGTCACCAAGGACACCGGCGGCAGGGCTGACCTGCTTTATGTCTCGACCGACGGGGATCTGGTCCGGGTGATGTCGAACCGCAGATTGGCGGTCGGGTCAACCGTGGTCTTGTCGGGCAAGCTGAGTTTTGCGGTGGTCGGCCAGCCGGACAGGTTCTATCTTCTCCGGCCGTCCTTTCCCGTCGGCCGCCTGCACCTTGTCCTGGAGAAATACGGCCGGGCGCCGTTGCCGCCGTACATCAAGGAATCGCCCCTGAGCGAGCCCGAAAGGCGTCGGGAATACCAGACCGTCTTCGCCAGGGATACCGGATCGATTGCCGCTCCGACCGCCTCCCTTCACTTCAGCCGCCGCCTGCTGGGGAGCCTGAAACGGTCCGGGCACGACATCCGTTACGTCACCCTGCATGTCGGCTTGGGGACTTTCGCGCCGCTGACGGACGATAATCTTAAAAGGGGGAGGCTGCATCGCGAGGAATACCGGATCACTCCGGCTGCGGCCCGGTTTCTGGATCAGGCCAAGGCCGCCGGCCGGCCGATCATCGCCGTCGGGACCACGGTCTGCCGGGCTCTGGAGTCGGCGGCCGGCGATTCGGGCCGGTTGGTTTCCCTCTCCGGTTCAACCGACCTGTTTGTCCGGGAGGGCTACAGGTTCAGGTTCGTCGACGGGCTGGTCACCAATTTCCATGTCCCCAAATCCAGCCTGATGATGCTCGTCGCCGCCATGACCGGTCGGGAGGAGCTGATGGGCATATACGGCGAGGCCGTCCGCCGCCGGTTCCGCCTCTTCTCCTTCGGGGACGGGATGCTCGTCTCCTGACCGTCCCCGGCCGGTTCCGGCGCTTGCCCGATCCGGCCGTTCCGTCTAAAATGACCGCGTATATGAGAGGAGACCGAATCGAGATGCCGGAGGCCGGCCCGCCGCCCGTCCCGGAGGCGCCGCCGGTTCCGGAGCCGGAAGAAGGGACCTTGGACCGCCCGCCCGGGCGGGCCGGACGGGAGGGGACCGCGGAGGCGGTTTCCCGCAACCCCGAGATGTACCGGCTGCCGGGTGACCCGCCCCTGGGGGAGCGGGACATTTTGCGGTTCGAGAGGGACCGGGAGCGGTTCGGTCGGGACATCTCCAGGGCCGTCTCGGATACCCTTTCCGACGGGGACTGGTATATCCGCAGGCAGGCTATCCGGGCCCTGCCCTCGCTCCCTGAGGCGGAGCGCCTGCGCCTTGCGCCCGCGGCGGCAAAGGCCGTCTCGGATGACCTCACCGGCGATAACTTGTCTGCCCGCCTGGAG
>JAFGIV010000013.1 GCA_016929435.1 Candidatus Uhrbacteria bacterium | reverse complement strand
TCAGGTCTTTCTGGTAGTCGATTTTCGGCATGCGGAATGGGGGCTTATGCGACCTTAGCTTACAGCAACCGGAAGGCAGGGACAAGGACGACAGGGAAAAAATGGCTTTATTGACAAAAAAATAACGCTATGGTTATATTGTTTAAAACTCCAAAAAGGAAAAGGGAGGGTCAAAATGATGAATCTGGTTGAAATCAAAAAAAGCACCATTAGGGAAATCAGGGAGACCGAACGTCTCGTGTCCCAAACGGAAAACCTTATCAAATCAATAAGGGAGGGCGGCGAAAAAGTCCACCTGATATGGGACTTTGACGGCGTTTTGACAAGCCCCAGGGACGATGACGTATTTTTCATGCTCAACGGAAAAACGGAAAAATACTACGAGTATGAAATGAGGATGATAAAGACGCCCCTGGAGAACGGTCCGTGGGCTGAACTGTTCGATTCCTGCGGCCGGCTGCAGGAATCCCAGGACATAGTGACGGCCAGGTCAACGGTGGCCGCACTAAGGGTCTTTAGCTGGCTATCAGCACGCGACAACCGGCTTTCGTCGGTTCAATGGATGCTATTTATCGGGCACCAGAGCAAGATCGGGAGCTACGGCATAATCCTCGACCATTTCAGGGGCGCCAAGGATACCCATATCGTCTGCGTGGACGACAGCCCCCGCCACTGCTCCGATTTCAGGGATGCGGCGAACGCACGGCCGGACATGGCCAAAAGGTGCAGGGACATCTGCTCGCCGAAAATAAGGACATACGACGCAAGCGAGATAACAGAGGAAATCAATGCCGTAATGTCCTTCTCCGGACGGACACGGAAAATAACGGTCAGGAAGCCCCAAGGCGACGGGGATTCGGGAAGGGTCATAAGGGTGACCCGAAATTTCGAAAAGATGATAACGGACAGGTTCAGGACCTGAGAGACCGGCTGCGGTCGACAAAAAACCTTAGACAGGGCATGCCGTTTTGGCATGCCCTTTTCTGTCCCCCGATCACCTTTCGGTCAGCCCCAACCCTTTCGCCAACTCGTGCAGGTCATAGCTTTCCGGATCAATGACCGTCAGCCGGCTGTCTTGGGGTCTTTCTTCCCCGAACAGGAACTTCCGGTGTTCGCGGCTGACGTCCACGGCGATCGGCAGGACGTTTCCCTCAAATGACCGTCCGCGCCGGGCGATCCTTTCGGCCAACAGCCGGTCCGAGGCGTCCAGGAAGACTATGTCGTCCGGCGGCGGAAGCATCTCCGAAACGGAGGCGATCATGTCGGTCATCAGCCTGAACTCGTTCGGGTCGGTCAGGACCGATCCCAGGAAGAAACCAATCGTCATCCAGTAGGTGTCCAGCACCACGTCGTGCCCCTCCCGCTTCAGGCTGACCGCCCGGACATAGTGTCTGATGTTCTGGTTGAGGAAATACAGTTCGGTCTGCAGGTAATTGCTGCCGTTGGCCAGGTTGTCCTTCAGGAAATCCGGGAAGTCACCCGTTTCCCCCTCATAAAAGGCTTTGATGCGGTATCCGCCCTCCAATCCCCTGACCAGGAAGCTCTTCCCCGACCCGATCGACCCGACAACGGCAATGATCCGACCTTCCTGTTTTCGCATAGGCCATGACAGCGGTTATGGAATAGGCGGGGGATACCCCCTTCCGTCCCATTTTATAACCCCAACGGCCGGAAGGCAATAAGCCGGAAGGCAATAAAAAGGGGGCAGCCTGACGCTGCCCCAGAGGAACCCGGACCCAGTCCGGTCATTTTCCGGCCGAACCCCTACCGGTTCAGGCCGTCTTTTTTTTGGCCGCCCTTTCCGGCCAGGTGGCGTCGCGCCAGCGACACCAGCGAACAGATCCCGCCGCTGATGGCCATGGCCGCCGCCAAAATCAAAATACCAAGACCCGCCAACAAATTGTCCCCGTACATTACATTTAACCTCCTTGTCCCAACAACTTACACCGTTAGGGGAGAAAAGCCAAATGGGCCCCTCTGGTCACCACCCCCCTTTCCCTGTCGGCCCAAGCCTTTTCCGGGCCACCGGTGGCCGTCCGATTCGGAACGGGGACCTTCAGGCCCGAAAGTCCGGATGGGGGTCGTCTGGCCGGATACCGTGTTCCAGCCGATCGGATGGGGAGAATCTGGCGGAGTTCCCAACCCGAGGATCTTCAGGGCGAGCGATTGGGTCATCTGTATGCCGCTTGCCCCACGCTTCCCGTGCGCGCAGCATGTTTTTTGCCAAGAAAGATATTTCGGCAAAGCTCCCTATTTAAAACAAATATCGTATATCCTGTCGCCCAAATTCTTCCAATGACTCGACACATAATCAGCGCTATTAGGCTCAAAACTAATCTTGTCTCCTAATTTCTTAAATGCTTTTTCATAATTACCCAAAGAATCCAGCTTGCCATTTTCAATTACTTTTCTCATACAATGAATCAACCCATTTACGGTTGTGGCCGTCAAAACCATGCTTTTTCTTTTATTTATGGTCCACATTCCATTCGGAATATTTTTCTTAAACCCCACAAGAAAATTATTGAGCTCGCTAGCACAATAATCTACATATTCTTCGAGTAGCTTACCGTCCTTCTTTTTGAGCAAATCATTTTTATCTTTATTGTCCCACGTGGTGAAAAATGAATCATCACCAGACAACTTAACCACATGTCTTACACCGTAAGAAACAATAGAGGTCGTCTTGAGTTTCCCTTTATCAAAATAGTGCTGTTCCAGAACATCCTTCATTGGATCTCTCTTTGCCAATTCATTGACAACCATTTTAGCAATAGATGTTTCATTAAACGGATCTACGATTGCGCTAATCACTTGCCTAAGGGCTGCTTTAGTTCTCGTTTGTTTGTCATTGATCTCCAAAAATAATTTGGCTTCGAACTTGACCCTTTCATTTTCTGAGATGCTTTTGGGGAAAACTATTCCTGTAACCAAAAGGTGCTGTTCATTCCTTAATTTACTAATATTCTTCTCGTATTCATCATCACCCTCATGATAGGAAAATACTCTATGCTGTCCATCTATTATGCCGATATTTCCCGACTTCTCTGGTATCTCAATTGTAACGGGGTGCTTCACTGCACCGGCTGAAATCGGTTCGGAAATAGGAGTGCTGGTTTCAAACTGATTAATTTTTACATCGTCGGGAAGGGTGACGATGACATTATTCACAAAAACTCTACCTTCCGTCGTCAAATATTTCCTCATGTTAGATATTTTCCCGCTGACCAGTATTCTCTGATAAACACAATCTTTGTCTTGCCATCCGTCTTTCCTCAAAACATAACATTGCTTTAATAATGTTTCCGGATCAATAAGAAATGACACCAATTTATAATCGGCAGGGAAACCGCTTGGAGTTTCTGGCAAAACCAGACCACCATATGCCTTCTTAAGAGAGCTACTCTTAGGCGATCCAATTTCATCAAATTCTAAACCGAAAAATTTAAACATCTCAAATCTAGCAGATTTTTTAATTGTCTTTGTGGTACTAAGAAAATAGCTTAATGATTTTAAATCAACAAACTTAATATTGGAATATCGTTCTTTATATGTATCATTAATAAACCTCGATGAAACATATAGAAACAACAATTTGATATCATTAGCACTAAATTTATTGGCGGGACTATTTAAATATGCGGGGACATTTTGTTTTAAACAATCGACGAATACGCCTTTATTTTTTAAACAATGATTAAAAAATTCAACCTTCTTGCGAAGATGTCCTTTACCTGTATCTTTATCAGTAGTATCTTCCGCCACAACAATAACATTTTCAAAAATGAAAACGTTGTCCAAATCAGAGTTCTGACCGTCCACTTCAATCTTTATGTCTTCTTGGGGAATCAACGTGAAACCAGCATTGTTGAAAACATTACGTAAATCTTTTCGCAGTTTTTTCCCAAGACGTCCGTCGCTATTATCTATTTTGCCCGCTTTCATATTAAATCGTCTTAATCCTCTCATGGCCAAATTTCATAAACTTCTTATTTAATTCTACACCCAATGAATTTCTTCCATTTTTGCCGGCCGCGACTGAGGTCGTGAATGTTCCAGCAAATGGATCAAAAACCACGTCTCCCTTGTTACTACTAACTTTAACAAATAATTCCAACAACCCCAGTGGCAATTGACATGGGTGATCTTTCTTTTTCAATTCTTGTGATTCCATCGGTTTGAACTTACCTTTTAAGTTGCGAAACCTATCTTTGGAGTTATTCTTAAGCAAATCAATATCTATCGTATCAATGAGGCCTTTTTGTAGTTCCATCAAATCCAATAAGCGCAACAAATCATAAGACGTTCTCCCTTTTGAACCTTCGGCTATTCTCTTTCTAATGACTGGGGCTGTAGGATTTTTATAATGCTGAACCAATTTTTCGCGATTGAAAGTATAATCGTTTTGATTTTTAGTGAAAAAGAGAATGCTACGTTGGCTCCTTGTATAATTTTTCTTAGAGTGACCGATATTAGTCGGGTAGTGCCAAGTGATCCAACGTCGATATTTCAATCTTAGCTCATCTTCTATATATGGCAAAATTCGTGCGTTAATCTCAGGGTAGCTTATCAAATAAAAACTTCCTTTATCACTTAATATCCTTGGTATGCCTTCAAGCGACTTCTTGAGCCAATCATAATAATCCTTCCAAGATTTTGAGTCGTTAAATCTGCCGTAATCCAAACCCTTATTATAGGGCGGATCAGTAATAACCAAATCAACGCTACCTGATGGAATTGACTTTATAATCTCACTGCAATCCCCATTGACCAAAACATGGTCCATTTTTTTAATTTCTAAAAATTCAGATTCTATTCCATTCTTCTCAAGTGTATCCCAAATTTTTTTGATTCTCTTTTCCATAAATAAATTATTTAACTAATTCATCAATCCCAACCCCAAGCGCCCCGGCGATTTTTTTCATCGTGTCGATGGTTGGATTCGGATCGCTGTCCAGCTCAATCTTAACGATTGTCTGGAACGAAACATCGGCCAGTTTCGAGAGGCGGTCTTGCGATATCCCTTTTTCGTTTCTCAATTTCTTTATGTTCTTGCCTAATTCCGACATATTATATTATAATATAACTAACTTACTGTAATATCTGTATTATTCCTAATGCAGTAATAATAACAAGATAAGCAACGCATTTCAAACTATAATCAAATACCTCCTCCACGCCCGCAAATCCACCGATACCGAAGACAGGCGGGGGGAAATCCGTTGGCAGCCTCCCGACTATTTGCACGCCCTAAAAACCAAAAAAAATGAAACGGCCGGGAACCCCGCCGGGAAACGACCTTCACCTTCCGCACAAACCGAAACCACCCCGCTTCGCGCCACGGTCAGTGGTCCGAAACGGGGTGGTGGAGATGGGGAGATTTGAACTCCCGTCCGGTTAGCCGATGCCCGGCGCATCTACAAGCTTAGTCCGTCCTTGATCTCGGCCCGGCGACAATGGGCGGACAGGACCCGCCGGGCCAAACCTCAGGCAATAGGTGTTCCCGTCCCTAGAGGCACAGGGACCGGATCCGCTGGATGAATGACACTCCGGCCCCGACTATCCAGCTTCGTCGGGCGGAATGGGCCAGTCGCTAGGCGACAGCCGGAGCGAACGAAGGAACGAAGGCGTTAGCCAAGGCGTTCTTCGCCCGATTGAACAGGTTTGCAGTTGTTCGTCGGCCACGGATTATCGAGGTGGCGGCCATCCTCGGCTTGCGCATCGGGCAGGGAACTCCCGTCGATTCCTGTCATCCCCTTTCCGGCAAGTAGCCTATTGGCGGACGAAATGAGGGTGGAATTCTTTTCATCCTCCGACTATTTGCCGGAAAGCGAACGGCAGGTTGTATCCGTCTGTCATGCCGACTGCGAATCGGCCAACCCACTAAAACCCTTTCCTCTCAAGTCCCCCAGTATTGGGGGATTTAGGGGGGCGACGGCGGAAAGAGGGGTTAGGGGGGCGACGGCGGATGGGGGAATCATGACCCGAAACGGAAAACCGTTGGCCTTCCCCTATTTCGACGAATAGCTTCTCCGAATCTCCCGATCAACGTCCCTCCTCTTGATGGCTTCCTTTTTCTGGTACTGCCTCTTTCCCCTGGCCAAACCGAACTCCAGCTTTACCGTCGGTCCTTTAGTATATACCGAGATCGGCACCAGTGTCAACCCTTTCTGCTCCATCTTCCCGATCAGCCGGCTGATTTCCCGCCTGTGCAGCAGGAGCTTGCGGCTGCGGTCCGGATCGTAATCCGGCAACGGCCCGACCTTGTCGTATTTCGGGATATGGGCATTGGTGAGCCAGGCGGCACCGTTATGGATGGTCACGAACGCCCCGGCCAGCCCCATCCGCTCGGCCCGAACGGACTTCACCTCCTGCCCGGTCAACGCCAAACCGGCCTCGAAAGACTCCAGTATCTCGTAGTCAAACTTGGCGCGCTTATTGAAGGCCAATCTGGGCATAACGAGACAACTATACATAACTAAGCCAAAAAAATCAATTTCCGTCCAGTTTGCCGCCGTTCCCTTTACAGTCTGTGGAAAATGCCTTATATTAGGCAAGAAGCTAAAAAACCATAACCATTACAGCCTTGAGAATTTCCAGAAGGCGATTCAAGCCGAAACAGCCGGTAGTGATCATCCCGATGAACGAGAACATCCGGGTCCCCGAGGTCAGGGTAGTGACCGATGACGGCGAACACCTGGGGACAATGCCGACCCCGAAGGCCCTGGCCATCGCCAAAGAGAACGGGCAGGACCTGGTCATCATCCAGCCGAACTCCGAACCGCCGGTGGCCAAGATCATCGACTACGGCAAATACAAGTACGAAAAGGACATAGAGAAGAAGCAGCACAAGGCCAAACAGAAGACGGTGGAGGTCAAGGGAATCCGCCTCTCCCTCCGCATCGGCCAGCACGACCTGGACGTTCGGAAGGAGCAGGCCAAGGGGTTCCTGGACGAGGGGAACAAGGTCAAGGTAGAGATCATACTCCGCGGCAGGGAACGCCGGTTGGGGGACCTGGCCGAACAGGTCATCAGGAAATTCCTTGATTCCCTGAACCAGGAAGTCCCCCTCAAGACCGAACAGCCCGTCACCAGGCAGGGTGGGCAGTTGACAAGTATCGTCGGGAAGGCTTAAATGTATTGGAGCCCCTCGTTTTAGACTAAACCACTATGAAGACCAACAAGGCGATTGCCAAGCGGTTTAAGGTCACCAAGACCGGAAAGGTCATCAAGAGATGTGCCGGTCAGGACCATTTCAATTCCCGCGAAACGGGCAAGGTTACGCGGAACAAGCGCCGCGACGTCGACGTGGCGGACCGTAAGGTCAGCGCCACCATTAAGAAAAACATCCTCTAAAGACATATGCCGAGAGTCAAGCGCGGCATGATGCACATCAAGCATCGCCGCAAGATACTGTCCCGAACCAAGGGGTTCATGTGGGGCCGAAAAAGCAACATCTCCCAGGCCATCATTGCCCGAACCAAGGCCGGAGCCCACGCCTACAAGGGACGTAAGCTGAAAAAGAGGGTCAATCGGTCCCTCTGGCAGGTCCGCATCGGGGCGGCCGCCAAACAGCTCGGAATCAGCTACAGCAAGCTGATCGACAGGCTGAACAAGGCGAACATCACCCTGAACCGGAAGGTGCTGTCGGAAATCGCCGCCGAATACCCGGCCGTGTTCGGAAAAATAGTCGATGCGACCAAGCAATAGGCCGCCGAAAAACCCCTCGAAAGAGGGGTTTTTGCTGTCCCCAAAACCCTTGACAGGGAAAACAAAAAACGGTATTCTTGCTAAGAATTTAAAGAAAGGGGTCAAAAAAATGGGAAAAAGAAGGATAAAAAAAACCAGAAAAAAAGAAGAAAAAACAGAAGAACAGAAAATCTCGAGAAAACAATGATGGTCATCCTGACCATCATTGCCACCGCAACAGTAATATGCGCCTTCATAGCGGTGGCGATACAACACTGAACGGTACTATTATCAACAGAATTACGGCCCACAACCGCAGTGTTGTGGGCTTTTTCAATTACGGTCGGCTATTGACGGTTTTGGGCGGTTGTCCTATAGTGTCTTCGTGGTTCGGACGGGCTTTGGCCCGATTCCGTCCAAAAACAGGTGGGGGTCCGTGGTGTAGCCCGGTTAACACGTCTCCCTGTCACGGAGAAGACCGAGGGTTCGAATCCCTTCGGACCCGCCATCAAAAGACCGAAGCGTCAGGCTCCGGTCTTTTGATTTTTGGGGTCTTGGCCGTGTTCGGATTGGGGGGTGTCCTGAAGCACAAAAAGCCGACCCCACTGGATCGGCTTTTTCCGTTTCCCAGATATAAATTATCCCTTTCCCCTTAAGCCCCCTTTAGGGAACGGCTTGGGGATCGCAGCCGTCCGATTTGGCGATATGGCGCGGGGTTTAGGGGCCTGTTTCGCCTCCTGTCTGGCAATCGCCAGCGACGTCTTGATGGCCGTATCCGGGTTGAGGGAAATGCTGTCTATCCCCTCCCGCACCAGGAACTCGGCGAATTCCGGGTAGTCGGACGGGGCCTGGCCGCAGATGCCGATCTTGGTCCTGGTCTTCTTGGCCGAGCGGATGACCGAACGCAGTGAGGCCAGGACGGCCGGATTGCGCTCGTCATAGAGGTGGGCCACCTGCTCGGAATCCCGGTCAACCCCCAAAGTCAGCTGGGTCAGGTCGTTCGACCCAATGCTGAAGCCGTCGAATGTCTCGGCGAACTCCTCGGCCAGGATGATGTTGGATGGGATCTCCACCATCACGTAGACCTGCAGCCCGTCCCGGTGCCTTTTCAGGCCAACGGCGGCCATGGTGGCCAGCACCCGCTTCCCCTCTTCCGGGGTGCGGCAGAACGGGATCATCACGATGACGTTCTTCAGGCCCATCTCCCCGCGAACCTTCAAAATCGCTTCACATTCCAGCTTGAAGGCCCGGGAAAAGCGCTCGTCGTAATATCGGGAGGCGCCGCGCCAGCCGATCATCGGGTTGGCCTCGGTCGGCTCGTAGGCCGCACCGCCGATCAGGCCGGCGTACTCGTTGGTCTTGAAGTCCGACATCCGGACGATGACGTCGTTGGGGTAGAAGGCGGCGGCGATCCGTCCCACCCCCTCGGCCAGGCGGTCAACGAAATACCGCGACTTGTCCGGGTAACCGACGGTCATCCCGGCAATCTTGGACTTTATTTCCTCGTCCTTTAACTTATTAAAGTCCATCAGGGCCAGGGGGTGGATCCTTATGTAGTTGCTGAAAATGAACTCCGTCCGGGCCAAACCGACTCCGGACACGGGCAGGAAGGACTGCTCGAAAGCCATTTCCGGCTCCCCGATGTTCAGCATGATGGCGGTCTTTGGCCTCTTGAATCCCTTCAGGACGGTACGCCTAACCTCGAACGGCAACTTGCCCTTGTAGACATGTCCCTCTTCGCCTTCAGCACAGGACACCGTCACCTCCATCCCGTCCTTCAGCTTGGCGGTCCCGTCCATGGTTCCGACCACGGCCGGCGTGCCCAGTTCCCGGCTGACGATTGCCGCATGGCAGGTGCGCCCGCCGCTGTTCGTGACAATGGCCGCTGCCCGCTTCATTATGGGAACCCAATCCGGATCGGTCATCTCCGCCACCAAAACGTCCCCGTCCTGGAATCGGTTCATCTCCTCCAGGTGCCGAACGACCCGCACCTTGCCGCTGCCGATCTTCGAGCCAACCGACAGGCCCTTCACGATGACCGAACCCTTGGCCTTCAGGACGTATTCCTCCATGAAATCGGCGTTCTTCTCCGACTGGACCGTCTCCGGCCTGGCCTGGACTATGAAAAGTCCGCCGGTCTTCCCGTCCTTGGCCCATTCGATGTCCATGGGCTGGCGATGACCGGCCCGCCGGGAATACCAATCCTCGATCCGCACCGCCCATCCGGCCAGTTTGAGGACCTCATCGTCAGTCAGGCAGAAGCGGTTCCGGTCGTCGATCGGGACCGGAACGGTCCGGACCGGGGAATAGATCTCCTCCGAATATACGATCTTGGTCTCCTTCTGCCCGGATTTCTTCCCGACTATCGGACGGAATCCCTTTTTTAGGGTGGGTTTGTGGATGTAATACTGGTCCGGGTTAACCACCCCCTGCACCACGCTCTCCCCCAACCCCCAGGCGGCGTTGACCAGCACGGCATCCCGAAAACCGGACTCCGTGTCTATGGTGAACATCACCCCGGCCGAGGCCAGGTCGGACCGGACCATCTTCTGCACCCCGACGGACAGGGCCACTTTCATGTGGTCAAAACCCTTCTCCGCCCGATACACGATTGCCCGGTTGGTGAACAGGGAGGCGAAACACCGGCGCACGGCCTCCGTCAGGGCAAATTTTCCCTTAATGTTGAGGTAGGTTTCCTGCTGTCCGGCGAAAGAGGCTCCGGGCAAATCCTCCGCCGTGGCCGATGACCGGACCGCCACCCCTATCGGCTTGCCGTTTCCGGCCCTTCTGGAGAGGCGGGAATACGCCTCCTCAACCGCCTTCTGCAGCTCCGGCGGGAATTCCCCGGACCGTATCGTTTCCCTGACCCTATGTCCGCGATCGGATAGGTCATCAATGTCCTTCACGTCCAAGCCCCCCATTATCCCGTCAATCTTTTCCCGAAAACCGTTGAAATCCAGAAACCGCCAGTAGGCCTCGGCGGTCACGGCAAACCCGTCCGGCACCGGAATCCCCTTCTTCGTCAGATTCCGGAACATCTCCCCCAAGGAGGCGTTCTTCCCGCCGACCTGCTCCACATGCCGCATGTCCACTTGGCTGAAATCCAATGTCAAAACCGCCTTGGAGGGCTTGGTCGGTCTTATGGATCTTTTGGCTTTCTTGACGGGTTTTTTGATTATTTTGGGCATATTCTATAGACCCCCAAATCCCCCAGGGGGCTTGTTTTGAGGAAATTATCTTAAAAAATTTAAAGTTGTCCTTATCCCTTAGGCGTTTGGGGGCGCTACTTCACCTCCCTTATCTCGATCAGGTTAACCCCCGAGGAACCGACCGGATCTCCGGCCACAACGATTATCCTGTCCCCCTCCCTGACTTCCCGATGTCTCTTGAGATAGTTGATTGAACGATCCACCAGCTCCTCCACCGAACGGCAACGGGGCAGAAGAAAGGGATGGACCCCCCAGGAAAGGTTCAGCTGGTGGCGGGACCGTTCGCTGTCCGTGGCCACGAAAATCGGCAGTTCCGGCCGATAGCGGCTGACCACCCGCCCGGTATCCCCGGACAGGGAAGCGACCAGTATCAGGCGGGTCCCCCTCAGGTCCCGGGACAGGATATCCGCCAATCCGGCCACGGCCTTTTCGGTGTTGCCGCCGGCGGCATAGGCCGGTTCGTGCTCGGTGTCGTCGAAACTGGAGGCCTCCGTTTCCCCAATGACTTTCGCCATGGTCATGACCGACTCGATCGGGTACTTCCCGCTGGCCGACTCGCCGGAGAGCATCACCGCGTCGGTATGGTCGATGACGGCGTTGGCGACATCGGAAACCTCGGCCCGGGTCGGCCGGGGATTCCTGGTCATCGAATCCAGCATCTGGGTGGCGACGATGACCGGCTTGGAGGCCGCCCGACACCGGTCAATGATCATCTTCTGGATGAGCGGCACCTCCTCGGCCGGCATCTCCACCCCCAAGTCCCCGCGGGCAACCATGATCCCGTCGGCGGCCTCGATGATCTCCCCGATGTTCCGGACCGCCTCGTGCTTCTCAATCTTGGCGATTATCCGTATCGGGCGGAGATTGGCGCTCTTGCTGCCCAATTCCGACTCGTAATCCCTGATGGCGTACCTCAAGTCAAGCACCTCCTTGGCTGTCCTCACGAAGGAAAGGGCCACCCAATCAACGTGTCGCCTGACACCGAAACGCACGTTCTCCAGGTCCTTCTCGGTAATGGCCGGAACCTGAAGGGTGGCGGTCGGAACGTTAATCCCCTTATGGGAATGGAGCGTTCCCCCAACCGCGACCCTGGCGCTGATTTCCCTTCCCGTCACCGACTCCACCCGCAGCTCCATCAGGCCGTCATCCAGCAGGATACGGTCGCCGGCCCTCACGTCCTCGTGGAGCCGGTCGTAATCGACCGGAATCTTGGGCAGTTCTGATTTCGGATCGGTCGAAAGGACCGCAACCTTTCCCGCCTCCAGCTCCACGCCTTTCGGCGGCATCTGGCCGCACCGGACCTTCGGTCCCTGCAGGTCCTGAAGGATGGCGATCGGCTGGCCGGTGGCGCTCCCCAAACTCCTCAATTCGGAAATCAGCTTGGCGTGATATTCGTGGGTGCCGTGGGAAAAGTTGAGCCGGGCAACATCCATTCCGGCCCCCACCATCTTCTTGAGGACCTCTGGCCTATCCGAAGCCGGTCCGATGGTACAGACAATCTTGGTCCTCTTCCGTCCCTTTTTCGCGGCCATAGGCAAAAATCCAACTTTCTCTTATGTGCGTTAATTATACCATTTAATTGACAATAAATTTCCGGACCGGATTTTCTGGCTGAATAAAGCCAAAAACCAAAAGGGGGTATCGGACGATACCCCCCAATAATCCAAACCGGTCTCTTACGGCATCTTCCGCCGGATGAAGGCCGGAATCTCCAGATCCTCCTCGCCGATGGCCGGGATGGCCGTGGCCATGGCCGGTGCCTTCTCCCCTGCCTGCTCCTCCCTGATTCCGGGAATGCTCCGCCGGCCGAAGAAGCTGGGCTTCTCCTCTGCCGCGGCTGGTTCCTCCTTCCTGACCTCGACTCGGGGATGGGTTGCGGCCTTAGCCGCAAAACCCTGCGGCTTGGGCGCATCATCCTCCTTCTCCCGACCGTCGACATCCCGTTCCTCCTTCTTCAGGAACTTGTTGGCGGAATAGGTGCCGGTATCAGCCAACCGCCTTTCCTTTGAGGCGGTCCGGCGTTCGCTGTCGAAACCGGTGGCAATGACGCATACCTTGATGTTGTCCTTCATGCCCTCGTCAACCACCGTACCGAAGATGACCTTGGCGTTCGGGTCGGAATTGCTGGTGATGACCTTGGCCGCCTCCGAAACCTCGTGCATCCCCATCCGGGAATTGCCGGTGATGGTGAAAAGTATTCCCTTGGCCCCATCGATGTTGACCTCCAGGAGCGGGCTGGAAACGGCCGCCTTGGCCGCCTCCACCGCCCGGTTTTCCCCGGAAGCCTGTCCGATCCCCATCAGGGCCGAACCGGTGTCGTTCATGATGGCCCGGACATCGGCAAAATCGACATTGATCAGCCCGGGGACGGTAATGAGCTCGGAAATTCCCTGAACGCCGTGGCGAAGCACGTCATCACACAGGTCAAAGGCCTCCATCAGGGATGTTTTCTTGTCTGCTATCTGCAGTATCCGGTCGTTGGGGATGGTGATTATGGTGTCCACCTGGCCGGAAAGCTGGTCATGGCCCCGATCGGCGATTTCCCGCCTTTGGGCCCCCTCGAACACGAAAGGCTTGGTCACTATCCCGACAGTCAGGGCCCCGGAACTGCGGGCGATCTCCGCAATGACCGGAGCGGCCCCGGTTCCGGTCCCGCCGCCCATTCCGCAGGTGATGAAAACCATGTCCGCACCCTTCAGGGCCTCCCGAATCTCGTTCTGGCTCTCCTCCGCCGCAGCCCGCCCGATTTCCGGATCCATCCCCGCCCCCAAACCGCGGGTCAGGGTCTTCCCCAAGTGGATCTTGACCTGGGCGTTCGAATAGTGGAGGGCCTGGACATCGGTATTGGCGGCGATGAACTCGACCCCCTTTATCTTGGACTGGATCATCCGGTTGACGGCGGAATTCCCCGATCCGCCGATGCCGATCACCTTTATCTTCGCGAAAGTCTCGATGGCGGGTTTGACTTCTGCCATAGTGGTTTTGACGTTCTTAGGCAGTCCCGCACGCAAACGGCGGGCACTGGCCAATGGGATTCTTAATGCTTATGTAACTGTAGACTCTACCGGTTGGGGTGTCAAGCGTTATTAGCTAACTGAACAGAAAAAATACTCATGAAAGGCAAAGTCCGGCCCTTGCCGGAATGGTAACCCGTTCCCTTCCCGTAAATTCAGGTCCTGACCCCAAAAAGCCCCTTGATCCTTCCGACGGCCTTTTCCGCCATCCGAAAACCGGCAAAGGATCCGCTTTTCCCCATCGGGCCGGATTCGTTTATTCCCCACTGGACCAAGCCGATGGCGGTCGTATAGGACAAGTCGTTGACCCGATCGGTGTAGCTGGTGATGTTTACCGGGTATCCGAGGGAAACCGGCAGCCGAAGCTTTCTCTTGGCCAAGTCCACCAGGCCCGCCGTCTTTGATCCCCCGCCGGTCATCACCACTCCGGCCGGAAGCATCCCGCTCCGTCCGACCTTCACCATCTCCCGATCGATCTTCTCCAGCAGTTCCTCCAGGCGAGCCTGAACGATCTGTGCCACGAATTTCAGGGAGCAATCCTCCCTCTCGTCGGCCCCCAACTCCATCAGGTCAATGCGGTCGTTCTTGTCGAATTGTCCCGGTACGGCCGAAGCGTGTCCGACCTTGATCCTTTCGGCGATATCCAGGGTGGTCCGTAACCCGATGGCCAAATCGGCCGTGACATGATCCGACCCGATGGGAACGGAGGCCAGGTGAAGCAGGTCCCCGCCCTCAAAGACGGCCATGGAGGTGGAGGAGTGCCCGATATTGACGACCGCCACCCCCAACTCCTTCTGTCTCTGGCTGACCGTCACCTCCGCTGCCGCCAGGATACCCAAAACGGTCTGCTCCAGGTTGATTCCGGTCCGATAGACGCATTTGGTCAGGTTCTTTATGTAGGGGGTAGGGGCCTGGATGATCTGGGACTCGACCTCCAGACGGATTCCGGTCATGCCTACCGGATCCTTTATGCCGGTCTGTCCGTCAACGGAATAGGCGCGCGGCAAGACATGGATGGTCTCAAAATTAGCCGGCAAGGCCACGGTCTGGGCCTGCTGCAGGGCCCGCTCGACATCCTCCTCCCTGATCTCCCCATCCGTCCTGGAAACCGCGGTGACCCCCTTGCTTACGACGGAACTGACCTGGTTCCCGGAAACGCCTACCCATGCGGAGGATATCTGGCTGCCCAAACCCCGCTCGGCCTTCTCCAGGCAGGCCGAAACCGAAGAAACGGCGTCCTCAATGGAATTGATGACCCCACGTTTCACCCCCTCGGTCGGGTGGTCGGCCACACCGATGATGTGGACGGTTTCCCTGTCCCCCATCGGCAACCTTTGGCCGACCGCCACCCGGACGGCCGTCGTCCCTATGTCTATTCCGGCAAACAATTCGTCGTTGGGCATAAACCTATCCTTAACCAGAGCTCGAAGCCTGTTTTATTTTACAATATAGGGCCAAAAAATCAAAAGCCCGATGGCAACCGCCCCTACCGCAGAAACGAGGACAGTGGCCGCCATGATGTCCTTCAGGTCCTCCACATAGGGATGGAAGCGCGGCTTCAGCATGTCGGCGATCCGCTCGAAGACGCTGTTGACCAGCTCCAGGACGAGGACCAGAAGCATGACCAGTACGAGAATGGCCTTCTCTGAGGTTCGGAGCCCAAAAGCGAACATCAGGACCGTAACGGCGGCGGCGGCGACCAGCTCCACCCTGAAGCTGTGCTCTTCCCGAAACACCTTGACCGTCCCCCGAAGGGCGTGGCGGAAACTCCGGATTACCTTTTTGGGGCTGATCATCATGGCCTTCAGAAAAATCCGGTTCCCAACAGCATGTCCTGTTGGATGCGGAACATCCGGTTCTCCCTGGCCGCCGTATCGTGGTCAAACCCCAGGAGATGCAGGCAGCCGTGAACGATCATCAGGGCCAGCTCCTCCCGGACCGTCCGGAGGTTCGTCTTGGCCTGGCGCCGGACGGTTTCCAGGGAAATGACGACGTCACCGGATTTCGGCACCTGGCCGGAACCGATCCTGGGATACGAGAACGAAAGGACATCGGTCGGGCGGTCAACCCCCCGCCATTTCCGGTTGATCCGCCTGATTTCACGGTCATTGACCAGGGACAGGCTGACCGTTGCGGTTTTCCAGTCACCGGAAGTCCCGATCACCCTCCGCACCAGGCTGACGGCCTCGTCCCTGCCCAATCCGGACGGGAAACGGCCGGAGCATTCCACGTCAATCATAGCCCTGACGGCGGCTTAATGCTGTTGACCATCATCTTAAAGGTCGCCTTGTAGCGAATCTTCAGCTGGTTGCCCAATTCGTACCTGACGGTAAAAATCCGCCCGTCTATCCCCACGTGGGAAACCATCTGGTCCTGGCTGACGATCTCGTCGTAGCCGTATTTTGTCCGGAACACCGGAACCTCCGAACTGCGGAGGGAGGGGTTCCCGGACAGGTACCAATCCATCAGGCTCAACCCTTCCGTGTTCTCGTCCACGGAAACGGATATCGACTCTCCGCTGCCCGCCTGAAAGACGGCGGTCTTCCTGTCCGCATCCTCGCTGACGGTCCAGGCCTTCGGGTAGATCAGGAGATACCCTTCCGTCTGACTCCCGAATTCGGCGACTCCGGGATTGTCCAAAAGGACGGACGGCTGAATCTTGGACGGGTTAAACAGGTTGAGCAGCTCGTTCAGGTCAACGAAACTGTCCCCGTCCGTATCCGGGATATAGGGGTTGGTGCCGTAGATTTCGGTCTCCTCGATATCGGTCATGCCGTCGCTGTCCGTATCCGGGGAGGGGCTGGGGGCCGGCGGTTCGCAGTCCTCCGGACAGGTCTCGTAACCCTCCCCGATGGCCTCCTCGCAGATCCCGTCCCCGCATACCGGTTCCGGAACCTCGCAGTCCCCCGGACAGGAGCGCCAATCCTCCCCCTCCGACTCCTGGCAGGTTCCGTCCCCGCAAAAGGCCTTCACCGCACAGTCGGAAGCGCAGGTCACCGCATCCTCGCCGTCATCGCAGCGGCCGTCTCCGCAACGAATCTCCGGTTCCTCGGTGATCGGCACCTCCTCCGCCGGCGGGGCCTTTCTCACGTACAGAAAATAATAGGCCGCCAGACCGATGATTGCCAGGATGAACAGCCCCATGATCGCCATCAGTATCCCCCTTTTCCGCCTGTCGGCGCCATCGGGCTTCTGTCCGGATGCCTTTGCCGGCGGTCCGGCCTTTTCAGGCGAAACCTTGGGCGGCGGGGTCTTTTTTGGCTTTTCGGGCTGGGACAGCCTGACTTTCCGCTTCAGGGCCGCCCCGTGAAACTCATCGGGAATGACATGGATAACCGGCGGTTCCGGATTCTTCGGTGCCGCCTCCCCGTTCCCTGAAGGGACTTGCCCTATCCCTTCCGTGTTTTTGTCGCTGTCTTCCTTCATATCCGTAAAAATCACTCGACCGGAACCTCGAACAGGCGGCCCGGACCGATGGGGCTATAGCCGCCGGAAACCTCCAGGCCGTCCGGGTAACCGTCGCCGTCCGTATCCGCCAGCAATGGGTCTGACCGGTATATGCGGACCTCGTCGAAATCGGTCAGCCCGTCCCCGTCCGTGTCGGTTACCGACGGGTCGGAACCGATCGCCAGCTCCTCGTCGTCGCTCAAGCCGTCACCGTCGGTATCAACGGCATTGACCGGTTCCGTTGGTTCGCCCTCCCCCTCCGCAGATTCCTCCCCGCCGGTTTCGGTCTCCCCTTCCGTTCCATTTCCGATCCCTTCCGTTTCCTCCCCCTCCGTGTCCGGAAACCCTTCCGGCAATTCCTCCCCGAACGTCTCTTCCTGAACGGGTTCCGTTTCCACGGTCTCGACCGGTTGTTCCTCCAAAACCGAGGCATGGCCGCCGGTTCGCTGGGAATACCAATAGTAACCCCCGCCGCCGACGGCCCCAAAAACAAGGGCAATGACGGCAATGGGGATCAGCGGCGACGGACCTTTCCTCGTTATGGCCGGAGACCCCTCCGTCTCCCCGGTCGCCACCGGCGCGGCGTTCCCTGCCGGCGCCACCGGATCAGTCCCGGCGAAGATGTCCTCCGGTTCCTGTACGGAATCAAACATAAGCCTATACCGTTACTATACCACAAAAGCCGCCCTATTCCGCCGGAGACCGGAACTCATCGCACGATTCCGGATACCGGGTTCCGTCCTCCCCAACCGAAACAACGCACAGGTCGTATATCGTATCCGGCTCGATTCCCTCCAGCCTTAACTCGTGTTCCGTTGATGCCCGATCCAGGTTGGCGGTGCGGTCCAGGGTACCGGAGCCGTACCGGACGGAAATGGTCACCGGTATCAGGCTTTTCCACGAAACGTCGGCGGTTTGGTTCCGTATTTCCACCCCGGACATGACCGTCGGCGGACAGTCAATGGGGCAGCCGGCAATCGTCTCCCCGGTGTCGCAGACATAGTCCCCGCAGAACGGCTGGGTCGGGCCCGAATTATCCGCAGTCAGGCCGGATTCGGATCCCACGTTTCCGGCCAGCGGGACGTCTGGGACTCCGGAAACCGAATGTCTGTTCCGTTCCCTTACGACCAGCACTATTCCGGCCGTCAGCAGGACGGACAGCAGGACAATGGCAATGGCGAACTTTCTCATGGCGTTTGGGGGTGACTATCAGTCGAATCTGCAGACATAGGCGTAGCAGATGTGTCTCAGGATATAGTCGTAGAAGAACTGGCCGAACTCTCCCCTGTAATACTCGAAATCCTTACCCGGATCCGCAACCTTGAGGTGAGTCTCGTTTTCCGGGTAGTTGGCGAAAACGATATCCCAATGCTCTGAACAGGAACCTGGGGAACATCTTCTCGTTCTCATCTGCAGGGCGAATATCTGGGCCCTCGGATCGTCACCCAACATGTCGCGTATATCCGAGGGGGCCGATTTCTCGATGACATCCACCAGCTGGTAGGGGTTGTCATCGGTCATGATGATGATGTAGGGGACGGCGTCTTGGTCCCAAGTGATGTCCGGCATGGTGCTTTCATCGACGAACCGGTCCTGGAGTATCTTCCACAGCATGGCGGTTCCGGCTTCTATTCCGCCTTGGGTGGTGCAGTCCCCCTCACACTTGTCAGCGAAACCATCCGCCCATTCGGAATAGACCTTGGGGGTGGAGAGGTCTAATTCGCGCCTGTAGCCCGAACCCTCATCATCCTTGCTTTTCCACGAGTACTGGATGAGGCCCAGCTTGACTTTTGTTCCCACTTCAGCCGGAACCCCATCCGGCCTATCCGGAGGTATCATCTGCCTGGCCAAATCCGCCGTGAACATGGTCAGCCCCCGAATGCTGGTGTCCATTGATGCGGAACCGTCCACCACGAACAGGATGTCCACCTTCTTGAATATGTCGGGATCGCCGTTGTCCACTACGCCGTCGCAGTCGTTATCGCAGCCGTCGCAGTCGTCAAAGGCAGCCGGAACCCTCAAGACCTTGCCGTCCGAGGCCACCACCTGGTATGCGGGATGCACCTCACTGACCGTCGGGCGGCAGTCCGAACCGTTGGGCACGCCGTCGTTATCCCAGTCCGGATCGCACGGCCCGTCAGCCAAAACCGTCTGTCCCAGGTCATAACCGTAACCGATGGCCGCCAAAAGGGCATCGTTCGGCTTGTCCCATCCGGCCTCCCCGTCGTAATCCGATCCGGCAAGCGGGTTCCCGGTCTCCAGGCACGGGACCGACCCGGAATCGGAACACCCCCGGACACACCCCCTTTCGTGGTCACATATGGCCAAACCGGTCATCTTTCCGAACATCTGGTGTTCCGGGCGGTCGCTGACGCAGACCCAGTTCTCCAGCTCCAGGCTCCCTTCGCATTCCTCCGGCCCCGGAGGGACAAAGGAACGGTTCTGGATGACGCTGTCCCCGCAGAACCCGCCGGAAACGTAGGCCAACTTGCATCCCGTCGAACAGAACGAGCAGGTCTTGCCGTATTCCGCAATGCAGGACTGGCCGTTTTGGCTGCCGGCATCGCACTCCTCGTTGTTGGACGGGCTGACGTAGCCGTCGCCGCAGGCGGCTTTCCGGCACATCACCGGCGTCCCGAAGGTTCCGGTGCCGTTCGGGTCGATGATGCAGGAGTCCATATTGTCGTCATTGCCGTCATCGCATTCCTCCCCCGTTTCCAAGACCCCGTTGCCGCAGAAACCTGCCGAGCCGCACTGCCAAACGGTCCAGGTGCAGGCCCTGCCGTCATCGTTATCGAACCAATCGAACGGGTCGTTGCTCTGGCAGTTCCTGCGCCAGACCCGCTCCGGCCTGTCAGGATCGCATAGGGCGGCGCAAACCTGGTCACTCGGGCAATCGGCATCTGTCCGACACCCGGTGTAGGCGTTTCCGGGAACCGGACTGTAGGTGTTGCCGGTCATGACCGGCCGTTTCGGGTTGCCGTTGTTCTTTCCGATGCACAGCCTGGGATATTCCTCCGTCCCGCCGTCGCACTGCTCGCTGCCGTTCACCACCAGGTCACCGCAGCGCGGTCCGGGACCGGAACAGTCCCAGGCACACCCCGGAACGGCGTGTCCGGAGTTTCCGCACCGCTGTCCGGACGATGCCAGGACGCCGTTCAGGGCATAGGTGCCGTTCGGCAACCCGCCGGGTGCACAATCGCAGGCCTCGTTGGCCTGACGGACGCCGTCGCCGCATCGGGAGGCAGAATAGGTGCAGTCATTGCCGCATCGGCCGTATTGCCCGTTCAGGGGCCCGTCATCGCAGGCCTCGCCCGCTTCCGTCTGGACAATGCCGTCGCCGCAGGAACCGGTAATGCAGCCGCTGGAGTCCTGCCACCGGCACTGGTCATTGCAGGCCTGATGGCGGAAACCGCTCCGCGAATCCGCCGCGCAGGGAATCTGGCGCGGGGACGACACTCCCGGCTCGCATTCCTCCCCTTCCCCGACCAGGCCGTCACCGCAAACCGAGCCGATGCCAACGGTAACCCCGGATGAGCACGTGGTTTCAACGTTACCGATACCCCTGACCCTTATCCGACCGCCGCCCCGGTATTGGCATTCCGAAGGGGAGCCGTCGGAGGAAAGCCATTCGCAACGGTCGTTTGCCCGGCAGGCAGGCTCGCCCTTGCCCAAACAGGCAGTGCCGCTGGCCCAGTTTCCGTCCGCATACTCGAACATCGCCTCCAGGACATAGTTCAGCCCGCCCAAACCCCTATACGTATATGTCTGCGATCCGGACGGACACCGGTAGGTCCTGACAGCCGGATCCCAGCAGGTCACTGAATCGTGCCCCGAACCGCCGGTTCCGCAGTCCATGAAACCCTCCGCCGGATCGGCCGGAAGCGACCCCAAACCGATCTGGTTCGCCAAGACCTCGTTCCAGGACGGCCAGGCACTGGTGGTCCAGCCGCGCAGGTAGGTCCCGGAATCCAGGGACGGGTATCCGCCTACCGACCGGGCCCGGTTCAGGGCCAGACGGATGGTATGGATGTCTGACCAGCGCAGGACATCGCGTCGGACCTTGCTCCTGTCGGCCTGACAGGTCCAAACGGACCTTTCGGATGGGAACGATTCCCGGCCGTCGTCACCGGCCGTAACCCGACAGTCCCGGTCCTTCTCGCAATATACCGGTTGCCCGTCAACCAGGACCTGCCTGTCGTCAATCACGCAATAGCGGCTGTCGGTCAGGACCCGCCAGTTCATGTCCATGTTTCCGAGGATCTGGCTGAAAATGCCGACCGTCTCCGGGGAAGCCCCGTCACTGTGGGACAGGGTATACACATTGGTGTACAGGTTCGGGGAAACGGCGGTCTTGGCGGCGGCATTTACGTAAACGCTCCGTCCCTCCTTCAGGCCCTCATAGCCGTCCATCGTTACCGGCTGCGGGGAACCGACGAAACCCTGCCGGGAATACCAGTCGGAAATGCCGAAATGCTCCATGTTCTTGGAAACCCGCAGTCCGATGGCGTCCCTAACCCAGTTTTCCCCCGCCGAACCCGGAAAGGTGAACAGGTATTCGTGGAGGATGTCGGCCCGGTTACTGCCGATCTTAACGCCGCTCAATGCCGGCAGCAACTGTCCGGAATCGCCGGCCGTGGCACCGTCACGACAGTAATAGAAGGAGGTTAGGGTGCTTCCGTCTATGAACGGATACCACATCTGCTGGCCGGCCCTGGAACAGTCGACGGCGTGCCCCGGATAGGGATAATAGACGTCATTGGCCGAACTGCAGACATGCCAATCCGGCCACGGGTGCTCACAGAGCATGACCGTCGCATCGGAAGAGGCAGTCATGGTTTTGGTGACCGATGTCCCCGAACCGTATATGTCGGTCCGGACCGTTACGGTTTCCCTCCCCTCCTTCGGGAATCCCGCTCCTGTCCTGGCCCTGACTTCGGATACCGGACTGTGGCCCTGGCCGTCAGGAAAAAAGTCGGATACCGTCAGCGCCACCGGAGAGGTGACGACCGGCAGGTTCCAGTTCCAGTCGAACCGATAGGCCGGCGTGGAAACGATTTCCGTCCCGACCGGCTGGCCGGCCGCCTGGGCATGGGCCGTCAGGACAAAGGAGGAGTTTTCCCCCTCAATGCCCTGGATCAGGACCGATTCCGGATCGATCCGGATCGATCCTATTTCGCAGACGCTGTCCGAGGTGACGAACGATATCCTCCGGTCCGCCTTCATGGGCACGCCCATGGACGAGCGAATTCCGTCGCTGCCGCCGGTCAAAAGGATGTGGTGGCCTACCGTTCCGGACATTACGCCGAACGGGGTAAAGGTAACGGTGTCCTGTCCGGTCAGGCTGACCTGGCCGGGAACCCGACAGAAGGTCTGTACAGTCTGGGCTGACGCTGACCGGAAAAACAGCCGGCGGACGAACCGGACGAACCGATCCCATAACCCGCCGTCTTCGGACGGTTCCCCCGTGCCGACAGCGGCCAGTATCTTCCCGCCGTTCTCCACCGTCCCGTCCTGGCAGGTACCGCCCGAACCGCAATCCCCATCGGACAGGCAGGCCCTGTCCGGATCGTTACTGCAGAACCGGCAGGCCGGCGTGCCAAAACCAGCGTCCCGCACGACCCGGAAACTGCTGCCGTTGACCGAGTCTGGACTGATGGCCGCATCGAAAACAACGCTGACAAGGGCATTGCGGCAGATGTTGGAGGAGCCGTCCGCCGGCGTAGAGCCGGCCACGCCGGGAGCCGGCGAGCAGCAGCCGATGTCGTCGCACCCCAAACCTTCCCCCACCGACTCACAGAAACCGTGCGGATCGTCCTCCTCCCGGCAGCGGCAGGTAAGGCTGACGGTGGCTTCACCCTGGTTGGATGCCGAAATCCCCCCGGTCCGGGATGTTACCGTGTCGGTCGCCGATCCGGTGGCCGGGTCAATGGCCGTGGCCAGGGGCTTGCCCCCGAGTATCACCTGGAAAGGATCGGCCGGTCCGGGCTGGCCTGTGGAGGCCACCTCACACCCCAATTCCTCCCCGCTGCCCAAAACCATGTCTCCGCAGAAGCTGGGCGAATCGTAAAGGTATGAGGATCCGCGGTTCAGGCACCGGTCGTCGCACCATTCGGCCGATTGGCCGAACCCGAACTCGCAACCCGGATCCTCCCCGCTGTCCGTAATCCCGTTGCCGCAGCATTTGGCGCCTTCAGGATCGGAACACTTGGGTGTCCCGGCCCACAGGCAGGTTTTCCTGTCGCAACCCGGGGGAAAGGTGCCGCCTGCAGCCTCACACTCCTCCCCGTATTCCAAAATCCCGTTTCCGCAATAGTTTATGCAGTTAACGCCCGGTTTGGGTGCGGTAACGGCCTCGCACCTGGGCAAGGTCCCCAAATTTAGGCAGGACACGGGGTCACAGCCGCTGGTCCCGTCGCAATCCTCGCCGTCCCCAACGTACCCGTCGCCGCAGGTCGAGTTCCCCTGGGCCGATCCGGCATTGAGGCAGTCGGAGCACCCGGGAGGGAATATCCCGCCGACCGACTCGCAATCCTCCCCAGGATCAAGGACACCGTTGCCGCAGGTCGGGGAACCGGTGTTCAGGCAGGTGGGGGAGCAGCCGCTGCCTCCGTCACAATCCTCCCCTAATTCGACCTTCCCGTTGCCGCATTGGGGCCGGGCCGTCTGGGAACCGACCTTAAGGCAACTGGAGGAGCACCCGATCGGGACGGCCGGATTGGTATCCAGGACAGTGGCCGACCCAGAGGTCAGGAACCGGCTGACTACGCCATTGGCCGTCTTTCCCCAACTCCAGCCGTAATCGCCGGCGTTCAGGGCCTGCCCTTCGGCGCTGCAGGAATCGGGGGAACCGTAGGTGCGGACGAAAAGCGGCAGTTTCTGTCCGACATACCTGAACTCGGCGTTCCTTGGTACTATTTCCGCCCGACTCGGCTGGCAGGGCAGGTTGCTGTCCTTGGTCCGGAAACGCCAGGTAAACCAGGGGGTTCCGGAGGAATCGGTAAGGTTGGTGCCGACCAGGGTCTTGCCGCTCTTGCTCATCACGCCGTTCCCTCCGCCCTTCACCATCACCAGGTAGAAAGTGTTCGGCGCCAGGTCAGAGTCGGTATCAAGGCTGAATCCGACATAGCCGTCGGAATCAGTGCCAGCATAGCTTTCGATGCCGACCAGACCGACCGCCCCGGCCGTCTCGAAAGGCTCGTTGCAGCTTTGGTTTCGGCAGGTCTTGAGAAGGACGGTATTGCCGGCGATTACGGAATTCGGTTCCATCGGCGTGCTGAACGTCATGCCGATGGCGGCGTTGACGCAGGCCTCATCGCAATCAGGCTCAAATCCCGCTACCTCCGGATCGGCGAACCGGGCCGTAATCCCCGCCTTCCCGGTCCGGCTCAGGGTTTCCCCTACAGGCCGGACATTGGCCGAAAGGTCGACCAATTCCCCGATTAGGGTTTCCTTCAGGGCCTCTACCTTCTGGTGACAGGCCTTGGCCGTCGTCACCTTGGATATCGTCATGGGATCGGATACCGACCACCCGATGGAATAGCTCAGGGGATCACAGGTGATGCTGTTGCAGTTGGCGGCCTGAAGGCCGGCCCTGAAACCGCTGTCGTCCGGGGACGGCTGTCCCTTCCAGTGGTCAATGTTGTATTCGCTCGGCGTTACGCTTACCGACGCAAGGGCACAGGGGGAATCCTTGGTCCGGAACTCCCAAACATAATCGCCGCCCGGCAGGCCGTCCCTGTCGCCGTCAAAGGCCGTACGGTTCCCGGTCAGGTTTTCCCTAAGCCCGTCGGATTTGAGAGTGACCCTGTACCAGGTATCCGGCAGGAGGAAATCCCCGCCGGACGGCCGGATGCTGACCAGGCCGCTTCCCCCTCCCGCCCCGACCGCCGAAACCGTCAGGGACATTTCACCTGTCACATCGACACAGGAATCCGGCGATTCCCCGGAACCGCAGGACAGAACGGAAACCGCCGCGGAGACACCGGACGGAACCTCCAGCCGCTGGCTGATCACCGCCTCAATGTTGGCGTTGACGCAGGCATCCCGCGACCCCGGAAACGGGGAGGGGCTCTGCAGGCCGTCGGTCAGGGGACAGGCGACCGCCCCGCATGACGGACAGGTCAGAAGCTGGGGGGGTACGGGCATCATCTCCGTGCTCAAACGCCAGGCGAACTCGCTGGTGCGGCTGAAGTCGCAGGGACGGCCGGTCGGGCTGGACGAACCGTCATCGCAGATACCGGATTGGCAGCACACGAAACCCGCGGGGCAGGCCCGGTCCCCGCCGTCGTTGCAGTCCTGGACCAGGAACGGCAGGCCGTTTCCGCTGCGGACATTGTAGGACCAGACATGGACATCGCCGCTGTCCGGCCAGGTGGCAACGCTAAGCCTGTTGCCCGGAACGATTGACTTCAGGGCCTTCACCTGCCAGGAGGAGACCTCCGAGGACATGGCGACGCCGTTGATGTCGCATCCGGTCTGGTTCGGGTCCTGGCACTCGTATCCGACGGCGTTCAGGGGAGCGGCGGCGGCCGGACCGGATCCAAGGTTTTCCCCGCCCACCGTCACGACCGTGCCGGGCGGGCCGTTATCCGGCTTGATGGAACAGATGTTCGGGGTCAGGGGATCGGTGTTGACCGTGAAGTTAACGGTGTTGCTCTTCAGCCCCTTGGCCGTCTCCACCCGGATCCGGTGCGTGCCCAACTGCAGGGGACAGGCGCTTCCTTCCTGGCACTCGTACTGTTTCGGTACCTTGACCGTAACGTAGGAGTCCTTCCAGCTGTCTTCGCAGACCGTATCCGCCCCAATGGCCCGTTCCTCGTTCAGTCCGTCCCCGAACAGGAACACCACCCGCCCGCGCTGGCTGCCGAACCCCTTACCGCTGATCGTAACGTAATTTCCGACCGGGCCGGCGTTCGGCGAAATCCCCTCGATCTTCGGCTGCATGCTTTCGGAGGGCAGAAGGACGGCGAACTTCGGGTCGTTTGTGGTCATCCATCCGGATCCGGAAACCCGAACCGGATAGGTGCCCTCCGGGGCCCGCGGGACCTTGGCCGTCAGGGAAGACGCTGTCCGGGAATCCGGCACCACCGTGAAAGGGTTGGATATCCCGAAACTAACCGTCAGGTCACCCACCGAACCGTCACCGAAACCGTCACCGACAACCTCAAAAACGTCGCCCTCGCTGCCGCTGGCCGGCCTGATCAGGCAGATGCCCGGGGTGTTATTCCCGTTCTCCTGAAAATACCCCAGCCAGCCGTAGGCATCCTCCTGTCCGGCTTCCGTGCTGGTGTGTCGGCTGTCGGACCTGGTCAGTCGGACGAAATACCGCCCTCCCACCTTCACCCCCTCAGGAACCCTAACGGTCACCTGGCCGTTGGTCCAGGCTCCCGGAAGGCACGGTTCGGCGGTCAGGGCATGCGTACCGTCATAGAACTCCACGACCCCGACCGCCCCGCCGAAGTACTCGCCGTTCAGGGTAACCAGGGTCCCCGGACCGCCGCCAAAAACTTGCGTATTGGGATCAATCGGGTCAACGGAGACTATTCGCGGCAGGGAAACGCAGACGCCTTCCTCGCAAAAACCGGACGAACAGTCGCCGTTTTCCGTGCACCCGTCCCCCGGGCACGACCCGCAGCCGGAATCAGGGCCACAGTCCACCCCGCTCTCGTCGTCGTTCAGCTGGCCGTCGCAGCAGTGCTGGGGCCTGACGCTGAAATCAACCCCAACAGTCTCCCCTTCGGGGTTCGGGAAACGGAGGTCGGAAGCCACGGCCGAAAACCTGTATTCCTGTCCAACGTTGAGGTGACTGCCGAAAATCGTGGCGGAGGCGGTAAACGGACCGGTCACCTGCCCGGAATTGGGGATGTCCAAGGGGTTCGACGGGAAGGCCAGGGAAAGCGGGTCGGACGGCGAGGCCGGATCGGAAAGAGAGAACCGGATCCCCGAAACCAGGACATCGTCCCTGGCCACGGCCGAAGCCTCGGTCGTATCGGCACAGATCGACTGCCCGTCCCTGGGCCAACTGATGGCTACGGTGGGCGGTCCGGTATCAATTAGGGTGTTGTAGGCAATGGCCCTAATGCAGACCCGGGAATTAGACGGCAGGTTCTGAACGTAGGAATCGTAATCCCCGTCTCCCGGCAGGGCCGTCAGGCATGCCAGGTCCTTCCCGTCCAGGCTCCTGATCGGCAGGGGGATCCCCCGAAGCTCCAGCCGATACCAGTAGTCACCGTCAAAAAGACCCTCATTCTCCAGTCCGACCGGTCGGAACACGGCAGTGGTCTCGTTTACCAGGCTGACTTCCCCGGATACCGCAGTATTGCAGGCGCTGTTCCTGAAATCGGCGATCGTCTCCCCGTCCATCCGGCTGTTGCAGCGGGTAACCCTGATGCGGCTGTCATCCAGGGTGGTTGCGTCGATTTTGCGGTTAAAGACGATCCTGGGCAGGCTATCCCTGGTCCAACCCATCCCGTTCGGGCCGCTGCCGCTCGGAATGACCCCGTTCAGCAGGAGGGAGTTGCCCGGGGACGGGAAGGAGGAGCTGCAGGTGGCCCCCGGAGGGCAATCCCCCTCCCCCACCTCTCCGCCGCTGCCTCCGGAAATCGCCCGCAGCACGAATGAGGCGATGGCGTATGAGGCCAAAATTATGATCAGCCCGATGAGGGCGTTCACCAATATCTTCTTGGCGCGCTGAACCTCGTTCTGGTCCCCCTTGGCCATCATGTAGACGTATCCGCCGTAAACTATCAGCGCAACCGCCACAATACCCAAAAGACCCAGGAAAACGTTGATTACCTGGGAAACGATCGTTCGAATGTCAGTGGTGGTAAGGCCAATGGCGGCCGCCGATTCCAGGCCGACATCGACTTGGGCCAGGGCGGGAACGGCCAAAACCGCCCCCAAACCCAATGCCAGGATGGCGGCCAGCGTTTTTCTTGCGGAAAGGGCTTGTCTGACCATACGCTACGGCAGGCTAGGGTTACAGGCCGGCAGGGCGGATGCGCTGACCGAATCGCTGCAGCAAAACGGGCTGATCTCCCCGATCCCCGAGCAGTTGATCGCCTCACTCGGGTAGAAACAGTTTTGGCGGGTATCCTGGAGGCGGGACTTGAATACCGGAATATAGACTGGAAGTGAGGGGTTGGCGTCGAGAGGCGTCCATCCGAGATCGTTGGCGGTGAGGAAAATCCTGTGGGTCATGACCATCCTGGTGCGGGTATCCCCGTCAACCAGGACAGGTTCGACCGTAAAGGCCGGCGAACCGATCCCCGATCCGTCCTTGGCTATCTCCTGTGCCCGCAGGCCGATGGTGGCCGGACCGTAGGAATCAGGACCGGTGATCATGGACTTGATGCTCATCGACTTCGTCCAGGTGGAGGTGATCGGCTGGTCGACCGGAAACCGCGACGACCCGTCCGGGTAGGGCTGCCCGAGCCGGCTGGAAAGGTTGGTGGGGTCTACGGCCGTTATCTTCGGCGGCTCAAGGTCTATCCGGTTTCCGACCGCATAAAGCCAAATGACGGTATCCCTGGAAAAATTGGCCCAAACCGAGGTGCCGGGGATAAGGGAGCCGTTCATGGTCCATGACCCGATTCCCACCGGACCCGGCCCCAAAAGCTCCCCGTCGGCGTTGCCGTCCAGGACGTTGCCGACCATGTCAACGACGCCGTTCAGGGCCGCGGCCCGGGGAGGCTGTTCCCCGACGCTGGCCGGCTTTACGGCCACGGCAATCAAGGTATCCGACGGCAGGCAAAACACCTTATCCCCACAGGAGTTTTCGGTAATGCCGTCGCAGGGCATGTCAGGGACGTACTCAACGGCCCGATACCCGGCCGCCACGACCCACGTTCCCGGCAGGACCTTCCATGACGCCCCGTCCCTGTAGTAGGTCTCAATGAAGCCGAAACCGCTGCCGTTGATCCCGGAAACCGTCGCCGGATTCATGGGTTTGGAAAAATAGACCTGCAGGAGCTGGTTGCGGAACAGCCGTCCGGAATCGTCGCCGTCAACCGGCAGGTTCTTGGCGGTTTTGGGTACCACGGCGGTTATTTCCGGCGGGGTCAGGTCCAAGAGGGTGCCGGTGGTGAAATTCCAGAAATACGACCCGTCCGGATTGAGGCGGTCGAAGGCCGGACGCGATACCGGTGCGCCGGAATCCGGGTCCCAGGCAAATACCCGAATGGCCCCCTCGTCCGAACCGCCCCGCAGGGCCACCCTGTAGTTCACGTCAGCCTGGCTGCTTCCCAAAAATTCGGTAGGCATGATCACCAGGGTCTGACCCAATCCGTTGACGTCAAAAACCGGCGAAACGGCCGTCAGCACGGCGGTTGCCTCCCCTCCGGACAGGACCGCATCGGTGTCGTACCGGGACTCAAAGGCCTCCGCCGAACCCGCGCTTCCGGAAGGCGTCTGAAGGTCAGCGAACGGGACGACCTTGACGTTATCGTCGTTCAGGTAAAAGGTCGGGGGATTGGCCGGATCGATCGGGTTGTGCCCTTCCGCGGAGCAATCCGTCGGGCACCAGCCGTCATCCGCAGTATCGTAGGTCCCGTTATCGAAATAGTTCTTCAGTACCGACGACGGCAACAGCGGCAGCTTGAAGGTAATGGCGATTCCGGTGTTCCGCTCCACGTCCGTCTGGTTGACCGTCGGGTAGTGGTAGGAGATTATCCCGTTGCCCAACTGTTCCGGGCCGCAGTCCGTGCAGTAGTTCGACATCAAGACCGAACCCCCCGAACCGGACTGGCCGCCGCCCGGTCCGACGCTCCCCAAAATGGTGCGAAGGATGAACTGGGTAATGGCGTAGGCGGACAGGACAATGACAAGCCCGATGACCGTACTGACCATGATCCGCTTGGCCTTGTCGACCTCCCCCGAATCGCCCTTGGCCATCATGTACACGTAACCGGCGTACACGAACAGGACAACGACTATGACGCCCAAAATCCCCAGGGCAACGTTGATGATCCGCCCGACCATGGTCACCAGATCGGCCGTCCCCAGGCCGATTGTCTGGGTGGACTCCAATCCGGCCGCCAGCTGATCGGCGGCGGACGTCTGGGCCATGGCCGCTTCCGGCCACGCCGCCGCTGACGCCAAAAGCAAAACCGCCGCCAACAACCAACCGATCCGGTGTCCCGGACCGTCGGCCGTCACGGCGGCGATTTTTTCCCGGTGTTTCCTTCCAAGCATGGGTGAAGGTTTAACAGCGGATCCGATGGCCGTACTGCCCGGTCAGCCACCTGACCCGACCAGGAGGGCAGACCTTACCATTTCGCTCACAACCGAACCGTCGGCCTGCCCCTGGGCCTCCTTCATGACCGCTGCCATGACCCGGCCCATGTCCTTCGGCCCAACGGCCCCCAATTCCGATATCTTGGAGCGGACGATCCCCTCAAGGGCCTCCCTGCCGAGGGGTTGGGGAAGATAGGCCTGAAAAACGGATATCTCCGCTTCGGCCCGGTCGACCATGTCCTGGCGGCCGGCAGACCGGTAGGTCTCAAGGGCATCCCGCATCTTCTTGGCCTCGCGGGATATGGTCTCAATGGCCCCGCTGTCATCCAATGGCGCCATCTTCTCTATCTGGGCGTTCTTCAGGGCAGCCTTCAGCATCCGAAGCGCGGATACCACCGGCCTGTTACCGGCCTTCATCTCCCTGATGAAATCGCTTTCGATTCTCTCTTGGACAGTCATGTTGGCAACCGGTCGGGCATGGGCATGACCGACCTCTTAACCGGCGATCCACCTAACGGTGACGCCGTTTTTTCTGGAAATCCTCTTCCGTGGCCTGGCCGGTCTTTATCAGGTATTCCCGCTTGGACCGAAGGTATTCCCGCCGAAGGGCCGCCTCGCGGGTGGCCGTCTTGCTCTTGTTTTCGCTCTTGAAACGAATCTTCCTAGCCTGAAAAACCCGCCCGCTCTCCTGAACCTTTCGGCTGAACCGGCGCAACAGACTCTCGAAGCTTTCGCCTTTCTTGCGTTTCACTTCCGACACATTCCTCGACCTCCTTTCAGGCTTAAATTAGGCCTCCCCTAAACTCGACTCTTGCCTAACAGCACTATAGCAACCGAATCCGACACAGTCAACAGCCTCCCGACCTCGTTTTTGGCTTATTGACGGCCTGTCTTCGGGACAACAAAAAACCCGCCCGGCAATCCGAACGGGTTTTCCGTACCCATTCCCGTAAATCCGCCTACATGCGGCTCAGTTTCTTCCTCATCTCCGCTACGGCCTTGGTGAAATCGACCACTTCCTGCATTCCGGACTCCATGTCCCGGACAAGCACCGTCCCGTCGATCACTTCCTTCTGCCCGATAATGACCGTATACCTGGCCCCCAACCGGTTGGCGGCCTCCAACTGGCCCTTCAGGGCGCTCTTGGAAAAGGTGGCGGAGGTCCGGATCCCGGAATTCCGAAGGCTCTCGAACAGGATCAAGGCCTTCCGGCGGGCCGTATCGCCCAACTGGGCCAGGAAGACGTCGGGCTGCAGGTCGGAAACCGGCTGCAGGTCCAGGGCCTTCATCTGCAGGATGGCCCGTTCCACGCCAATGGAGAAGCCGCAGGCCGGAGTCGGACTCCCGCCGAGCTGTTCCAGGAGGTTGTCGTAACGGCCGCCCCCGGCCAGGGAGTGCTGTCCGGCGGACTGCTCGTCGGACTGCATGAGCTCGAATACCGTCCGGGTATAGTAGTCCAGGCCGCGGACCAGGTGCGGGTTGAGGACATACGGAACGCCCATCTCATCCAGGTATTCCAGGACCCTGGTCAGGTGGTTCTTGCATTCCTCACAGAGGTAGTCGACGATATGCGGCACCTCCTCGCGGGCGGCCACGCATGAAGGCTCCTTGCAGTCCAACAGGCGCAGGGGATTCTTCAGCAGCCTACGCCGGCAGTCCTCGCAGAGACGGGAGCGTCTCGGCCGATAGAAGTCAGTCAAGCGCTCCAGGTATGCCTGGCGGCAGTTGGAGCAGCCGATGCTGTTCACGTGCGCCACGGTCTTGATGCCTATGTCGCGGTAGAGCAGGTGGGACAGCATGATCAGCTCGGCATCGATTACCGGGCTGCCCTCACCCAAGACCTCCAGGCCGAACTGGTGATGCTCGCGGAAACGGCCGGCTTGGGGACGCTCGTAACGGAACATCGATCCGACGTAAAACATCTTCACCGGCTGCGGCAGGTTGACCATGCCATGGTTTATGTAGGCCCGGGCCACGGAGGCGGTACCCTCCGGACGGAGGGAAACGCTGTCCCCGCTCCGGTCCGTGAAGGTGAACAGCTCCTTCTCAACGACATCGCTCTGCTTGCCGACGGAACGGACGAACAGGGAAGTCTCCTCCAGGACAGGGGTGTCGATCCTCTCGTACCCGTAGGCCAGGGCTATCTCCTCCATCTTCCGGACGACATGGCGCCAATACCGCTGTTCGGACGGAAGGATGTCGCGCATGCCCCGGAGCAGCTGCGGAATCCGAACGGCCTTGGTCGCCGCTGCCGCGTTTTCTTCCGCCGGCTCCTCCTTGGGCGCAACCTTCCTGGCCGGCGGATCCTTCACGGCCGGCTTCTTTTTCTGGACCGGCCTTTGAACCGGTTCCTTCCGGGGTTTTTCCTTTCGAGTCGCCGCCTTGGCTTTGGCGATCGGTTTCTTGGGTTTGGTTGCCATATGCCTTTTCGGAAAAAAATAGACGAAAAAATTATTCCAGGGCGTTTTCGGAACCGAAGAAACGGATCTTTTCCGGCGGCCAACCCCTGAACCATACCCGACCGACGATGAAGTCCCTGGAGACGGCCCCGAACACCCGGGAATCAAGGCTGGCGGAACGGTTGTCCCCCATCAGGAAAAATTCGTCCTCGGCCAGGGTGACGTCCCTGTTCCCCACGGTTATGGCGGTCCCCAGATAGGCGCCTTCGTCCAGCACCTTCCCTTCCGCATCGCCGTTGCCGTAGATGGTCACCTGACCGCCGCCTATCACCACCCGTTCCCCCGGCAGGCCAATTACCCGCTTGATGAAAAACTGCCTGGGGTCGTTCGGGTACCGAAAAACGACGATGTCGCCCCGGTTCGGGTCGCCGAACCGGTAGCTGATCTCGTCGATGATCAGGTATTCGTGGTCATAGAAGCTCGGCTCCATCGATGCCCCCTTGACGTAGAACGGCTGGATCAGGAAATACCGGATCGGGACGATGATGGCCAGGGATATCAGTATGACGTGGACCAACTCGCCGACGAACTCCAAAACCGCCCCGAAAGTCCCTTTCCTTTCGGTCCCGCCCCCTTCCCCGCCGGGAATGTCGGCGTATTTTTGGGGATCCGTGTCCATGGCCCGACTGGCTAAGGTTTAACGAAAAAAAATCATGGTGGGCGTGACTGGGTTCGAACCAGTGGCCTCTGTCGTGTGAGGACAGCGCTCTAACCAGCTGAGCTACACGCCCGAAACCGCAAATTGCGCTGGAATCATAGCAACCGACCGGCGTTTTGGCAAACGGCTAGACTTCCCCGAAAACCCGCCCCCGGCCGGCGATGACCTTAAGGCGGTTCGGCACCACCTCAATCGTCATCTCCTTTCCCGTCACCCTGACGGTATCGACTGACGCGTCGAAGTCCTCGTCGCCCCGAATGACCATCCGCCGGATCGGGATCAGGGTGGAACCGCCGTCCCGGGAACCGGGAAGCCATTTCCCGGACCGGACCGGGATGATCATCATGTCCAAGACCCCGTCCTGGGGATCGCCCAACTCCCTGGAGGACCCGCTCGGCAGCATCCCGAAACCCTTCATGTTGCTTATCACCAGCTCGCAGTTGTCGGTTTCCGGGAAAACCCGATACCGGCCCTCGATCTCGACCGTGTGCCTGCCGGGGGGAACCCTCACCTCGGACAGGAAAAGCTGGCCGTTCAAACTGCCCAGGTCCACCCTCTGCGTTACCCGACGGGACAGGACGTCGCAGGCCTCCTCCGCCGGCGGTATGCCCAGGGCCCTGGCGATCCCGTTCGGCTGCCCGACCGGAATTATCCCAAGGGTCACCTCGGCCTCACCGATGCCGGAAACCACCTTGGCGACGGTCTCGTCGTTCCCGACCACGACAATCGTATTGATGCCCTTCCTGACCTCGTCCCTGACCAGCCCCCGGGCGTTGGTGAAGGCCCCCAAGCGGCCGATTCTTCCGGAAAGGCCCAAGTCGGTCAGCCGCGTCTCCACGGCCGCCATTGTCCGGCCGTACTTGCGGTCATTCAGGTAACTGTCGTAGATGAAGTAATACATCTCAAAAACTCAATCACAGGCAGCGAGCCGCTGCGGCTCGCTGCCGATCCGGGATGTTCGGGCCGGTTACCGCCCGAAAGCGGCCGTTACCCTCTCCCGACTCGTCTCTTCTTCCGTCACCCCAGCCTTTTCGGAACCCTCCGTCCGGATTCCCGCCGTTTCCCTGACGGAAGCCTTGGCTTTCCCCCTATCCGCAGCCCCGCCCTCGGCCTTCTGTTCCATCGATATGCGCCCCTCGACCATCGCCCCATTGGCGACCACAAGCGACTTTGTCCTGATGTCGCCGTGGATCCGGGCGGTCGGCTCAAGCTCCAGGCGCTCGGAAACGGTGATGTTTCCGGTGATCTCCCCGGCCACGGAGGCGTTGGCGGCAAAGACATCGGCGCTGATGTTGGCCCTTTCCCCGACCCGCAGGTTCCTTTCGGTCCGCAGGCTCCCCTCTACCGTTCCCTCGATCAGGACATTGCCCTGGCTGGCGAAGTCGCCCTCCACCCTAACGGAGGCGGCGATTACGGTTTCGGCCTCATTGCCGGAATTTTCCTTGTTGGACATAGGGTTGCTCTTTTGAAACATAGACCGGGATTATTAAATCCGCAGGGGAAGGCTTTCTCCCCTGTTTGTTATTCCCAGGAATTTTACAGCCCCCCAAGGCTGCCGTCAAACGAAAAGGCGCTGAATCGGGCCTGTCGTCCTCACTTTCCCTCCGTGGGGACGCAGACCCCGCCCGGACGGACCGGCAGGGAAAAAGCGACGGTGGTCCCCTTCCCCGGTTCCGTCGACTCCACCCAAATCTTCCCGCCCATGCTTTCCAGGAAGCGGGCGCAGACATACAGCCCCAAACCCAGATTCAGTCCGGATTGGTGCTCGTCGGTCGGGCGGTGGGGACGGTAGTATTTCTGGAACACGTGGTGCATGTCCTGCGGGTCCATGCCGATGCCGGTGTCCTTCACCCGGACGATGACCGACGACCCGTCCTCCCCCTCCGAAACGCTCACCGTCACGGAACCGGAATAGGTGTACTTTACGGCGTTATCGATCAGGTTGACGATCACCTCGGTCAGACGTTCCGGGTCGGCGAAGACATTGGGCACTCCGGCTTCCGGATCAACGAAATCAAGCGTCAGCCCCTTTCCGCGGATCCGAAACCCCATGCTGTCCACCGTCCGGCGGATGATCTCCGGAAGGTTCACCTCCGAACACCAGAACTGGGCGGCGTCCTTCTCTATCCGGGAGACGTTGAGCAGGTTGTTGATCAAAAGGACCAGCCGTTCGTTTATGTCGTATATCTGCTCCATCTTGTCCTGCAGGTCCCCCTCCAGCTTCCCGAACGCCCCGTCCTTGATGAGGGAAAGGTATCCCCTGATGACCGAAACCGGGGTCCGCAGCTGGTGGGAGGCGACGGAAACGAATTCGCTCCTCATCTCGTCCATCCGGCGCAGCTCGCGGTTCATCCTGTTCAGCCGAACCGCCAGGGCCTTCACTTTCCGGTGGGTTTCCATCTCCGCGACCACGCTCCGGACCAGGAGGGTTCCGGCGATGGCCGAAACCGTAAACAGGACCGTCCGGACCGTAAACTGCCCGCTGTCCCTGGACATCACCATTTCCGTGAAGTTGATCATGACCAGGGCGAAGGCGAACGCCTCCACCGCCGCGATCCGCCAACCGAAAAGCCGGCGACGGTAGGGGTGAATCGTCAGGAAAGCCAGAAAGACCGCCCCGAAAGCGCCGATTATGGTCAATTCCGCTGAACTGAAATTGGACATCCCGAATGGTATTTGAGTTATCCTGCAATGGTATTATACCAGATTATGCCGGATATCCGAACCTCCGGAACCTGGCGGCGGGGGGAACAGAAAATCGCCCCGGTCAAGGCGATTTTTTTGGGGATGGCGGCAGGAGCTACTGGTTAATACCCTCAAGAAAAGAGGTGTCCCATTCCGCCCCACCTCCTGAAGTTTCGTTGAGATCAGAGGTCCATGAGATAAAAACGGCGTTTTGACCATCAGAGATTCCCAGATTGGCCGTTAGGATTCCCTTATTCATCGTGTGATTGTCCCAAGCACCCCTTGAATCAACCACGACTACATATCCGGGGGCTGTATCTGGTATGTTTTCGGGAATGGGAAAGGCATTCCCGAGATCACGAACCGATCCCTGTTCAGAGACGATAAATGATCTATCTCGAAAATAGCCCAATATTGCGTTTAGATACTCTCTTGATCCCCGAACTCCAACCCTTATAGGCCTTCCTTCGTTGAACGAGAGCAGGGTATCTAATGTTTTCCTGAATTGTACCGTCATTTTTTCCTCCTGTGGGGGATTTTGGACGCCACCGTTCGGCGGACGTCATTTTTCAAAGACACCGACACGTTAACGTGAACCGTGTCTTTTGCCAAGGGCCTGACGTCTTTCCTGTCTAATTTTTTCAAAAATCTCACCCTCACCAAGCGGATCAAGGGCCGTATGGTACAGCATTGCGTCCTCTTCGTGCCTGGTTTTTTCAGAAATATGGTAATGGACCGGATCGAGTAGCAAGGGCACGAATTTGCCTATTTTGTGTCTTTCCAAATAAGCACGGGCGATAATCTCTATACGGCGCAAATGATTCGGTTCGCTAATCAAAACCAAGCGCAACTGCTCGGCATTTTTGAGATTTTTGAGAATATTTCTTTTTTTCAGTAATAAGAGGGAAAATTTTATGTTCTCTACGGTTTCCACGGATCTGGTCTCGATTAGAATGTCGTTTTTGGGCACGCCCTTTCCTGTCAGGTAACCTTTCATTAATTCGGCGATCGGAACCTGCTGCCCCTTTTGGAATATGCCCCCGGTACAGAGGATTTTGCTGATATATCCAAGTTTGTATAGGATGAATGCCCTATCGGTCCTGGCTCGCGTATCCCAAGCCAGAACATCCTTACCGTTTCGTTTGCGCACCCCGCACGAAAAGCAGATTCCAATCGACGTAAAATCTTCTTTTTCCATATTGTCAGTAAGATTAGGCGGCTAAATCATTTCCGATAAGGGGCGGCGTTTGTGCGATCGCGGCGGGGCGACGGCGGGGCCACCGGGCCGGCATGCCGCGCGGGCGACGGTCGGGCGGGGCGAAATAAAATATGGATGGAGGCTTTCGGACGAAAGCCGTAACCGGATATGCCGCATTGGCTAACGCCGACAGATTAACGAACGATAGCGGACACCATTCGGGCAAAATTATTTTTATGGATCGATTTTATGCAAACCTGCGTTTTTTCCGCAAATCTTCCTGTATCTCCCCAAAAACACGGGCGGGTTGTCTCTTGCCTCAACGATTTGTCCCCTAAATTTTTCCATGCCGTCCTGCCGCAGGACAGCCGCCGCGATTTCATTGCCGACCACATAAAAATGTCCCATGTTCCTGAATTCCTTCTCGTTGATTTTTTCCAGCTCCGCTCCGTCATCCTGCGCTAAAAATTCCCTGAAGAATTCAAATGACTCCGCAATGTACTCTTGATAGTCTCGTCCCTGTTTTTGGTGATGCTCCGCCAAGGATTGTCCGCTCACCAAAACCGCCAGACCCTCATCGACGGTTCGGGATATGATTTGGTTTTTTAGGTCATCGTCAGTTTCATCGCTCCGCTCAGGGTCAGGCCGCTTGTTTTTCTCCTTCATCCAAAGATGAAAAACTTCGTGTGCCAGACCTTCCTTCACTTTTTCGACCGGGTTTTGCTCAAACGACAGTCGTCCCAAATCTACGGTTACGGTTTCGCCTTCAACGCAAAAATCGGCTTTTTCGTTCATGGTGAAGGTGATTCTTGCCTCACCGGGAAACCAATCGGGGAGAAATTTGCCCAATCTTCTCCCCGTTTCGTCCCTAATTTCTTTGATTCTACTTTCTATCTCCTTTTTTATCGCCAACACCTTCTCCTGACTCTCCCTCGCCTTATCGGCCTGAAATTTCCAAATTGTTTCTGGTTCGGGGTCATTGAGCAGGCCGTCTTCCACGGCCTTGGCTATTTTCTCCCTGTTCTGTTCTAAATTTTCCCTGCTGTCCTCCAGCCATTTTGTGTAATCTTCCATCTCTCGCAATTTTTTACCGTAAAAGTCACGCACCAAATCATCCCCGCAAAACTCGAAAGACAGGGCGTCAAGAACGACCGAACCCTCCTGCCGTGATTCGGGTCGTTCAATGCCGTGGGACATTTCTGGATTCATAAAAATCAAAATTTCATTCCCTTAAAATTATAATCGTTTTGGGGGGCGGAGCGAAATTGCGCCCGACGGCCAGATATAAGCGATGTTTGCGGGTGAAATAATAGTGCGAAGCGCAATCACCAACAAATATGGGTGCAGTGAAGATAAGGTGCGACGACGAACGGAACCGCATACACGCTGTTAAGTAATTTAATTTTTGGGCATCGGTAGGAAAGAAAGAATATCTTTTATTGCGTCTTCGAGGCCCCCTGTAACATCAACAATATTGCCGTAGTCGAACCGGGAAACGAGCGAATGGACAGCCCCTGCCGCACCTTCACCAAGAGTTTTGCTTCGTTCACTATCTCTTTTTATGCAGAGTTCCAATGGTGCTTTAAGCGTAAAAATGTAGTGCGGCATTTCAAGGTTTTGGACGAGGTGCTCGATCACTTCCTTATGATAAAAGCAGGCATCAAAAATAACGATCTTGCCGCCTGTAAGTAATTTTTTTACTTCTGGCAGTACGATTTCATTTGCTTTTATAAAATTTTCCGCTGGTATGCAAGGTGCGTCAGGCGGCATTTTATCAAGGCCATGCTTTTCGAGCACCTCGTCCATTCCAATGTATTTTGCGTCAAGAATTTGAGCGAGTTTCTCGGATATCGTTGATTTACCGCTTCCTAACGGGCCTCGAATGATTATGTAGTAACTCATGTTTTTAAAGGTTATAGCCCAAAAATTATTTCACTTAACTCGTCATTATCCGAACTATTTGCCCCTTTTGCGCTGCGGGCTTGCGTGTCATGCGAACTTCGCCCAACCTTCTCCGGTGAACCGGGATTCTCCCCCCTGTCTTCGTGCGCCTGCCTGCTATTTAGCCGACATGGATCTGGTGAGATCCGCAATAAAACCCCCTGACAGGTCCGCTAACCGGCCGTTATCCGCCGGTATCCCCGCTTGCCCTTCTGGATAATGACGGGGTTACCGCCGATCTCGACGACCGTATCGATGTCCCCGACGGCCTTTCCGTCGATCCTGATCCCGCCCTGCTGGATCAGCCTCCGGGCCTCGGTCTTGGACGGCGCCAAACCGGACCCGAACAGCAGATCGATCAGGCCGTGTTTACCGGCCGGAACAACGAACTCCCCGATCTCCTCCGGCAACTCCCGATTCCGGACAGTCCGGTTGAAATGCTCTTCCGCCCGGGCGGCTATCGCTTCCCCGTGGTAGGTCAGGACGATTTCTCGGGCCAGGCGGGCCTTGGCCTCCCGCGGGTTCATTTCCCCCCGGTCACAGGCCTCCCGAATCTCCCTGACCTCCTGTTCCGGCACGTCGGTCACCGCCAGGAACCAGTCCCACATGACGCTGTCCGGAATCGACATCGTCTTCCCGTACATCTCCTCCGGCGCTTCGGACACGCCGATGTAGTTGCCGAGAGACTTCGACATCTTCTGGACACCGTCCGTACCCGCCAGGATCGGCCCCAGGAACACCGCATCCTGCTGCGGCATCCCCATTTTCCTCTGAAGGTCCCGGCCGACCAGGATGTTGAAGCGCTGATCCGTGCCCCCCAATTCCGCGTCGGCCTGGACCATCACGGAATCGTAGGCCTGCATCATCGGGTAAAGCAGCTCGTGCAGGCCGATGTCCGTCCCGGACGCCATCCGACTGCGGAAATCCTCCCGTTCGATCATCCGGGCGACGGTGAACTTTCCGGCCAGCTTCAGGATGTCCAGGAAATCCATCCTGGAAAACCACTCGCTGTTGCGCCGAATCTCCAGCCTTTCGACATCCAGGACCTTTCCGGCCTGTTCCAGGTAGGTCTTGGCGTTGGCCTCGATCTCCTCCGGCGTCAGCATCGGGCGGGTCTTGGACTTGCCGGACGGATCCCCGATCAGGGTGGTATAGTCCCCGATGATCATCACCGCCCTGTGGCCCAGGTCCATGAACTCCTGCAGTTTCCTCAAACCGATGCTGTGCCCCAAATGGATGTCCGGGGCAGTCGGGTCAAAACCCATCTTCACGGTCAGCTGCCTGCCGGAAGCGAGCTTGGCGGCCAGGGATTCCCTTACCACCACCTCCTCCACCCGCCGGGTCAGGAGGGCCTCTGTCTTTATTGGGTCGGTCGTGACTTTCATATGATGGGATTTTAGCTTAATTGACGGTTTTGCTCAAATCCGGGGACATCCCCCGCCTTATCGGTAGCAGGTCAGATCTCGAATAACTGCTCATGCCCCTTTCTTGATCCGTCCGGATCACCAAAGATTCCTTCATTCCCGGAACCGTCCGTGGCTTTTCGCATGCCGATAACCGGAACCGCCGTCATGTTCGGGGCGGTGTCCCGTCTCCGCCGTGTGTCGGGAGTCCGCAAACTTTAAGGCAGGGGACAGTCCCCTGCCTTAAGTATCTAACCAAATTTAAGCGGTCACCTCTAATTTCCAACGGAATTTAAGCTGGGGACTGTCCCCCGCCTTAAAATGATTCGTTCCTAAAAACCGTCTGAGGGTGATTTTTTGATCCAAAATCGGCACCCCCACGCAGGCCATGGCCTGACGGACGGGGATGCCGATCTTATGCTTGGATTTTTTTGATGGGGACTATTTCTTCCCTGCCTTGATGGCCTCCTCAACGTTCTTCGGGACCGGTTCGTAGGAATTGAATTCCATGGTATAGGAACCGCGGCCTTGGGTCATTGAGCGCAACTGGGTGGCGTATCCGAACATCTCGGACAGCGGAACGGAGGCCTCGATCGCCTTGATGCCGTTGGTGCGGTCGCGCATCTCCTTGATCTGGCCGCGCTTCGATGACAGGTCGCCGATGCAGTCTCCCATGAAATCCTCGGGAACGATGACCTCCACCTTCATGATCGGCTCCAGGAGAACCGGTCCGGCCTTCCGGCAGGCGTCCTTGAAGCCCATCGAACCTGCGATCTTGAAGGCCACCTCCGAGGAATCGACGTCGTGGTAGGTGCCGTCATATACGGCAGCCTGGATGCCGATCATCGGGTAGCCGGCGACCACGCCGGTCGCCATGGCCTCCTTGATGCCCTTACCGATGGCCGGGATGTATTCCCGCGGGATGACGCCTCCCTTGATCTCGTCAAGGAAGGCAAAATTGCCCTTTTCCGCCCGCTCTTCCTCCGGAATCCGCTCGACCCGTATCCAACAGTGGCCATATTGGCCGCGGCCGCCGGATTGCTTGACGTACTTGCCTTCGGCCTCGGCCGACCTGGTGATGGTCTCCCTGTAGGCGACCTGCGGGCTGCCGGTATTGCATTCCACGCTGAATTCCCGCCGCAGCCGCTCGACGATTACGTCCAGGTGCAGCTCCCCCATGCCGCCGATGATCGTCTGGGTGGTTTCCTCGTCGGTACGAACCGTAAACGTCGGATCCTCCTCGGCCAGCTTCTGCAGGGCCACGGCCAGCTTCTCCTGGTCGGCCTTGGTCTTCGGCTCAACGGCCAGGTGGATGACCGGCTCGGGGAACGTCATCTTCTCCAGGGTGATCTGGTGGTCCTCCTCGCAGAGGGAATCGCCGGTGAAGGTGTTCTTCAGGCCAACGGCCGCGGCGATGTCCCCGGTCCTGACCTCCTCGATCTCCTCCCGGGAGTTGGCGTGCATCCGCAGGATGCGGCCGATCCGCTCCTTGTTTCCGGTGGTGGTGTTGACGATGTAGGAACCGGCCTTCAGGACACCGGAATAGACGCGGAAGAAGCAGAGCTTACCCACGAACGGGTCTGCGTATATCTTGAAGGCCAGGGCAGCGAACGGCTCGTCGTCGCTCGGGTCGCGCTCCAGGACCTTCTCGTCGTCGCGCGGGTCGATTCCCTTGACAGCCGGCACGTCCAGCGGGGACGGCAGGTAATCGACGACCGCATCCAGGACGAACTGGATGCCCTTGTTCTTCAGGGCAGTGCCGCAGAACACCGGAATGACGTTCAGGTTGATGACCGCCTTGCGTAGGGCCCGCTTCAGGTCCTGGAGCGAAGGCTCCTCACCGGCCAGGTACTTCTCCATCATGGCCTCGTCGTTCTCGACGATCGCCTCAATCAGCCTGGCTCGGTATTCCTCCATCTTCGGCTTAAGGTCCTCCGGACAGTCGGTTTCCTCTATGTCCTTACCCATGTCGTCCCTGTATATCTCGGCCCGACGGGTCAGGAGATCCACGATCCCGACGAAATTGGCCTCTGTCCCGATCGGCAGCTGCATGGCATAGGCGTTCGGGGTAAGTCGGGTGTGGATGGACTTCAGGTCAGCGTAAAAATCCGCCCCTGTCCGGTCCAGCTTGTTGATGAAACAGAACCGCGGAACGCGAAAATCGTCGGCATAGCGCCAGTTGGTCTCGGACTGCGGCTCCACTCCGGCCACGCCGTCAAAGACGACGACCGCACCGTCCAGGACGCGCAGGGACCGCTTGACCTCGACCGTAAAGTCGATGTGTCCGGGGGTGTCGATCAGGTTGATCTGGTGGTCCTTCCAAAGGCAGGTGGTGGCGGCGGAGGTGATGGTGATGCCCCGCTCCTGTTCCTGGTCCATCCAGTCCATGGTGGCCCCCCCATCGTGCACCTCGCCGATCTTGTGCTTCTTTCCGGTATAGAACAGGACCCGTTCGCTGAAGGTGGTCTTCCCGGCGTCGATGTGGGCGATGATGCCTATGTTCCGGATTCGATCCAAGGAAAATTGTCTTGACATATCAGGATGACGGGATCGCCGCTAACGGGAGAAGTGGGCGAAGGCCCGGTTGGCCTCGGCCATCCGATGGACGTCCATCTTCTTCTTGACGGCGTCGCCCTCCCCCTGGGCTGCGGCCATAAGCTCGGAGGCCAGGCGGCTACCCATTGATTTCCCCTTCTTCCGGCGGGCGGCCTCGATCAGCCAACGGAAGGCCAGCGCCATCCGACGCTCGCCCCGAACCGGCATTGGCACCTGGTAATTGGCGCCGCCGACCCGCTTGGACTTGGTCTCGACCGTTGGGGTGATGTTTTTCATCGCCTCGTCGAATACGTCCAGGGGATCCTTCTCGGTCCTCTTGGAGACGGTGTCCAGGGCCTCATAGACGATTCCCCGGGCGACGGATTTCTTTCCGTCCAGCATTATGTAGTTGATGAGCTTGGCGACGGTCTGGTTCCCGAACTTGGAATCCGGACGGATTTCGCGCCTTGTCGCTTTCTTTCCTCTCATAGTCGTTCGACCTTAATTAGGCCTTGGGCCTTTTGGCGCCGTAGACGGAACGGCTCCGACGGCGGTTCTGTACGCCCTGGGTATCATAAACGCCCCGGACAATGTGGTACCGGACACCCGGAAGGTCCTTGACGCGGCCGCCCCGCAGCATGACGATGGAGTGCTCCTGCAGGTTGTGTCCGACGCCGGGAATGTAGGCGGTGACTTCCATGCCGTTCGACAGGCGGACACGGGCAATCTTCCGAAGGGCCGAGTTAGGCTTCTTCGGGGTGGTGGTGGTGACCTTGACGCAGACCCCGCGCTTGAAGGCCGAACCCTTCTTCAGGTCGGTCTTGCGGCGGTGAAGCGAATCGAGGGTGAACTGAAGGGCCGGTGTCTTGGATTTCACCTTGGCCGTCTTGCGCCCCCGACGAATCAGCTGATTCATTGTCGGCATAGCCGATTTTCAGGTTATCTTAATAATGACGGTTTGCGCCCGATGTCAGCCACGACATCGCACCCGCCGCAGCAGCTATTTACGGACAGGCGGACCGCAACAAAAAAATCGCAGTCGCGTTAGCCGTAAAATACCAGCTATCGGTTCTGGTGTCAAGCGAAAAGCCGACCTGTTTATAAATTTTTTAAGCTGGGGACTGTCCCTTGCCTTAAACTTTTCAGGTTATCAACAATCAAATACGAGAAATGCTCAATCAAAACATCAACCGTATAACCCTTTTTGCCAACCAAAGCTAAAAAATTGAATTTGCAATATTTCTGGGCAAGGCGTAAAAACATCGCACTATGCCCAGAAAACCAAGGGGTGTCATCGGTGATGTGGGGATATTTCATGTCTATAACCGAGGCAACAACAAAAAACCTGTGTTTCACGACGATGAAGACTGTCTAAAATTCCGCCAGCTGATCCTTAGGGCCAAACGAAAAACAGGCATCAGGATATTCTATTATGCCTGGATGCCGAATCACTATCATCTCCTGGTCGATTCTCTAAATGCCGGATGTCTTTCCTTGGCCATGAAGATGATCGAACAGGGATACTCGATCTGGCACAGGAACAAGTACGGCGGGATCGGACACCTGTGGCAGGACAGGTTCAAAAGTAAGCTGATTTCTGACGAAATCTACTTCGCAACCTGTTCTTCTTACATAGAGTTGAATCCCGTAAGGAGTGGCCTGTGCGAACGGCCGGAACAATACCGATGGACCAGCTACCGTGGGCACACCTCTTCTCCGCACGACAGAATCATCACTTTCGACGACCAATACCTATCAATCGGCGATGATCCGTTGAGCCGGCATCGGGCCCATAGGGAATTGACCGAGCACAGGATGGAGATCGGTCATCTGACGAGCTTTTCCGAAGAATCAAATTTGATGAAATTCGACGGAGTTTAAACTTTTAAGGCAAGGGACAGTCCCCGGCTTAAAAACGCCGTCCTGGACCCCGTGTGCCGTCCGAAAAAGCCGGTCCTGCCGGGGACAGTCCCCTCCTCTGTCTTGGACCCTTCCTTACAGCATTTTCCTCAGCTCATCCGTCATCCTTCCGAATTCGTCCAGGTCAACATACTCGTCCGGACAGTGGGCCATGCCCATCGGTCCGGGTCCGCAGACGACCGGGTTGCCGCCGAAGGCCGACACCAGCATTTCCGAATCGGTATAGCCGAAGGCCGACTCGTCCCCCCGTTCGAATTCCGGAAAGCCCGCAAACCTCCCGGTGGATTTCATCACACCGGTCCCCAGGCAATCGCAAGACTCCAGTTTTGCCCCGCAACCCTCCAGTTCCCGCCCCACCACCTTCGTTATGAGAGACAGATCCGCCGCCGAAGGGGTCGAGGCCCGGACGGAAAAGTTGAACCGGGCAAAGTCAGGGACCATGTTTTCCACGATCGCGATCCGGCCGTCCTGGCGGACACCGCCGGCGGAACCGGCGACGTTAAGGCTGGATGTCCCGAGACGGTCGTCCCTCTCTTCGGCCAAGCGTCGTTCCAGGGCGGACAGGGCCCGGAACCCGGCCGTAATGGCATTGACCGTCCCCCGGCTCATGGCCGAGTGCCCGGTCCTGCCGATTACCGTCATGACGCCCCCGATCACGGCCCGACATCCCTGATAGACCTTCAGGTCAGTCGGTTCGGGAACGATGACGGTTTCCGGAGCCAGCCGACTTTCGGCGATGAACCTCCTCATGCCGCAAAAATCGTACTCCTCGCCCACATAGAACAGGGCGGCCGTCGGCACGGCGGTATCCTTCCTTTCCGTCAGGGCATCGACTATCGCGGCCAACCCGGCCTTCATGTCCACCGCCCCCAGGCCATAGAGGCGGCCTCCCTCTATTTCGGCGGCAAAGGGGTCCCTGGACCAGGCGGCGCTCGGCGGCACGGTGTCCATGTGGGCCAAAAACAGCAGCTTGGGATCAGGGGAATTGGACACGAAAACGTTGCGCCGCCTTCCTTCCACCGCCTGTTCGGTAACCTTCCACCGGCCACCCAAATCCCGAAGCATTTCCCGGACGGCATCGGCCATGGCCGACTCGTCCTGTCCGTTCCCGACAAAAGACGGGATTCGGACTATTTCCCGAAGGATTTCCACTGCCTTGTCCATATTGCCCTGTAGGTTATTTGCCGTTTCGCCCCTGGCGTTAATTGGTGAAGGCGTGGGGGGATGAGATGCCATCCCCCCACGGAAAGCGGGATCAGGTGTCCCCGCACATTATGACTCGCCGGTCCGGCACCGAACGGATCGCTCCGCCGACCAGCTTCATCGATTCCACGCTATCCACGGCAACCTCCGAGAAGCCCAGTCTGCCGAAGATGCGCCGAATGATCGGCTGGTCAACCGAGGTCCTTACGGCGAACCGACGGAACCCCATTGCGGCGGCATTGATCATCATCTCCCCGATCAGGCGGCTGGCCACCCCAGAGTGGCGATGGTCCGAATGGACGAAAACCTCCGCCAGGTAGGCAGCCTCTCGGTCCTCGCCCGAAAGCAGCGAAACGACGTCGTGCCTGCGGCTGACCGCAAACATGATTGCCGAACCGATGGGCCGATTGCCGTCATCGTCCGTTCCGGTCAAGATAACGGACTCCTCATAGGCCATTGCCCCTGAAAACGTCTTTTCCGCCTCTTCCCGGGTAATGACCTCATACCAGGGAGGCTCTGAAAATGACCCGATGTACATGGAAACCAAGGTTTCCAGGTCTGAAGGAACGAATTTTCGAACTAACATGGCTTTCCTTTCCGGCCAATTTGGCCAAAAACCACAAAAGGTCCCTGACAGGACCCCTACTACCCGCTTGTGTCTAATGGACAACTGGACTTCAGCACAAATCAGGCAGGGATCCTGGCAGGACACCCGCATGATGGCGGCAAGTTGCTATATAGACGCAATCCATAGGCAAAAATAGTCTAGCTTATTCGGATCCGGTTGTCAAGCCCCGGTATTGCGGTTGGAGCAACGTCTGACAGGGAAGTTTTTGGGATGGCACCGAAACCAACCCGTCCGGCATTAAGGCAGTCGTCCCAACCTCCCCCCGATCTCCCCAACCAAACCTTCCGGCACGTCTGTCATGTCCAGGTCAACCGCCCTCTCCCCCAACCCCAGATCCAGGGCGTGGCGCAAAAACGGGTTGTCCCAGACCGGCTGGCGGCCCAAATCCCCGATCTTCCCGTTCATGGCCACCAGTAATTTCTGGAGCATCCTGGCGGACAGGGGCAATTGCCCGTAAAGGAATGACATGAAGGCAATGGCCGTCGCTTCGGCGGCCACCGGATCGGCGCTGGCGAAAACCAATCCGGTCTCCGGCTCAACGGCCTTGGCAGAAAAAACCCCCACCGTCTTCCTGTCCGGCCCGAAAGTCAGCTGGGCCCTGGTCCCGGAAAACAAGGTCAGCCTCATCCTGTCCCGAACCGCCAGGCTGATTTCCGTAACCTTTCTCCAAAAGTCCCCCTGGCGCCCGTAACCCGTCTTCAGGCCGCTTCCGGCCGCATAGAGGCGGGGAAAAACCGACATCGGGCCGGATGCGTGAAACTCCATCCGGCTGTCCTCACGCAGCAGGCCGACAAGATTCTTGAAACCGAGAGTGACCCCGGCCTGGGAGTGGGTACTCAGGCGCGGCAGGTTGACGATGTGATCGGCCCTGCGGATCCATTCGGTAACCCAAAACCCGTCCGGCCACTGGCTGCCGTCTTCCGGTTTGAAATTATAGAACCCGCCGTTCCAGTCCCCTTTCTCGAAGGCGGCAAACTCATGCTGTCCCGGCCTGCCCATTCCGGATTTCAGAAAATTATCGGCCGAATCGCCCCTAAAGACCCCCCTTTCGGTCTGAATGACGTGCTCAATGCCGCTCTGGTCGCCGACAACGACCTGCCCGCCCCGCTCTTTGATCAGTTCGGCCACGGCCTCGACCGCCAACGGGTCGGTCGTGGACGGATACGGGTCCGGCGAATTCAGGGCCGGTTTCAGCAGGACCAAATCACCCTTCTTGAGCCAGGACAAATCGTTGCTGGCCTTCAGGAAAACTTCGGCAATTGCCTTTTTTGTCCGCTGCGGATCCTGGCCCCTGGCCACTCCGGTGACGAAAACCTTTGACATGACGCTTGGGGCGACACGGCGGGGGCCTGCCCCACCGCATCAGTTAAGAACGCGCGGCCATCCCTGCGGCCGAAACGCATCTTGATTTATGCGCTGACTCGTATATTATAATACAGAAAGCGAAACTTCACATGAATCCAGTCAAGATAAACCTGCTGAACGGCACCCGCATCCCCAACCCGACGGGGAAGGGACGGAAAGGTAACCGGGCCTTTTTGGTTTTTGCCATGATCCTGATGTTCTCCGTATCCTTCGGACTGGGCCGCCTTTCCCTGACGGAAACGGCCGCCGCCGCCCTGACCCGCCTGGACGACATCCCCATCTTCCGTCAGATGCACCTGATCGCCAGTCCGGACCGCCGCCTGCTGGGGGAAGCCGAAGACCGGATCAACATCCTGCTTCTGGGAATGGGCGGCAAGGGCCATGACGGACCGATGCTCACCGACACCATCATCGTCGCCAGCATCCGCCCATCGGACAGCAGGGTGGCCATGCTCTCCATCCCCCGCGATCTCCTGGCACCAATTGAGGGACGGGGGTGGCAGAAGATCAACGCCGCCAACGCCTACGGCGAATCGGCCGAGGAGGGCAGCGGGGCAGACCTGGCCCGAACGACCGTCGAGGGGCTCCTGGGGATGGAGATACCGTACCATGTCCGAATCGACTTCAGCGGATTCCGAAAAATCATCGACGACCTTGGAGGGGTCGAAATTGATGTTGAACGGGATTTCACGGACTATTCCTACCCAACCGACAGCCACGGATACCAGGCGGTGTCGTTCAGGAAAGGGACGCAGCTGATGGACGGGGAGACGGCCCTTAAATATTCCCGATCCCGCCACGGAAACAATGGGGAAGGGTCGGATTTTTCCCGGGCCAAACGGCAGCAGAAGGTGCTCCTGGCCCTGAAGGACCAGCTGCTGACCCTGAAGTTCCTGCGCAATCCGGCAACGGTATCCTCCCTCCTCTCTGACGTCAGGGACAATTTCAGGACCAACCTGCAGCTCGGGGAAATCCTGCGCCTGGCCAAGATCGGCCGGGCCGTTGATCCCGGACAGATCGTCCACAAGGTCATCGGTGACGGTCCGGATTCCCCGCTGATGTCGGCCTCGGTCAACGGGGCCTATGTCCTTGTCCCCAGGAACAGCGACTGGAACGGCCTGCGCCAGTTGGCCCTAGGGCTGTTCGGGGAAACCAGCGACATCGTGGCCGCACCGAAAACCGCCACGGAAACGGCCAAGAACGACGATCCTCCGGAAGCCGTCCAGCCGTCCGAGATAAGGCTGGAGATCCTTAACGGCACCACCCGAACCGGATTGGCCGCCAACACCGCCAAAACCCTGGAAACCCTCGGTTACCGGATTCACGACATAGGCAACGCCAGCAACCAGGCCCGCAGCCGCACGGCCATCCAGGACCTCACCGGCGGGAAAATGGCCGGGAACATCGAGGACCTGGCTAAGCGGCTGGGAACCGCCGATCCGGAGATATCCGTCTCCCCGGCCCCGTCCGGAACCGGAAAACCGTCCGCGGATATCCTGATCATTTTGGGGCGGGACGTGCCGAATTGAAATCGGGAAGGAATTTGGAAAGTCGGGCAAAAAGACACCGATCGAAAATCGGTGTCTTTAAAAATCCGACCGAACGGCTCCCGTGGGGTCAGCCCCTTGTGCTATTATTGTAAATAAGCGATAATGCGATCTTGCCTGAACCTATCCGAATAAAAAGATCGCACGGACCCCAACGGGAAACAAGGGCATGAAACCGTCGGAATTGCCGCCTTTGCGAAAATGACAGAAACCATTATGGACACACGCCTGAAACTGACCCCGGTCGTCGCCATCGTCGGCCGGCCGAACACCGGAAAATCCACCATGTTCAACCGCCTGCTGGAAAGACGCAAGGCGATAACTTCCGGCAAGGAAGGGACCACCCGGGACCTCAACTACGGCAGCTTCGAGTGGCGGGGAGTGACGGTCACGACCATCGATACGGCCGGACTGGACCTGACATCGGACCGGGCCACGGAAGAGGCCCTGAAGCGGCAGGCCGAATCGGCCATGGCCAAGGCCGACATCATCCTAATGCTGACCGACGCCACTGCCGGCATCATGCCCCAGGACCGCGCCCTGTCCAAGCACCTGCTCCAGTCCAAAAAACCGATCCTGCTCGTCACCAACAAGGCGGACAGCCCCAACTCCCGCCGCAGGGCGGAATCCCCGGACTGGATGAGGTTGGGGTTGGGAAAACCATTGCCCTGCTCGGCCATCAACGGCTCCGGAGTCGGCGACATGCTCGATGTCCTGATCGAGAAAATCAGGGAAAGGAAGCTGGATTCGGTGCCGATTCCCGAACCGGACCTGAAGATGGTCCTGATCGGGAAGCCGAACGTGGGCAAGTCCTCCCTCCTGAACGCCCTGGCCGGGGAGGAACGGGTGATCGTCAGCGAGATCGCCCACACCACCAAGGAACCGCAGGACACCATGATCGCCTTCGACGACCCGGAAAGCGGCGAGCGAAAAAACGTCCGGATATTCGATACGGTCGGGATCCGCAAGCAGGCCAAGGTGGAACCGGGAATCGAGCATACCGGGGTCGGAATGAGCTTCAACGAGATGCGCCAGGCCGACGTCGCCCTGCTGATGGTCGATGCCGCAGAGGGGATCAGCGCCCAAGAGAAACGGCTGACCGGCCTGATAGAGGACAGCCGGGTCGGCATCGTCGTAGTCGCCAACAAGTGGGACATTGCGGAGGAAAAAAGGATCGGTGATGCCGAGGAGTTCCGCCAACACCTCGCCGTTTCCATGCCCTTCTGCGCCTGGTCCCCCCTCCTGTTCGTCTCGGCCAAGACCGGCCGCGGGGTCAACAAGGTCATCCCCATGGCCCTGAAGGTCCTGGAGCAGCGCCGACGGGTGATAGGGCAGCCGGACCTGGATGCCTTCTTCGAAAGGATGCAGCGGATCCACCACACCGCATTCAAGAAAGGCATGGCCCGCCCGAAGGTCTATGGCCTCAAGCAGACCGGCACCGAACCGCCGGAGATCACCATGACCGTAAAGAAAAAGGAGACGATTCACCCCAATTACATCCGGTTCGTGGAAAACCGGATACGCGACGAGTATGGCTTTGAGGGCACTCCTATCCGGCTGGCTGTCCGGGAAATCAAGCGGTAGCGGATCGGCCATGGATTGGCTGATCGTCGGTTTGGGCAATCCCGGACCGGAATACGCCCAGACCCGGCACAACGCCGGCGCCATGGCCATTGAGGCCATCCTAAGGAGGCACGGCGACGGTTTCGGATCCCTGGCAATGAACCGAAAGTTCAAGGCCCTGACCGCCAAAGGCCGACTGGCCGGACGGAAGGTCATGCTGGCCTTTCCCCAAACTTTCATGAACCTGTCCGGGCAGGCAGTGGCGGCCATCGCCTCCTTCCACAAGATCAATCCGGACCGCATCCTGGTGATCGCTGACGAGAAGGATATCCCCCTGGGGCGGCTGCGGCTGCGTCTGTCCGGTTCGGCCGGCGGGCACAACGGACTGAAATCGATCATCGAACGGCTGGGGACCCGGGATTTCCCCCGGTTGAGGATCGGGATCGGGACGGAAACGTCCAAACGGTCCGAGGCTGCGGATTTTGTCCTCGGTCGGCCGTCCGCCGAAGAGTTGGCCGAACTGAAGGCGGCCGCCGAACGGGCCGCCGAAGCGGTGAGGACGCTACTGGCCGACGGCCCGGAATCGGCGATGGGAAAATTTAACTGACGGGCCGGGGACAGTCCCCGGCTTGTTTTTTTACGGCCCGAAATCCGGGTTGAAACGGGAATAGGGCAAAAATAGGGAAGAAGCTTAAAAATTTAAGCTGGGGACTGTCCCCTGCCTTAAAAAATTATCCCCAACCCCCAACCAATCCACACCGGTTGCCGACATACCCATCCGGTCAGATTGCTTAAAATAAGCAAAAAACTCGATTTGACAGCTCCCTGAATCTGACCTAAGGTCTCCGCCGATTAACCGAACGGACATGACAGACCAAGACCTTCCCTACCTTATTGCCCTGGCCCGAACCGATGCATACGGCCCCAACACGGTCAGAAAGCTGCTGTCCAAGTTGGGTAGTGCCGAAAGAATCTGGAAATCCGGGACTGATGCCCTGACCAAGGCCGGGGCCGGGGAAAAGTCCACGGCTAAATTCATCGAACGGAGAAGGGTCACCGACCCGAAAGACGAGATCGAGTTGCTGAAAAAAACGGGAGTGCAGACCATTACCCATGGCGACCCCCGCTATCCGGAACTCCTGAAACAGATCAGTGACCCGCCGTTCATCCTGTTCGTCCGGGGAAATGCGGGAATCCTGTCGGACAGCCCGGCCCTGGCGATCGTCGGAACGCGAAGCATGACCCGCTACGGGGAAACGGCGGTCCGCATGCTCTGCGGCCCGCTGTCCCAAGCCGGCGTCCCGATAGTCAGCGGGTTGGCGATGGGGGTGGATGCCGAGGCCCACGCCACGACCCTCCGGGCCAACGGAAAAACCGTGGCTGTCCTGGCCGGCGGGGTTGACGCCCAAACCGTCGGTCCGAAGGAAAATGCGGCCCTAGCGGAAAGTATTGCCGAAAGCGGCGGAGTCCTGGTTTCCGAATTCCCTCCCCTGACCCGCCCGGACCGCTTCCGTTTCCCACGCCGCAACCGGATCATCGCCGGGATGACCGTCGGCACGGTGGTCGTGGAGGCAGCCGAAAAATCCGGGGCCCTGATCACCGCCGAATGCGCCCTGGAATCCAACCGCGACGTCTGGGCCGTCCCCGGACCCATCAGCCAAAGCCTGTCCGCCGGAACCAACCGCCTGCTGGCCGAAGGGGCCCTGCCGGCCATATCCGCCCAGGCCATAGTGGGACACTACGGAATCACCCCCGAATGCGGACGGAAACGGCCGGGAAAACTTTCTCCCGTTGCGGAAACGATCATGGAATTCCTGGCCAAGGAGCCGTTTCCCGTTGACCTGATCATAGAGAAGACCGGGCGGCAACCTTCCGAAACGATGGCTGCCCTAACCGAACTTGAGCTGAACGGGCATGTCCGGCGCCAAGGGGACAGTTATGACCTTGTTGTTGACAGTCTGGCCTGACTGTCATTTAATGTAAGTCAGTCCGCCTGTTCCGGATTATATAATGAATACCGAACGAACTATGCCGAGCAAAAAATCGCTGGTGATCGTCGAGTCCCCGACCAAAGCCAAGACGATCTCCAAGTTTCTGGGCAGTGGCTTTAAGGTCATGTCCTCTTTCGGGCATATCCGCGACCTGCCCAAAAAAGAGCTGGGAATCGACACGGAAAACGGGTTCAGGCCCCGTTACGTCATCCCCACCAAATCAAAAAAGGTCGCCTCTGAACTGAAGAAGGAGGCGGCCAAGTCAAACGCCGTCTATTTCGCATCGGATGAGGACCGGGAGGGGGAGGCCATCGCCTGGCACCTGTCCGAACTCCTCGGGCTCAAGGAGGGGAAATCCAACCGCATCACTTTCCATGAGATAACGAAAAGCGCCATCGATGCGGCCCTGGCCAATCCCCGAAACATCGACCGTCACCTGGTGGATGCCCAACAGGCCCGCCGCATCCTGGATCGGCTGGTCGGCTACAGGCTCTCCCCCTTTCTCTGGAAAAAGGTCGCCCGGGGACTGTCCGCCGGACGGGTACAGTCGGTTGCCGTCCGCCTGATCGTCGAGCGGGAACGGGAAATAGGGGCCTTCAAGCCCCAGGAATACTGGACCATCGAGGCCAACCTCCGAAAGTCCAAGACCGATGGCCCGAATTTCCTGGCCAAACTGGTGAGCGTGAACGACAGGCCGCTGGACAAGTTCGGCCTGCCGGACGAAAAATCCTCCCAAACCGTAATTGACGGCCTGAAGGACGCGGAATGGAGGGTCGGCCGGACGGAGAAAAAGACCGTCTTCCGGGCCCCGCCGCCCCCCTACACCACCTCCACGCTGCAGCAGGACGCCAACAACAAGCTGAACTTCTCGGCCAAGATGACCATGATGCTGGCCCAACAGCTGTATGAGGGCATTGACATCGGCGGCGAGCATGTCGGTCTCATCACCTACATGAGGACCGATTCGGTCAACCTGGCCGAAAAGTTCATCGAGGAGTGCCGCAGCTACCTCCAATCAAGCCACGGCGGGGATTCCGTCCCCGACAGCCCGCGCCGCTTCAAGACCAAGTCGAAAAACGCCCAAGAGGCCCACGAGGCCATCCGCCCGACCGATGTCCTGCGCCACCCGAACGACGTCAGGGCTCACCTGAACGAGCGCCAAAGGAAACTCTACGAGCTGATCTGGCGCCGGGCCGTCGCCAGCCAGATGGTTGACGCCGAGATGCTGACCACCTCGGCGGAAATCCGGGCTACGGCCGACGGTTTCACCGGCGGATTCCGGGCCAACGGCAAGATCGTGGTAAGGGAAGGGTACCGCATCCTGTACGAGAAGGACGCGGACATGGTCATCCTGCCGGAGATGGACGAGGGACAGGCGCTGGAGACCCTGGGCATCGACCCCAAACAGCACTTCACCGAACCGCCTCCCCGCTACAACGAGGCCTCCCTGGTCAAGGCCCTGGAGGAGAACGCCATCGGGCGACCGTCCACCTACGCCCCGATCATCAGCACGATCGTCGATCGCGGCTATGTCCAAAAGGAGGGGAAGGCCCTTCAGCCGACCGAGCTGGCCTCCATCGTTACGGACCTGCTGGTCGAGCACTTTCCGAACATCGTTGACGTCAAGTTCACCGCCGGAATGGAGGAGCGTCTGGACGAGATCGCCGAAGGGGAAAAGGAATGGGAACCGGTCATCGAGAATTTCTATCGGCCGTTCGAGGCCAGCCTGAAGGAAAAGGAGGCTACGGTACCGAAACGGGCATCCGAACCGGCCGAGGGGGAAACCTGCGAAAAGTGCGGAAAGCCGATGCTGATAAAGATCGGCCGGTTCGGGAAATTCCTGGCCTGTTCCGGTTTCCCGGAATGCAAGAGCTCCCGGCCCCTGCCGGGAACGGAACCGGGGATGCCGAACGACGGCACGAACAGGACAGACGAGAAATGCGAAAAGTGCGGGGCGGACATGGTGGTCCGTCGGGGCCGGTTCGGCGAGTTCCTGAGCTGTTCCGCCTATCCGGACTGCAAGTCAATCAAGCCCCTGGTCAAGAAGACCGGCGTAAAATGTCCGGAATGCGGGGAAGGGGACATCGCCGAGAAACGGACGCGGACCGGGCGGGTATTCTATGCCTGTTCCCGGTACCCATCCTGCAAGTTCGCCCTCTGGAACCGCCCGACCGGTGAGACCTGCCCATCCTGCCGATCGCTCCTGACCTTCGCCAAGGGAGACAGGGCCAAATGCTCCAACAAGGAATGCGGGTTCGAGAAGGACATCGAGAAGGGGGAGGAATAGGGGAGAAAAAAGCGGGCTCGAAGGCCCGCTTTTTGATGGCCCCCCAACCCCGGGGGATTTTGAAATGTCGGCCAACAGCGGCTACAATGCCAATAACGGGACATATGGAGGAAACGGGATGCCAAAACCTGCTGGCCAAAGCCAAGGCCAACAACCCCAAGGCTGACCTGGACACGATCCGGCTGGCTTTCGATTACGCCAAGGAGGCCCACGCCGGGCAGAAACGGGCCTCCGGCGAGCCGTATATCGCCCATTGCCTGCGGACAGCGGAACACCTGGCGGAAATGCGCCTGCCGGTCCCGATCATCGTGACCGGACTGCTCCACGACGTCCCGGAGGACACCGAAAAGACGGTTGATGACATCCGGAAAGACTTCGGGGAGGACATCGCCTCCATGGTGGCCGGCATCACCAAACTGGGGAAAATCAAGTATCGCGGCATAGACCGCTACGTGGAAAACCTCCGGAAGATGTTCGTGGCAATGGCCTCCGACATCAGGGTAATCCTGGTGAAGTTCGCGGATCGGATGCATAACCTGGAAACTCTCGGTTCCCTGCCCCCGGAAAAGCGGATCCGGATCGCCCTGGAGTCCCTGGAAATATTCTCACCGATTGCCAATCGCCTAGGCATGTATGACATCAAGACCAAGATAGAGGACCTGGCCTTCCGCCATGCCATGCCGAAGGAATACGAGTGGGTCTCCCGACTGGCCCAAGCGGCCGTTAAGGTCCGTTCCGGTTACATTAACCGGATCCAGCACCTCCTCCGCAAGAGACTGAACGAGGCCAACATCCCCTTTGTCTCCGTCCAAGGGCGGACCAAACACCTCTACAGCCTTTACCGCAAGCTGCTGAAATACGATCGGGACATCGATCGGATCCATGACCTGATTGCCCTTCGGATAATCGTCCCGCAGGTAGCCGACTGCTACGCCGCCCTCGGCGCCATCCACCAGGCCTGGAAACCGATGAAGGGACGGTTCAAGGACTATATCGCCGCCCCGAAACCGAACAGCTACCGCTCCCTCCACACCACCGTATTCTGTGAGGACGGGGAGGTGGTGGAGTTCCAGATCAGGACCGAGGAAATGCACGAGGAGGCGGAACGGGGCATTGCCGCCCACTGGCAGTATGACGAGGACGGGAAGAGGGCTTCCGCCCGGATCAGCGACCAGCTCTCCTGGGTCAGGGACCTGTCCGGATCCGCCCCATCCGGGCCGAGGATTTCGACGGACGGGCCGAAAATCGGGGCTAAAATCGACATCTTCCATAGTCGCATTTTCGTCTTCACCCCCAAGGGAGACGTCATCGACCTGCCTGAAGGGGCGACTCCGGTGGATTTCGCCTATGCCATCCATACCCAAATGGGGAACACATGCGTGGGCGCCAGGATCAACGACCAGATCGTCAGCCTGGACACGCCGCTGTCCTCCGGCGACTGCTGTGAGGTGACCACTGACCGGAACCGCAAGTCACCCAACCCGGATTGGCTGGACTTCGTGAAAACGACCGCCGCCAAGAACCGCATCCGCTCCGCCAACAAGTCGCGCCTGTCCGAATGGCTGAAGGAAACCGCCCCGCCCGGCCCGTCCGGTCCGGACACCCCGTCCGCCAAACCTGCCCCCGCCAGGTCCCCATCGGCCAAACCGACGGCAAGGGGAAAGAGAAGGAGATAGAAAAGACCGGACGTTTTGCCCGGCTTTTTCTTGCTTGAACGTGAATTTGCGGGAATGGACGGCCCCCTATTTGCACCCCTCCAGTTTCCCCACCAGCTTCCCGAACTCCTCCTCCGAATAGAATCCGATGACGATCGACCCCTTGCTCCCCTTCTTCTTGATGTCGATCCTGGTGCCCAAACAGTTGCGGATACGCTCCTCGGCAGCGGTCACGGCCGGATCCTTTCGCCGACGGGTATTGCCGGCGGACGAGCGTCGGACCGTGGATTCGGCCTGCCGGGTGGTCATGACCCCGCCCCTGTCCATCATCTTCCGGAAGAAGGCCATCCGGCTTTCGTCGTCCTTCAGGCTAAGGATGGCCCGGGCCGTCCCGGCCGCCACCACCCCCTCGGAAATCGCTTCCCTGATCTCGGACGGAAGCTCCAGGAGACGCAGAGTGTTGGCGACCGTGGATCGGGCCTTCCCGACCTTCTTGGCGATATCCTCCTGCTTCATCCCGAACTCCCTGGACATCCGGTCATATGCCGCCGCCTCCTCTACGGGATTCAGGTCTTCCCGCTGGATGTTCTCGATCAAGGCCAGGATCAGCCTCTCCCGGTTGCCGACGGACTGCCGGACCATGACCGGTACGGACTCCAGTCCCGCCATCTTGGCGGCCCTAAGGCGGCGTTCCCCGGCAATCAGCTCGTATGTCCCGTCAGCGTTCGGGGTAACGGTCAGGGGCTGGATTATCCCGTGTTCCCGAATCGAATCGGTCAGCTCCTCCAGCTCATGGTGCCTGAAGGCCACTCGGGGCTGGTCCGGATTGGCGATGACGGCGGAGATCGGCACCCTCACCGATCCGTCGCCGGACCGGTCAGGGACGGTCTTCAGGGCAACGCCGGATGCGGCAGTCTTGTCTTGGCTCGGAATCAGCGAATCAAGTCCGCGACCGAGACCGGAAGGTCTTTTGGCCATAACCTAAATGTTCTGTTCCATTTCCAATATCTCTTGGGTCAGCTGTTCGTAGGCCTTGGCCCCCTTTGACCAGGGATCGTACTGGACGATCGGCTGGCCGAAACTGGGCGCTTCCGCCAGCCGAATGTTCCGGGGGATGACCGCCTTGAATATCCGGTTGGGGAAAAACCTGTTCAGCTCGTTCAGGACATCGTTGGACAGTCGGTTGCGGCTGTCGAACATCGTCAAAACCGCCCCCATCACGTCCAGTTCCGGCCGCAGGCCGGAACGGACCAGGTCAATGGTCCGAAGCAGCTGACTCAGCCCCTCCAGGGCGTAGTACTCGGCCTGTACGGGAATCAGCAGGCGATCGGCCGCCACCAGTCCGTTGACGGTCAGGAGTCCCAACGACGGCGGACAGTCGATGATGATGTAGTCATAGCTGTTTCGGACGTCGGCCAGGGCCTCCGCCAGCCGGTATTCGCGCCGCTCGACGTCCACCAGCTCCACGGCCGCCCCGGCCAAGGCGGCGGTGGACGGTGCGACCTTCAGGCCCTCGATTGCGGTACCGACCGTTATGTCCCTTACCGGAACCTGGCCAATTATCGCCTCATACAGACCCCTCTCCAACCCGCGATGTCCGATCCCCAGACCGGAGGTGGCGTTGGACTGCGGATCAAGATCCACCAGCAGGACAAAACGGCCCTTTAGGGCCAGGCACGACGCCAAATTGACGGCCGTTGTCGTCTTTCCCACACCCCCCTTCTGGTTGACCACGGAAATGAGATAGGCCATAAAAAGGCATTTGCCATCCCGTTTACTTTACCCGCATCGACGGCTTTTGACAACCGTCGCAATTGGTAGTATTTTATCCCGGTAGGAAGGGTCCCGCCGGACAAACCGGCCGCGATGGCGGAATGGCAGACGCAAGCGACTCAAAATCGCTCGAGGCAACTCATGTGGGTTCAAGTCCCACTCGCGGCACCAGCCCTTGTCCCTTCGGAGCTACGGTTTGGCGCGGCCATCGGCCGGACCACACGGGCACCGGGGAGATGGAGGCTGGTTTTTGGTACCGAAGCGGAATTGGTCAAACCAACTTCCGTATCAGCTCCGCCTCGGTCAGCTCCTCCTGGTCGCCTTCCCGGAAATCCTTAAGGGTATAGGTTCCCTTCCTGATTTCATCGTCCCCCACGAAAACCACGAACGGGATGCCGAGCCGATCGGCGTAACCCAGGCGTTTCTTCATCTTTCCGGAAACGAACGATACCTCGGTGGCAATGCCGGCTTCCCTCAACCTGGTCGCCAACCGGAAACAGTGTCCCATATCCTCCGTCATGGGCAGGATCAGCGCCTTGGTGGTCGTGGACCCCCCGGTCTTCAGCACCCCCCGCCGGTAAAGCTGGTCGAACAGCCGTGTCAGGCCGATGGAAATGCCGACTCCCGGCAGTTTCCGGTCGGTGTAGTGGCTGGCCAGGTCGTCATAACGCCCCCCCGAACAGACCGATCCGATTTCTGGATAATCGTCCAACCGGGTCTCGTAGACGGTACCGGTATAGTAATCCAGTCCGCGGGCGATCGTCAGGTCAACCGCAAAATTGGCGTCCGGAACGCCGAATTGCCTGATTGCCCCGACCACTGTCTCCAGCTCACTGATCCCTTCGGCCAGTCCCCCGTCGTCAATCCCCATTTTCCTCAACCCGGCGATGATCTCGTCGCAGGTTCCCCCCAAACCGACGAAATCGAACAGCCGGCCGATGGCCGGTTCCGGCAGTCCCATTTCCGCCAGTTCCTTCCGGACCGCTTCCGGACCGACCTTCTCCAGCCGGTCAACGGCCTGCATGATCCCGACCGACTGACGCTCGATTCCCAACCCCCGGAACAGCCCGCCGAAAATCTTTCGGTTGTTTATTCGGATCGTGAACCTCTCGAAACCCAACTGCCGGAATATCATGTGGATGACGCTGGGAATCTCCGCATCGAAACGGAGGTCAAGTTCGCCGTCGCCGATGACATCGATGTCGCACTGGTAGAATTCCCGAAACCGTCCGGCTTGGGCCCTTTCTCCCCGATAGACCTTTCCCATGGCGTAACGGCGGAACGGGAGGACCAGCTGACCGCAGTGTTCGGCCACGTAACGGGCCAAGGGCACGGTCAGGTCGAACCTCATCGCCAAATCGGTATCCCCTTTCCGGAATCGGTAGATCTGCTTCTCGGTCTCCCCACCGGCCTTGGCCAACAGGACCTCCGCCCTCTCCAAAACCGGCGTATCGATCGGAATGAACCCGAACGCCTCATACGACCGGCGGATCGTATCGTATATACGGTTAAAGGCCAACTGCTCGGCCGGGAGCAGTTCCATGAACCCGGACAGGGGGCTGGTCGTCAGGTTTTTATCCGGTTCGTCGGACATAATCTTTTATTACAGGATCATCTTCGCCAAAATCACCAGTATGACCGCCTGGTAAGCCGCCCCAAAAACATAGGGAACATCCTTCCGGAAACAGCGCCATTTCCTCATCAGCAGGGAGTGGTTCCATCGGTGAAAGGCATTATACCGATCCAGCCTCCAAACCAACCCCCTTTTCCGGCGTGGCCGAAAAATGCCGGAAAGGGCCACGAGAAAATCCGGAATCAGGCCGCCGACAACGCCCCAAAAAACGACGTTCGGCGCGACAAAAACTTCCCGGTTAAGGTAAATAGCCGTACAAAAAACAATGGTGGCCAGGACATCAAAACCAACATGAAGCAGGCCCTTTTTCAGGCCCTTGCCCCCGATGTAGGCCTGGTACAGGTTCTCATCCCCATGAGGAATCATGTCCAGGAAAAAGTGGGAAACTACCCCCAAAACAAAGGCCACTGACACGTGTTCGACTGCCTGACCGGCAGCCGCCCCGACAGCGGCATGGACGACCATATACATATCGGTAATTGGATCATACCAAAATAAGGCCATAACCTCAACCTTTTTCAGCTCAGGCGGACAACCCTTGATTAATCTGCCGTCTTGTGCTAATCTAAAATTGCGTTAGGAAATATAAACAGTTTTTTTAGCTGAATTATGCGGAAAAAGAAACATAACGCCGATGAGATACGTTTCTGTCAATCACGGCTCCATAGGTGCGTACATGAATTTAAGGGTGGGGAAACAGCCTACCTGATTTCCGTCCAATGGGAAAACGGGGCCCCTCTTCGGTTAGCCGTATGCCACGAATGTTTCCACAGGAACATCGGCACCCTAATCAAGGAAATTAAGGTGGAAACCGTCAAGGCGACGGCAGCCGCCTGACACCGAGACCAAGATAAGGCAAGGCAAACCACGCCCAAAAGCGGGGTTTTCTTTTTACCCTGTCACCTGATTTTCCGACCCCTACCCGCAAAAAACCCCTCTTTCCGCCCGTAGTTCACCCGATCCCATATCCTCTCGTGGGCAAAATACAGGACAAACCTGACCAGGTTCGCTGTCAGGGTAAGTGCCACGGTCAGATTCCATTTCCTGGTGAAGACGAACGCCAAGACCAGGTCCGCCAGGACGGCGACAACACGAAAGACGATTGCCTTGACCAGCGATCTCGCCCGCGATTCCCCAAACGACATAGGCTTATTTATTGATAATCCGTTCCAGCAAAGAAACCCGAGATAAACTCGGGTTCCTTTGGTAGCGAGGGTCGGAATTGAACCGACGACCTAGGGCTTATGAGTCCCTCGCTCTAACCAACTGAGCTACCTCGCCACACGAATAGAAAGATAGCGCATTCGGATGTTTTTGGCAAGTCGAAAGCGGTGAAGGTGATGTTCCAAAAAGTTGCACCGCCCGTGTCTCGACATACAAAAATACCCGATCGTCAGATCGGGTATTTTTGGTTGCGGGGGCAGGATTCGAACCTGCGACCTCAGGGTTATGGGCCCTGCGAGATGCCACTTCTCCACCCCGCGCCACCATTCCACTGAATTAGAATATTACATTCCGAAAACCCTGTCAATGGGCATGTCGCCGTCATCCGTTACCGGCTCTTCCAGGGCCTTCCTGTAGACCGACAGGGTTTCAGCGGCCGACCGGTCCCAATCGAACTTCTGGGCCTGAACCCTGCCCCTTTCCCCCCAATCTTCCGCACCCCCCCCATCCGAGACAAGCCTCCCCATCGCATCGGCCATGGCCGAACAGTCTTCCGGTTCCGTCAGGATGCAGGCCTGTCCGCAAATCTCCGGCAAGGAGGCCCGATTGGAGGCGATGACCGGCACTCCCAGGCCCATGGCCTCGATCACCGGAAGTCCGAAACCCTCGTAGAAAGACGGGAAGACGAAGGCGACGGCATTCCGGATCAGTCCGGCCTTGTCCTCCCGCCGGACATATCCGATATGCCGAACCCGCTCCACAGGTTCCCGGTCGCCGCAAATCCGGTTGATTTCCAGGTTGGCCCTGGTCATGGCCTCGAAAATCGGCTCGTATTTCCATCCCCGCCTTCCGGCAATGACGAGTTCGAACCCGAACCGGCCCTTCGGATCCTCCCTGACGAAATCCGAAAAGGCCTGGATGGCGGACGGTATGTTCTTTCTCGGCTCCAAAGTCCCCAAAAAAAGGAAGTATCGCCCTGCGGTCAGTCCGTAACGGTCCATTACCGCATTCCCCCCGTTCCCCTTAGGCATCCCTGCCCCCTCATAAATGACGTCGATCTTCCCTTCAGGCATGCCGAAAACGCGGATCAGGTCGGATTTGGTCTGTTTCGAAACGGCAATTACCCGTCTGGCCTGCCTGACCGAATACGGCACGACGATCCTCTCGGAAAAGCCAAGGGAATGGGGAAACGGGGACGGGAACCACTCCGGGTGGTCGTATATCGCCAAATCATGGACCGTGATGACCGACGGCTTCCGGTAAAACAACGGCAGGGAATTGGCCGGGGAATGCAGGATGTCCAGGTTGGCCTTCTCAAAGGCCGCCGAAACCACCATGTGGCTGTAAATGAACGGCAGGGCCCTACCGGCGTTGCGGAAAGGGAAATTCCGGATGGAAACCCGAGGGTTGTCTCCGACGCACTCCTTCTGGATCTGGCCGCTGATGTGGCGGTCCAGGAACAGGACATACTCGTTTTCCCTGTCGACCTTCAGCAGGCTCCTGACCAGCAGGAAGGTATAGTGGCCGATCCCCGCCCCCTCCCCGCCTCGCCAGTTGAGCATGGTCCGCCCGTCTATCCCGATCCTCATACGCCCCAGTCCCAGGCATCAAAAGCCCACCACAACAGCCGCTTGACCTCCGTAAAGCGGCTCTCCTTGGTGTTGGCCCCCAAAACCACGGCAATCACCCGGTTACCGCTGCCGTTGCTGGCCGCCGCCCCGAAACAGTATCCGGCCTGGCTGATGTATCCGGTCTTTCCGCCGTGGAAGGAATACGGCGACCTGGTCAGGAAACTGTCGAGAAGCTGGTCGGTATTCCATACCCGGCGGCGATCCCCGTCCAACGTCTCGAACTCATACGAGCCGCTCAACACCGCCTTACTGATCCGCTCGTCGGATAGGGCCCGCTTGACCAGCCTGGCGACATCGGCGGCCGTGGCCCGGTTTCCCGAATCCAACCCGGTCGGTTCCACAAACCCGTGTCCGGCCAACCCGATCCGGCTGCCCATCCGGTCCATCTCCCGGGCGAACTCCTCCTGGGACATTCCGGTGGAACGGGCCAGGGCAACCGTGGCGTCATTGGACGACGAGACCAGGCTAAGGTTGAAAAGGTTCTCAACGGTCACCCGGTCTCCGGGCCTGATGACCGGCAGGTCTCCGACCCGGTCGTCTTCCCTGACGATGGTCATCTCCCTTCCCCAATCCGGTTCGTTTTCCAGAAAGACCAGGGCGCTCATCAGTTTCGTGATGGAGGCGATCGGCATCGGCTCCTCGGCGTTCTTGGAGAAAAGCATGCGGCCGCTTTCCCAATCCATCACGGCTACGGCCCTGGAATCCGTCTCCACCCCCAACCTGGAGGCATCCCTCTTCACAGGACCACTAACGGACGTAACGGAAAGCGGAGCGGCGGACGAGGCTATCTCCAGGTACCGGCGGGGCGATTCGGCCTGCGGAAGGGCGGGGCCGGATCCGGAAACGGCCGGAATCAGGTTGACCGAACCCGTAAGGGAATAGAGGGCCAGGGCGAAAATGAGGCTGAACATGGCGATCAGGCGCTAGCCGTTTCGGTTCCCTCCGTCCCCGTTTCCGGTCCGCCGTCCGCAATGCCGGAATCACCGTCCGCCCGGACGGACTCGGCCGCCGCCTTTTCCTCGGTTGCCCTTTCCAGAACCCTGATGACGTTCTCGTGCGAATTCAGCTTTCCGTAATCCGGCAGCTCCGTAACCTCCGAAACGCCCAAAAACCTCAAAAAATCCATGGTCACGCCGTAGGTGGTTCCCGGGTTTCCCGGTTCGCCCTTGGCCTCCACCAGCCCGCGCAACATCAGGTTACGCAGGATCAGGCTGCAGTTGACCCCGCGGATCTCCTCCAGCTCGGCCTTGGCGATCGGCCCGCGGTAGGCGACGATCGTCAGCGTCTCCAGGGACGGTCGGGTCATCTCCCCGGTCGTTTCGTCCTTCAGGAACTCCTGAATCGTGGCGGCCGTCTCCGGGGCAGTGGACATCTGGACCGAATCGGCGTTGCGCAGAATACGGATGCCGCTGTCCGCGGAATCGTACTTTTCCGCCAGTCCCGCAATCGCCTCCTCCACCTGATCCCTCTTGGTCCCCAATACCTCCGCCAGCTTGGCGACGGTCATGGGCCGATTGGCGATGAACAGGAGACTCTCTATCTTGGCTTTCAGCATAAGGCTCTATTCTTGATTGATCTTTTCCCCATCCCCGCCTTCCAGACGGTTGATGGTAATGTCGTCGAATACCCCGTCCTGACTGACCGTGACCTGACGCTGCTTGATCAGCTCCAGAAGGGCCAAAAAACTGACGACGATCTCGGTCCGCGATTCGGCGGACTGGATCAGCTTCCGGAAACTGACCCTCTCCACCCGGGCGATCAGGGCTCGGATATGGCCGATCTTCTCGTGTATGGAGACGGTCCGCTCGATGATGGCCTTGGGCAGCCTTACAACCTCATCCAACCTCCGGATGACCGTCACGAAAAGTTCCCTCATCTGTCCGACGGTCAGCCTCTTCGGCGGCGCAAAACCGGTCTCCACCTTCGGCAGCCTGTCGTGGACATACAGGAACCGTCGCCTGCCGATCATCTGCTCGATGGTTTTGGAGGCCTCCAGATACTCCCTGTATATCTTCAGCTGGGATTCAAGGTCGCCTTCCGGCTCCTCCTCCCCCACGGACAGGAACGGCAGCAGCAACCGGGACTTGATCAGCAGCAGCTTGGAGGCGATGACCAGAAAATCGGCCAGTTCCTCGGCCGGAATGCCCGGATTCTCGTCCAAAAACCGAAGGTAACCGTCAGTCACCTTGGCCAATGACACTTGGGAAATGTCAAGTTTCTCCTGCTCGATCATCTCGAGCAGGAGCTGCAGCGGTCCCTCAAACTGTTCTATTTTCACGGCGTAGGCCATGGTCTCCAGTTAAAAACCTACCCAAAAACACGACCTCATTAACATATCAAATAAGGCGTAATCATGCACCGTCGGTGTGGGGATAAAATAGCGCAGCCCCGAATAAACGGAAGGGACGGCCCGGCCCCCTTTAGGGGGCCTCTGAATCCTTTGGATAATTGGGGGCGGGACAATGGGGGTCGCCAACGGTCCGGACCGCCGGGCTGTCCGATTTTACAACAAAAAATCGCCCGACATTACCCGAACGATTTTTTTTGCTATATTTAGCTATTTTTTCTTACCGGCTTTTTTGATATTCTTAACGGCCTTCCCTACCGTTTTCCCGGCGGCCTTCTTGGCCAATTTCTTCGGACGGCTTTTGGACGGCTTCCTGACCGGTTTCCTCTGTAGCTTCAGCTTGGCCCTGTCTCCGATCAGGCCGACGGTCGCCCCTTCGGACTTCACCAGGTCCCTCGTCCGCATCCGCAAGGATTCGATGAAGCTCTCCGCACCCACCAGCACCTTCTGGGTCCGAAGCAGGTTCCTGTCCACGACCACCCCGAAATTCCGCAGGCTTCCGAACGGGGTGAGCGCCCCGGGGGCCATGCCCAACTTGAGCATCGCCTTTTCCGTGGCAATGCCGATTTTGGACGCCTTCAGGGCTTTCTTCAGTTTTTCCAGGTTAAGCCGGTATGATGCCGACAGGACGACGACATAATGGCCCCTTTTTTTCTTCCCCAATTCAGGCAGCTCCACCTCAACCAACAGGGTCTTGGCGATGTCGTCCAGTTTGGTTCCCAGGGTCTGGGCCAAGTCGTAGGCAGTGAAGACCTTCCGGTGCTCCACGACATCGAATTTGATGCCCTTCTTCCCGAGATGGACGGTGATCTCCCGGCTGGCGCCCTTCTCTTTCCCAGCCGGCTTTTTGGCCGCAGTCTTCTTGGCCGTGGCCTTCTTGGCGGCGGACTTCCTGACCGGCTTCCCGGTCACGGCCTTTTTGGCGGCCGGACGCCTATCGGTTTTTTCCATATCTTACGTGCGGTTAACGGGTGATTCCTGACGGTTATTGTCTTAATATATCATTTTGCGGACATTTCCGCTTGTTTCACCCCATGGTATGCTGAAGGAAAGGAAAGGGATAGTGGATGGAAAGCGTAAAAAACGACGAGGGGCGAAAATTCGAAACGAGTCCGGACTTGAGTCCGAAAGATCGATCCTTTGCCAAGAGGCTGCATGGGCTAATCGGGCAAACGGTGTATGTCTGGACGAAAGACAGGGCATTGCCGAAACCGGTGCTGGTCCTTTCCGTTGATGAGGACGGGCTCTATGCCTTTTTCGACAGGGAAACGGACAAGGCACTTAAGGTTTCGCTGATGTGCGAAGGACATGTCAGCGATATCCGAAAAATAGCCGTCATGGCCGCAAGCAAAAAATAGGCAACCTGATTTCTTGAGGGGCAAACCTGCCCCTCTTTTTTTGAATCCCGTCCCTTGACAGGCCGACTAAAGCCTGTTAATGTCATCCCTTCCTTAAAAACCCAAAAAGGAGGGTAAATGACAGAAAACTGCGAGGTGTATGGGATCGTCTATCTGGGAATTACCCCGGATAGATTCGCCGGCACGGAACTGGAAAAAATTGCCGAAAATACCCACGAATTTGAAGGGCTAAAAATAGTCCCGCAATGGTCAGGCACCAGGACAGAATACGGCCTGACCGGGATCGGCGTGGCCCTTGACCAGATTCAGTGGTTCGGCGAGCTGAATCCGGAAAAAATTCGAGAACGGGCGACGACCGTCCGAGACAGATTCATCCGCTGGCTGGAGAAATATGGGGTCAAGGCAGAACCGAGAGTGATGATTGCATTAAACCTGTGGGAAGACTGAAACTGATTTTAATTTTTTAAGCTGGGGACAGTCCCCAGCTTAAATTTTGGGTAATAGGAAACAAATCCCACCAATTTTTCACTTTTGCACCAATAGCCCGTACAGCTTCAGGGCCTGTTCCTTCCGGGACAGGCCCCTGTTGTTGTAGCGCCACGAGTGCTCGCCGACGAACCTCATGAGGTGCTGCGGCTGGACGCCGCCCTTTGCGGCGAGGAAATTCTTGAGCCGGCCCCAGTATCCGTCGAGCGTCTGCGTGTGGACGTCGCCGCGTGCGTACTCGCCCGCGCCGTGGTTGACCGTCTCGTGCCCGAAGCCGAGCTCGGCGAGGTGCCCGTACGCCCCGCACTCGTCGGTGCACACGGTCGCACCCGGCTCGACCGCCGCCGCAATCAGGGGCCCGACTACCTCGCGGCGCTCGCCCGGCACCGCCCAGACGATGACCGGCCCACGTCGCTGCACGACCCCGAACACGCACCGTTTGCTTGTGCCCCGGCCCCTCTTGGTGCCCTTGGCGCGAATGTGTACGCGCTTGTTCGCCCAATCGCCGCCGACGTACGTGGCGTCCGCCTCGCGCGCGCCGCGCAGCCGCACGGGCGCGTCCCCGCACATCGCGCGCTGGAGCGCGGCGATGACCTTGTACGCCGTCCGCTCCGCCATCCCAAGCTCCAGCGCCATTGCCGTGCCGGTTCCGTCGCGGAGCAGGCAGTCGATCGCCGACAGCCAGCCGCGCCGCGTCAGGGCGAAGCCCGTGACGGGCCTTGCGGGTATCGCGACGCGCTCGACGCGGCACGCTGAGCACTTCAGCGCGTGGCCCCTCACGGCCCAGAATTCGTCGCTCCCGCAGTGCGGGCAGATGACCGGGTTTGTCATAGTTTGGCGGGATGATTTTCCTATTCCCCCAAACCGTGCCAATTTTCCGCTCAACCGTCTAAAAAATCACCCCGACTTGGTGGGGCGATTTTCCTATTACCCATTTTTAAAACCGCCCCTCTTGAGGGCGGTTTTGCGTTTTTGAAAGGTTTTTTAAACCCCTGTCCCCCTTCGGGGGAACTTGTTTGGGGGTGTCCTCTCAATCCGACATTCAATAGCGTGACGAATCGCATTCAGCACGATTTCAATCTCTCCCGTGACTTGGGCGTTGGGGAACCGCAAGACCTTACAGCCATAGGATTCCAATATCAGATCCCGTTCTGCATCATACTCTTTCCGGGTGTCATGTACCGAACCGTCCACCTCAATCGCCAACCTCAATTTTATGCAGCAGAAATCGACAATAAACCTGTCGATGACGTATTGCCTGCGAAACCTGGCGCCCAAGCGGGATTCCCGAATCTCATTCCACAGTCTCGACTCCGCCACGGTCGGATTCTCCCTCATCTTTCGAGCCGATGATGCCAGTTCGTGATACAGCCTCTTATGCCCGATTCCGCCAACGGCTTCCTTAGACAGACCGCCGCATTCCAGTCTCTCAAGCCGTGTTTTACCAAAATCTTCGCCGTGCCCGCTTTTCATAGCCCCCCCGAAGGGGGTAGGGGTCTTTTCCCCAAGAGGGGCCGAAGGCGGGTTATTTCTTGGCGATCTCGATGTTCGCCTCGGCCAGTTGGGCGGAAGGGATCTCCGACGGATCGCCCATCATGAGGCCCCTCGCATCACCGGTCTTGGGGAACGGTATGACCTCCCGGATGTTCGGCTCCCCGGCCAAAAGCATGACGACCCGGTCCAGCCCCGGGGCAATGCCGCCGTGCGGCGGCGCACCGTATTCAAAGGCCTCCAGGATGTGCCCGAACCGCAGGGCGATGTCCCCGTCGGGAATGCCCAATATCTGGAATATCCGGTTCTGCAGTTCCCGTTTGTGGATCCTGATGCTGCCGCCTCCGATCTCATACCCGTTCAGGACGATGTCATAGGCCTTGGCCCGGACCTTGGCCGGTTCGGCATCCAGCAGGGGCAGGTCCTCGTCCTTCGGGGCCGTAAACGGGTGGTGGGCGGATACCAGGCGGCCCTCGGTTTCGGACATCTCGAACAGCGGGAAATCCACCACCCAACAGAAGGCCAATTCGTTGGGATCGTTCTTGTCTTTTCTCAGGTCTGGCTTATCGCTGCCGTACTTCTCCATCGCCTCGGCATAGCCGATCCGCGGGAACTCGGTGAAGGTCAGTCTCTTCTCCGGGGCGACCTCCTTCAGCATCGTCTTGAACATCCCTTCCACGATACCCATCACGTCCTCCTCCCCATAGACGAAAGACATCTCCATGTCCAGCTGGGTGAACTCCGGCTGGCGGTCACCGCGCTGATCCTCGTCCCGGAAGCACCGGGCGACCTGGAAATACCTTTCCGCCCCGGCGACCATCAGGAGCTGCTTGAACTGCTGCGGCGACTGGGGAAGGACATAGAACTTTCCGGGATGCAGGCGTGACGGCACCAGGTACTCCCGCGAACCCTCGGGGGTTCCCTTGGTCAGGATGGGGGTTTCGACCTCGGTGAAACCCTCCCCGACCAGGAACTTCCTGAAGGAGGAGGTGACGTCGGCCCTTAACTTCAGGTTTTTCCTCATCCGATCGGTCCGCAGGTCCAGATAGCGGTATTTGAGGCGCAATTCCTCGCTTATTCCCCTGGTGTCCCTGTCGATCTCGAACGGCGGGGTCTTGGCCTCGTTCAGGATCGTGAGACCGGTCACCTCCAACTCCACCGTTCCGGTGGCCATGTCCGGATTGACCTGCTTGTCCGGGCGGGCATTGACCGTGCCGGTCAGGCTGACGCAGAACTCCGGACGCAGGACATTGGCCTGTTCCAGCAGCTCTTTCCGGTTTGGCAGGAAAACCGCCTGGATAGTGCCGGTCCGGTCGCGCAGGTCAATGAAGACCAGCTTGCCCATGTCCCTCCGGACATGAACCCAACCGGACAGGGTGACCTCCTGCCCGACCTTGCCGACGGTGTCTATGACGAGTGTTCGTGACATATTTTTGGTGGCCTAAGGCTTAATCCGGTAAATGGTCCGCGGGAACGGGATGGTCTCCCGGACGTGCTCAATGCCGCAGATCCAGGCCACGGTCCGCTCCAGTCCGATGCCGAACCCGGAATGGGGAACGGAACCGTAGCGGCGGATGTCCAGAAACCACTCGAAGGCCTCTACCGGCAACCCCTTTTCCCTGATCCGTTCCTCCAGGAGCTTAAGGTCATCGATGCGCTGGGAGCCGCCGATCACCTCCCCATAGCCTTCCGGGGCCAGCATGTCGGCGCACAGCGCCCGGTCCGGCTCGTTCGGGTCCGGTTTCATGTAGAAGGCCTTGGCCTCCACCGGATAGTGGTGGATGAAAACCGGCCGGTCGAACTGCCTGGTCAGGACGGTTTCGTCGTCGGCCCCCAAATCGTCCCTGTCCCCGATGTCAGAACCCAACTCCCGCAGTTTCCTGACCGCCTCGGCATGGTGCATGCGGGGGAAATTGCCCTCGGCCGCCGTCTTCAGGGGCGCCGTGTCCCGTTCCAGTGCCTTCAGCTCGTCCTGGCAGTTGTCCAAGACCCTTTTCAGCACGTGGACGGTCATGTCCTCCTGCACCTGCATGTTCTCCTCCCAGTCCATGAAGGCCACCTCTGCCTCCAGCATCCAGAATTCGGTCAGGTGACGGCGGGTCTTGGACTTCTCCGACCGGAAAGCCGGCCCGAAGCAGTAGGTCTTCCCGAGGGCCGCCGAAGTCGCCTCCAGGTAAAGCTGGCCGGACTGGGAAAGATAGGCCTTGTCGTCGAAATACTTGACCTCAAACAGGTCGGTCGTGCCCTCACATGCGCTCGGCGTGAAGATCGGGGAATCGGTTAGGACAAAACCGCGCTGCTTCATGAACTCGCGTAGGCCGAAGCTGATCTCGTCCCGGATGCGGAGAATCGCCTCCTGCCGGGCGGACCGAATCCAGAGATGGCGGTAGTCCATCAGGAAATCGACGCCGTGCTCTTTTTTGCCGATGGGGTATTCCTCCGCCAAAGCCACGACTTCCACGGCCGTCGTCTGAAGCTCCACCCCGGACGGGGCCCGGTGCTCCCCTTTCACCACCCCCCGAACGATCACCGAGGACTCGGTATTGAGCGACTTGGCCGCCTGCCAGGATTCGCCGGAAACCGCACCGGACACCACCACGGCCTGAATCCGCCCTGTCCCGTCCCGCAGCTGCAGAAAGGCGATCTTCCCGGAAGACCGGCTATTGTAGTTCCAGCCGCGGATTTCCACCTCTTCACCGACGTGTTTCGGAGCATCCCTGATGTCGATTCTGTTGCTGTCCATAAGGTTTTTCGATAGCCGGTTAATCGTGCCATTTTCCTCAAAGACTGGCAAGAAATCAGGCAGCCACCCGCCTCAGGAAACTCATGGCCGGATAGCGGTCATCCACCTGGTTGCCCAAAAGGGTCTCGATCACCCTGGCCGTGGCCTGGAACGGCGGCGGCACGGCAGCCGACTCCGAAAGGGGGGCGTTCCGGAAACGACGCAGCCGTTCGACCGTTTCCGGAAGGAGGGGGAGGGAGTCCGGACGGCGACAGGCCTGGCACTCCAGTCCCCCCTGCATAAAGTTCATGGCCATGGAAGGGCCGGACGGTTTGCGGCACCGGACACAGCGGTCCAGTTCCGGTCCGAACCCCACCGCATCCAAAAGCTTCAATGCGGCGGCGTCAAACAGCGGGCCTCGGCCGTCAGGGGACCGAATCAGGTCAGCACGGTCCAAAACTTCCAGAAAATCCCCGATCAGCCCGAAAATTCGCCGGTCCGGCTGTTCCTGCCTGGTAAGGGCATCAACTGCCAGGAGAAACCCCTGTGCCAAGGAGGCCTTTGTCAACGACTCCAAAACCCCGTCAAACGGTCGGGCCAGGCTGGCCCCGGCCAAACGGTCAAGGATCTTCCCCCGTGCCACCATGATGTCTACCGTCCCGAACCAAGCCATGTGCGGGGACATCTTGCTTCTCCCCCGCCTGACCCCCTTGGCCAGAAGGATCATCTTCCCCCGCTCCCGCCCGTAAACCACATAGCGGCGATCAGCGTCCCGCATCGGCACGGTCTTAAGAACGATCGCCTGATCACGAAATGTCGTGGACATAAAACCGGTCCGGTTTACCGAATTCCCCTCCGGACATGCGACTCCAGGATGGCTACGGCCGCCAAGGCATCCCTTTCCGCAACCTGCCCGGGTTTGGCATGTCGCCTCTGGCTTTCGGCCACACCGGACGTCATCCTTTCGTCCTCCATCTCTATCGGAAGACCGGTCTCATCCCGAAGGGCCGCCACAAATCGTTCGGTCCGCCCGACCTGCTCTCCGGTCCCCTCGCCGGACAGCCGTTTCGGCAGTCCGACCACCACCAGATCCGCCCTTTCCTCCAGGCACAGCCCGGCGACCGCCGAAACCGCCCGTTTAAAATCCCTTTCGGCAATGACCCCCAAGGGAAGGACAAGGTCGGCCTGACTGTCCCAAATTGCCGACCCAATTCTTGCCAACCCGTAATCAATACCAATGATCCGCATGTTCAAGCGAAAAAATCTGGTAAGGGGGTCACTATTTCCGGCCCGTCCTGGCCGACTATTACGGTCATCTCGAAATGTGCGGACAGGGACCGGTCAGCGGTCGTCACGGTCCACCCGTCGTTCTCGCAGTTGACCTCCTCTCCGCCCATGTTCACCATCGGCTCAATGGCCAGAACCAAGTTGCGAAAAAGGCGGATTGGGGCAGACCGGCGGTCCAGGTAGTTCGGTATCTGCGGGTCCTCGTGCACGGCCCGTCCGACCCCGTGTCCAACCAGATCCTTCACCGTACTGAAACCGTGTCGCCGGACATGCCGGTCAATCGCCTTTCCGATGTCGCTGACCCAAGCCCCGTGGCGGACCTGTTCGACCCCCAATATCAGGGCCTCCCGCGTTACCCGGGCCAACTCTATTTCCCTTGCCCCGACCTTTCCGGCCCCGACGGTCACGGCCATGTCCGTATAACATCCGCGGTACCTCAAGCCCGCATCGATCTTCAGAAGGTCCCCGTCCCGCACCGTCTTGGACGGCAAGGAAAACCCGTGAACCACCTCATGGTTCAGGGAAGCGCAGATGGCGGTCGGGAACGGCTTGACCTTCCGGCTGCCCCCATACCCCTTAAACGACGGCTGACCGCCGGCCTCGGACATCATGTCCAGGGCCATCCGTTCCAGCTCGCCTGTCCCGATTCCAGGACGGACGGCTTTGGCTAATTCGCCGATTATTTGCGATAGGATCCTGCCCCCCTCACGGATGGCTTCCAGCTCCTTTTCGGTCTTGGCTTCTAACATACGCTTAACCCGTATTCTACAGGACAAACGAAAAAACCGCCATTTAAGGGCGGTCTTGCCGTTGCGTCCGGCACTGTTTTCACCTGTCCCTCAAAATCCCCAGGATATCCCGACTGACATCCGCAATCTCCTTATTTCCGTCAAAGCGGTGGAGTATTCCCCGCCTCTCGTAGTAATCCGCCAGCGGCTGGCTCTTCTCGTGGAAAAGGGAAAGGCGTTGCCGGATGGCCTCCGGATTGTCGTCCTCCCGTACCGTCAGGGCATGGCCGCACGAATCGCATACCCCTTCCCGCTTGGGGGGATTGAGGGTGGCGTGGTAGTTCAGTCCGCAGCGATGGTTAGAGCAGACTCTCCGCCCGGATATTCGATTCACGGCCGTCTCGTCGGAAATGTCCAGGTAAATGGCGTGCGTAACGTGCCGGTTCAGTCCGGTCATGATCTCATCCAGGGTTTCGGCCTGCTCAACGGTCCGGGGATACCCGTCCAGAACCACCCCCTGATCCGTATCCTGGTCACCGAGACGGTCCTTGATGACATGGCGGATGATGTCGGACGGGACCAGTTCCCCGGACTTCAGGTAACGGTCTATTTCCCGTCCCAGCCCGGTCTGGCGGTCCGTTTCGGCCCTCAAAAGCTGCCCGACGGAAACCATGGGCAATCCTAACCTCTCGGACAGCAGTTCCGACTGGGTTCCCTTTCCCGACCCCTGTGGGCCGATCATGATGACGTTCAGCATGTCTGTTCCCTAGTTAACGAACACGGAAACCGCCAGATAGGCCAAAATCGATCCGGTGGCCGTAAGTGGCAGGGCTGGAACGGGCCGTAACCTGTCCTGCCTAAAAAATACCACTAAATTGAAAATTTGACCAACCAAGGCACCGAACATGACGACCAAACCGGAAAACAGGCCGGTTCGGGAAGCGGAAACGGCCATCATGGCCGGCAGGACGATATCCCCCGTACCCAAATAAAACAAGCCGTTCCCCGCACGGGACCGGTCAGTCCGGACCAAAAGGCCTTTGGGGCTGACCGGAACCATCATGGCAAAACCAGCCCCCCCGTCCAGGAGACGTCCCGCCATCCCCACCATGTGGCGGCTTCCGTAAACCGCAAATATGTCATAGATGGATATGGCCGCCAGAATCACGGCCGCCCCGGTCGGAGCCAGCGAGTCTCCAAGGCTAAGGGCCACCCCGGCCAACCCGACCGAAAGGACCAGGTCGAACGACCAGACCCGAGCGACGGAATAGTGAAGGAAAACGGCTACGGAAAACCCGATCACCGCCCCCGCCTCCCCGGCCATCGCCAAACCGATAAGGGCCACCCCAAAAAACACGGCTGCCGTGAACATCACGGAAAAGACCCTTACTCCCAAACGGTGGCGCAATATCGCCAAAACGAAGGCGGTCATGACCGTAAATGCGGCCAGGAAACCCCAAACGGAAACCTGGCCGGGTTTCCCGTATCCGCTTGCCGACATCGGATGCCAGAATTTTGCGGCTAAAGCCAGGCCGACGGTCAGCACGAAGGCCGTTCCCTGGAACAAAAGCGCAAAAACCGAAATTTTTTTCCCGTTCGGCATACTGTAATTATATCACAGGCCCGCTTCCCGGAAGGAGGCGCCGGCCAACCAAAAACCGCCCCTCTCGGGACGGTCTTGCCCAACATGCCGGGATTGCCCGCCTAAACCGAATCGTATTCCCTCATCACCAGCTGGGCCTTGATCTGGTTGACCATCTCAATGACGACCGAGACGACGATCAGCAGCCCGGTACCGCCGATGACCAGGAACTGCGTGTCAGTGAAACCCTGCAGGGCCAGCGGCAGGACGGCCACGGTGGCCAAAAAGGCGGCTCCGAAGGGCATGATCCGGTTGACGGTCCTCTGGATGTGTTCGACTGTCGGCTGTCCGGGCCGGATTCCGGGAATGAACCCCCCCTGCTTCTGGAGGTTCTCCGCCACCCGATCGGGGTGAAACACGACCGCCGTGTAGAAGTAGGTAAAGGCAAAAACCAGCACGAAATAGGTCAGGCCGTAAAGCCACTGGTTCTGGGAAACGGCAATGATCCATTCGGCCGTTGAGGCTACCCACGCGCTTTTGGCGCCCACAAAAAACTGGGCTACCATGGGCGGCAACAGGACGATCGATATGGCGAAAATGATCGGGATGACCCCGGCCATGTTGACGCGAAGCGGCAGGTGGGTCTCTACGCCGCCAAACGACTGCCCTCCCCTCAAACGCCGGGCATAGACCACCGGAAGGTTCCTCTGTCCCTCGGACACGAAAACCACGCTGGCGACCGTAATGACGGCAATGGCCAGAAAGGCGGCCCAAATAATTATCTGGGACGGCTCGAAGCTGACGATTGCCTGCTGGATAGCCTGGGGAATCCGGTCGACGATGTTGGCGAAAATCAGGATGGAGATGCCGTTGCCTATTTTCCGTTCGGTAATGAGCTCGCCGATCCACATGATGAAAACGGTGCCGGCGGTCATCACCATGATGGTGGTGACGTAGTCCAGGACCGACAGGTCACCGATGATCTGGCGTCCGGACGAACGAAGCAGGTGGATCATGCTGTAGGCCTGGAGGGCCGCCAGGGGGACGGTCAGCATCCTTGTCCATTGGGATATCCGGGCCTGTCCGGAAGGTCCGTCCTTCTGGATCTCCTCCAGCCGCGGGACGACCATTGCCAACAGCTGGAAGATGATCGAGGCGGTAATGTACGGACCGACCCCCAGGGCAACGATGGAAAAGGTCGCCATCGAACCGCCGGAAAAGACGCTGATCAGGCCCAAGACGTCATTGGAATCGAAGAAGTCCTTGAGGGCCGCCAAATCAACGCCCGGAACCGGGACGTGCGACGCCACCCGAAACAGCACCAGCATGGCCAGCAGGAAAAGGATGCTGTTCCTCAAGTCGCGGATCTTCCAGATTTGGCGGATCTTTTCGATGATCATACGGGAGTGGGTTCTCCGTTATCCTACCGCACCTCGCCGCCTGACGCCAATATCTTGTCCTTGGCGGAAACCGAAACCAGGCACCCCTCGACCCGAACGGCCTTCTTCAGGACACCGGTCCCCAATATCTTTACGGTCCTGTCGCTGGAAGCGATCAGTCCCTTTGTGCGCAGGTTTCTGGGGTTTATGACCGCCCCTTCCCGAAACGCATTCTGGATGTCCCTAAGGTTTACGGCAACGGTCTCCGTGCCCTGACGGCTGAAACCGCGTAGCTTCGGGGTCGCCAAAACCAGTCGGCGCATGCCGCGGATCTTGTTCCTTCCGCGGCCGCCGGTCCGTGCCTTCTGTCCCTTGGTCCCCCGCCCGGCCGTCGTTCCCTTTCCGGAGGCGTTGCCGCGTCCGACCCGCTTGCTGTTCGAACGCGAACCCCTGGACGGTTTCAGGTTACTCAGTGATAGTGCCATAATCGTTCGTCTTATTTCCCTTCATCCGTATTCACCGGTAACTTTTCCGCAGCCCCCTCCCCCTCTGCTGCCGGAGCGGCCTTCCTCACGATCGGCGGCATCAGGCGCTTCAGCGCCTGAAAGGCGGCCTTCGTGTTGTTGAGCTTGCTGGGCGAACCCAGGATCTTCCCGGTGACGTTCGGGACACCGGCAAACTCCAGGACGACCCGGACCGCCCCACCGGCCTTGATTCCCGTTCCCCTCGGCGCAGGCTTCAGGAGAATCCGGGCGCTGGCGAACTTGCTTTCGATGGCATGGGGGATGGTCTGGTTCTGAAGCGGAACGGTAATCAGCCGCTTCTTGGCCTGGGTAACCGCCTTCTGGATGCTGCTCTGGACATCGATCCCCTTGGCCACGCCATAGCCGACCCGCCCCTTTCGGTCGCCGATGATCATCGTAATCCGGAAACGCATCCGCTTTCCGCCCTTGGTAACGCGGGTCACCCGGGCGATGTCCAATATCTGCTGGTCAAATTCCTGCGGTTCCCGTTCCGGACGGCGGTCGCGTCCCCGACCGCCGCCGCCCCGACGGTCCCCGCGGTTACCGCGCCCGAAATCGGCCCGTTCCGGGGAACCGGACTGGCCGGCGCTCCCGGCCGGTGCGGATGCCTTTCCTTTCCTCTTGTTCTCTTCTGCCATAAAATGGATGCGTTAGAACACCAACCCGCCATCCCGGGCCCCCTGTCCCAGTGCGGCTACCCGACCGGAATAGGCAAAGCCGTTTCGGTCAAACACGACCTGGCTGATGCCGGACTTCTTGGCCTTTTCGGCGATTTCCATGCCGACGGCATAGGCCATCGCCGTCTTGCCGCCGCGTCCCCCCTCCCCCTTGCCTTCCGAAACCTTCTTGGCGTCTATCTGCCGGTCATCGCCGGAGACCAAAGTCCGTCCGGTAACGTCATCGATGACCTGGGCATAGATGTGGGTGGCGCTGCGGAAGACGCAAAGCCTCGGCCTTTCCGCGGTTCCGGAAACCTTGGCCCGAATGCGACGGTGGCGACTTTCCCTTCCCAGGACCTTTTTCTTGTGGCGATCGATCATATTGCTTCGTTAATCGCCCGCCTTGGCGGCCTTTCCGGCCTTGCGGCGGATCGTCTCATCAACATACTTGATTCCCTTGCCCTTGTAGGGTTCCGGTTTCCGGATGCGACGAATGCCGGCCGCCACCTCTCCGACGGCCTGCTTATCGATACCGCGGACGGTGATGACGTTTTTCTCGACGCTTATCTCGATTCCCGTCGGAACCGTAAAGTCAACCGGGTGGCTGAAACCGACGTCCAATTTCAGGACATTGCCGGAAACGGCGGCCTTATAGCCCACCCCGTTGATTTCCAGCTTCTTCTCAAAACCCTCCGTGACCCCGGTAACCATGTTTCCGATGAGTCGGCGGTACAGTCCCCAAAGGGCCCGGTCATGGACGTTCTCCGTATCCTTCACGCCGACGGTAAGGGTATTCCCCTCAATGTCCACGTTGACCCGAGGGTGTCCGGAAACGGAAAGCTCCCCTTTCGGCCCCTTGACGCGAATCGCCTCGCCGTCCTTGCTGATCTCCACCCGATCGGGGATGGACAGCGGTTTTTTTCCTACTCGTGACATATGTCTTGCGGTTTCTCCGGGATCAATAGACCTCGCAGATGATCTCCCCGCCAAGCTTGCGCCGACGGGCTTCCTTGTTGCTCATGACTCCCTGCGGAGTGGAAACGACGGCAATGCCGCGATCCGACAGTACCCGAGGCAGGTCCTGGTATCCGGAATATGACCGGCGACCCGGCCTAGAGATCCTCTTTAGGCTTCGAAACGCCGCGTTTTTACCTTTGTACTTTAGGCCTATCCGCAATTCCGGATGGTCGGAACCGACCTTTTCGGCGGCGGCAACATAGCCCGCCTCGACCAAAACGCCGGCAATGGCGTGCTTGATACCGGAATAGGGCATGGTAACCTCCGTCTTCCCGACCTGGGAACCGTTGCGGATCCTTGTCAGCATGTCTGCGATTGGATCAGTCATCATATGGGTCTCTTTGGTAATGACTTCACCAGGAAGCCTTTCTCAATCCGGGAATCTCCCCGCGACTCGCCAACTCGCGCAGGCAAATGCGGCAAAGTTCAAAATCCCGAATGTAACCGCGATTGCGGCCGCAACGCCAACAGCGGCGGACAATCCGGGTACTGAATTTCGGCTTTCTCCTGGACTTGGAGATTTGTGCTTCTGTGGCCATAGGCTTGTCTTATTTGACCTCCTTACCGAACGGGAAACCGACGGCCCGAAAGAGGGCCTCGCCCGATTTCCTGTCCTTGGCGGTCGTTACGATAGTCACCTCCAATCCATGGATCTGGTCGGTATCCTCCGGCTGAATCTCCGGAAAGGCGACGAACTCCCTGAACCCCACGGTAAGGTTGCCGTGGGCATCGATCGAGTCGGCCCTCAACCCGCGAAAATCGCGGATGCGGGGCAGGGTCAGATTTATCAGCTTATCCAGGAAATCCCACATGCGCCGTCCGCGTACGGTGACCATCATTCCGACGACCATTCCCTGGCGGATCTTGAAGCTGGAAATCGATTTCTTCGCCAGGGTTCGGACCGGTTTCTGCCCGGTGATCGCCGTCAGCGTCCTCTCGGCCGCCGTAACGAACTTCGGGTCCTTTATGCCGTGCTTCAGCCCGACATTAAGCGTAACCTTCAGGAAACCGGGGACGGCCATTTCGTTCACTATCCCCAACTCCTTCTTCAGCGCCGGTTTCACCTTTTCCTGGTAGGTTTTCATGAGTCTCTGTGCGTTCTCCATACTCATTCGATCGCTTCGCCGCACTTCTTGCAGGTGCGGACCTTCTTAGGCTTTCCGTCAGGACCCCGGTGCGTCAGAAGTCCGGTCCTGGTCGGTTTGGCGCATTTCGGGCAAACCAACAGGACATTCGATGCCGATAGCGGGGAAAAAAACTCCAGCTTCTGTCCGGCACCCCCCTGGCGGTTGGCCCTGACGTGCTTAAAGGCGCGGTTGGCCCCCTCCACCACCACCTTTCCCTTTTCGGGAAAAACCTGGGTCACCTTGCCTTCCTTCCCCCTGTCCTTGCCGGCAATGACCCTGACGTTGTCGTTTCTTTTGATGTTCATACCGTTGCCGAACTAAACCACCTCCGGAGCCAGGGAAATGATCTTTCCGAAACCCTTGGCCCGCAACTCGCGGGCGATTGGTCCGAAGATCCTGGTTCCCTTGGGTTCCTTGGATTTCTTATCGATGACCACGGCGGCATTCTCGTCGAACCGGACGTACGAACCGTCCTTGCGACGGGTCTCCTTCCTTGTCCTGACGATCACGACATGGACAACCTGGCTTTTCTTGATGCCGCTGTGCGGAACGGCCGTCTTGACGACCGCCGTCACGACATCCCCCAAACAGGCATAGTGCTTCCGGTATCCGCCGAGGACCCTGATGACCTGAAGCTTCTTGGCCCCGGAATTATCGGCGACCGCCAACATTGATCTGTGCTGCAGCATACGCTTACGCGGCTTTCGCCTTACCGACAAGACGCCACCGCTTATCCTTGGATATCGGCTTGGTCTCCTCGAATCGGACCTTGTCACCGATCCGACATTCCCCCTTCTCGTCGTGGACCTTGAACTTGCGCGTCACCTTGAACTGCTTCCGGTATTTCGGATGCACCTTCGTCCGGACGACCTCAACAACGGCGGTCTTCGCCATCTTGGTCGAGACGACCTTGCCCTGGAGGGTGCGCTTGTTGGCCTTTGCTTTATCTTCCATACGTTTCCGGGCTAAATCCCTTTCTTATCACCGTCACCGGCCGTCCCTTCGGTCTTTTGTCCGATCAGGGTCAGGATACGGGCAACGGTCTGTCTCGTTTCCCGGATTTCCCGGACATCGGACAGTTGTTTGGCGGCTACCTTGAAGCGCATTTCCCGCAGGCGGTTCCGTGCCTCAACCAGCAGCCTTTCCAGCTCAAGCGGGGTTTTCTCCCGCAGTTCCTTGATGTCCATATCAGGTCTGATCCTTAGTGACGAATCGGGTCTTCATCGGCAGCTTGTAGGCGGCCAGACCCATTGCTTCCCGGGCCAGTTTCTCGCTGACCCCGTCCATCTCGAACAGTACGGTTCCCGGACGGATGACGGCAACATAGTAGTCCGGCGAACCCTTTCCGCTCCCCATGACCGACTCGTTTCCGTGGTTGGTGATCGGCTTATCCGGGAAGATGCGTATCCAGATCTTTCCGCCGCGCTTGATGTATCGGGTCATCGCCCGCCGGGCGGCCTCAATCTGACGGGAAGTCAGCCAGGCCGGCTCCATGGCCTTCAGCCCAAAATTGCCGAAACTGACCTTGATCTTGGTGGTGGCCACACGGTAGTTCGACACGCCCCTCCCCCGCTGCCATTTACGGTGCTTTACTTTGGATGGTAACAGCATAGTCTTTCCCCCTTAGCCGCGACGAATGGCCTTCCCCGGTACCCGCCCCCTCGGCCGCATGGCCGGTTTCGGCTGATCCAGGGGTTCGGGCCTGGCCTGGCTTCCGCCGAACACCTCCCCGCGGTATATCCATACCTTGACGCCGATGGTTCCGAATATGGTCCGGGCGAAATTGGAGGCGAAATCGATATCTGCCCGAAGGTTATGGAGCGGCACGCTTCCCCAGGAAACCTTTTCCTCACGGGCTATTTCCGCACCGTTCAGGCGCCCGGTAACGTAGAGCTTGACTCCCTTGGCTCCGGCCTTCTGGACACGGTCCAGGTGCTGCTTGAGGACCCGACGAAACGGCATGCGCCGCTCGATATCGGACACCATCGACTGCAGGACGATCTCGGCCGAAAGGTTCGGACGGCTCACCTCCATGACGTTAAGGTTGATGGCGACCTTCTTTTCCCCCTTCGAGACGATTCCGGCCAATTTCTTCTTCAGGTTCTCGATCCCGTCGCCGCCCCGGCCGATAATGGCCCCCGGCTTGGCCGAATGGACGGTTACGGTCAGGGCCCGGGCGGTCCGCTCGATCTCGATCCGGTCGACCGAAAAGGCCTTCAGCTCCTTGCGCAGGTATTCCTTGATCCCGATGTCTTCCCTAAGAAGCCTGGCGTAATCTCGGCCGTCAGCGAACCACCTGGAATTCCAGGTATAGATCACTCCGGTCCGGAATATTCTCGGATGTATCTTTCTCCCCATATCTCTTACCTCTTAGATTTTGTGGCCTTACCGCCGACCTTTGCCGGACGGGCGGTTTTGGTCTTGGCCTTACCGGCCGGTTTTGCGGGCTTCTTGGATTTCACGCCCTTGGATTCGACGGCCTTTTCGACCTTCTTGCCGACCAGGGCGGCCTTCAGTCCGGAAACGGACTCCCCCTCCCTCTCCGCCAATACTATGTTGATGTGGGATGTCCGTTTCTTGATCGGCGCCGCCCGCCCATGGGCCCGAGCCCGCCAGCGTTTCAGGACCGGTCCGCCATCCACGGTGATGGTCTTTACGAACAGGCCGCCGCGGTCCAGCTTGTGGTTGTGTTCGGCATTGGCAATGGCCGAACGGAGCAGCTTCAACACCGGACGGGCGGCCGCCTTGGCGGAAAAGCCCAACTGGGCCTCTGCCCGAACGGCATCCATTCCCCGGATCAGCCCGGCCAACAGCCGAACCTTCCTCGGGGACATCCGGATGTAGCGCGCCTTAGCGATTACTTCCATAGGTCTGTCTCATTAGGCTGTCATTTCTTTTTCGTCCCGGTCGTGGCCTGGGCGGCTTTCACCGCCGCCAAATCCGCGGCCTTCCGCTTCTGTTCCATCTCCTTCTGCATCTTTCCGCCGTGGGCGACGAACCGACGGGTCAGGGAAAACTCCCCCAACTTGTGTCCGACCATGTTCTCGACGATCAGAACCGGAACGTGAACCTTCCCGTTGTGGATTCCAACGGTGTAACCGAGCATTTCCGGGGTGACAACCGACCAGCGAGACCAGGTCTTGACCACGGTCTTATCACCCTGTTTGAGCTTGGCCAGCTTGGCCAACAGCTTGTGGTCCACTGCCGGACCTTTCTTCAGGCTTCTTGACATATCGATCTTGCCTTACTTCTTGTTCCGACGCCGAATGATAAATTTCGACGACGCCTTCTTGACATTCCTGGTCTTCACTCCCAAGGCCGGCTTGCCCCACTTGGTCTTGGGGCGCTTCAGGCCGATCGGGTTGCGTCCCTCACCGCCGCCGTGGGGATGATCCACCGGGTTCATTGCCTTTCCCCGGACTTCCGGACGGCGCCCCAAATGTCGGACCCGACCGGCCTTTCCCCAGCGAATCAGGCGGTAATCCGGGTTGGAAACCGACCCGATCGTTGCCATGCAGTCGGTGGAGAAATAACGGATCTCACCGGACGGAAGCTTGACCTGGGCCCGCTTGCCCTCAACCGCCATCAGTTGGGCCCCCACTCCGGCTCCCCGGACGATCGACCCCCCACGATCCGGATAAAGCTCCAGGTCATGGACGGTCAACCCGACCGGTATCTCGGCGATCGGCATCCGGTTGCCGGGCTTGATCTCCACCCGGCTTTTGGAGGAAACCACCGTGTTCCCGACCTTCATGTCCTGGGGGGCGATGATGTAGCTCTTCTCCCCATCCGCGTAATGCAGGAGAGCCAACCGGGCACCGCGGTTCGGGTCATATTCGATGGCCGCCACCTTGGCCGGGACATCAAACTTGTTCCGCCTGGAATCGATGATCCGAATGTAGCGGCCGGCGCCGCCGCCCCTCTGCCGGACCGTGATCTTTCCCTGATTGTTGCGCCCGCCAGTCCGCCGCTTGATAACCACCAGGGCCTTCTCGGGCTCCTTCTTGGTGATGTCCGCAAAGGCATCAACGCTGGAGATGCGGCGGCCGGCGGAAGTCGGCCTGTATTTCTTGATCGGCATATTAGTAGAGACTAATGGCATCGCCGCGTTTCAGGGTAACGATGGCCTTCCTCCGGTCCTTCTGTCGTCCCCTAACCCGCCCGACCCGAACGCTCTTCCCGTGAACGCGTGATATCCGGACCGAAACCGGCTTGACGCCGTAAAGGTCACGGATCGCCTCCGCTACCGCCACCTTGGTGGCCCCAACGGCGACATAGAAGGAATACTTTCCGAGCGCCTCCTGCCTGCTGGCCTTTTCGGTAAGGACCGGGGAAACTATGACCAAGGCGGCCTGACCGCCGCCCTCCTTGGCCAACGGGCCGCGAACCGGGCGCTCTGCCGTCTTGTTTTCCGCCTTCTTGCCGGTCGCCGCTTTCTTTCCCTCGGCGCCAACGGTCGGCTTGGCGGGTTCGGACCATTTCCGTCCGCTGTCGGCGGTCTTCCGTTTCTTGATGGTATCGATTATTCCCATACTACTTCTCCTTAGGTCCGTAAACGGCTGACAGCCGATCGATCGCCTCGGGGGTGGTCACCAGCCAATCCGCATCCAGGACCTGCTTGAGGCTAACGTCGCCGACACCGGCATACCTTACCAGGCGCAGGTTTCGGGCGCTCCTGGCCAACATCTCGTCTCGGCCGGCCGTAAGGACCAGGGCCTTCCCCTGGACCGGAAGGTTTCCGACCAGGCCCACGGTCTCCTTGGTCTTTCCGTCCCTGATCCCGAAACTCTCCACTAGGGCAATCCGCCCTTCCGCCGCCTTGTCCGAAAGGGACATGACGAAAGCCAGCTGCTTCATCTTCCGGTTGACTTTCCGCCCGTAATCCCGTTCCTTTCGCGGACCGAACGTAATGCCGCCGCCTACCCAAATCGGGGAACGGGTGGACCCGTGACGCGCCCGACCGGTTCCCTTTTGGCGCCACGGTTTCTTTCCGCCGCCCCTGACCTCACCCCTGGTTTTGGTGTGGGCCAACGGCTGCCTGGCGCTGGCTTCGATGCTGACCAAAACCTCATGGACCAGCTCCGGCCTGACGGGAACGCCAAAAACCTTTTCCGGCAGTTCCCGTTCACCGATGGCCTGTCCTTTCTGATCGTAAATATTCGCTTTAACCATATGCCGCAAAACTATTTCCAGGACTCTTTCCTGTCCTGCCCCCTGCCTGATATCAGCAACACCGATCCGCGGGCACCGGGAACGGCCCCCTTGACCGCCAGAATGCCGTTTTCCGAATCCACCGAAACGATCTCCAGGTTCTTGACCGTAACCCGATCGTTTCCCATTCGGCCGGCCATCCGCGTTCCCTTGAACACCCTCTGAATGCCGCCGGCCCCGATCGAACCGGGCATGCGCAGGTTGTCCTTGTGCCCATGGCTGGCCGGACCGCCGGCAAACCCGTGGCGCTTGACCACCCCCTGGAAGCCCTTTCCCTTGGAAACTCCGGTAACGGCGATGAATTCCCCGGGACTAAACTGGTCGACCGTCAATTCGGCGCCGACCGTCAGGCCGTCGGTTTCACCTGTCCGAAACTCCCTTAGCAGGGCGGTCTCCATGCCGCTTTTCTTGAGATGCCCCTTTAGCGGCTTGGAAAGGTTCTTTCCGGTTCCGAAACCGAGCTGGACGGAAACGTACCCGTCGCTCTCCATGTCCTTCACCTGCGTTATCCGGCAAGGCCCAGCCTGGAGAAGGGTGACCGGCACCACCGTGCCGTCCTCCCTATACCGCTGGGACATCTCGATTTTTCTTGCGATTATCGCCTTCATACGTGTTGGTTATTGCTTATCGGATTGGTCCCCATTCAGGCGGGACCGCTCGACTAAACGCCCCGCCCCAACTGTTTGTTTCAACAAAAAGGAAGTCTGATCACGCCGATAGCGCCAGTCAAACTTCCAGCCTCCTGATTCCGGCCCAATGAACCGGTTCCGACCGTCCCCAACGGAACGACTGGAACCGAATCACTGGCCTACATCCGTCCCGCACCACGTGCGGCCCGGTTGGCTTTGGGTTTTCCTCCGCTTGCTTGGCGTTTGTTGTCCTCCATCCGGCACCGCAGGAGAGGCGAAGGTTTTCTCCCTTCGGCAGGAGCCGAGGGTGATCTTTCTTCGCCCCTCCAGGGGCCTGGTTTTTAAATTCGTTTCCCGGGACCGTCGGGTCCCGTCCTGGTTCCGCTACATCTTGATCTCCACGTCGACCCCTGCGGACAGGTTCAGGTTCATCAGGGAATCGATGGTCTTGGGAGTCGGGTCGAAGATGTCCACCAGCCGCTTATGGACGCGTATCTCGTACTGGTCACGGGAGTCCTTATGGACAAAGGTGGAACGGTTTACGGTATACTTGGTCTTTTCCGTAGGCAACGGTATCGGACCGCGGACAGTGGCACCGGTTCGCTGCGCCGTATCGATTATGGTTCGCGTCGACTGGTCGATTATCTTGTGGTCATAGGCGCGAATCTTGATGCGGATGCGCTGGCGTCCGTCATCCGCCGACTTGGTTGTCTTCTGGTCTTCCATTGCCGTGGGGATAATGTTCTGAACGCTGTTCCTCAACCCGAACTACTTGATGATCTTGGTCACAACGCCGGCGCCGACGGTCCGGCCGCCCTCCCGGATGGCGAAACGCATCTTATCCTCCATGGCGACCGGGGTGATGAGCTTGATGACCAGTCCGTTGACCGTGTCTCCGGGCATGACCATTTCCGTTCCGGCCGGCAGCTCGACCTCTCCGGTCACGTCAGTGGTCCGGATGTAGAACTGCGGCTTGTAGCCCTTGAAGAACGGCTTGTGCCGGCCGCCTTCCTCCTTGGTCAGGGCATAGACCTCGGCCTCAAACTCGGTATGCGGGGTGACCGAACCCGGCTTGGACAGGACCATGCCGCGTTCCACGTCGTCCTTCTTGGTGCCGCGAAGCAGGATACCGGCGTTGTCTCCGGCCTGGCCCTCATCCAGCTGCTTGTTGAACATCTCGATTCCGGTAACGGTGGTCTTCCGGGTGTCCCCCAGACCGACGATCTCCACCTCATCGCCGACCTTAACGATGCCGCGATCTATCCGGCCGGTAACCACGGTTCCGCGGCCCTCAATGCTGAATATGTCCTCGATCGGCATCAGGAACGGCTTGGAGGTCTCCCGAACCGGTTCCGGAATGTACTCGTCCATGACCTTGAGCAGCTCCAGGACCGGCTTGCCGGCCTCTCCGCCCGGATCCTCGACGGCCTTGGTTGCCGAACCGCGGATGATCGGCGCATCGGTCGGGAATTCCTGCTTTTCCAGCAGTTCCTTAACCTCCTCCTCAACCAGATCGATAAGCTCCGGATCCTCCACCTGATCGACCTTATTCAGGAAAACTATGATGCGCGGGACGCCGACCTGGCGGGCCAAAAGGATGTGCTCGCGGGTCTGGGGCATCGGGCCGTCGGCGGCCGAAACGACCAAAACCGCCCCGTCCATCTGGGCGGCGCCGGTGATCATGTTCTTGATGTAGTCCGCGTGTCCGGGACAGTCAACGTGGGCGTAATGCCTCTTTTCGGTCTCGTACTCACAATGGGCGGTGGCGATGGTGATGCCGCGGGACTTTGACTCCGGGGCCTTATCCAAATCATCCACTCCCTTCTTCTGGGCAACGCCGCCGGTCGCGTTAAGGACCTGCAGGATAGCTGCCGTCAGGGTGGTCTTTCCGTGGTCAACGTGACCGATGGTGCCGACATTCACGTGCGGCTTATTGCGCTCGAACTTTTCAGCCATACTTATGTGGATCCGTGACAGTCGCCGTTGGTTTACCGACGGTCCGGATGATTAGTTATTTTAGGTAAAAAACGATTGTTGATTAATTGCCGTTTCATGGCACGACCCATTATAGCCAAAACCCTAAAAAATGGCAAGTGCCCCTGAAAACCCCGGTCATTCCACGGGTTCCAGGTAGAATCTTTCCTCATCCTCCAGGACATCGCCGGGCCGCTCAGCGCCGGAGGCTTCCTTGGCGACGGCCGCCAATTCCCCCTCCCTCTTCCTGTCTTCCTGGGCGTTTTTCCAGCTGGCGATATCGCGGTTTATCTTATCCAGCAATTCCGATTGTGTCAAGTCTGCGAAGGCCGGGGCTGCCAAAGGGTCCTTTTTTTCCGGAACGGGAGGGTACGGGGACTTGGGGACAGGCTCTTTCGCCGGGGCTTCCGAAGCCGAAGTCACCGGCTTTTTGGCCGCTGCCCCCTCTTTTTTCGGTTCCGGCAAGACGGTTTCGGACGATTCCCGCCTTGCGGCACCGGAGATCGGTTCCGGGACTGCCCCGCCTGAACCGGTAGCGTTCCCGGCCGAGACCATCCCCTCGTAGGTGTCCAGGTCCATCACCACCACCGCCCTGCCGGTTTCCGAATCGACCAGCACCACCCGCTCCCCGTTATTCCCCGTCAGGCCAATCACCCGACTGGCTATTTCTGGCTTGATCATATTGGTTGTGGGTTCGTTGTCTTGGGGTATCTTTATTTATTGCGGGTTTTCTGTCAACTGGACGGGAGATGGCCTTTGTTTTTCCGGCAGACCTGATAAAATACAGCCGTTACGGCCGAACGAAACGGCCGACAGCCGCAAGCTATGCATCTCCAGAAACTGGAAATAGTCGGGTTCAAGTCCTTTGCCGACCGGATCGGAATGGATTTCCTCCCCCCGTCAACCGGATCCAAGGGCATTACCGCCGTCGTGGGCCCGAACGGTTCCGGCAAGTCCAATGTCGCCGATGCCATCCGCTGGGTCCTGGGCGAACAGAGCGCCAAGACCCTTCGCGGGAAAAAGTCGGAGGACGTCATCTTCTCCGGTTCGGAAAGGAGGTCACGGTCCGGGTTTGCGGAGGTGACCATGACCCTAAACAACGAGGACGGCAAGCTGCCGATCGAATCCCCCGAGGTGGGCATCACCCGCCGCATCTACCGCGACGGGGAATCGGAATACCTGATCAACCGGAGCAAGGTCCGCCTTTCCGATATCCAACTGATACTGGCCCAGGCCCAGTTCGGGGCCAGGACCTACTCGGTCATCGGCCAGGGAATGGTCGATTCCATCCTGGTCGCCTCCCCGCAGGAACGGAAGGAATTCTTTGACGAGGCGGCCGGTGTCCGGCAATACCAGCTCAAGCGCCAACAGTCGGTCAACAAGGTGGATGCGGCCAGGGAAAACCTGGCCCAGGCGGAAATGCTGCTGAACGAGATCGAACCGAGGCTTCGGTCGCTGTCACGCCAGGTCAAGAGGCTGGAGGAAAAGGACAGCCTGGAGGAGGAGCTCCACGCCACCCTCCATGAGTATTACGGGCGGGCATGGACTGACCTGAAGGCCCAGATCGAGACCCGCCAAAAAACCCTGGAACGTTACGGGAAAGAGTGGGAATCCGGGGAAACGACCCTATCCGAGGCCCAAAACGAACTGGCCCGACTGGCTTCCCAGGAAACCGGGTCGGGAGGGTTTTCCGAACTCCAAAACGAGCACCAAAGGCTTACCGAGGAAAAAACCAGGCTCCGTTCCCGGGAGATGGAGATCCGGAGCCAACTGGAAATAGCGAAGCAGGTCAGGCAACAGACCTCCGCCGCCCTTCCCCTGTCAAAAATCATCGAAAAGATCGGCGGGTTGGGAGACCGCCAGGAAAGGGGCATCGAACGCCTCCGAAAAGCCGGTGACCTGGAGGCGGCCCGGGCCACCATTCCGGAGTTCGAGAGCGTCTGTGCCGATACCGTCGGACTCAAGCAGCGGCTGGAAAAACCGGTTCCGGAAAAATCCCCCGAAATGCCGCCGGACCCGAAACTGATCAGGGAAATGGAGGAAATCCGCGGGATGATCACCGCCCAAGACCGGAAGATCCAGGATTCCCTGGAGGAAATCAGGAACCACGACGCCAGGGAGAGGGAGGTGAAGGCCAAGTTCTTCAGCCTCCAGCGTGGGCTTCAGGAAAAGATATCCGCGGCCCATGCCCTAGAGAGGCGGCTGCATGACGAGAGGGTCGAAATGGCCCGGCTGGAGACCAGGCGGGAATCCATGGAGGAGGAAATGTCCCAGGAGTTGGGCGGGGACATCGAACGGATCAGGGAATCCTTTAGGGGGGGAACGATCGGCGACCAGCCGGTTGAGGCCCTGTCCGGACGGATACAGAAACTTAAATACCAGCTGACGCTGATCGGCGGCATTGACCCGGAAGCGGTCCGTGAATACGGGGAAACGAAATCCCGCCACGAATTCCTGGAATCCCAGACCGTTGACCTGGGCAAGGCGATCGCTGACCTGGAGAAGGTCATTGCCGAACTGGACGTCACCATCAAATCCCGTTCCGAAACCGCCTTCCGAAACATCAACCGGGAATTCGGACGTTACTTCTCCACCCTTTTCGACGGGGGGAAGGCCGAGCTGGTCCAGATCCGGGCCGAAGAGACGGCCGCGGAAGGCGGGAACGGAGACGCTGAGCCGCCTGCCGGCGCCAAGCCGTCCAGACACCGTCCGGGGGACATCATCGGCATCGACATCGTCGCCTGCCCGCCGGGGAAGAGGATCCGGAGCGTCTCCATGCTCTCCGGAGGCGAGCGGGCCATGACCTCCATTGCCCTGATCTGCTCCATCATGACCGTTAACCCGTCACCGTTCGTGGTGCTGGACGAGGTCGATGCCGCCCTGGACGAATCCAATGCCGACCGCTTCAGCGGCATTGTCCGGGAGCTGTCCCACCGGACGCAGTTCATCGTCATTACCCACAACCGCTACACCATGCAGCAGGCCAACGTCCTTTACGGCGTGACCATGCGGGACGACGGCGCCTCCCAGATACTGTCCGTAAACATGGACCAGGTGGGCAACCTGAAGAACGACGCCAAATCCGCCAAGCCGGTCCGGCAGAGGATGGCGGTGTAGGGATATTTCGCTGAATTTTTCCGGTGGGAGACGCCTTACCGGAAACGCCCCGACCGAACCGCCCATCCCCCTTGACTTCCCCTGACGATTTGGCATAATTCCCTTGCTGCAAGTCGGCGACGGCCATGCTCAACCGCCTGCCGACGACCGTAACAAAACTCATTCTCACTATGTTAGTAATTCGCCTCTCCAGGACAGGGAAAAAGAAACAGCCTACCTATCGGGTAGTCGTCCAGGAAAAGGGCCGCGACCCGTGGGGGAAATCCGTCGATATGGTCGGACACTACAACCCCCGCTCCAATCCGAAGGAAATCGTCTTTAAGGCCGACCGGATCAGGGAGTGGATAGCCAAGGGCGCCAAACCGACCCCAACGGTCAATAACCTGCTGGTGGCCGCCAAGGTAATCGATTCCCCGAAGGTGAAGAACACCGTCAAGGATGTCCGGAACATGGCCAAGGCCAGGAAGGAACGGTCCGAAAAGGACGAGGCCGCCAAGAAGGCCGCTGCGGAAGCCAAGGCTGCCGAGGAAGCCAAGGCTGCCGAGGAAGCCAAGGCCGCCGAGGAAGCCAAGGCCGCCGAGGAAGCCAAGGGCGCCGAGGAAGCCAAACCTGCCGAAACCGAAACCGCCACTGAAACGGAACCGGCTGCCTAAGGCAAAACCTTGACAAAAACCGGAAAAAACGATAACCTACAGTTGTTCCCCAATAAGCGGGATCCGGGCCAAACCGTATCTCAAACGGCCTAAAGCCCCTAAACAACCCAGTCTTCCCGCCCTAAGGGGAAGATGAAATCAAACTGCTATGGCAGAAAAGTTCGCGGATCAAGAATTTGTGGAATATGTTGTCCGGTCCATTGTCGGCAATCCGGATGATGTCCGAACCGAAAGGACCATTGATGAACGCGGTGTCCTGATCACCCTGTATGTAAACCCGAACGACATGGGATACGTCATCGGTCGCCAGGGCCAGACCGCCCGGTCAATCCGGACGCTCCTGAAGATCGTCGGTGCCAAGTCCGATGCCCGCGTCAACCTGAAGGTCTACGAACCGGAAGGTTCCCGCCGCCCGCGGCGCGAGGACGCCGCCCCGGAAGCCAGCGCCCCGGTTGAGGACATCGACACCTCTGCCGTTGACCTGGAGATCTAGGGACCGAAAACGAAACCCCAAACCCCCACCCGAAAGGGCGGGGGTTTTGTTTGACGGATGACGAAAAACGGCTGATTTCAGCCGTTTTTTTAAACACCGTACAGTTTTCGCCCAAGAGTTCTTACCCTTGACAAAACCGTCAAAATATGCTATAGTTTTGTTTCTGATAGCTTTCAAGACGCTTCAGAAAAAACGAACCACAACAAAAAAGCTGCCAAAGGCGGCAAGGGAGGATGAAATGAAAAAGGTCTCTATTACTTTCGTAAACCTTGGAATAATTGTAATTGTGGCTTTTGCTCTGTATTTAACCGAAAGCTTGTGGGCGTTTCTGGGACTTCTGTTTATGTTATCGATAAGAAGAGCATCTCATATTCATACAACCTGCCCGAAATGTGGGTGTGAATTCGTCACCACATCAAAAGACGAAGATAACGACGAGTAGTGGAGCAAAAGCCACAAAGCCCGGCCAAGAAATTGGCCGAGCATGCCAAAAATATCACACAACAGTAACCTCCTCGTTCTTTCCCGCCTTTTACGCCCCACTCTCGATCTTGAGAGTGGGGTTTCTGTTTGTCGTCCCCTAAATCCCCCAAGGATGGGGGGTGGATGTTTGACGGCGGGGGGCGGTTCGGGCCGAGGGCGACGGGATTCCGGAAGATGCTGAAATGGCCCTGATCGACGAACTGCCGCTCCGGGCACGAAAGCCCCGTCCCCCGCATCTTTTTCCAGGCCATGTTCTTAGGGCATAACCCTGCCATGGGTGGTGCATTGAGTATAGAATGTCGCCCCCTCTCCTGACCCCCTTGACAAGGGGGCGTTTTTGTGCTATGATATTTGCGGTTGTTTAAAAACTCATCACCTATACCCATTGGGTATGGCAAAAAAAGGAGAATTGTAATGAAAACTGCAGCTTTGACGGTAACTTTCCTGTTTGGTCTTGGCCTCATCGCTTGTGAGGAGACTGGTTGTCCGGACTGCGACGCCATCTATGACGGCGGCGCCAGCGAGGAGCAGCCGGTCGAGGAGCAGCCCGAGGCGGACACCGGCGCCAACGAAACCGACACCGGCGAACCAGGGGCCGAAGAAGCCCC
>JAFGIV010000012.1 GCA_016929435.1 Candidatus Uhrbacteria bacterium | reverse complement strand
GGGCGGCATACCTGGGAGATATTCGAGTATCGGGTCGGGACGGACGGGGCGATGGAGGAGGAGGTCGTCGGTTCGTATACCCAATATCCCGTCATGCTGGCTTGGGCGGTTACCATCCACAAGGCCCAAGGGAAGACCTTTGACCGGGTCCTGGTCGATGTCGGTCACGGGGCCTTTGCCCACGGTCAGATGTACGTGGCCCTAAGCCGATGCACGACACTGGAGGGGATCGTATTGCTGCGGGAGTTCCGGACCCGGGACATCATCCTGGATGAGGCCGTGGCGGAGTTCATGGGGCTGGGGCCGATTCACTCTTGACAATTTTGGATTAAATTAGTAGTCTTTATTCGTTGCTATCATTTTCAGACTGGAGGAAACGATGAAGAATGAATTGCTTGGCAAGGATGTGTGGGCGCTGTCCGATGGTGAAGATGTCGTACTTTACAATCCTATATGTCGTCGCTGGTATTTTACAGACCTGACTGGACTGGAGCTTTATAGGATTAAGCTGTCCGATCGGGGATACGAGGGAGAGTATGACGATGTTTTGACACGCGAAGAAATTGACGATTTTATTGGTGACGTGGACATTGTCTTAAATCAACCCTTGGAAAGGGTTCCGATTAGGAGAGGATCTACCATAAATATCACGAACGGTTGCAACCTTCGGTGTCTGCATTGTAGGCCAGACAGTCATATTGGTGCTGCAAACCTCCGTACGGCAACTATTGATCAGTTTCTCTCAAATGAGAGACGGTTGGGGTCGGGTTCATTAACCGTGACCGGTGGAGAACCGTTACTCGTGTGGAAGAGCACAAAACACGCCTTGGGTACCGCTCAAAAAATGGGTATGGATTTGGGGTTATTGACAAACGGAACTCTGGTTACGGGTGAAATCGCGGATTTCCTAGCAAAAAATGGTGTTCGCGTCCAGGTAAGCCTTGATTCTGTTGACCCTGTCACTTTCAGAAGGATGAGGGGATGTGATGTTCAACGTGTGATTGACGGAATACGGATGTTGAAGCGAAAAGGCATCTATGTCAGCGTGTCCTATTCCTTGTGCCGCCTGACACATGAAAGTGCTAATGACGTAATATTTTTTTGCTTGGAGGAAAAGATTGATTCGTTTCACATTGCGATGATGGAAAAGGGGGGACGGGCAGATAATAATTGGAACATGCTGTATTTGGGCGATGAGGAAATTATTGCGTTTCATGATCGTTTGTTGGATAGGTATTTTTCCGGCCTGAGAGAAAAGTTGCCGATTGATGATTATGAGATGATGATGGGGCAGGTCATGCGCCCACCGTCTACAAGTCATTGTAATTGCATGTGCGGGGTGGCGGCCCTGCATGAGGATGGTGAGGTTTACGGTTGCACCAATCTATGTGGTCAGGAGAGGTTTTCTTTGGGGAAAGTTAGTGACGCAGAGGCCTTGCTTTCGACACAGAGACAAAAGTATGCTACCTTACCGACGGTTGATGATATTGCAGGGTGTCGTGATTGTACGATGCGGTGGTTGTGCTTGGGTGGTTGTCGTGACCGCGTGATGCTTAGTCACGGTGGCGAGATATGTCATCCTGATCCGAACTGTAGGGTACTGAAATGGTTGTTTGAGCGTATGCTGATCGAGACCGCTAGAGTCGTTGAAAAAGAATAAGATTTATGAAACAATGGGATTATATCGAATGATATAATCCCATTTTATGTCTTTAGAAGAGTTGAAAGAACACATAAGAGCTCTGTCCGAACAGGTTAGGCAGCAGGTGGGTGGAAAGATCAGCGGCCTATTGATAATCGATACCATATTTTTCCCGGGACACGATCACGCCCCCATGATTCGAGTAGATGGGGGGTCTCTGAAAGAAAAAGAGATGGCACATATCGATTCTTCCGATGAAAGACTATTCGTCAGAATACCGGAATTGGCCGGACTGCACCCCTCGGATTTCTACAGAAAGGTCTTGAATAAATACCCGGAAGCTTCGGTTAGGTTGGTTGCAGAGGCAAAATACGGAAGAGAACTGGAAAGTGCGATACGCAATGGCCTGAAAGGGCGCGTCAATGATATTGACGAGTTGTTTTTGTGGGAGGTTGATGTTGACGGCAGGGGCAACATCGCCGTCAGGTTTATCGGAATCGATGAAAGGGCTGAACACAGAGAACCCATAGGGTTCGGATCCTTGAGGGTGGAATTTGTTTCAGAAATTAGTTCGAATGAAGGCAGGGCAATGCTGCATGTTTTTGACGAGTCCAAGCGGGTGGGTAGACCTTATATGCAATATGTAGGAGAGATTCAGCTTTAGCATGTTTCTTGACAATTATTTCGATCCTTGATAGTTTTTATTCTTGACAACAAGAGAAAGGAGATAACCATGCAGAATCACAAACAAGCAGTTGGTGATCCGAAGCGGGAAGGCAAGAAGATACGCCTGAAACGCGCAAGTAGCGGAAAACAATCACCGAATCGTTTCTGTGGCACTTCGCATTGTGGAATGTTCGAACACTAGTATCCTGTTGGCATCTTAGAAACACGATCCGTTTGGATCGTGTTTTTATAGTGGACAATCCTTAATGTTGGAGATGGCGGGCAATTCCTTGTTTTTGTTCGGTCGCCAGTAACGTGATCGTGTCGCCCCGCTACTCGAAGTAGTCGCGGTGGAACTCCTCGACCCGGCCGAACGTTTCCTCCAGCAGGGGGCGGAATTCGGCGTAGGGTACGGCGATGCCGGGCTTGTCCTCCGTCCGGTACTCGATCCCGTTGTGAACGGACCGGCGTTATGACGCAGGGCACCCATCTCTCGCCCGTCAAGGCTGGAAAGCGGTTGACACGAACGGCGTTTTGGGTTAGGGTTCGGCTATCGAAAAACAGTGCGAACATTAAAAAAAGGAGTTGGAAGATGAAAAGAGAAAGGGAGCCGTATATCGGCATCACCGGCTTTATGTCTCTGGCGGAAGTGGGAATGGCCCTGACGTTCCATAGTCCGTTTTGCCCAAGAAAGCTGATGGTCGGGGTTTTGGCCAGCGGCAAGACCCTGTCTGGGACGAAAAACAAGTGGCCGGGCCGCTATCCGAACCCCGCCGCCATTGCCGAAATTTTTCCGGTAAGTGACCGGACAATAAACCTGATCCATTACGCCACGGACGACAAGAAGACCCTGTCCGGACAGTTGGACGAACTGGTTCGTCTGGGCGGTCCGAACCTGGACGGTTTCCAGCTGAATGTCGCCTGGCCCGAACCAGCCGCCCTGCGGGGGTTGAGGGGGAAGAGGGTCGTCCTTCAGCTCGGGAAAAGGGCGTTGGAGAAGACCAAAAACGATCCGCGCCGAACGGCCGATCGTCTTGGGGCATACCTGACCGATCCGGTCATTACCGATGTCCTGATAGACGCCAGCGGCGGTAGGGGAATCCCGTTGAATATCCGGGTGGCCGAAGCGCATGTCCGGGAGATCGGGGGTCGGTATCCGGAATTGGGGGTTGGCGTGGCCGGGGGGCTGTCGTGCAGCAATGTCTGGCAGGTCGGCCTTTTGGGGGAGCTTTCCCTTAGGGTAAGTATCGATGCCGAAGGTCGGCTCCGTACGGCGGATGACGAAATGGATCCGGCGGCGGTACAGGCCTATCTCTTGGCCGCCGCCAGGGTGTTCGGTTCTTGAAGTTGAGTTGCCTGGATCCGCGTTCAGGGACCACAACACTGACTATTTATTATTTCGCACCTTAATCCCTAACCGGCCCCCCCCACGGGGTCGGTTTTTGTGGTATATTAAAGCCGCATAAGTCCCGTAATTTTTACCAAACATGAATTTTCTGACCGATAAAAGGCGGCTTTTCACGGTGATTCTGGTGTTGGTCATGGTCGTTTCCGGCTTGATCTATTCCGTACTGACGCGTCGGTCCGGGGGGCCGGAAAGCGCCGGTCTCGGTGTCCAAACCAACGGGGAGAAATGGTCGTTTGACCTGTCCCCCACGCCCTTTGCGGAAAGCGACGAAACCGAAAACGTGTCCGCGATCCCGTCCGTGCCGTCAGTGAAATTCGGGGTCGGGCAGATCGAGAACCTGGAAAGCCTCTCCGCGGACGGCGGGATTGCCCTGACCGACGGGCAGAAGTCGGCACTGGAGGAAAGCGGTTTCTTCCTGGCCGAAAACGACCTGATCGGGGACGCACCCCAATCGGACGACTTTACGGACATGTACGGCCTGTTCGGCGGTCCGTCAAACCCGTTTTACCGCCAGCCTGATGACGCCGTGTTCGTCACCAGCGATGTCGCCCTGCATCTCTTCCATGTCCTGGTTGACCGCAGTTTCCAGGAGATCGAGGAGACGAAATTCCAGCCGATGCTGAGGCAGATGACCGAAGCCCTTTTCCTTGACTCGGTTGACGGTTACCGTTCGGCAGGGGATGAAAAAATGAAGGATTCATACGGCCGCCTGGCCGCCTTTTACCTGATTCCGCTTGCCGTCCTGGACGCAGGGAGCCGGGTCACCGGGCCGGAGCCGAATCCCGAGGATTTCGGTTCGTTCGCCCAGTACCTGGAGGCGGTCGACAGGCGACAGGAGGAGACTGTCGGACGGGACCTGGATTTTGCCCTGACCGGAAATACCTACGCCGGCCAGGAACTGGACGGCCGGATAGTCGATATGGCCAGGGCCGAGCTGGAGCTGATCCGGAAGGCGGAGGGAAAGGCCCCTTCCCCGATCTTTACGCCGCTCCGTCCGGAATTCGAGAACGACTACTCCCAGTTCCGTCCGCGGTCGCACTACACCAAGAACGATACCCTGAAGAGCTACTTCATCGCCATGATGTGGTTCGGACGGATGGGTTTTCCGCTCTCCAGCCCGGACCTGACCCGGGATGCCCTGGTCATTACCGGACAGGTCAATAACCTGACGGTCGGCGAACGGAAACTTTCGTCAATATGGTCGGATATGGCCGCAGTGATAGACTTTTTCGTCGGGGAGACCGATGACCTGACCGCCTTCCACTATTCCGGCCTGGCCAGGGAAGTTTACGGAAATGGCTTTTCTCCGGACGGCCTGGCCAATGACGCACGCCTGGCCGATTTCATCGGTCGGGCCAGGAGGGACCTGCCGGCCCCGAAGATCATCTCCGAAGTTCTGTGGGTGGACGACGACGGCGGGAAGCGGGACGACCTTTTGGCTGACCTGAAACAGTTCCGTTTCATGGGACAGCGGTTTACGCCCGACGCCCATGTCATCAACCGCCTGACCCAAGGCATCGGCAGACCGGATCCGGAAACCGGACAGATGCTGCCTACCATGCCAACGGCCCTGATGCCGATGCGCGTCTTGGCTCCGGCCAACCCGACCGTCAGGGAATATCTCGGGCAATGGGTGGCGGATCCGGTCCGGATCGCCGGGCAGGGCCGGGAATCGGATCGGGTGATAGCCAAGGTGTTGGGGGAACTGGACGCCGAATTTTCCGGATACGGTCCGGAAACCTGGACGAGGAACGTCTATTGGCGTTGGCTGGATGCCTTCCGGGTCCTTTTGCGCGGATACGGGGACGGTTATCCGGACTTCATGAGGTCAGCGGCCTGGTCGAAGAAGAACCTGGGGACGGCCCTGGGGTCACTCACCGAGCTGAAGCACGATACCCTGCTTTACGCCAAGCAATCCTATGCCGAATTGGGGGCCGGTCCGGCGGAGGGGGGGGAGATGCCCCCGGTCGCGAAGGGATATGTCGAACCGGATTTGGATTTCTGGAATCGGATCGTCAGCCTGGCCGAGGTTACCAGGAAGGGGCTTCTGGATAGGGAAGTCTTTCCGGAATCGTATTCGTATAAGTACGACCTGTTCGTCGATTCCGCCCGGTTTTTTCGCCAATTGGCCAAACAGGAGTTGGGGAACGAGACGATCGGCGATGACGACTTCGAGCGCCTGCGGACCGTCAGTTCGGTCCTGAACCGGATCGTCGAGCCGATCGGCGGGCAGGAGCTGACCGAGCGGGAGAAACGGGCCGGTATCGTCGCCGATATCCATACGGATGCCGTCAGGGGGCAGGTGCTCTATCAGGCGACCGGGAAGCCCCTGATCGCATACGTGGCCGTATCGGACGCCAACGGCACCCGGCTGACCAGGGGGGCGGTTTTCAGCCATTACGAGTTTGCCGGGGAGATGGGGAAGCGACTGACGGACGAGGACTGGCAGGCGGTCGTCTATGGGGGGGAGGGGGAGATGCCGGCGATAGACCCGTGGACCGCTGACCTTACCCGGTAGCGTGTGAAGTTTAGATTTCGGATCGTCCTGTCGGCGGCGGCGATCGGCATGGTTGGGGTCGGGTCGGCAATGGCTGTCGCGTTCCCTTTCCGTTTTGGGACATCGGCGCCGGCCGTTTCCGGTTCGGCTGAATCGGTTACCAGGACGGTTTCGGCCGGCGTGTCCGGAACCCGTCCGATTGCGCATTTCGCCCTGCCGGCCGAGCGGGAATTCTATGAGACAGCGTTCCGGTTTGCCGTTCCGGACCGGGCGGATCCCGGGTTCGGGGGGGAAAGGATCGTCGGCGGGATCGTTCCCCACCATCTTTTGGCCGCTGACCTGATCGCCGGGGCGTTCCGGAACATGGAAGGACAGGCGATCGAGACGGTTGTCCTGATCGGACCGGATCATTTTTCGGCCGGCAAGTCGGACATCACGGTTTCGGACGCCGTCTGGAAGACGCCATACGGACCCTTGGAACCGGATCGACGGTTTCTGGACGGTCTTTCGTCCGAGAAAGATCTCGATATCCGGACGGATACGGAGGGGGTGATGGCCGGGGAGCACGCCGTGGCCGGTCTGGTCGCTTTCGTGAAGAGGACGTTTCCGGACGCGAAATTCGTGCCCATGACGCTGAAATCCGGCGTCAGCGAGGAAGCGGCGGATGTTTTAGGTGAGGCCGTCCACCGACTTTCTCTGGATCGAAGGATATTGGTCTTGGCCAGCGTGGATTTTTCCCACGGACGGACGGCGGGACGGGCCGAGCGGGAAGACCGCGAATCGATCGAGACCGTCGCCTGTCTCGACTTTCCGGCCGTTTACGGGATGGCCGTCGATTCCCCGCCGTCAGTGCGGACGATCCTGCGGTTTGCGGACCTGAATCGGGCCGGTTTCGCCCTGACGGGCAACTCCAATTCGGCTGTCCTGACCGGACATCCCGATTTGGCGGAAACCACGAGTTACGTCACCGGCCTGTTCGTGTCCGGCGTGAACTATCCGCCGGCGGAGCGGCCGGTCCGGCTGCTGTTCCTCGGGGACCTGATGCTGGACAGGCATGTCCGGGAGCTGATCGCGGAAAGGGGATTGGACCACATTTTCGGGCGCTTGGACGATGAGGGGTTTTTCGTCGGCCATGACCTGATAGGCGCCAACCTGGAGGGGACGGTCACGGACGGCGGGGCGCATTACGAACCGGTCAAGGCCTACGATTTTGCCTTCGAGCCGGAGACGGTTGCCAGACTGGCGGGTTACGGATTCGGGTATTTCAGCCTGGCCAACAACCATTTTGCTGATCAGGGAAGGCGGGGAATGGACGAGACGCGGGCCAACCTGACCCTGTTGGGTTTCGCCTTTTCCGGCGACCGGGACGGATTGGTGTCCGGTTTCAGCACGACAGTCTCGACAATTCGGGGAAAGAGGGTTGCCCTTGTCGGATTGAGCGATGTGGGCGTGCGCTTGGATGCGGAAAAGGCAGCGTCGGCCGTAACGGATGCCAAGGCCGCCAGTGACTTCACGGTCGTAAATATCCACTGGGGAACGGAATATGACCCGAATTTCAGTTCAACCCAACAGTCCCTGGCCCATCGGCTGGTGGAGGCCGGGGCGGATGCGGTCATCGGGCATCACCCCCATGTCATTCAGGGATCGGAGTCATATATGGGCAAGCCGATATTCTATTCCCTCGGCAATTTCGTCTTTGATCAGTATTTTTCGGAGGAGACGCAGCGGGGTTTGGCCGTTTCGCTCGAACTGTCCGGAACCGGCGTCAGTTTTTCGGCGATTCCCCTGCGGTCCGAAAGGGGGAGGGTTTTTACGGAGTCGGGGGCGGGGGACGGAAGCCGCTGATGTGATATCATGGTTTTGCGGCAAACGGGCGGCTTTTCACGTAAAAGAAATTAACATATGAGAAAATTCATAGGTTTAATGGCGTTGCTTCTGGCGGCAACCGTCATCGGGAGCGTAGCTTGGGCTCGGGAACCGGACATCCCGGACATTCCGACCGGGAACATCGGCCCGACGATCGAAAGTCCGGCCGTTCCCGGCATTTCGGCCGAGGCCCGGGAGATGGTTCCGGACGGCGATTTCGTGGAGATATACTGCCTGACGGCCAAATGGAAATCCGGGGAATTTCTGGCGGCCCTGGAGGCGGTCGAAAAACACCTGATGCCGGCCGTCCGGGAGGCGGAGGAGCTTGTCGGGAACCTGTCGGCCCCAGATGTTTCGGCCGTCAGGACGGAAACGGTTGCCCTTTTGGACGCCATCTGTTCGGCCCAAACCGTGGAGGTCGCCGATGCGGCCGTGGGGGAGTTGGTGTCATACGGGGAAGGCATCCAGGGGCAGTTTTCGGTCTTGCGGGACGGGATGGCCTCCAAGTTGCGGGCCAAGGGCGAATCGATGAAGGCGGAGATTGAGGCCGCCGTCAATCCGATGGTGGAGGAGGAAAAGGCCAAGGCCCAGGCCGAACTGGACGAATTTGGGGAAAGGCTGGGGGCCATCGCCCAGAGCGACTTGGCGGCGGAAATGTCCGGGATGGGATTCGAATCCGAGGGGCAAGCCAGGACACATGCGGAAGGTCGGATTGCCGTCATCCGTCGGGAGATCGAGGGTCAGGTTCAGGTCAGGGCCGATCAGCTAAAACGGGAGATCGAGGAGAAGGTTCGGGTCGAGACGGAACGGCTGGTCGGACCGCAAAGGGATCGTTTTGAGGATTTGGGTCGGAGGCTGGGGAAGGTGGGGAATGTCATCAGTGCGGAAATCGCGGTCGGTAAGGTTCAATACGAACGGTACGGGGCCGAGGCCATGGCCAAGCGTTTGGGGATTGCCCTGAAGGTTGCTGACCGCAATATCGAGCGGGGGTTGGCCGAACTGGAAAGCAATCGGGAACGGATCGAGGATGCCCGTCGGGAAAATCCGGGGATTAAACCCGTTGGGGACATAACCGAAGAGATTAGGGCGGATCGGGCCGCTTTGGCCGCCGCCCTGGAGTCGGCTGTCCGCACCGGAGACGAAGTTGCCTTTCAGTCGGCTATAGACGGTTTCCGCGGCAAGTGGGAGAACTACCGGGCCGAGGCGGAGAAGGCCTTCTTCAGCGTCAGCGCCATCTGCGCCAAGACCAGTCCGCAGTTCGTCGGGGCCAAGGCTCGTTTGGACGAGGGGATGAAAAAAATTACCGATCTTCAGGATCGCTGCGGCGTGACGGTCAGCGAGGAGTGCCGGCGCATAAACGAGCTGGCCCCCCGCCTGGATTCCCTTTTGGCGAAGATGACCGACGTTAGCCAACGGATTAGGGCGGTCGAGGAGGCCTGCGGAAATCCCGATTCCACCGATCCGGAAACCCTGATTGACCTGATGAACCGGATCAAGGCCGACGGGGAGGAGCTGAACGCCTATGGCCAGGCGCTGGAGGCCGAGAAATCGAAGGTCATCGCCGAATCGGCGGCTTCGGTCTGCGCCCAAATCCTGCCGCAGCTGACGGCCGCCAAGGTGGAGCTTAGGGACAACGATCTGGCGAGGGCAGAGGGTGTCCTGAACCGCTGCCGCGGCCAGCAGACCGAGGAGTGTACGGCCGTCAACGAATCGGCCGACGACCTGACGAAACTCCGGTCCATGATCGACGAATTCGTTTCCGAGTCGGCCAGGATGGAGTCCCTGTGCCGGGGGACTCCGGATGAGGCGGAGTTCGCCGTCCTGCGCGACCTGGCCGAATACCTGAAGTCACGCGGCGAAACCATCCGGGTGCTGGCCAAGGATCTGCAGCAGAGACAGGCGGAAAAATCGAGCCTGAAGGCGGTCTGTGCGTCCGTAAACGCCAAGATGGAGATCGCCAAACGGGAAATCGCCAAGGGGTTGGGTGAGGCCACGGCGGTCCGAACCGGCTGTCAGGGGAAAGCCGATGGCCGATGTGCGGCCGTCAACGCCGCCGCCGGACGGTTTACGGCCATCGAAAACCGGGCTGAGAATGTCCTGAATACGATTGCTGGGGTGACCGGCACCTGCCGGAACCCGGGGAACAAGCCTGCGGACGAGTCCTTTCTGGCCAAGCTGGAAACCATCCGGTCCGAAGTGGAGGAGCTGAAGGGAATGGTGGCCGAACTGAAGGCAGAGGGGGAGTCCCGGTGGCCCGAACTGATCAGGTCCGGAAAGCGATTCCTGGCGGTGTTCGACGTTTCCCACAGGCAATTCGACGATTCCGCTTGGACCGGCGATTGGCGGACCGATCCAATGGGGACGATCCGGGGCGGGGAGACCTATACCCTGAAGTACTCCAAGGACGGCTGGAGCGCCACCGGAATCAATGAGGGGACCGGGAAGGTCGGCACTTGGACCTACCGTTACGGTGATCCTGACGCCTATCAGCTGGACATTTGGGGCCGGATCTATGAGTTTGACGCCGAAGGTAACGTCTATGACCCGGATTTCGGCCTGGTCGGGCACCTGTCCGAATAAGGATCAAATACTATGGATATGAAAAACAGGAAGACGGTGATCTTTATCGCGGCGGCCGTCTTGGCCATCGGCGGATCGGGGCTGTTGCTGACTATGGGAGGGAAACTGATTGGGCAGAGGAATCTGACCGGAGAATTGACCGGACCGGTCAGTGCCGGAGAGGTTCTGGACGACCTTCAGGTCAGCGCCCCAGCCATGGATTTTTCGGTCTCTCCCCTGGGTGAGTCCGGCCTGTCCGATTTTAACCTGGGACAGGGGGTTTCCGGTGACCTTTTCGGGAGCATCAGCCTGAACACCGATATCGGCTACGGCGGAAAGGTGACCCTGACCGTCCCCAAAACCGAGATATCCGCCCCGAACAGCTATAATATCCAGGTCCCATCGTCCCAACAGCCGCCGTCCCAACCGCCTTCCGGAAACGGTCAGCCGGCTTCCCCTTCGGTCAGTGCCTCGGATTGCGCCCAATTCTCGTCCGTTCCCAGCTGCGGCTATATACCTGATCCGAACGGACAGGCGTTATGTGAGCAGTGTCGGGCGGCCGGATATTAGCCGAAAAAATTCAGCGGATTAAGAACAGCCCCGCATCCATTGGCTTGAGGATACGGGGCCGTTACTCGAATGGGTCATCCGAGATGTTCATAGACATTGCCCCAGGAACGTTCCGGCCTGATGGCCTTGGTCTTGGGGCGGTTCTTGGCCTTGGCGGCCGGAATGCGATTGAGAAGCTTACGGACTTTCTTGACGGTGCGCCTGACCGACTTTCGGTCGCAGGCGCCGATCATCGATCCGACGGCACAGCCGGCGGCATACGGGATGATGGTTACCCAGTTGTCGATATGGTCGACCACCTGCTGCAGCACATAGAACCAGATGAAGATGTTGATGCTGGAGACGATTCCCGTTGCGATGATTTTTGCTTCGCTTACATAGCGCGTCCAAGCGGCTACAATCGCCATCTCAATGACTCCCACAAAGAAGAGAATCATATTAACGACGCTGCTTAAATTAGCGTTTTTTCGACCTTTCGGGTTCCTGTGGGGGAACTTAACCCAACGTTACCACAGTTTTGCCCTTTTGTTAAGGGTCATGTGGGCGGTGGACACCGTCGGTCCAATCGGATATCATTTCAGGTATAAGCAATAAGCATTTGCGATATGGCGGTGGTCAAGAGGTGCGTTTCCTGTACAATGCCGTTGTTCAGGGAAGATGATATCGGGGCGGAGTTCGATTTCGGTCCGGCATGTGTCCATTGCGTCGGACCGGACGGGAAGATCAGGGATTGCGGGGATGTGTTTTTGGGTGGGGTTGATTTTTTCGTCAACAACCTGGAGGGCGTGAGCCGCGAATTGGCCGAGCGGGTCACCAGACGGAACATGAGAAGCCTGCCGTATTGGCGGGGCAGGGAAGGATGCGGGTGCCTGGACGGGGATGAGGCGACGGAAGAGGAATTCGATTCCGTCCTCTCCAAACTGATGAATCGGTAGTGAAAGAACCGGAATTATGGGTGAAAAAATCGGAAAAACGGTCGGTTTTGACCCTCTACAGTATTCCCTTTTGGATTCCGGGGATTTCGAGAAACTGGAACGGTTCGGGGGGTTGGTTTTGGCCCGTCCCGAACCGTTGGCCATCTGGAAAAAAAACGATCCGGCGGCCTTTCGGCGAGCGGACATTACCTACGTCCCGGGCGGTCGCGACGGGAAAGAGGGGGAATGGAGGGTTTCCCGCAACCCCTTGCCCGATTGGCGCCTGAATTGCGGCAAGGCCGTTTTTAGGCTGCGCCTGACGGCCTTCAAGCATGTCGGGGTGTTTCCCGAACAGTCCGCCAATTGGGATTGGCTACGAACCAACCTGAATTCCGGCATGAGGGTCCTGAACCTTTTTGGGTATACCGGAGGGGCTACCCTGGCGGCGGCCGCGGCCGGGGCGGAAGTGACCCACGTGGACAGCAGCCGGCCGGCCGTGGAATGGGCCAGGGAAAACGCCCGCCTGTCCGGCCTGTCCGAGGCCCGGATCCGATGGCTGGTGGATGACGCGGTAAAATTCACGGCCCGGGAAATTCGGCGGGGAAGTCGTTACGACGCCATACTGCTTGACCCGCCGGCGTTCGGACGCGGCCCGAAAGGGGAAATCTGGAGGTTCGAGGACGACCTGCCGCCATTGATCGACAGGGTTTCCGGATTGCTTCCGAAAAGGGGCGGACGGCTGCTACTCAACGCCTATTCTTTGGGTTTTCCCGTTAGAGCAATGGAACAGCTGGTCAGGACATCCCTGCCTTTCCCTGCGGACATCGAGTCCGTGGAGTTGGGCCTGGGGGAGGATACACCCCGCGGTTTTGTCCTGCCGGCCGGCATTGCGGTTAGGGCCAAGTGGTAGGGTATTTCCATGCGCGTCATTTACGAGGACAACCACTGTATAGCCGTCATCAAGCCGCACGGCCAGCTCACCCAATCCGACTCGACCGGCGACCGGTCCCTGATGGACGAGGTCAGGGAGATGATTCGGAATCGGGACGGCAAGCCCGGAGCCGTGTTTTTGGGTCTCCTGCACCGTTTGGACCGGCCGGTTGGCGGGATCGTCCTGTTCGCCAAGACCGGCAAGGGCGCCAGTCGGCTGTCTGAACAGTTCCGTTCCAGGCGGATCGTGAAGACCTATCTGGCCGTGGCGGAAGGCCGGCCGACCGGGGACTCCGGGACGGTTCGGCAGTGGCTGGTCAAGGACAGGGGCAGGAATGTCGTTCGGTCGGTCCCGAAAAATTACGCCGGGGCGAAAGAGGCGGTTACGGACTGGCGGGTGGTTTCGGAGAACGGCGGACGGTCGTTGCTGGAAATAGGCCTGAAGACCGGGCGGGCGCACCAGATCCGGTCGGCCCTTTCGTCCTTGGGCACGCCGATTTTAGGGGACCTGAAATACGGGTCAAGGAACCCGATGGGGGAGGCGATCGCCCTGTTTGCCTGCGGCTTGGTGTTTTTTCAGCCGGTTACCGGTGAGGCGGTTCGCCTGCAGGCCGAACCGGAACTGCAGGCCTTCCTTCCGTTTGCGTGAGACCTGTTTCCGTCATGACCCCACGTTCCGCTCCGTCGGCAGGCGGGTTTCCCGGCATGAACGCCGTTGTGCGGTTCATGATCCTTTCGGATACGGTATGGACCGGGGCCTTGGGGCTGCTCGGCCCGATCTTTTCCCTTTTCGTCGTCGATTTCATAGAGGGCGGCAGTCCGGTCGTGGCCGGCATGGCCGCTGCCGTTTACCTGATATCCAAAAGCCTGTTCCAGATGCCGTTCGCCCACCTGGTGGATCGGATCGCCGGGGAAAGGGACGACTATTGGATCATGCTTTGCGGGTCGTTCGCTGCCGCCCTGATGCCGCTCTTTTACCTGGCGGTCGGTACGTCCGGACAGCTTTATGCCGTTCAGTTCGCATACGGGTTGGTGATGGCCGCCACCTTCCCCTCGTTCATCGCAATCTATGTCCGTCACATCGATCGGGACAGGGAGGCCGTTACCTGGGGGGTTTACGCGACCGTAGTCGACCTCAGCGCCGCCTTGGGGGCATCGTTCGGCGGCATCATTGCCGGTTCGTTCGGTTACCGTCGGTTGGTGGTCCTGCTTGTCGTCTTGAGCCTGGCCGGGGTGGCGGCCCTGTTGCCGGTCCGCCGGCACGTCATCGGGCGGGTCAGGGAAAACGGCGCATCGGCTGCCGAGGCCGTGGTCCTGTCGCCCCCGGGAATCGGCGACAGCCGACGTTGAAACTGTCCCATGCGGTTCTCCTTTAGCCCCGTCACCAACCCGACGACCATGTTTCTGACCCTGTCTGACGTGGTCGGTTTGGGGTCAGACGAGCTTCTCCGCCCGGTCTTCGCGCTGTTCGTCGTTTCCCGGATTCCGGACAGCGGTCCCGCGGTCGTCGGTATCGCCATGGCCTCCTATTTCCTGGCGAAAAGCGTGGCCCAATTGCCGGTTGCCCACCTTCTCGACCGGATCGCCGGGGAAAGGGACGATTTCTCTGCCCTGTTTTTCGGTCGTCTGGCCATGGCGGCCGGAACGGCCCTTTACCTGCTGGTTTCGCAGCCGGTTCACCTTTACCTGGTCCAGGCGTTTTTGGGGTTGGCCGTGGCCCTCTACCTGCCCTCGTATTTGGCGATCTTCACCCGGCATACCCGGAAGGCGGTGGCCGGGCAGACTTGGGGCCTCCGCTATACGATGGTCGATCTGATGGGGGCGACGGCGGCGGTGATCGGCGGGTATCTGGCCTCCAGTTTCGGTTTTGCGGTCCTGATCGCCGTCTATGCCGGGATGCAGGTCGTCAGCGCCCTGCTTGTGCTTCCGATACGATCCCGGACGCGCCGTCCGGACGGTCATCGCCGGGGGGGTTGATTTTTTGGGGTTATTCACAGCCCCCGGTTTTGCCTTACGGCGCGATTTGTCCTATCATTATCGGGTAATTAATTCGTCTCTTAATACCAAGTTATGAAGATGACCAAGACACAGATCGTCGCCGCCATGGCGGAGAAGATGGGGATGTCCAAGAAGGACACGTCCGCTTTCATGAACGCCCTGCATGAGATGGCGGTCAAGGAAGTCAAGAAGAACGGGGAATTCATCGTCGGCGATTTCGGCAAGCTCATCAAGGCCAAGCGGGCCGCCCGCATGGGCCGCAACCCGCAGACCGGAGCCACCATCAAGATTCCGGCCAAGACGGTCGTCAAGTTCCGCCTTTCCAAGCCGACCAAGGAAGCCCTGGTCTAGGTTCGTCGGACTGAATCCGAAAACGAAAAACCGTCCCGTTTCAGCGGGACGGTTTTCTGTAGGGTTCCCCGCGCTGCGGCACCCCTATTCGGTCTTGCGTTGGATCCGTTTCCGTTCCGTCTCGTCCAGCACCTGCTTTCGGATGCGGACGGACTGGGGCGTGACCTCAACGTACTCGTCGTCGTTGATGAACTCCAGGGCCCTTTCCAGGGTCATGGTCAGGGGAGGGGCCAATTGAACCGAGTCGTCCGAGCCGCTGGCCCGCATGTTCGTCAGTTTCTTTCCCTTGATCGGGTTTACGACCATGGTGTCCCTCATGCTTGACCCTATCACCATGCCGGCATAGACCTCGGTTCCCGGACCGATGAACAGCGTGCCGCGCTCCTGGATGTTGTTCAGGGCATAGGCCAGGGCCTTGCCGGTCTCCATGGATATGATGGAATACGACGAGCGGCGGACGATCGGTCCGCAGTGCGGCCCGTAGTGGGAAAAGACGTGCGACAATGTCCCCTCGCCGCGGGTATCGGTCATGAATTCCATGCGCAGTCCCAGCAGTCCCCTGGTCGGCATGGAATATTCCAGTCGGGTCAGGCCGTTCTCGCTCTTCAGTCCCCTCATTTCGCCCTTACGCCGCCCCAGTTTCTCTATTACCGTACCGGAAAACTCGTCCGGCACGTCCACGGTAACCGTCTCGTACGGTTCGGTCGGCTGCCCGTTGCCGTCAAGGCGGGTGATCACCTGCGGTTGGCTGACCTGCATCTCGTAGCCTTCCCGGCGCATGGTCTCTATCAGGACGGCCAGGTGCATCTCTCCGCGGCCGCTGATTTTGAACAGGTCGCCGCCCTCGGGAAACTCGATCTCCAGTCCCACGTTGGTTTCCAGCTCCCGTTCCAGCCGTTCCCGGATCTGGCGGGACGTGACGAATTTCCCTTCCCGTCCGGCAAAGGGGGAGTCGTTGATCATCAGGCTCATGGAAAGGGTCGGCCGGTCGATGCTGATGGTCGGCAGGGCGACCGCTTCCGGGTTTTCGGCTATCGTCTCTCCCACGTTGATGTTCGGGATTCCCGCGACCATGGCGATGTCCCCGGCCACGGCCTCCGGGACGCTTTTCCGCTGCAGGCCGTCGGACACCATGATCTTGGATATCTTGTGCCGTTCCCGGCTGCCGTCATGCTTGATGACCGTTACCGTCTGGCCGACCCGAATCGTTCCCTCGTAGATCCGTCCCGAACCCATCCGTCCGACGAACTCGTCATAGGCCAGGTTGGCCGGCTGCATGCGCATCTGCCTGGCCGGGTCGCTTGGGGCCGGGGGGACCCTGTTCAGTATGGTGTCGAAAAGGGGCTGAAGGTCGGCGCTCTCGTCTTCCGGGTTTCTTTTCGCGATGCCGTCGCGGGAGATGGCGTAAAGGACCTCAAAATCCATCTGCTCGTCGGTCGCCCCCAGCTCCACGAACAGGTCGAAGACCTGGTTCAGGACCCGGTCCGGTTGGGCGGCCGGCTTGTCTATCTTGTTTATGATGACGATCGGTTTCAGCCCCAATTCCAGCGATTTGCGCAGGACGAACCGGGTCTGGGGCATCGGTCCCTCCTGGGCATCGACCAGCAGGAGGACCGAATCGACCATCCGCAGCACCCGTTCCACCTCTGAACCGAAATCGGCGTGGCCCGGGGTATCGACGATGTTGACCTTGACGTCACCCAGCCTGATGGCGGTGTTCTTGGAGTAGATGGTGATTCCCCGTTCCCGCTCCAGGACATTGCTGTCCATGACCCTTTCCTCGACGACCTCCCGGTCGGAGAAGGTGCCGGACTGGCGAAGCATGGCATCGACCAGGGTGGTCTTGCCGTGATCGACGTGGGCGATGATGGCGATGTTTCTGAATTCCACAGGATTGACGTTATCCGTTTAGGACGATTTAGGACAATGGCGTAAGGTTACCGGTTTTTTGGCTGCCTGTCAAGCGTTTGGGGACAGGGGTTTTCGGACCATAAACCATTGACAAAATCTTTTTTTTGTGCTATGGTTTCAGTAGTTACTTGAAAAACAACGCCAAATATAGGCGTTCAAAAAGGAGAAAAATAATGGGAGCGAGAGCGAGTTTGATGATTGCGACAGCGGTGGTTTTTTTCGGTTGCGAGGAGAATCCGTTTCGTTGCCATAAGGGCAGCATCTGCGTCCCTGAGACGGGGACATGGGAAATCGATACGGATCCGCGGGGATTTGATATCGAGTTCGTATTCTCCTCGGACGTTACCGAGGAGATGAAAACCGCGGCTTATGCCGCAGGGGAGAGGTGGAAGGAAATCATCATCGGGGACATCCCCGATGTTGAGACAGTACAAATCACTGCCGGTAAGTGTGGCAGTGACGACGGTTGGGCCGGGGGTATTGACGATATCCTGATCTTTGTTTCCACAAAGGATTTGGATGACTGGGTCCTTGGGATCGGAGGAAATTGCCTCCGGCGGGAAGATACCGGTCTGCCAACGGTAGGGTTTGTCATTTTGGACCCGACGTGGGCAGAGACGTTGTTTGATCAGAATCAACTGGGCGATTTGATCGCCCACGAGATAGCCCATGTCATTGGCTTCGGAACGAAGCCAATGAAAAAATTCGTCAAGAAAATAGGGGGAAAAAGATATTTTGACAATCCCGCCGTGACCGAAGCGTACGCTTCGGTCGGTGGAAAGGGGTTGGTTCCCCTGTCGAATGGGGGGGATCATCTTGACGAGGAAACGTTCGGCAGGGAGAACATGACTCCCGGCCGCAATGTTCACGGGGGCAGTGCCCCCATGAGCGTTGTAACGGTTGCCATAATGGAGGCAATTGGTTACGAGGTGTCTTACGGGGCGGCAGACGAATATCGTCTGCCGTAACGTAAGGAATTGGAGGGAAAAACGGGCGGGCGCCGGCGATTGCCGGTGCCCGCATTTTCATTATCCGCGCCCAATTAGCGATCCGCCCCTTTCCTGCCGCGCCAAACCCACCAGGAATACCCAATTGTGCCGAAGGTCAGGCCGAGTACCGTTGCCGTAAAGACGGCAAATGCCGGCCTTGGGGGCAGCAGCATCGATAGGAGCGCCGCCAAGCCGCCGAGCGTGAACAGCTTCCCGCCGACCCGGTGGGTCCTGTTCCAGACCGTTTCCGACGATAGGGTCCAGGGGGTCCTGATGCCGACGAACCAGTTCTTCCGGAACTTCGGCATGAAGTTGCCGATGGTCAGGAAGAGGAGGCCGATGCCGGCCATGGATGCCTTGGCGATGGGTATGTCGAAACCGAGGCCGATGAGGGATGTGACGGCGTAGATCGCCGCCATGTAGGACACCGTTGCCAGGCGCAGGATCTGGTAGGGACGGCTGAATTCCCGGTAGCGGTCCTTTTGCGGATCAGCGGAGGGGAGGACCAGCATCAGCAGATAAATGGCTACAATGATAGCCGGAAAGAAGAAGGCGGCGAAAGCCGGTCCGGACCAGCCGTCGGCCGCGCCAGAGGCGTTCCAGTGGGTCGGTACCCTGTCCGGGAAGAGCCGGTAGAAGAACGGGCTGGCAAGGACGGTAGCGGACACGATGCCGACGGTGATGGCCTCAACCGGCCGGTAGATGTTGAATGGGAGTTTCATGTTTTTGGCGGCTGTTTGGTTAGGCTCCTGGATGGCGGAACGGACACCGGCTGACGTTCCAGGAATTCGGTCAGTTCCTTGACGGTCTCCTCAAAGACCGAAAGGTTCAGGGAATAGATCACCTGTTGGCCCTCGCGCCGGGAACCGATCAGGTCAGCCTCCTTCAGGATACCCAGATGGTGGGAGAGGGAGGCGCCCGTGATGCTCAGGTGTTCCAGGATGTCCCCGACCGGCATGTCGCCGCGTTTCAGTACGGTCAGCACTTTTCGGCGGTTCTTGTCCGAAAGGGCCCGTATCGTTCTGCCTAGGGACATGGAGACAGGTTAATATATTTAGACGGCCATCTAAATAATAGCGGTGATCCTTGATTGGCGCAAACACCGGTCGTTTGACCGCAATCGGCAAGATCGGCTATTGTATCCGTAAGCGTGTCAGGCGTCTTGAAGACGGGAAAGGGCTAAATATTGAACAGTAACAACATGACTAATCCCATGTCCGAGAAAAAAATCGTCGTCATCGGCGCCACCGGCCAGATCGGATCGGAACTGGTGGTGGAGTTGAGGAAAAAACACGGTGATCAGCAGGTGGTGGCCGTCAGCAGCCGTTCCGTCCCCAAGGGGGAACTGGCCAACGGTCCCCACGAAACGGTTGACGCAACGGATAGGGACGCCCTGAAGTCCCTGTTTGAGAGGCATTGTCCGGATACGGTTTACCACCTGGCCGGACTCCTGTCCGCGACCGGGGAAAAGGATCCGGCCAGGGCCTGGGCGGTCAACATCGGCAGCCTGACGAATGTTCTGGACTTGTCCCGGGATCTGGGGGTCAGACAGGTTTTCTGGCCGAGTTCGATCGCCGCCTTCGGACCGACGACTCCAAGGGACAATACGCCCCAGAACACCGTTTTGGCTCCCACCACGATGTACGGCGTGACCAAAGTCACCGGGGAGCTGCTGTGCCAGTACTATTGGGTCAAATACGGACTGGATGTCCGGAGCCTGAGGTATCCCGGGCTCATCAGCTACAAGACCCCGCCCGGCGGCGGGACGACGGATTACGCCGTGGCCGTTTATTTTGAGGCTATCCGGAACGGGAATTACGACTTCTTCGTCGGGCCGGATACGGTCCTTCCCATGATGTACATGCCGGATGCCATCCGGGCCACCATAGAGCTCATGGAAGCGCCGGCGGAGAAAATCAAGGTCAGGACGAGCTATAACCTGACGGCCATGAGTTTCTCGGCCGAGGAGCTGGCCAAGACGGTCGCCGACCATGTTTCCGGATTCTCCTGTTCGTATAGCCCGGATTTTCGGCAGCAGATCGCCGATTCCTGGCCGCGATCGATTGACGACAGCGCCGCCCGGAAGGATTGGGGATGGAAACACGAATATGACCTGGAACGGATGACGGCGGAAATGATAAAAAACATCAAATGAACGCATGAAACACGCCTGGCACATATTGTGCCGGGCTTTTCTTAATCCTTAAATCCCCAGTGCCCCAACCCCCAAACCCCCTCCCTCCGGGAGACTTACGCCTTCAGGGGCTTAAGGCAGGTCGGGTTGCCGATGCGGGTCAACGGGGGTCGGTCCGGTCGTCCCCCCTAAATTCCCCGTCGCCCCCCTAAATCCCCCAATACTGGGGGACTTATGAGGAAGGGATTTTTTATATCCCCCGTTTTTTGCGCAAACGGCTCGAAAGGCTTAAAATCTAATCAGAACACATGAGCGTTTCCAGAAAGGTACTGATAACACTTTTGATTTCGCTTGCTGCCATAGTCAGCCTGGCCGCGTTTTCCTATGGCCGGATGCTGTACCGCCAGGAAGGCAGCTTGACGCCGTTCTTATCCGGGATTGTCAGGTTGGGTCTTGGGGGCCAGAATATTGTTTCGGTGCCAGGGACAGATAACCGGTACATGACAAGAAGCCGGGACGGTCGGGAGGTTCTGGTTCGGATGATGGGGGAAAGGGGATACGAGTTCACCGAACAGCTGGGGGCCGGGTATCTTTTCAGGGACGCTGACGGGAAATGGATAGTGGTCACTCGCCGTTGCTATTCGGGTCTTTACGACCTGTGGTGGGTGACGGAGATGGCTGCTGGCGGCATGGACTGACAGCGATTTTTCTTGACTTTTTACATAAAATCTGCTAAGATTGGATTTAGTTAAACCTTTTCGTATAGACATATGGAATCGGAACCAATGGAATCGGGGATGACAAATCCAGAAGATCTTCATGCCAGATTTGCCCCTGTCTATGAGGCGGGTGAAGAGGCCGTGCGGGAGGAGAGGGAGGCGGCCGAGGCCGCCACGGCCGAACGGGAGGGGGCAAGGGAGGAACTGAAAAGGATTGAGGCCGAAATTCTGGAATTGATGAGTAAATTGACGGAGGCCGGCGGCAGTCTGGAAGACATGGGGGCCGATGCCCCGGATGACATCAGTCCGGAGAGGAAGGTTATCGTCGAAAGGTTGAGGGAATTGGCGGACAGGAAGATGGAACTGGGGGAAAAGACAGGAGACAAATCCGCCTGAAATTTTTGGCAAAAGGCACGTCTCGGGCATTGTCCGGGGCGTGCCTTTTATTGGGCCGGTCAGCGTGCGTCGAACGCCGTTTTTTATGGGGCGGATGGCGGGTTTACAAATTTGTTGGCGGAAGGCAAGCTTAGGGGGTATGTTTTTTGCCATCACCCGAAAAGCCAGGCAGCGGATCAGGCAGGGAAGATTGGCGGTCAGGATCGCCGTCCTTGCCGGTTTGGCGATCCTTGCCCTGATCGGCTGGTTGACCGTCAGGCATGAGTTGCGGATAGCCGAGGAATTGCGGCAGCAGGCCGTTCGCATGGCGGTGGAGCGCCACCCGTACGTCACCCGGACGGTCGAGGTGACGGACGGATCGACCTACGGAGCCCTGATGGAACGGGCCGGGGTGACCGGATCGGAGGCCACGGCCGTGTTTGAGGCAGCAAAAGGCGCCTATGACCTGTCCAATATCCGTTTGGGCAGGTCAATCAGGCTGGTTTTCGACCGGGACACCGGTCGGTTTCGTCAACTCGTTTATCAGATCGATTCGGAGGAGGTCCTGGAAGTTTCGCGGCGGCAACGATTTGAGGAAAGCGAATGGATCGCCGAACGGAAAAAGATCGATTACGAAATCAGGGTCCGGACGGCCGAGGGGGTCATCGAAACCTCCCTTTACGAATCGGCCCTGGACCAGGGCATCGACGAGCGGGCCATCATCGCCTTGGCGGATGTCTTTCAGTGGACGATCGATTTCGTGATGGATGTCCGGAAAGGGGATACCTACCGTTTCGTTTTCGAGGAGCGGTACCTGGACGGGAAATACGTCATGCCCGGGCAGGTCTTGGCCGCCAAATACACCAATGTCGGAAGCGACAGGTACGCCTTTTATTTCGAGGATTCGTCCGGTGATTGGGGTTATTACGATGAGGAAGGAAATTCGGTCGAGCGGCTGTTCCTGAAGGCCCCGGCCGAGTTCAAGTACATCTCTTCGGGCTTCACTACGGGTCAGAGGTATATCAGCGCCTTCAACGTCAGCACCGGGCATCGGGCCATAGACTATGCCGCTCCGACCGGCACGCCGGTCCGGACGGTCGGGGCCGGTACGGTCGTCTTTGCCGGTTGGGGCGGGGCCTACGGCAACAAGGTGAGTGTCCGGCACAACGCCACCTACACCACCAACTATTGCCACCTTTCGAAGATTTCCGTCCGTTACGGGTCAAAGGTCGATCAGGGCCAGACCATCGGCCTGGTCGGCTCGACCGGATTCTCCACCGGGCCGCATCTCCACTATGAGATGGTGAAGAACGGGACGAAAATCAATCCCCTGACCGAGGAATTTCCGAGCGTCGAGCCAGTGCCGGAAGGGGAGAGGGACCGGTTTTTGGAAACGGTCAGGAAATACAGGCCAGAGTTGGATTGACGGCGGCTTTGGGTTCGGTCCCCAAATTTCCGCACCGTCCCGACTCCGACCCCCCCTGCCCCGCACCGGCGGACCGACCCGCCTTCGCCCCCCTCTCCCTTTGGGAGACTGCCGTAAAGGGGGCCGGACCGACGC
>JAFGIV010000011.1 GCA_016929435.1 Candidatus Uhrbacteria bacterium | reverse complement strand
TGAAGAACGTGGCCGCCGGCGCCAACGCCATGAGGGTGAAGAAGGGGATTGACCGGGCCGTGGTGGCCGCCGTGGAGATACTGAAGTCGATTTCCAAGCCGGTGAGCGGGGAGGGAATCGAGCAGGTCGCCTCAATTTCCGCCAATGACGCCGAGATCGGCCGGATCATCGCCGAGGCGATGAAGGCGGTCGGGGAGAACGGGGTCATCACCGTCGAGGAGGGCCAGACGTTCGGGATTGAGAAGGAGGTCGTGGACGGCATGCGCTTCGACAAGGGCTATGTCGCCCCCTATATGGTGACCAACCCGGAGCGGATGGAGGCCGAATACGCCGACCCGAACATCCTGGTGACGGACAGGAAGATATCCTCCATCCAGCAGATCCTGCCGCTTCTGGAAAAGATCGCCCAGACCGGGAAGAAGGAGATCGTCATCATCTGTGAGGACATCGACGGGGAGGCCCTGACTACCCTGATCGTCAACAAGCTGCGCGGCACCTTCAACGCCCTGGCCGTCAAGGCTCCGGGGTTCGGCGACCGGCGCAGGGAAATGCTCCGGGACATCGCCGTCCTGACCGGCGCCAAGCTGATCAGCGAGGAGGTCGGCCTGAAGCTGGAGGAGACCCAATTGGAGGATTTGGGGCGGGCCAGGAAGGTGGTCTCCACCAAGGAGAACACCACCATCGTCGATGGGGCCGGTGACCCGAAGGCCATTGATGACCGGGTCGCCGAGATCAAGAACGCCATTGAGGCGACCGATTCCGATTTTGACCGGGAGAAGCTGCAGGAGCGGCTGGCCAAGCTCTCCGGCGGCATTGGCGTGATCAAGGTCGGGGCAGCCACCGAAACCGAGATGAAGGAGATCAAGGCCCGGATCGAGGATGCCGTCCAGGCCACCAAGGCGGCGGTCGAGGAGGGGATCGTAACGGGCGGCGGCGTGGCCCTGTTCCGGGCCGCCCAGAGGCTGATGTCCGACGTCCAGTCCGAGGATGCCGACGAGCAGGTCGGCGTGAGGATAATGGTCCAGGCCCTGCAGGAGCCGATCCGGCAGATCTCCGAGAATGTCGGCGTGGACAAGGCGGTCGTGGCGAGCGAGGTCCTGAAGGGCCTGCAGTCCGGCAAGGAGAACTTCGGATTCAATGCCCGCACCGGCAAGTATGAGGAGGACATGGTGAAGGCCGGCATTGTCGATCCGACCAAGGTGGTCCGTTCGTCCCTGCAGAACGCCGCATCCATCGCCTCCCTCCTCCTGACGACGGAGTGCGTGATTACCGACATTCCGGAAGAGAAGGACGACAAGCACGCCGGCCACGGCGGGATGGGCGGCGGCATGGGCATGGGCGGGATGTACTAGCCCGGCCTCACCCCCAAACCCCTCCCTGCGGGAGACCTGCGCCTTCAGGGGCTTAGGCGGAAGAATTCATTACAAAACCCGCCCGGCAATCCGCCGGGCGGGTTTTGTTCTTGACGGACCGGTCTTTTCGGCGTATATTCATGATCTTAATGTTATCCGAGTACCGATGCGAAAATAGCGTAACCGTCTCATCCCGTAATTCATCAGGCGCCAAAAGCGTCTTGGTTATTCGTTTATGAATGGGAACATTACGCTAAAATCAATCGCCTATCTTTCTGAAGACGGAACGGAAATCATAAAGGACATTGATCTGAACCTGTCTCGCTGCAAAACGGGGCTGGTCGGCAGGAACGGATCGGGAAAAACGACCCTGATGAGGATCGTTGCCGGTGAGGTCAAGCCGTCATTCGGACAGGTAATCGGCCTCGACGGGTTGCGGATCGCTTACCTGCCGCAAGACTACCGAATCGACAATCATAAGACCTTGGCTGAGACGTTGGAGATCGAAATTTCAGACATCGACGGGCCGGTCATGAGGTTACTTGATGCGGTTGGGCTGAAAGAGATGGAATTGGGTCGAACCATGGGGTCATTGAGCGGAGGGGAGAGGATGCGGGTCTTGTTGGCTGCAGCGATGCTCCGTAAGCCCGACTACCTGATGTTGGACGAACCGACCAACAATCTGGATTCGGAATCGCGTCAGTTCGTTTACGGCTTGATTGAAGGATGGAAAGGGGGGTTGCTGGTCATAAGTCACGATAGGGAACTGCTTTCCCGTGTCGATGAGATAATCGAACTGTCGGGTGGAAAGGCCCGGAAGTACGGTGGAAACCACGACTTTTATCGCCAACAGAAAGATAGGGACACCCAAGCGGCCAAACGGCACTTGGGCGATGCCGACAGGGAACTGGACCGGCTGAAAAAGATCGCCAGGCAGAAGAGGGAGGCACAGGAAAAAAGGATGGTTCGCGGACAGAAGGCCAGAGGCAAGATCGGAATGGGGAAAGCGGAACTGAATTACTTTGCCGATAGGGCCGAAGGCACCGCCGGAAAAATCAGGGGAAATTTCGACATGAAGATCAGGGATGCCCAGGATCGTCAGGCTTCAGCGTATGCCAAGGCTAGGAATGACGATCGGATGGTCGTTGACCTGTCGGGGACTATGGTGCCGAAAGGCAAGACAGTAGCCGAAATTCGGGATGTCACCTTTCGTTACGGCGACGGCCAGCCCCTGCTGGAAAAGGTGAACTTCGAGATATGCGGGCCGGAGCGGTTGGCGATATCCGGTCCTAACGGGAGCGGCAAGACCACCATGATCAGGCTGATGACAGGACAGCTGGAACCGGAATCCGGAGAGGTATATTTTGGCGTGCGGCGGTGGGCTTATTTGGATCAGCACCTGTCCGTCCTGCCGGCGAACAGGGTATTGGCCGATTCGGTGGCGGAAAGGATAAGAGGCAGCCAAACCGAAGCAAGAAATTGGTTGGCCCGGTTCGGCTTCGCGAACGAAAGCGCCCTGAGGACCCCCAAAGACCTAAGCGGCGGAGAGCGTATTCGGGCAGCCTTAGCCTATGTTCTGGCCGGAGAGTCGCCCCCGCAGCTCCTTATAATGGACGAACCGACCAACAGCCTGGACATTGAGACCGTGGAACGGGTAGCCGGTATCCTGAACAGTTTCGAGGGGGCTTTGGTTGTAGTCTCCCATGACCGGAAGTTCCTTTCGGACATAAACGTTGTCAGGACCGTCTGTTTGGGCAGGAAATGACCAATCATTATAAGTCCCCCAGTATTGGGGGATTTAGGGGGGCGCTGGGGGATGTTTAGGGGGGCGCTGGGGACTTAAGGGGAAGGGGTTCGTGATAAAACCCGCTCGGCAATCCGCCGGGCGGGTTTTGTTCGGTTTTTATCGGAACCCGGATTCTTGGTCTGACCGTCCGAAAGGAATCAAATTTTTGGAGTAATGGCATTTGTGGCAATGGAGATTCTTAAGCCGGGGACATCCCCGGCTTTTGTGTCTGAAAACGGATGTGTAGGTTTTGTACGAAGGATCCTATTTGCAAAAAAAAAACAATTCGGTGATATCATATTTTTGTGAATTCACACTATAATTATTTCACTCGTTAGATTTATAAATATGCCAAAATTTGGTAGGAGGTCAGCTGTTTGCTTGACGGTATGTTTGACGCTGTTCACGGTATCGGTTGGGTTTGCAAAAGCGTATAGTTACCTAGGATATAAATGGTCAGGCTACCCGATCGCCATTCAGGTGGAAGCCTCCTGGCCCAGCGCTTGGATTTCTCCATTGGCTTCGGCCATGGGGACATGGAACGCCGCATCCTCACCGTTCTATTTCAATACGGGATCATCCGGCCATTCCATGTATGTTCAGGATTTGGGTTATTTGCAACCGCCTGGAAAAACATACATAAACCGATCGGGCAGCACGTTGTTGGATACCGATACGGTTTTGAATACCTATTACCAGTGGTCAACTTCTGGAGAGCCGAACAAGATTGACGTGCAGAGTGTCGTTGCCCATGAATTGGGACATTGGCTGGTATTAGGGGATCTTTTCGGCGGTTCCGACACGGAAAAAACCATGTATTACAGCATATTGCCGGGCGAAACCAAAAAGCGATCGCTGGAGACGGATGATATCAACGGAATAAATTACGTATACCCATAAATATCCATGAATCTGACTGAAAAATGCGTCCTGACTGGCGGAGCGGTGGCTCTGTCCGTGTCGGTGGGGATGGTTTACGGGACGTTCTTCCTCGACAGTGCCCATTCGGATACGTCGGTGATTGTTAGTTCCATCATGATCCCCAGGGATGTTGGGGAATTATCCCTTAATAGCGATGCCGTAATTGTCGGAGTGGTTGACGATATCGCAGTAAATCGGGAGAGATCCATTTTTCGAGCGGGTGAGCATGATGTCGTCACAACCGCCACGGTAAGAGTCGACAGGTATCTGTCTAATTATGGCGGTTTGGATGCGCAAGTCGTTAAGGTTAAGGCTCTTGGCGGTACGGTCGGTGACCATACCATGGTGGCAGAGGGATCACCGGATTTTGAATTGGGAAGTAAGGTCGTTGTTTTCATTTATCGGTTCGGTAAGGGGGACGATTATTGGGTGGCGGGTGAAGCCCAAGGGAAGTTTATCGTTAACGAAAATGACACTCTCGGAACGGAACGGGAAAGGCCTTTCGTTTCGAGCGTCTTCGGCAAGGATGACGTGACGCTATCGGAACTTGAGTCGCAGATCGATTCCGCAGTCAAATAGACGACCTGATTAAATTAAGCGTCGCCAAGACATATTTTTGGAGCAATGGCATTTGTGGCAATGGAGATTCTTAAGCCGGGGACATCCCCGGCTTTTGTGTCTGAAAACGGATGTATAGGTTTTGACCGGTTGGCGCAACGCGTCACGGTCTGGGATTTTCGTTTTTCTGGTATAATCAGACCAAGATAATTTTTACCTAAAGCCATGACTGACCAGAATTCCAAACCTATGTCTCAAGAGACGAAAACCGAGGAAAAGCCGATAGGGGAACCGAAAAAAAGCGAAAACGCCGAAGTTGCCGAGCCCGCCATTGAAAAAGTCGAAAAACCGGAGAGGAAGCCGATGGATCCGGATGTCCGGGACAACCGCCTATTGGCATCCTTGAGCTATGTGGGCCTGCTGTTCCTGGTGCCGCTTTTGGCCAGGAACCGGAGCGAATTCGCCCTGTTCCACTGCCGGCAGGGGATCGTGGTCTTCGCCGTCCAGTCGATATTGAGCCTGGTGACCTGGATTCCGAATTTTGGGTCAATAATTTATATTTTGGTACTGGCGATATCCGTTGTGGGCATCGTCATGGCCTGGCGCGGGGAGCGGTGGGAGATTCCGCTGTTGGGGAAATACGCGCAGATGCTTAGGGTATAGCGGGAGACGGCCGCTTTTTTGGCGAACCCCGTACGGTTTCGGCAAACCGGCATCCCTTATTTCACTTTCCTGACTTTCTGGTAAGATACCCCCGTTATGATCAAGCCGGTAATCGCGGAAATCGAGGGCCTGATGGCCCGAATCAGGGCAGCCTGGGATCTTCTGGACATGGAAAGGCTGAAGGCGGAGATCGATGCCCTGGAATGGGAAACCCAGCAGCCGGATTTTTGGGGCAATTCGGACAGGGCCCAGGTGACCAGCCGCAAACTGGCCGGATTGCGGGATTTTTACGATTCCTGGGCAGGGATAGGGAAGGAGACCGAGGACCTGCTGGATTTCGCCAGGATGGCGTCCGACGAGGTGATGGAGGACAGGAAAGAGGCCCGGGATCAGGAGGAAAATCAGGGGATAGAGGATGATATCGTCAGGCAGCTTTCCGAATTGACCGGTAAATTCGAGAGACTGGAGTTTACGACCCTTTTGGGCGAGGAATACGATTCCGGCGATGCCATCGTGGCCATCCATGCCGGGGCCGGGGGAACGGAGGCCATGGACTGGGCGGAGATGCTCAAGCGGATGTATTTCCGCTATGCCGAAATCAAGGGATGGACGGTAAAAATTCTGGACGAGAGCCGGGGGGACGAGGCCGGCATCAAGAGCGTCACTTTCGGCGTGGGCGGCCGTTTCTCCTTCGGTCACCTGAAATGCGAGGCTGGGGTGCACCGGCTGGTGCGTCAGTCCCCGTTCAATGCGGATAATTTGCGTCAGACGTCCTTTGCCCTGGTGGAGGTTCTGCCGGACCTGGGGGAAGTGGCGGAAGTGGAGATCAACCCGGAGGACCTGCGCATCGACACCTACCTTTCCGGAGGTCACGGCGGACAGGGCGTGCAGACCACCTATTCCGCCGTGCGCCTTACGCATCTCCCCACCAACACGGTCGTTACCTGCCAGAACGAGCGGTCCCAGACCCAGAACAAGGAAACCGCCATGCGCATCCTGTCCGCCCGGCTCCAGGCCATGAAGATGAGGGAACGGGAGGCGGAACGCCTGAAGCTTAGGGGGGAGTTCAAGAGTGCGGAGTGGGGAAACCAGATCCGGTCATACGTCCTTCACCCGTATCACATGGTGAAGGACCACCGGACAAAGTTTGAGGTCAGGGACCAGGAGACGGATCGGGTCCTGGACGGCGATTTAGACCCGTTCGTTGAGGCGTACCTGAGGTTACTGAAGAAAGGGGAGTAGCCCACGCGAAATCGACTCGCCGGTGCGGAAGGTGGGGATTTACCCCCACACTCCCTTTTTGGCAGGGTGATTTATTTTGGTATAGTCCGGTGCGGAGAGTACATGCAGCTTGCATCGCTTCGGTGCGGGTTGGCGGGACTTTTTCGTTTCTGCCACAATTTCCAATGGAGACTAGGCGAATCGCATTTTAAAGCGTTTGTTTGCTATAATCAAACCACAATAAATCAAGCTCCCCTCAGGGGTTTGGGCCGTGCCCGCCGTAGCGAAGCGAAGGCAGGGGTCTGGATCAACACCTATGTCCAAAACCATCATCGTCACCGGCGGAGCCGGTTTCATCGGCTCACACGTGACGGATCGGTTGCTGAGCGCCGGCCATGCCGTTCACGTCATTGATGACCTTTCGACCGGCCGGGAATCGAACCTTTCGGATGGGGCCGTTCTCCACCGTTTGGATATCCGGTCCGGGGAAGCGGCCGGGCTGATCGGGGAGATCAGGCCGGATTGCCTTGTCCACCTGGCGGCCCAGATTGACGTCCGCCGTTCCCTGAGGGAACCGGGGCATGACGCGAGCGTCAACACCATCGGCGGCTTGAACGTGGTAGAGGCGGCCGTTCGGTCCGGGGTCAGGCAGGTCGTATTCGCCTCCTCGGCCGCCACCTACGGATCGCCGACCGTCTTTCCGACCCCAGAGGAATTCGCCGGCCGGCCGGTTTCCCCATACGGCATCTCCAAGCTGTCCTTCGAGCATTACCTGAACCTGTTCCGCGAACTGCACGGCATCCGGGTGGCCATCCTCCGTTTCGCCAACGTTTACGGTCCGCGCCAGACGGTCAGGGGGGAGGCCGGGGTGGTGGCGAATTTCATCCGGAAGATGATGCGCGGGGAAAGCCCGACCGTCAACGGCGACGGCGGCCAGACCAGGGACTACGTTTTCGTGACCGATGTGGCGGAAATGGTGGGGAGGGCCGTGGAACGGGAATTGGACGGGACCTTCAACGTCAGCACCGGACGGGAAACCAGCGTCAATGACCTGGTTGAATCCCTGGCGGAAATTAACGGACGGGAAGCGGGGGTGGTTCACGGGCCGGAAGTGGCGAAAGAGGACCGGCGCAGCTGCCTGGATCCCGCAAGGGCCAGGGAGGTCGCCGGTTGGGAGGCGGTCGTTCCGGTGGGGGAGGGGTTGAGATTGACCTTTGAGGCCGCCAAGGACGACCCGGATTTTGTTTAGGTCTTTCATGTCTTGGCAATCTAATTCGGCATAAGCCCCCATACGGGGGTTGGGGGTTAAAGGATGAAGACCATCAGGATAAATCTTTATTGCGTATCCAAGCGCGCCCTGGAGAGGGCGGTTGCCGTCTTGCAGGGCGGTGGTGTTGTCGTCTTTCCGACCGATACGGCCTACGGATTGGCGGCCGACCCGTCCATTCCCGGGGCGATTGACAGGATATGCCGGATCAAGGGACGGTCAAAACAGAAACAGCTGCCGTTCGTGGCCAGCGGCCAGGACCAGGTCAGGGCCAATTTCAGGTTGAACAAAAAGATTTTGGGGTTGATAGGGAAATTCTGGCCCGGACCGCTGACCGTTGTCCTGAAGGGGAAGGCCGGATCCCCGTTTTCGGTTTGGCCGGATGCGGCCGTGCGGGTGCCGGCCTCGGTTTGGGCCAGGGCCCTGCCGGCAGCCCTGGGACGGCCGGTTACCTCCACTTCCGCCAATTTTTCCGGTGATCCAAATTGCTATTCGGCTGCGGCCGTCCGCCGTTCCTTTCGGGGCAGGGCCGACCGCCCTGACCTGGTCCTGGACGCCGGAAACCTTCCTGAACGCCCGCCGTCCACGATCGTCCGGGTTGTGGGGAAGGATGTTTTGGTGTTGCGATCCGGGCCGGTTGCCGTTTAGGCCACCGCATAGCGCCACATTGCCATGCTCACGGAACGTTTGCGGAGATATGTCGGCCATTACCTGGCCCCACACCCCTCCCGGGGAATCAGGGAGCTTTACGCCTCCAAGGTCATTTTGGATTTTGCGGTGGCATTGGTGATGCTGTATGAGCCGATCTATCTCTATCGGCAGGGGTTTTCGGTGATCTCCATCCTTGGCTTCTACTTGGGTGTCTATTTCCTTTGTTTTTTCCTCTTGCCGCTGGGCGGAAAGATCGGCCGGATGGTGGGATACGAGCGGGCCATGGCCCTAAGCGGGCCGTTCCTGATCCTGTACTACCTGTCCTTTGTCGCCATTTCCGGCGATTGGCGTTTCGTGGTTCCGGCGGCCGTCATGTTGGCGATTCAGAAGTCAATCTATTGGCCGAGCTACCACGCTGATTTTGCGGCCAGTAGCCAGGGGCCGGAAACCGGGCGCGAGATATCCAACCTGACGGCCCTGACCTCCCTGGTGACGGCCTTTGCCCCGGCCTTGGGCGGAATGCTGGTCATGCTTGGCGGTTGGGTTACCCTGTTTGCGGTCGTCATTGTCCTGGTGATCGCCTCCAATATCCCGATGCTGATCACGCCGGAGATTTCGGCCGGTCGGGGACTGCCGTATCTTTCGGCCGTCCGCCGGGTCTTCCGTTCGGAGAACCGGCGGCGTTTCCTGGCCTATCTCGGTTACGGGGAGGAGATGATCGCCCTGGGGCTGTGGCCGGTGTTCATTGCCCTGAAGGTACCCGACCTGCTTTCGTTGGGAATGATAGTGTCTTCGGCCATGATCGTCAGGGTGCTGGTCGTCCTCTATACCGGCGGGTTGGTGGATGAGGGGGCCAGGCAGCCGGTCCTGCGGAACGGCGTGGTGTTCACCGCCGGATCCTGGCTGATCCGTCCCCTGGCCGTCGGCGGCCTGGGGGTCTTCCTTTTTGACGCGTTCTATGGGGTATCCAAGAACATGGTGGCGATCCCCATGGCCTCGATAAACTACGAGCTGTCCCGGTCGGACCGGGCGGAAATCGACCATGCGGTTTTTTTCGAGATGGCGTTGGGGGTGGGGAAGGCCCTGGCCTGCCTCTTGGCGATGGCGATCTTCTGGGTTTTCCCTGACGGCTGGTGGCTGGCGTTCCTTTTGGCCGGTGCCTTCACCGCCCTCTACGCACTGATGCGGGACGGGTAGCCGCGATTCGCATGACCCCTTCCGACCTAAGGAGGATTTTGGGCGAATACGGTCTCCGTCCGCTGTCCGGACGGAGCCAGAATTTTCTTTTGGACGAGGGTGTGGTGTCCAGGATGGTGGCGGCGGCCGGCGTTTTGCCCGGGGCGGCGGTTTTGGAGATCGGCCCCGGAACGGGGATGCTGACCGGGGCCCTCCTGAAGGCCGGGGCTTCGGTCACGGCCGTGGAGATTGACCATGGCCTGTGCCGCCTTTTGCGCGACCGTTTCGGGAACGACGGGAATTTCCGCCTGATCGAGGGGGATGTTTTGGAACTGGATAACCAGGAGATCGTGCGGTCTTTCGGGTTGGGGGAGGGGGACAGGTGGCAGGTGGCGGCCAACCTCCCCTATGCCATCACCTCCCCGACCGTCATGAAATTCATTTTTGGCGATCCGCGCCCGGCATCCCTGACCCTGATGGTCCAAAGGGAGGTCGCCGAAAGGATGGTCGCCAAGCCCGGGGACATGAGCTCCCTGGCCGTGGCTTGCCAGGCGTTGGGCCATCCGGAAATTGCGGTCCGGGTCAGGGCCGGCAGCTTCTTTCCGGCCCCCAGGGTCGATTCGGCGGTTATCCACGTCAGGCTTAAGGACAGCGTCGAACGGCAGGCCTTTTTCCGCGGCGTGGGGGAGGGGCGTTATTTCCAGGTTGTCCGGCAGGCTTTTTCCCAAAGGCGCAAGCAGGTCAAGAATACCCTCCGGTCCCTGGCCCGGCCGGGTCGGGATTTGGCGGATTGCCTGAAAAGGGCCGAAATACCGGAATCGTCACGACCGGAGGACCTGACTCCTGAACAGTGGGTGGCGGTTGCCGAGAATATCGGATAGATAGGCAAAAAACCGTTTCGCTTCCGGTTAGACCCCAGGCGGGTTTTTATGTATAATCGATATGTAAACACCATGCCTTCCCCAGAAGAGTCACAGTCACCAGTGGGCCTGATTGCCGTTGCGGTTGCGGTCATAGCGATCGTGACGATGGTTTTTGGTTTTTGGGGCCTGAAAAAATCCATCTTTTCCCCATTCTACAGGCAGGGGGACGGGACATACCAGACTGCGGAGGAGCGGGAGGCCGCGGCCCTGGCCCTCCTGAAGGCGACCGACACGGACGGCGACGGGCTTTCCGATTACGACGAGCAGTACATCTACCGGACCAATCCCTTTCTGGGGGATACGGATTCGGACGGCATCGGCGACGGGCAGGAGGTGACCGAAAACACGGACCCGAATTGCCCAGCGGGTTCCGCATGCGACGTGCCCCGTACGCCGACGGCCCCCACCGAACCGGAGGCGGGAAACGGGACCGTTGCCGAACGGGAAGACGCCGGCATCGACGGCCAGACCCTGGCGTTCATCGAGATATTCGGCGATCCGCGGGAACTGACCCGGGCCGCGGCCGAAGACAGGATCCGGACCATGCCCACCGGTGAGATGAGGGAATTTTTCGTTAAGATGGGGGTGCCGAGTGATGCGGTGGCCGCAGCCAGCGACGATACGCTGCGGCAGCTTGTCACGGAGGCCCTGAAGGAGATTTCCTTCGGGGACGAGGCGCTGCCGTCAGAATAGAATCCTATGAATGACGCCGGGAACGGAAAACGAAATCGTTTCGGTTGGCAACGGTCCGCAGTTTCCGGACTGATGGTCTTGGCGATATTCCTGTCGTCAGCCGCTGGGGTGACGCTTTTGCCGAAACCGGCCCAGGCCAACCTGCCTGTGGCCGATTCTACCCTGATCGCCGGGGAGACATCCAAGGCCATTCTTAGCACCATTAAGGACAACCTGATCGAGGGAGTGGTGATGGCCCTGGCGAACGGGGTCAACTATTTCACCACCCAATTGGCCTACCAGCTGGCCATGTCCCTTTCCACCGACTGCCCGGGACAGAAACCGTGTTGGGAAACCATGAGTTTCGGGCAGATGGTGGCCAATGCCGGCAAGGGGGCGATCGGTGAGGCGGTCGGCACCATGTCCGAGGCCAGCGGGCTTAAGGACCTGGGTTTTGACCTCTGCGACCCGTCCGCGACAATGACCCTTAAGATACAGATGGGGCTCTTGAGCATCGTGGAACCGCCGAAGCCGAAATGCGAATTCAACGACATCGTCCGGAACTGGAAGGAGGCTGCCAACTCAATGTCCTGGTCGGAACTGAAGGGACACAATTGGGTCCAGTTCGAGCCGGGGAATTCCCCGCTGGCCGTGGCCTATGAGGTGAACAGGGAGATATCCATCCGTATCAGGAAGGCCGAAACGGAATCGTTCTCCGAGCGCCTGGAGAACGCCGCCGCCGGCGGGGGGTTCTCCGCACTGTCCGATCCGGTCAGCAAGCGGGTGACCGCCCCGGCCTCCTACATCAAGGGCGAGTTTGACAGGATGCGGGCGAACGCCAGCGGCGAGGAGGCCAAGGAACAGCAGAAAGCCGTCACCGCCGGTTCCATCGCCAAGGGGACGGTGGCCAACATCGTGAGCAACACGGTCCAGACTTTCGGTTCGACGCTCCTGGCCGTTTCCTGGAACAACCTGGTGCGCGGTCTCCTTTCCCCCAAGGACGCCATCCAGTCCCAGCCTGAGGTCGTCCTGTCGCTGGAGGGGGTGATAAACCCCAGCTCCTCCCAGGTCGGCAAGGCGATCCGGTCCCGCTATACCATGCCCCCGATCAGGGAATCCGGGAGTTTTGACCCGATAAACGATTTCGTCGCCTGCCCGGGGGTCAGCCGCGGTCCCCTGCATTGCGTCATGGATTCCCAGTTTGCCGCAGCCGTCCGTTTGGCATCCGGCGGTTCGTCGGGGCTGACGGTCAGGGAAGCCGTGGACAAGGGGTTCCTTCACGGGGACTGGCCCCTCATCAGCGCCGGAGACACTTCCCGCAATACCCAAGACTGGTGCCATACCGTCGGATACTGCGAAGGCAACCTGAAGAAATTGAGGGCCGCCCGGATATTGCCGATAGGCTGGGAAGTGGCGGCCAGCCGGAGCCCGATCGGGAACCGGGCCGTTACCCTAAACGAGGCGATAAACCGTTTCAGCGACTGCAACGACCGGGGGGAGGCCGATTCCGGACACCCGTGGTGTCACCTGATCGACCCGGATTGGGTCCTGAAGATGCCCACCACCCAATGCCGCGCCCTGGCCTATTCCGCCCACCTGGAATCCCCGGACGGACCGAACCGCTACCAGACCTGTGTCGATCCGGTGTCCTGCCTACGGGAGGACGATTTCGGGGCCTGTATCGGCGGTTGGGGGTATTGCACCCAGGAGAGGAACGTCTGGCGGTTCGATGCCGATCCCTGCCCGGAACAGTTCAATTCCTGCAGGCAGCTCCGGCCGTTGGCCGGCGGAAACCCGATATCCCTCCTGATGAATACCGTTGACCACGGTTCCTGCGATTCCGGCAACGCCGGATGCGCCGAATACAGCACCCGGCAGAACGTTGCCACATGCACCCTGAACCAAACCTGCAACAGTGACGAGGGGTGCCTTTGCGTCAACAATTCCGACCGCTGTAGCCTGGCGCTGGGGGAGCGGTATTGCATGACGGTGGCCGGCGAATTCTGCGACTATTTCGAGAACACCTCCCGGAGGTTCAGCGAGTGCGCGAGCGGTGACGGGTGCCAGTGCACTGTCATTCGCCAGTGTCGGGTGGAAAAGGGGTCGAATTTCTGCACAACGGCAGTCGGCGATTCCGTGAATCCGGCCGACGATTGGCTGTCCAGCAGTCCGGTCTTCCTGACCGGCCAGGCCAAGAGCTGCAGCACGAACGACGCCGGATGTTCGGAACTGATCCGGCTAGATTACGGGCAATCCCTTAACCTGGTGAAGAATCCGGGTTTCACCGAAACGGTTGACGGTGACGGTGACGGGGTTTCGGACCATGCGGCCCACTGGACGCCTTTCGGCGGCAAGGTCGGTTTCTCCTCCTATTCGGGAGAGGTCACTGACGGGCGGGCGTTGGTTTTGTCGGAGGTGGGTTCCGGTACCTGCAGCCTGACGGAGACCTGTTACGGCGACAGGGGCTGCCCGTGCACCGATGACTCAACCGGACGGATGTGCCTGGTTCCTTTCGGGAAAATGTCCTGTGCCTGGACCCAAAAGTTCATGCAGGCCGGCATTCCCGTCCGTGAGGGGCAGACCTATACGGTTTCGGCCTCTTTCTTCCCTCGACACCACAACGTTGGCGTTCGCGGCAGTGTTCCCAGGGTGAAGGCGGGGATGAAAGTGACTTTCCGTGACGCGTTGGGTAGGGCGGTCAGCCTGGGTTCGGGAACGTTGGCGGTCAACAAGGCTACGGACGGGGAGGGATACACCTGCAGCCGTGACGGCAATTCCGTGGTGGCCGATGTTGACTACGACAAGGGAGAGATTCGTGTTGCCTGCAGCTTTTCCGTTTCCCGAAGCGGCGGATACCCGATCAGTACGGCCGACCTTTCCTTATATGCGGCCGATGGTACAATCGAGAATTACGTCGACGACGTGCAGTTGGAGGAGGGTCCGCTGACCGCCTTTCATGAGGGCTACGGTTCGGCCAGCCGAAGGGATTACCTGAAGGCCCCCCCGGAATGGCTCGGTTGCCGGGGGGAATCCACTGATCCCGAAGCCTGCGGGTCCTTTGCCCGGGTCTGCAGGGAAAACGAGGTCGGTTGTCGGGCCTACACGCCGATGAACGGCGACCCGACCGTCCCCGGGGTGGTGACCGATGCGGACCGCTGTCCGGCCGAGTGCGTGGGATACGAGACGTATAAGCAGGAAAGCTCGGAATTCGAGGGTTCGGACGAGTTTCCGGTCTATTTCATCCCGGAAACCGCCCGTTCCTGCAGTGCGACCGATGTCGGGTGTTCCGAGTTTACGGACGAGGAAACCGAGGCGGTCAGCCAGTATTCCCGCCTGAGGATGTGCCAGAAACCCGGTGTTGAGGAAAAAACCTTCTATACGTGGGAAGGTTCGGATACCGCCGGATACCAGCTGAAGACCTGGCGCCTGATGGTCCAGTCCGACGGGGCGCCGTGCACCAAGCTCAACCTCGGAAACCCGGAACAGTGCCAGATTTCGACCGCGTTCTCCTGCGGTTCCGGCGATCTCCTGACCAACCTTGACTGTCGGGAGTTTACGGATACCGACGGCGTCAAGTTCTACCGCCTGCAGTCCAGGACCATTTCCGTGAGCGACGGATGCCGCCGCCTGCGCCTGACCAGGCCGCCGATGACCGCCACCGCCACCCTGGAGAAGCAGGCCAGGGACTGCACCGACACCAACGGCGTCTGGGATGCGGCAAAGGGTTCCTGTACCTATTTTGCCCTGCCGGAGGAGAGCCGGTCATGTCCGGTCGAGGCCAACGGTTGCCGTGCCTACAAGGGGAACACCGCCGCCAATACCCGCCAGGTCCTTTTCGAGGATTACGAGAGCGGTCTGGGGCAGACCTGGATTTCGGTGGACGTTCCTGCGGGATCGGTGTCGTCGGAATCGGTTACGGCCGGCGGGCATTCGGTCAGGATTTCCGGATCCGGCGGCGGGACATCCTTCGCCTTTACGGACCGCCTTTTCCATGACCGCCTGTACTCGGTCAGCTTCTGGGCCAAGGGGCAGGGGAAGGTATCCGTCGGCCTTGTCCGGGAGGATGCCTATCCGTCTTCGCCGTGCTCCATAGATGCCGCCTCCTGCGACGACGGCGGCAGGAACTGCCGTTGCCTGACCGAGGGCGGACACTACTGCATCAGGGATTCGGGCAGCGTGAACCCGACCTGTTCCCAGGGGACGGCAGGCGGCGACGGGATCTTATTTTCTGATGGGGTGTCACTGACCGGGGATTGGCAGGAATATGTCCTCGGTCCGGTCAGCCCGTCTTCCGCCTCGTTCGACTACCGTTGGGGAACCGGTTTGGTCAGCCTGTCGTTCTTCACCGGCAGCGGCAGCCAGGCCTTCATTGACAACGTCGTGTTCCGTGAGGTCCGGGACAGCCTTACGGTCGTCCGCGGTTCCTGGAAGACCCCGGCCTCGTGCGACCGTTCCGTTTCCGGAGCCTATTCCCCCCAGGAGATGTTGGGATGCAGGGAATACTCCGATGACCTGGGCCAGGAGGCCTATCTCCGCTCGTTCTCCTCGCTGTGTCGCGAGGGGTCGGTGGGTTGCGGAGCCTACTCCCAGACCAACCAGAATTCCGAAATCTGGCCCAAGACCTACCAGGCGGTCTGTGACCTGGGGACGAAATGCACGGCCAGCATGGCGGCCGGCGGAACGGCCTGTCGCTGTGACTATGACCTGAAGCACCCGGCCGCCCCGTCCGGCGTTCCCCATTATCTGGCGGACGCCTGCCGCGTCCCCATCGGCGAATCCACCTGCCGCTTTACGCTGGACGGTTCCGATACCTTCAGGAACCGAAGCGAGTATCCGGACATAATCGAGGTGCCGGCGGACCGCCGCCTTTACCTGGTTGCCGATGCCGGCAGCTCCTGTTCCGCATCCGCCGCCGGGTGTCAGGCCTACGGCAAGCCGGTGGAGTCCAATGAGGGGGTTTGCCGTCACGATTCCGCCTGCCCAAGCGCCGCCGGCTGTTGGTGCGACGGCGCGGCCCAGGGTTCGTCCAACGGATGCCTCATAGATCAGGGACAGAGGGAGTGCGTTTTCGCCTCCGAATTCCCGATGGTTACCGCCTGGAAGACCGTGGCCTTCCAGGTCGATCCGGAACGGTACGGGGAAATCTCATGCAGGGAGTCGGATGTCGGCTGTCGGGCCTATGCCACCGACGAACGGACATATTACCTCAAGGATCCCGGCGATCGGGTCTGCGAATACAGGGAATCGGCCACCTACCAGGGGAAGACCTATTCCGGGTGGTTCAGGAAGAGCGAGAGCGGCGCGGTATTGCCGTGCTACCCCGAGCTGGTCAGGGACGGCAGCGTCTTTTCCGTCTACCGCAACGCCGATGTCAGCTGCTCGTTGGACAGGCGCTGCGAATCGGATGCCGGCTGTCCGTGTTACCTGGACGACGGGTCGACCCTGGCCTGCACGGTCGTCCGCGGCAATACCTCCTGCGGATATGCCGGTTGGGCCGGGATATGCGAATCCCGTTATGACCGCTGCGAGGAATTCGTGGACCCGTCATCAACGTCTGCCCTGAACCCGGAAGGCCAGCCCTACTATTACCTGATGAATTCAAAGCTGGACACCAGCTCGTGTTCCGGCACCGTCAACCTGAAGGAGGGATGCGTGCTGTTCGACCAGACCAGCGACAAGCGGAGGCTTTTCTCGTCATCGGCCTCCTATGCCCGAAGCCAGGTCGAGGGGGGAGGCGGAGCCGCGACCGTTTCGGCGGTGAGCTGCGGCTCTCCCGGGAGGAGCGACTATTGCGAACGGCGGTGTTTCCGCTACGTTGGCGGTACCTGCGAGGACGATCCGCAGAAGGCATGTTTTCAGGACAGCGACTGCAGCGGAAAGTGCCAGGGCCAGGAGGCATACGGCATCGGATGCCGGGATGACGGCGATTGCGATTCGGACAGCGGGGAGAGGTGCGTGGCCGATGCCCGGGAGTGGGGGACCGGCGGGCTGGAGAATCCGGCCGCCAATGCCGTGCCGCCGGCCGACAGCCGGACCGACAGCCTGAACAGGAATTTCACCCGCAACGATTCCAACACCGTCATTAAGGTCCGTCCGGACAGGGAGTGCGGCCGTTGGCTGGAATGTTCCCAGTACGAGGTCAGTTGGGACGACCAGTCCAACAAGTGGCGCCGGGTCTGTACGGATTTCGGGACCTGCATCGACAACCAGTCCTCGGGAACCGCCTTTGAGTGCACCCTTTGGGATGAGCCGGAGAAGCGGAAGCTCGATCTCCAGACCTACACCGGACGGGACATAGGGTGGAACGGGATGGACTATTCCGGATACAGCATTTTCGGAAAGTTCCCGTCGCAGTACATATATCCGGTGGACATCAACCGGGGCCTGTGCCGGCTCCTGACCGACCACGGCGTCTTTGACCCGCCCGGGGCCGATACCGCCCGCTACTGCTTCAACAGCGCGGATTGCGGAAACACGTCCACCCTTTACTGCGGCCCTGCCCTGAGCGGCGTCTGCGTCGCCCCGAACGCCAACGTGGAACCGCGGCCCTGCGAATGCGATACCGGCGGCCTGTCCGCTGCCGAAAGGGCGGCGGTCACCTGTCCCGTCGGCCAGTTCTGCACCTGTTCGGACATGGGCACCATGCGTTACGGCATTGTCCATGACCCCAAATACTGCGGCGGGGTGAGGGGTGCGTCATCCACCGGTTACTGCGGCGGGGATCGCGCCAACGAAACCTGCGAAACGAGCGAGGAATGTCCGGAGGGCCTGTCCTGCATCCCCGTCAACGACAGCGACTGTTCGTCCGACCCGTCGTCCTGCCCCGAGGGGATATCCTGCCAGGCCGTGCCCTGCAATTCGGACAGTGACTGCCCGGTTGAGATCGGGGGGACGGAAAGGGGAAGCTGCATCAGGAACCACTGCTACCTGAGCTATGAGGGCGGACCGCTGGAGATCGGAAACCGGCTCTCGTCCGCCTCCTGCCGGGCCTATCCGGAGAAGGATTCCCCGTTCGGGGCGACGGTGTTGGACGGCGGTAACGATGCCTACCGGAACGGCCAGGCAGTAAAAAAGGTGTCCGCCTTCAGGGAAACCAACGTCTGCACCCAGAACAACGACTGCGACTGCTTCTATACTAAGGTCAGGTATGGGGAAGGCGGCGGCAGTGACCGGTATTTCTCTTACGTGATCGGAGATTCCAAGCCCCCATATTCCCCCTATTACGGTTCCGAACTGGTCGGCTACTGTTCCGGCGGGAGGTGGGACGGCCTTGGCTGCGCCGAGACCGATTTGGGCTCGAATTTCGTGTCCCGAAAGGACTGCGAGGAAGAGGGAGGGAAGTGCGCAATGCCGACGGAGGTGGTTCGGTCCTACGGCTGGCCGGGGTTCTGCATAGACTATGATTCTGCCCTGACGGTCAACAACGATCGCGGGCTGTACGGGTGTAATCTGTGGTTGCCGGTGGATCAGCTGGCCGGCATGCCCAGCCAGTGGAACCAGTTCCGGGAGGCCGGTTTCAACCCGCCGGAAGGGGTTACCCAGCTGAACTACTGCACGGAAAGCAATGGGTCGGGGGGGAACGGGCGTATTTCCCTGCTTAGCAGCGATTGGCGGGTTTGGGTCTACGATAACGACAATTGGGGAAGGGACGAGGATACCCGCGGCGACGGGGAGTGGAACGAGGGCGGTTACCAGAGTGCGGAATACGACATCGCCCCCATGGACAGCAATACGGAAGGGACACCCGTCAACTACGTGAAGTTTCTCCTGGACAGCCACGACAACGTCAGTGACCAGCATATTGCCAATTATTCCGTCATGAAATTCCCGTCATCCGCCGTTTACCGGGACATGGTGGCCGGCATCCGGATCGAGTTCAAAAATCTCAACACCAACAATCCTGTCCAGAACTACATGTACCTGTATCCGGACAGCCGGGGCCGTTTCATGAACTATTGGGACTGGAAAGTCAAAGACGATGACCGGGACATGGTTGAGGTAAGAACCTATGGGTTGCCGGACACCTCCCTGCCGGAAGACTCGGGCGTCATGGGAAAGGTGATGTCCGGCATCGATACCCTGGTGGGCGGGTGCAGCGGGGCGCACTGTACCGATCTTTTCCTTAGGCATTACCCCAGTGACGGCAAGGCACCGCTCAAGGCATATTGCGACGACTACAACGACAACGAGAATTTCGTGGGTGCCCAGGCCCTGTTTGACGAGAACGACAGGCTGTACAGCATAGACATCGTCCTGTGCGGCAACCAGCAGAAAGGGAGCTATTCGGTTACCGTTAACGACATCGTGATTTTCACCAGGAAGAACTGCACGGAAATCGCCAATGTCCATGACGGCAAGCGCAGCGGCAGCAAGGATTTCGTTTCCGCCCCGTTTACGGATCGGCTCTATCGCCTGAGCGTCGGGGCAGGGGAGTCCGCCTATGATCCGGGTTGGGGGTATTTCGGGGAGACCGGGCGTCCCGACCTCGACAAAAAGGACATTTCCCCGCTGGGGAGGACCAATCCGGCCGGCATTGTCGAGTCCCCGGACTCCCTGCTTTTGAGGAATTTTCCTCCCGACTACCCGGTACCGATCTTCGGCACGGAAGGCGGGACCAATTTCACCAAGCTGGAACTGACCTGCGCCGATGAGACCTGCGTACCCTTCAACCTCGACTGGAACGCCGACCTGCCGCAGGTGGCCGGTCGGGACATGGGCATAAGCAACCTCATGAGGCTTTTCGCCCGCGTCTTCAACACCTATGAGTGGCAGCGGGTGGACCGGAAGAGGGCCTATGTCTCTTCCGGAAGCCAGGATGACATCCGGACAAGCCCGACAACGAACGGCGGAACGCATCCGCCGAAGGTCGCGTCCGTCGATACCGGTAACTGCCAGGGGGACGCGTGCGTCGAGGGCGGGGGCAGTCTGGGTGACGGGAGGATTTCCGTCAACGGCCAAATCGACACGATAGAGAGCGACCAGGCGGGAAGGTTCAAGGCCAGTATCCAGTTCTACGCCTGGGCCGACAGCGACCGCATGCCGATTCGGCGCAAGATCATCGATTTCTACGGTGGGGCCTACGATTCCCCGACGACAGGCAACGACGTCAGTGCCGCCACCGTCACTTGGGGCTGGTTCAAGAACCACCGCGGCATGGCCGATATTGACGGCGACGGCCTGCCGGCCCCGCTCTGCGGGCCATCGGCCGAATACGGTGACCCGTACGATTGGGGACTCCAGTACAATGCCTGTGACAGCCGTTATTTCGAGGAGGTCCGGACCTACACCTGCAACGATGCCCTACTGAACGATTTCCGAGACTGCGGGGAGGGGGTCTATCCGTGTTCTGACGGGGATACCTGCGTTTACCGACCGCGTGTCCAGGTCATGGACAATTGGCGGAGCTGTTCCGGTTTCTGTCCGGGCGGCACTGCCGGCGACCACTGCATGGACAACGACCTTACGGGGCCGGAATCCGGTCCGGCGGGCGGGGAATCCGAATGTTCCATCAGCGCCGACGTCAAGCGACCGTTCGAATATTGGGACGGGCTGAATTCCGGCCCGAATGCGGACATCGAGCCGTGGATATGGTTCGGGGGGGAGATTCGGGTCAAGGCCCCTTAAGTCGACATCGTATATGGCGTCTTTGAAAGGCATCGGCAGGGGTAGGGCGATCGGGTTGGCCGCGGCGATCGGGGTGTTTGCCCTGGTCGTTCCGGCCCTGGCCGCCCCTGACCTGGTCATGGAGATCATCGGGAGCGTATGCCAGGCCATCGTCTGGTTTCTGGGCCAGCTGACCCTTTTGGTCGTCGGTATCCTGATCAACATCGCCCAATACAACGAGTTTGCCACCGAATCCATGGTCGGCACGGGCTGGACGGTCGTGCGGGACGTCTGCAACATGTTCTTCATCGCCATCCTGCTGCTCATGGCCTTCGGGACGATCGTTCCCGGCATGGGCAAGTTTACGGTCAAGGGCGGCAACCTCTCCAAGCTGCTGATTACCGCCGTTGTCATCAACTTTTCCCGCACCATCTGCGCCATGCTGATCGACCTGTCCCAGGTGATCATGCTGACCTTCGTCAGCGGGTTCAAGGAGGCGGCCGGCGGAAATTTCGTCAATGCCCTGGGCCTGACCAAGATGCTTCAGGAGAATCCGGGTTCGGACGGGGCCCTTACCGGGATGAGCATTGTCGTGGCCTATCTCCTGGCCATCTTCATGGTCGCCATCGCCCTGTTTACGGTCATCGCCATTGCCGTGAGCCTTTTGGTCCGCATCATCTACCTCTGGATACTGGTCATACTGTCGCCCTTGGCCTTTTTCAGCCGGGCCATTCCGGCCGGATTCGCCGGCGGGATCTATTCCAAGTGGTGGGGGCTGTTCATCCAATACTTGGTCGGCGGACCGCTCCAGGCGTTTTTCCTTTGGTTGGCCCTGGTTTCGGTCCAGGCCGACGATTTCGGCAGCACCTTCCTTTCCAATACGACCGGGGAATCGGTCGGCGGGGCCACGGAGGCCTTCCAGGAACTGGAGCTCCAGCGTTTCATTATCGCCGTATGCCTGCTTCTGGTGGGCAACATGTTGGCCAAGCAGATGGCCGGAGAGGCCACTTCCGGGGGCTTCAAGTTCGCCAACTGGGCCAAGAAGAAGGTTTCCGGTTACGGGAAAAGGGTCGGGAGGTTGGCCGGACGCGGGGCCTTGGCCACCGGAAAGGCAGGACTTCGGGGAGCGGACCAGATTACGGCCAAGATCCCCGTCCTGCGCGGGCAGCTTGACGCCGATACGGGCAGGCGTCTGACCGTGGGCCAGCGGTTCCAGGCCGCCCGGAACAGGGTTTTGGAGAATGCCCCGGTATTCGGTTCCGAGGCCCAGAGGAAACGGCAGTTGGCTGACATGCAGCGGCAGGCCATGGTGCTTCGGCACGGCGGCAAGTTGGATGAGGCCAAGAAGCTCCAGGAAAAGGCCAATGACATCGGTGCCGGGCTGATGGTCGGAAAACACAAGAACGACCCGGTAGGCCTTCGCGACATCATGTCCGCACATTCCACCCCGACCGAACAGGAACAGGCCAAACGGGCCATGTTGGCCCTGGCCAAGATGGGCGACGATTCGCTCAAGGGCAAGGGCAAGGAGTTCCTGGAGGACGAGATCAAGAAGGTCAACGGCGGAAAGGAGGATAAGGTCCTGCTAGGTCAGGTGATCGCTTCCCTGAAGGCCAACCGGGACAGCCGGGCCGAAATGGAAAAGAAGGACGTTCAGGACGTCCTGGACAGGAAGCCCAACGATCAGGCCCCGTTCATTCGGGGAGGGAAGGTTGAGCTGGACGGGAACGGCCAGGTTTCCGACCCCCTCTACATGCATTACCTGAAGAACGCCAACGCCGAGGATTTCAAGCAGATGAAACCGAAACTGCAGGACAAGCTCCTGTCGGATTATGCCAAGGCCGTTGAGGCGTTCCGGGCCACCGGTAACGACGAGGAGGCCAAAAACATGGCAGCCAGGCTCTCGGAGATGACCGGCGTCAGGATGGAGGGGATGAAACCGAGCGATTTTGACAACATGACCGATGAGCAGCGGAAACAGGTCCAGAACACCTTGGGAATATCCGCCCAGAGCGCGAAAGACGCCGGCCTGAAGGACGATGCCGAGCGGATCATGGAGAAACAGGTTGCCATGTCCGGCCGGACAGGCCTGCTTCAGGGGGCCGCGGCCGCCCAAGCGGCCGGGGACACGGAAGGGACCAAACGACTGATGGACCAGTTCATGAGATCGTTCGGGGAACGGATGGAGGGGATGAAACGGGGCGATTTCCTCAAGAAAGACGACCGGGAGCGCCAATCGACGGTTCTTGACGCCGCCGCAGCCGCCAAGCTTCTGGAGCAGATAGGACACGAGAAGGCCGGGGAGTTCAAGTCCGGCGTCATGGGCTTCACCGGTCTGGACGAGGCGGCCCTGAAACAGGCCCAGTCCCAGATCGCGGATTGGGCAGAGGTTGGGCGGCAGGCAGAGACCGAACGGGCCGCCCAGGCCAGGATCATGGCGGACAAGAACCGTGCCGAGGTCACGTTCCGGCACCAGGAGGCCGTGGCCAGCGGAAAGTCCAAGGAAACCTCGATTGACCAGTCGGTGGCTGCGGCCATGGCCGGCAGCTGGAAATCCGCGGAGGCTGTCCGGGAAGGCATAATCGGCCTGCAGGACATATTGGATCGGCTGTCCGACCCGAAGACCGCGAACATCGAACAGGCCAGGGGCGAAATCGAAAAGATCAGCGGTTCCCTGAGCGAGACGGTCGCCAAGGCCAAAAAGCCGGCCGTTTTGGACGAGTCTGGCAACCCGATCTCGAACCCCTACGGACGGAGCCGTCTGGCCCGCGACCTGGAGTCCGCCACCAAGGGTGTCGATGCCGCTTCCATATCCAGGATCCTGAAGGAGGCCGTCCGTCAGCTGTATGACTATACGGCCATATCTTCCGTTTCCGGCCGGCAGGAGTCGTTCCACAAGTCCAAGGACGCCAAGGACAGCATGGAATCAGCGGCCCGGAACCTAGAGTCCGTACTGAAGGAGGCGGATAAGGGCAAGCGGACCATGGCCGCCAAGGTATCGGCCGGGCACGCCCTGGGATCCATAAAGTTACTGGTTGATCAGAAGATCACCCCGCTTTCCGACCAGAGCAAGAAGATGCTGGAAAGCATGGAAAAGGACCTGCGGGAGATCAAGAAGGCCAAGAGCATCGGTCCGGAAGAGACGGAAAAGATTCGCCGGTCCGTCGAATCCCTGAAGGGGCTTTCCGGTCGGGTCCATACGCCCGTCAAACCGAAATAGGGCAGGATAACGAGTCTTTAGCATGGATGACCGATTCTTCACCTTCAGTACCGAGGAGCTCGTCAGGGAAGACCTGCAGGGGGTTTTTGCGGCACCCAGCACCCGCCAAAGGATAGGCGAGGTCGCCACCAGGCATCGCCTTTTGGATCACGAGCGCCAGGTTCTCCACGAGATCGTCAGGGACGTGTTTGCCGGGCGGCTGGAGGATTCGGACATCGCCGTCGAGCTGTCCAAACGGACCGGTCTGGTGCTGGAAAAGGGGTTCGGCGTCCAGGCGGACATGTACAGGGACCTTTTTTCCGAAATTGACGAAGCCCTGGATGACCAGCGGGAGACCTATGTCGATTTCCATCCGGAGGAGTTCCTGCCCCCGGATCCGGGGAAGCGTGACGCAATTCGGGAGTTGGCGGCCGGGGCGGTGGAAGAAAGCGGTTTCGTTCCGGATAGCGATCGAATCAGGGAACGGCTGGTCGGCATCGTCGATTCCCATGTCCGCGATATCCGCGACGGCGAAGAGACCCTGGCCTCCCTGATGAAGCCGGTCAAGACCGGCGGGATGGAGATGACGGAAGGCCAGGCCAGGGCCGTACTGGCGGCGGCGGATGCGGCCCGCCAGGCAAAAGACGAACGGGTGAGGGAACTGGAGGAGGAAAGGTCTCGCTGGCAGGAAAGGGTACGGGAGGCCGAGGAAAGGAAACGGGCCCGCATGGAAAGGATGCCCTTGCCGTCTTCGGAATCGACCGTTGAACCTGTGAGGACCGCCCCGGAAGACATCCTGTTGGCTGATGAGGGCGGGGATTCGGAGGAAATCGCCAGGATCGCCGGTCAGGCCGGACGGGACGGGGTGGATGGGGAAGGGGACGGGAAGGCTCCCGATGGCAGCGACCTCCTTTCCGACCGGGTTGACCGTGTCGTGGCCAAGAGCGGAACGGACCTTCCCGAAGGCCTGGACCGTCGCTACCGGGTGTTGGTGGAGGCGTATTTCCGCGACCTGCGGGACGGCATGGAGACCCGGGCCAAACTGGTTCAGCCTGTCGGGAACGGGGGATTGGGACTTTCCCCGGATGCGGCTGACCGGATAATGGGGTTCCTGAATGCCGAACTGTCGGCCTACCGTTCCGCAATGACCGAACGGGTTGCCGGAGAGAGGTCGGCTTTCGTGTCCCGGCGGCAGGAAATGATAATGAACGGGGACCTGGAACGGGACAGGAAAGAGAGCCTTGACCTGGACCGGCGCTTTTCCCGGCTGACCGGACAGGCCCCTGCCCGTCCGGAGGATTCCCCGCAACAGGAACCGGACGGCGTACCGGCATTTTCCGACACCCGATTGCCTTTGCCCAAACCGGTTCGAACGGCCGGGCCGGCGGTGATTCCGGTGGTGGGGATCAAGCCGTCGCATGAGGCCATTGCCGTCCCGAAACCGCCAGATAACCTGCCGGTGCTGGAGGCCGATCCGGAAGTCGCTCCCGTCATGATGTTGCCGGCCCCGGACGGCTGTGGCGTTGAACGCCCCAAACCGAAACCCCCCGTCCGTCAGCCTGCCGTTACGACGGGGGACAGGAAAGTCGTTTCGGACATCCGGTTCACTCCCAAGCTGACCGGGCCGGTGGAGGAACTCCGTTCGATATGCCTGGCCGATTTCCGGCGGCTGTCGAAGGACCCGAAGGAGGCGGCGGTCAGGATCAAGGACAAGATAGACCTACTGAGCGACCAGTCTTTTGAGGTGAGGTCTGAAGGCGTGAAGTCCTGGCAGGAAAGCGAGGTCAACCGCCTGTATCTGGAGATTCTCCGGGAGAGCCTGGAGGGGAAGCCGGTAACCCTGGTCATCGGGGATAGGGAAAGGGATTCCCGCCCGTTCCTGACCAAACCGGAGTTTGATGCGGTCATGGAGCTGAACCGGCGGCTGCGTTTCGGTTAGGCAAGCGGGTTTTGACGGGAGGATGTGCTATAATAAGGCCGCATGCGATATACCGTCCCGCAATTCATTGACGTGGAGGACAAGATACTCGGGCCGATCACGGTTCGGCAGTTTGTCATCCTGATCGTTGCCGGGCTCATCATGTTCATTGAGTACAAGCTGTTTGATTTCGCCGCCTTTTTGCTGTTGGCGATCCTTACGTTTGCCGTAGGCGGGACACTGGCCTTTTTTCGCGTCAACGGACAGCCTTTCCACTATTTCCTGCTCAACCTTGCCCAGACCATGACCAAGCCCAGGATGCGGGTTTGGGACAAGGAATTTTCAGATGGCGAACTGCGGGGCATCATGGCGGTTCCGCCGCCGCCGCCCGTTGTTGCCAGGGTTCACAAGGAACCGCTGGGTTCCAGCAAGTTAAGCGAACTGTCCCTGGTGGTCAATACGGGCGGGGTCTATAATCCTGAAGAGGACTGATATGCCGGACAGTGAGATGCAGTCATCCAGGTTGTCGGGGTCGAAACCGGGGGCATCGACCCGGCAGTTTCTGGACATTTCCGAGATCAAGGACAACTGCGTGGTCCTTAAGGACGGGACCCTGCGGGCGGTACTGATGGTTGCCAGCGTGAATTTTGCCCTGAAATCCGAGGACGAGCAGCAGGCCATCATCGCCCAGTACGTCTCCTTCCTCAACTCCCTGGAGTTTCCCCTGCAGATCGTCATCCAGTCGCGGAGGCTGAACATCGAGAAGTACATCGATCGCCTGAAGGAATCGGAACGGAACCAGGAAAACGAGCTGCTGAAGGTACAGATCTCCGATTACCGGGCCTTTGTCTCGGAACTGGTGGAATTGGGCCAGATCATGCAGAAGCATTTCTTTACGGTCATTCCGTACAGTCCGCTTTCCGACAAGCGAAAGGGGTTTTTTTCCCGGATGGGGGAAGTCCTCTCTCCGGCCACTTCCGTTCGGCTGGCGGAGGATCGGTTCCGACAACGGAAGAATGCCCTGGACATGCGGGTGGACCACATCGTTTCGTCCCTCAACAGCATGGGCCTGAAATCGGTCCGTCTGGATACGCAGGGACTGATTGAGCTGTATTACCGCGTCTATAACCCTGACCTTTACGAAAGCCAGAAGATGGCCGACACGGCCAGGTTGCGGGTGACGGACACCCCGGGGGTCGCCTGATCAAATTCGGCTATGGCATTCACACCAGGACAAATCGAACCGCCCAAACCGGTGAGGGGATCGGCTGTCGGAACCAAGGACAGGCGCCCGTCCCGCCCGGACGAGAGGGCCGGTGTTACCAAGGCCAAGGTGACGCTTGAGGAGGAGCGCATCTACCGGAAGGGGGTGGTATCCATCCAGGACATCATATCCCCGGCCGGCATGAAGGTGGAATCCACCTACCTGGTCCTGGGGGACACCCATCTCCGGACGATCTTTGTCGTGACCTATCCCCGCTACATCAGCCTGGGATGGTTTGCGCCGATCATCAACATGAATCAGACCCTGGATGTGGCCATGTTCTTCTATCCGGTGAAGCCGGAGGTGATCCTCAAGCAGCTGAAGAACAAGGTCGGTGCCCTGGAGGCCCAGATCATGTCCGATGCCGACAAGGGCGCCCCGAGAGACCCGCTCCGGGAGACGGCGCTTCGGGACATCGAGGAGTTGAGGGACAGCCTGACCCAGGGAACCGAGCATTTCTTCCAGTTCGCCCTCTACATCACGGTTTACGCCAAGGACAAGGCTGAGCTGGACCGGCTGTCCGAGGACATAGAGACGGTTTTCGGCAGCAAGCTGATATACACCAAAAGGGTGTTTTTCCAGGCCGAACAGGGGTTCGATTCCACCATGCCGCTCGGCAATGACGAGCTGATGGTGACCTTCAACATGAACACCTCCCCCTGTGCCTCTTCTTTTCCCTTCATATCCGCTGACCTGACATCGGACAACGGGATACTTTTCGGGATCAACCGCCACAACAACAGCCTGGTCCTGTTCGACCGATTTTCGATGCAGAACGCCAACTACGTGGTTTTCGCCACTTCCGGCGCCGGTAAATCCTATGCCGTGAAGCTGGAGATCCTCCGTTCGCTCATGTTGGATACCGAGGTGATAGTCATCGATCCGGAGATGGAATACAAGCACCTGTCCGATGCGGTCGGCGGCACCTACATCAACATCTCCCTGGCTTCGGACGCCAAGATCAACCCGTTTGACCTGCCGCGGGCCGTGGGGGAGGAGGTTTCGGCGGAGGACATCATCCGCAGTGCCGTAATCACGGTGAAGGGCCTGTTGCGGATCATGCTGGGTTCGGTGACGCCGCAGGAGGACTCGGTCCTCGATCGGGCCCTGATTGAGGCCTACGCCAAGAAGGACATTACCGCCGATTCGGACCTCTCAAAGGTGGAGGCGCCGATCATGCAGGACTTCGTCGATGTCCTGGAGGGCATGGAAGGAACCGGGGATCTGGTCATCAAGCTGAAGAAATACACCGAGGGAACATTCGCCGGGCTGTTCAATTCCCCGACCACGGTGACCATGAGGAACATCCTGGTGACCTTTTCGGTCCGGGACCTGGAGGACGAGCTGCGCCCCCTGGCCATCTACACCATCGTCAACCACATATGGAACGTCGTCCGGTCCGAGCGGAAGAAGAGGATACTCGTGATCGACGAGGCCTGGTGGCTGATGCAGCACGACGATTCGGCAAAGTTCATTTTTGCCCTGGTCAAGCGCTGCCGGAAGTATTTTTTGGGGGTAACCACCATCACCCAGGACGTCAACGACTTCCTTCGGTCCCCGTACGGCCAGGCCATCGTCACCAATTCCTCGATGCAGCTGCTCCTGAAACAGTCCCCGGCCTCCATTGACCTCATCCAGAAGACCTTTCTCCTGACCGATGGGGAGAAGTTCCTGCTGTTGGAGGGCGGGGTGGGGGAGGGCATATTCTTTGCGGGGAACAAGCACGCCGCCATCAAGGTTGTCGCTTCCTATGCCGAGGACCAGATCGTTACCACCAACCCGCAGCAGCTTCTGGAGATAGAGCAGGCCAAGAAGGAATATGAGAAATCCCTGACCGCCCCGGAAAGCGGGGGAAAGGACGGGGAAGGCGATCTTGACATGGATATCGGATAACCGTAAGGGCTATGGAAGAGGGTATTGAAAATCGTCCGTCCGGCGGCGCCAGGCGCATAAGGAGGGTGGCGTTGGCAATGGTCATCCTTCTGCTGGCGGCGGTCATCGGGTTGCTTTGGCTGCTTTCCAGGATGCCGGCGGAGGATGTCCTGGATACGTCAAAAAATACGGAACCGGCGGCGGACCTGCCGACGGAAGGCATTGCCTCCGATCCGGCGGCGGTCCCGGCCGTCGGGGACGAACCGGTCGTCGAGTCCCCGGAGGACAGTCGGGCGGCCCTGAAGGCCTTGGCCATGTCGTTCACAGAACGGTACGGAAGCTACTCCAACGAGAGCGGATTCGAGAACCTGCTTGACCTTATTCCCCTGATGAGTCAGGATATGGCCGGTCGGACCGAGTCTTTCGTCGGGCAGGCAACGGCCGAGCGGTCGGAAGGGGAGGGATACGCCGGAATTTCCACCAGGTCAATGACCGTGGCGGTTGACGGGATAGAAGAGGAATCCGGTGAGGCAAAACTGACCGTTACCGCCCAACGGAGGGATATCTCCGGCGGTTCGAACCGGGAACGGGTCTATTATCAGGCCCTGACCGTCGAATTCATCAGGATCAACGGCTCATGGAAGGTCGATTCAGCGGTTTGGCAAGAGGAGGGAATGCCCTGATCGGGCGGTTGGCTTGCCTGGTCGGACAGGCCCTTTTCCCGCATTTCTGCCTGAAGTGCGGTCAGGAGGGCCTGTTGGTTTGTCCGGAATGCGTGAGCGGTGAAGATGCCCGTCTTCGGGGCGTCTTTTGGTGTCCGGCCTGTGGGGTAAACAACGGCACCGGCCAGCCCTGTCCGGGTTGTCGGGATCGGACGGAATTTTCGGCCGTGGTTTCAGCGGAAACTTACGGCAGGTCATTGCCGCAGCGGCTCCTTCAGGTATGGAAGTATCAGGGCGTTTCGGAGGCAGGGGAGATTTTGTGCGGGCTGTTCCGCGATTTTTTGGCCGGCCACCCGGAAACGGCCGGTTTTTTGCGGGATCATGTCGTCGTGCCCGTACCGCTACACCCGTTTCGTCTGGCCGAGCGGGGATTCAACCAGGCGGAAACGATCGCCCGGACGCTGTCCGTCGCGTGCGGCCTTCCGGTCCGGACCGATATCCTGCAGCGTCGTTGGCAATGGCACAAACAGGCCACGGTCAGCGACCCGGCCAAGCGGCAGGCCAATGCCGCCGGTTCGGTTGCCGTCAACCCCGCGGTCGGCGTTCCGGAGAGGGTCGTCCTGGTTGATGACGTCATGACTACGGGCGCCACCCTTTCCCTATGTGCCCGTTGCCTGAAATCCGCCGGCTGCCGGGAAGTGAAGGCCGTAACCGTGTTGCGGGGATAGCCGGTCGACTTTACAGGAAATCGTTTTTTGGCTAAGATGCCAATGCCTGGAGGGTTGCGCGGAATGGTATCGCAGCAGTTTGCTAAACTGCGACCTGGTAACGGGTCCTGTGGGTTCGATCCCCACACCCTCCGCCAAAATGTCCGGAACGGAAGTTCCGGATTTTTTGGTGCCCATCTTGACAAAAACTGTTTTTTTGGCTATGCTAAAGGCCATCGGACATTAAAAAGGAGGTCAGAAATGATAAATAAATGGAAAATAGCGGCTGTTTTTGGCGTTTTTTTCTTTTGCGGAAGCGTTGGGGCAGCAGGGACGGAAACGGTGGTTTTTCCGCCCGAACCGCCGTTTTCGGTTCGGAAGGTGACGGCCGAGGATGTTCGGACCGCCAAAACTGCCGACAGGCCGATCTTGGAATCGATGTTCGGTTCCCAGGCGGATAACGTTTCCCGATTCAACCGAATCGATTCTGATTCGGTTAGGGTCGGGACGGAGTTAAGGGTTCCGGGAATTCCGCCCGGGAGGACATATTCCCCCATGCCAACCGTCATCGGTTGGAAGGCAAAAAAGGCCGTGATCATCGATCTTGGTCGGCAGTTTCTTGGGGTTTATGAAAAGGGGAGAATCGTGGCATCTTTCCCCGTCTCGTGCCGTTGCTGTTCGGGAAACGGAAAGTTGTTATCAGTTAAGGGAAAGCAAATGGTGTCATTTCGGGGGAGACAGGGAGGTGAGTTTAGGGTATTTGTGGTCTCTCTTTCAGGAGGTCATCGCATCCGTTACGGCCAGCTCCCCGGATATGGATCCGGGACGGATATAAGTTTAAAAATAGGGGATGCGCACTCCTTTTTCCGGTGGATCGGAACAGGAGTAGTCCCAGTCAGGATCGTCTGTCCATGATGTCCATGACCTATTTGGACAGTCTCGTGTCCCCCCGACCTTTCGGTTGGGGGGACGTTTTTTTTTTTTTCATGGTCTGGACAACGGGCAAAAACCGACCCTATCGGCAGGGTCGGTTTCCGTACCCGTTTCCCCATCGTTTCTTCCCTAACCGAACTTGGTCCGTATCGGGGCCTTCCTGATCAGCTTGAGGGCCTCTTCGGCCGAATCCACCAGGTTGATTATCCCCGTCTCCTTGGCGGTCAGGGTGCGGTATTTTCCGACCATGGTCTTGGATACCCAGTCCAGGAACGGTTGCCAGAAATCCCGTCCCACCAGGATTACGGGTATCCGGTTGGACATTTTCTTGGTTTGGATCAGCGTTACGATTTCCGCCAATTCGTCCATGGTGCCGAAGCCTCCCGGAAAATAGACATAGGCTTGGGCGGAAAAGGCCAGCATTACCTTTCGGACGAAGAAGTAGTGGAAACCGACGCTTTTCTCCACGAAGGGGTTGGTCCGCTGTTCCCTTGGAAGCTTGATGTTCAGGCCGATGGAATCCCCGTCCCCGCCGCCCTCACAGGCACCGCGGTTGGCTGCCTCCATAATTCCCGGTCCGCCGCCGGTCACGACGTTATATCCCGCATCGGCCAGCATGCCGCCCAGTTTCCTGGCCTCTTGGTACCAGGGATCGTTTTCCTTAAGGCGGGCTGAACCGAAGAAGGTGACCGTCTTTTGGAGGTCAGCCAGGAAGTTGAAGCCGTCCACGAATTCGGCCTGGATGCGCAATACCCGCCAGGCTTCCGTTGTCCGGAAATCCTCGGTCTGGCTCGGCAATTCCGAGGCCGGAATGTTCAGGCTTCTGTTTCTTCGCTTGGTTACGCTGCTTTTTTGGGACATAGGAAGGTATTGGTCTGGCTTATGCGTTAATTATACCAAACCGGGGCGTTTTTCGCCTTCACGGCAGCGATTATCGACACGATCGGCGGTTTCGGCTAAGATTGGGGATGGGGGAACGCTTGGAAGGAAAGATTGTCCCACCCGCCCCCCCATGGGGTCTTAAGGGAAGAAAGAGTTTAAAATAAAAAAAGTTTCGGATGTCGGTTTGTCGGGAGGGGTGCTCGAGAGGTTTAAGAGGGCAGTCTTGAAAACTGCTGTGTCGAAAGGCACCGTGGGTTCGAATCCCACCCCCTCCGCCAGATTTTCGGGATTGAACCGAAAGGTTATATGGATAGGAATCAAAAACACCTAAATCACATAGACACCGTAAATCTTGGATCCTACTATACCCCGGGAGCTATTGTTGATTTGGCGTATTCTATTTTACAAAAAAACATCAAAAACATAAAAGATTTGACGATAGTGGATTCCTCCTGCGGTTACGGTTCGTTTTTAGCCAAAAAGAACGTTGCCAAAAGATTGGTCGGTGCCGATATTGACCGGGAAGCCATTTCTGAAGCAAAAAAAAATACCGATGGGGTTGATTTCTTCTTTCAAAACTCCCTTTTAGATGTCAGGAGGCAATCTTTAGCCGTAAAAGATAACGAAAAAATCATAGTTATCGGCAATCCGCCATACAATGATACGACATCCATAATCCGCAATTCAATTAAAGACCCGTCCGTTCAGGGCAAGACAGACGTTGACATAAAGACTCGAGACTTAGGGATGTCGTTTTTGTTGTCTTACGATAAGTTAAAAGCGGACTATGTCTGCGTCCTGCACCCGTTATCTTATTTGATCAAGAAAGCTAATTTTGCCCTACTTTCCAAATTTTCAAGAAACTATAAGTTAATTGACGGAATAATCATAAGCAGTCATGAATTTTCCGCCACGTCTCGAGGAATGGCCTTTCCGATTCTGATCGCTTTTTATAAGAGGGATGAAAATGGAATGAGTTACGATTATATTCAAAATTATCAATTCAAAGTTAAGGATGACGGAACTTTTCGTCTAAAAGATTTTGACACGATTGTTAATTACGTCCAAAAATACCCGAACAAAAAGTTTTTGAACAAAAATGACAAACCAGTCGCGAAATTTTGGACCTTAAGGGATATAAACGCCCTAAAACGCAACAGGACTTTCATTAATGAGGATACCCTCAATACGGTCTATGTATTGATGGAGAAACTGCCCTATTATTGCTATATCGATGTTTTTAAGCAATACGCGGATAAAATGCCCTACTTTATCGGAAACTGTGACGTCATCATAGATAATGAAAAGTTCGACGAAATTAAAGAGTGCTTTATTGACCAAAGTGTTCACACAAATCCAATCTTAAAAGGTAGGTTTAAATTCAGAAAAATTCCCGACGCTAAAACAAAAATAGAAAATTATTTTAGGGAGTTATTAGGAAGTAAACTCGGTGAAAAATATGCCAAGAATTTTAATTGAAGAACAAGGGCATAAAATTGAAGTCCCCATCTTGTTAACCGCTGTCAGTGGGAAAATTCGTGTTAAAAACCGCTCGATTGTCAATGAATACGGAACACCAGTCGCGGTTAGGAGGGACGGATTTGCCCTAAGTAATTACGTTGAGTGGCAGATCGGTTATGATGTGGTCAAGAAAGAAGTTGAGAAACTTGCCGAATCCTCGTTACCGGATACGGAGTTTATAGGGGCTAACGGAAAGACAAAAGCGCTTTATGAATTGTCAGAATATATTTGGTATTTTTATAAATGGGGCATTATAGAAAAAAGAGATTTGGAAGAAGTTGTCAATTATCTTAATTCAATCCCGGATAATAATTTAATCGACAATAATTCAGAGTTGCAGATTGACCGAAGTCACCCAATGGCAAAAAGTATTAACGGATTTGATTTTGAATATACCCAAGTTAAATACCCGCTTTTGATGCACAAATTTCATGGATACGAAATAGTTACTGAAATCAAGATAACCGAAAAACAATATGCGGTCGGCACACAGCCAATGCTTTATCTGTGTTTCCCAATTACAGAATTAAAAACACAGAATAATCTAATCGGACGAACTGCCAACGCAAAAGAAGTTGCCAATTTTGAAATTACAGAAAATAATATCAGTGTGTTTTTGGAAATGCTAAAAATGTTCGGCATTTTGTCAAACGGCCATAAGCATGACGTTTTACAGATTATAAACACAATCTTGCTATAATTTGTTCTAATCGGAAAAAGGGACGCATCGGGGACAGGCTTCACCTGTTCGTCGGAGAGCACTCGTGGCGCTACAACAACAGGGG
>JAFGIV010000010.1 GCA_016929435.1 Candidatus Uhrbacteria bacterium | reverse complement strand
GGACCCCAACCACCCTGGCACCGGTAACCCGCCGGACGAAAACGGACGGCTTGGTGTCCATCCGGCCGCCGAACCGCACCTCCGCCCCAATGATCTTCAGTCCGACGATTTCCCCCTCCAGTTGGCGGCGGACGGTCTCCACTTCCGGCAGTTCCGGCATAGGCGTCAGATCAGGGGGCGGCCGGTCATGTCCGGCGGCGGCTGGATGCCCAACACCCTCAAGACGGTCGGGGCGACATCGGCCAAGGTCCCGACCGGGGGCATGACGGACAGGTCACCGCCGACCACCTCCCCGAAGGGGGAGGCCTGACCGCGCCACGGCTTGCCGACGACAACCAGCGGAACGGGGTTAGTGCTGTGTTCCCTGTCCGTTTCCCCGGTCTGAAGGTTCAGGACCTCCTCCCCATTGCCGTGATCGGCCGTAATCACCATGGCGCCGCCGACCGGCAAAAGGGCCCGAACGATCTTCTCCAAGGCCCTATCAACGGCCTGGCAACCCAATTTTACGGCCCCAAAATCTCCGGTATGCCCGACCATGTCGGCATTCGCAAAATTGATCGCCATGAAATCGTATCTCTTGGCCTGAATCTCCTCCACGACCCGGTCGGCGATCTTCATTGCCGACATTTCCGGCGCCTGGCCATAGGAGGAGACGCGGGGTGACTGGATGATGACCCGATCCTCCCCGGGAAACGGGTCCTCGGCCATGCCGTTCAGGAAGAACGTCACGTGGGCGTACTTCTCGGTTTCCGCAACATGCAGCTGCTTCAGTCCGGCATCGGATATCTCCTTGGCCAGGCAGTTCCCGACATCTTCCGGGGGAAAGGCGATATCGACGGGAATGCCCCTTTCGTATTCCGCCATTGCGACAAAATGCAGCCCACTGACCCTCTTCCGGTCGAACCTGGAAAATCCCGGAATGACGAAAGCCTTCGTCATCTGCCGGGCCCGATCCGCCCGGTAATTGGAAAAGACCACGACATCGTTATTCCCTATCCTGCCGACCGGATTGCCTTCCCTGTCCACCATGACCGTTGGCTCAAATTCCTCGTCATAGACCTTGGCGGCATAGGATTCCTCGATGGCCGCAATCGGGTCAGTCGCTGTCCTGGACGCCTGTCCCAGGACCATGGCGTTATAGGCCTTTTCTGTCCGGTCCCAGCGGTTATCGCGATCCATGGCCCAATAGCGTCCGGCCAGGGTGCCGATGCGGCCCACGCCAATTTCCCCCATCTTCCGCTGCAGTGTCCTGACGAACTCGATGCCGGTATCGCAGATGGTGTCCCGACCGTCCAGGATCGGGTGGACAACTACATCCTTCAGACCGTTATCGGCCGCCATCCGAAGAAGGGCGTGGATATGGGAATCCGAACCGTGAACGTTTCCCGAGGAACAGATTCCCATGACATGAAAAACCGAGCCGTTCCTCGTGCAATGCCGGATTGCGTCCAAAAACACCCGGTTCCCGAAAAAATCGCCGTTCTGAACGGAAACGTCGATGCGGGGCAACGGCTGGTAAAACACCCTTCCGGCACCGATCGTCAGGTGACCGACTTCCGAATTGCCCGCATCGCCCGAAGACAGGCCGACCGCCTCCCCTGAGGCCCGAACGGCACAGGCGGGAAATTCACGGATCAGGCTGTCGAAAAACGGCGTGTCCGCCGCCTCGATCGGGTTTCCGTCACCCGGTGGGGCAATTCCCCAACCGTCCAGGATGCACAATATGACCGGTTTTTGGGCCAACCCGTCCATAACTAACGCAACAGCGAAAACCCGGTCATCAGGGCCGGTTTCGGGACATCCATGATGTCCAGGATGGTCGGGGCGATGTCGGCCAGCATCCCGTCCCCCACCCGCCGGCGGCGCAGGCGATCGCAGGCCAGGATAAAGGGGACCGGATTGACGGTGTGTTCGGTCATCATCTCCCCGGTCTCCTCGTTAAGCATCATTTCCGCGTTGCCGTGATCGGCCGTAACGATCAGGCACCCCTTCATTTCCCTGACCGCCTTCCATACCCTTCCGACGCACTCGTCCACCACCTCACAGGCCCGAACGGCCGCCTCAATGTTTCCGGTGTGCCCCACCATGTCCATATTGGCGAAATTGATGCAGATAAAATCGTGGGAACCGGCCTGGACGCGGCGAACGACCTCGGCGGCTATTTCCTTGGCCCTCATTTCCGGTTTCTCGGCATAGCTTTCCACGTAGGGGGACGGGATCCTCATCCTTTCCTCCCCGCAGCGGGGATGGTCGTAGCCCCCGTTGAAGAAATAGGTGACATGGGCGTATTTCTCGCTTTCCGCGATATAAGACTGCCGTAACGATCCCAACGCCTCGGTCAGTCCCTGCTGAATGTCACGGCTCGGAAAGGCCGTCAGGACGTTCGGCAGGTCCGGCCCGAAATCCGTCATAACAACGAACTTTATGTTGTTAGGGACCCGCTTGCGCCTGAAGCTCCCCTCGTTCCGCTCCTCGAAGTCGGGTTGGGCGAAGGTCTTGGTTATCTGCCGGGCCCGATCGGACCGCAGGTTGAAGAAAATGACGACGTCGTTGTCGTTGACCTGGCTGATCGGGCGCTTCTTCCCGTCGACAATGACGGTCGGCAGGATGAACTCGTCCGATTCGTTGCGGTTATAGCCGTGCAGAATGGCCTCCTGGGCGCTTTCGGCAACCACCCCCTGCCCCAAGACCATGGCATCGTAGGCCTTCTCCACCCGGTCCCATATCTTGTTCCGGTCCATGGCGTAGAAACGTCCGCCAATGGAAGCGATGCGCTGACCGGGATACATTTTCTCCTCCAGCTCGGTCAGGAGGCGGGTGGCGCTGAACGGCGGCGAATCCCTGCCGTCGGTAAAGAGATGGAGGAAGACGTCTTCCGATCCCTGTTCCCTAAGGAGATCGAGAAGGGCATAGAGGTGGGCCGGGGATGAGTGGGCGCTGTTGCCGTTCCCCAAAAGCCCCATCAGGTGAACGGCCGAACCGTGTTCCCTGGCGTGACTGACGGCCTCCTTGAAGGCCGTGTTCTTAAAAAAGGTCCGGTCCCTAATGGCCTCGGAAACGTAAAGGACATCCTGCCGGACGATGCGCCCGGCCCCGATATTCATGTGACCGGCCTCGGAATTCCCCTCCTGGTTCGGCAATAGCCCGACATAGCGACCGTGGGCCATCAGCCGGTTGTTCGGGTAATGCTTCATGAGATCGTCCAAAACCGGGGTCTTGGCCAAGGTAATGGCGTTTCCGGCACCCGGTTTGTCTATCCCCCACCCGTCCAGGATCGCCAAAACCACCGGTGACATCCCTCCCGCGGTTTCCGATGTTGGCCTGTCGTCCTCTTTCCTCATAATCGTGTCTGGTAATATATATGGATGGATTATAACCCCATTTAGGCCAAATTTAAAGCCGAAAGACCGATAAACATGCTTTGAGATAAAAGGACGGGCCAATCCGGCCCGTCCCCCTGTTTTTAACGGCATTTATCCGCTATTCGCCATCGTCCGATCCCTCCAAGGCATCCTTCAGCTCCAGTCTGGCCTTTTCCATGGCCGCCCGGAAATCCGTCTGGGCCTTGTCCAAAACCGCCTTACGGACATCCTTCATTTCCTCGACTTGGGGACCAACACTGTCGGCGGCTTGAATATCGGTCCGCATCTGATCCCTGGCCGCCTTGACGGCCGCCAGCAGGTCGCTCCGGATGGCAACCGGGTCGGCCCCATCCTTTCCGCATTCCGTCCTGGCCCGATTTTGGAGGCGAAAATGCGTACGTTAAAAACCATGGCTGTTGTGACAGCCTTGATGCTATGAATGTTTGCCTTCACAGCAGATGCCTTCGCCGGAAGTTACGACGGCGATGACGCAGCTGACTACGCTGATACGTATTGGCAAAACTATAATCCGGCATATACGTCTTTTGAGTGTGACTGCACCAACTTCGTATCTCAATGCCTTTACGCCGGAGGGTGGGAAGAAACGGGATCGGAAGTAGACGACCCCGATGCGTGGTTCTATAATGGATCAAGCACGTCACAAATCAGTGAGATATGGAGGCTCGTGGATGACCTTGAGGATTTTCTGGATTCATCGGGTAGGGCTTCCGGTCCATACCCCGTAACTGGTCCCTATTACAGTTATTACCTCCCGGGAGATGTGGTGTTCGCAAGCTGGGATGGTGATGGCGATATGGAGCATGCCTATATCGTTACTGGCGTCTACTCAACCCATCTTGAACTGACTGCGCATACAAACGATCGCCACGACATCACCACGACAGAAATAAGACAGATAAAAAACAGCGTATATTTCGAAGGCTGGTTCCTGTACAGCAGCTACTAGTCCCACCGAAGCCCGCTCCGTATCGTACATTCTTACCAAAAGCCCCTAGGTCATAGGGGCTTTTACTTTATAAATCTCATCAATTGACGTTTTCTCTGTTCATCCGGTCCCATGGGGAGGTTTCAAATCTTCCTGGGTCTTCCCCCAACAGGTATACCTTGTCCAAGGAGAAAACGCCGTCCTTTTTGCTGAAAAAGAACATGAATTCCCCTTTATGGGGTATTGTTTCTTCTGGCGTGTACATATAGCTGTATGCCATGATCCCGATAGTATCGCCGAAACCGTCCCGCCTCCTTGGGGCGCTGAATAAGGGAGGTGCAAGGCGTGCTACGCCAAGACGGTTAAGCATGCTGGAATACTTCTCTCGAGTCTTATCGTCTAACGCATCGGTCAGCCGTTCCTCAAATCTCTCCTTGAGCATTTTGGGGTATTCGGTCTGGTAGTAATCCCAGATCATCTCGTGGAAAACTTGCTCCTGCCTTTTTCCCACATCGACCAGACTAACGCCGTCATGAGATAGCTGTTTTGGGGTCCTATAGAAAACCCCCTTCATGAAAGACGCCGATACGTAATCATTAACCGCCCATGCCGTAATGAGTGCGGTGGCCGTTACCAGAATCAAGACGCAAGATACAACCACCGTGGTTCGTATGTGCCCATATTGATTTGTCTCCATGCTGAAATGATATTTATTTAGTTATTTCGCCCTCTATTTCCATCAGTCGGTTGTACTTCTCCAGCCGTTCGCTGCGGGAAACGCTGCCGGTCTTGATGAACTCCGAATTGACGGCCACTGCCAGATCGGCAATGAACGTATCGGCCGTCTCCCCGGACCGGTGGGAAATGGCGGTCTTGTACCCGTTGTCCTTGGCCATCATGATCGCATCGATCGTCTCGGACAGGGTGCCGATCTGGTTGACCTTGATCAGGATGGCGTTGGCCACCCCGGAATCAATCCCCCGCTGCAGACGCTTGACGTTGGTGACGAACAGGTCATCCCCGACCAGGACGGTCTTCTTCCCCAGACGGTCCGTCATCATCTCCCAACCCTTCCAATCGTCCTCGGCCAACCCGTCCTCCAGAAAAACGATCGGATATTTGTTCAGCCAAGTCCCCAGAAGCCGGACCATCTGCGGGCCGGTCAGTCTCTTGCCCTCGCACTTCAGGTCATAAATGCCGTCATCGGCGCTGTAGAATTCGCTGGCCGCCACGTCCGCCCCCAATGCCACGTCCTTTCCCGGCCTGTAACCGGCGTCCTTTATGGCCTGAACGATCAGCCGCATGGCCTTCTCGTTCGAACCGAGCTTCGGGGCATAGCCGCCCTCATCCCCGACCGTCGTGGCAAACCCCATCTTTCCCAGAATCCTGGCCAGGGCGTGGAAAACCTCACTGCCGGCCCGAACCCGTTCGCTCATCCGCTTCTGCAGCGGCACGACCATGGTTTCCTGGAAATCGATGGCGAATCCGGCATGGGCCCCGCCGTTCAGCAGGTTCATGGTGGCGAAAGGCATCCTCCAGCCCTTCAGCTTCAGGCCATAGGCCTGGCGGATCCACGCGTAAAGCGGTTTCCCCTGAGCAACGGCGGCGGCCCTACAGACTGCCATGGAGACGCCAATAATGGCGTTGGCCCCGAGCCTGGACTTGTTCTCCGTCCCGTCCAGTTCGATCATCTTTCGGTCGATCTGGCGCTGTTTCCTCGGATCCATCCCCTTCAGGGCCTTGGCGATCGGGCCGTTGACGTTCCGGACGGCCCTCAGCACCCCCTTGCCGCCGTAGCGTTTCCTGTCCCCGTCGCGCAGCTCCAGGACCTCATGGATGCCGGTGGAAGCGCCGGACGGCACGGAGGCGGCAGCGACCGTCCCGTCATTCAGGGTAACTCTGACGGAAACCGTCGGATTGCCGCGGGAATCGAGAATCTCCCGAGCGCGGATGTCTTTGACGGATAATGTTTTCGGCATGTTTTTTCGGTTAATTCCAACGGGTTAACCATACCACAAAACCGGCCTTTCGACCGGTTTTTTTAGCGGTGGCTTAAGCCTATTCAATCTCGTAGGTGACGTTCGCGGTCAGGACGTACTCGGCGCTGCCGGGCTGAACGGTCGGGGCGCTTTCCGACCCGCCCATACCCAAAACCATGTCCCTGGCGGCATACTGGATGTTGTAAAGGGGTTCGTAGGCGCTTTCGCTGAACGAAACGACCCGACGCAGCTTCACCCCAACCACCTCGGACAGGGCTTCGGCCTTGGACTTGGCGTTTTTCAGGGCCTCAACCCGGGCCTCCTGCCGTACCGATTCCGGTTCGTCAAGGGTGAACTCGATGCCGCCGACCTGGTTGGCGCCCAACTCACCGGCCGCACCGAGAATCTCGCCGATCGAATCAAGGTTCCTGACCTTGACCCGCAGGCTTTGGGCCACCTGATAGCCGCGGAGCGACTGCCGGCCCTCGTTCCAGTCGTACATCGGGCTGATGGAGTAGTTGGAGGTCTGGACATCGGCTTTATCCACCCCCAGCTCCCGAAGCTTGACGTCGATGCTGTTCATGATTCGCGTGTTCTCCCCCTGGGCCTCGGCCACGGTCCCCCTCTCGATCGCCGTACCGATCTCGATCTGGGCGATGTCCGGAATGGACGTCGCCCGCCCCTCACCGGAGACGGTGATGGTGTTGCGTTCGATCGGCACGCCGATGAACCGGTACTCCCGGGCCGCATTGCGGGCCTTCAGGCCCACCCAAACGGCAACGATGGCCATCAGCAGGCAGGCAACGGTGACGATTGCCTTCCCGCCCCGGGATGCGCAATGATCCTGTTTGGCGGAAACGGCGTCGTTCCTGATTTCGGACATATAAAGTCTCGATTAAAAGTTAACTGTTTTTGGATATTCTTATGGTTGGCCTAATGGGCAAACGGGCCTGTCCGGAAAATTGCCCCCAAATTCACCTCATCAACGGCCTGATGCCCGGCAACGGCTTGCCGGACAGGAAGTCCAGCATCGCCCCGCCGCCGGTGGAGACGTGATCCACCCATTCGGCCATGCCGGTCATCTCCAGGGCAGTGATCGTCTCCCCCCCGCCGACCACCCCAAAGGCCCGGCCCCGGGAGTGTGCGGCCACCATCCGTCCCAAACTGACTGTCCCGTGGCTGAATTTACGAATCTCGAATATGCCCATCGGGCCGTTCCAGACGACAGTCTTGGCCTTCCTGATCAGGCGGGCATACTCAAGAACCGTAGCCACGCCTATATCGACCGCATAGTCCCCCTTTCCGATCCGATCCGCCGGCACCACCCGAACCTTGGCCCTTTCGGAAAGGGACGAGGCCGCCAGAATATCGACGGGAAGAAGGATCTTCTTCCCGCTGTTTTTCAGGAGACCCTTGGCGAACCGGATCTCCTCACCGGCCACCCTAGATTTCCCGGTATTCCAGCCCTTGGCGGCCAGGAAGGCGTTGGCCATACCGCCTCCGACCATGACCCGATCCGCCGTCTTCAGCATCATCTTAAGGGCCGGAAGCTTGTCGGAAACCTTGGCCCCACCCATCAGCACGACAAACGGCCGCTTCGGCCTGACGAGCAGCCGGTTCAGTCCGGCCACTTCCCGCTCCACCAACAGGCCGGCGTAGCGTTCCCGGAAGGACCGGGCAACCCCGGCCGTGGAGGCATGGGCCCGATGGCAGGTTCCGAACGCGTCGTTCACGAAGACATCGGCCAGCCCGGCCAGGCGCTTGGCGAATTTCGGGTCGTTCTTTTCCTCCGCTGGGTAGAAACGGATGTTCTCCAAAACCGCCAACTGCCCGTCCCCCAATCCGGCCAGGGCCCTTTCCACGGCCTTACCCCTGGTCAGGGACTCGCCCACGAACGTCACCGGACGGCCCATCAGCCCCTCCAGGTGCTTGGCGACCGGTTTCAGGGACAGTTTGGCGTCCCACCCCTTGGGCCGCCCCAGGTGGGAAACGGCAATGACCCTGGCCCCGCCTTCAAGCAGCCGCTCAATGGTGGGAATCGCCTCCCTCAACCGGACATCCGCCTCCGGGGCGATCTTCCCGCCCTTCCCGACCGCCACGTTGAAGTCCACCCGCAGGAGGACCGTCCTTCCCTTCATTTTCCGAAACTGCCTAAGCGTTTGAAGTTTCATAAGCCAAAAAAGAAATTATCGGTGTAAATTAAGTATAGCATAATAGTAACAAAAAAACCGCCTGAGGGGGCGGTTTTTTAAGACCAGACAAGGTATAGAATGGATCAGACAGTAGCCTTGTCTATAAACTCAAAAAGAAAACTTTCGACTCTGCCATGCTTGGGAAGCAGGACCTCAAACCCCACCACTTCTCCCTTTCTGGAGATAATTTCCTCGAAATATTTCCCGGAAACAACCTGCATGGATTGTCCGGGTGGAGAATAGGAGACCGAACAGGCCTGTCCCCTGTAGGGTTTGGCTTTTTGCCAAGCCTGAAACGTACTGATGTCCACCGCAGTCGGGGACATGATATTCGGATCGGGTCTTGCCGGTACGGTCGGACGCTGAGAGGCGTCCGTCGGCTGATCGGCATCGGTCAAACCGATCGAGGCGGGCAGCTTTCCCGTCCCGCCGCATTTATCGCAGGTCTGACGCGGACCGAGAAGCTGAAACGATCCTTTCCCGTTGCAACCTGGACAAATCATCTTCCACCCCCGACCATATCCTCGAAATTCGGGATGGACATGACAAACTCGGTCATCTTAGCCGCGATGACCGGTATTACCTGCCACTGCAGGTAAGCCAAGACCAAACACAGGGCAGCCAGGAAGGCCGCAACTGAGGCTACTCCATAAACGGCTTTTCCAAAACGGCTACTGTCCCCAACCCCATCGGGTCTGGAGCGCAGTATCCCCATGACTATCAGGGACATGAGAAACAGGCCGACCCACAATACCCAATTTTCCAAAAAGAACATTTTTCCTCCTTGCCGCCGAAACCGTTGTTGGTGGCGACAGGTTATTTATGGACCGTTTTTCGTTTTCTGTCAAGCCCTCCCGACCGCCTCCCGAAACCTGTCTCCCCGATCGAACTCGTTCACGAACATCCCGAAACTGGCGCAGGCGGGGGAAAGCAGGACAGTGTCGCCCCTTACGGCAATGGCCCGGGCCGCAGCCACGGCCTCCTCCATGGAACCGGCCGCCACCCACGGCACCTGGTTCCTGGCCCCCTTCAGGGACCGGATCATCTTCGGTGTGGCAGAGGTATTGGGGCCGCTAAGAAGGATCAGGCCCTTCAGCGACCGGGAAACGACCTTGGCCCATTCACCGAACCGCAAATCCTTATCCGCCCCGCCGGCGATCAGGATCAGTTTCGGCCGTTGGCGGGCGGTTGCCGTCCGGGTGCCCGAACCGGCCGTCCTCCTGCCGGAACCGGCCTTACCGGACGAAAGGGCCGACATGGCGGCGATTGACGCGTCCGGGGTCGTGGCCGTGGTGTCATTGACGTAAGCTATCCCGTTTTTGACGGCGATTTTCTCCAAACGATCCGGAACGCCCCCAAAACGGCGGATGGCTGACGAAACGGTCTTGAGCGGAATTCCCATGGCCAGGGCCGCGGCAGCGGCGGCCAAAACATTGGCGATATTGTGCTCACCCGGAATCTTGACGGCGCTTAACGAAACGACGGCTTTTCCCTGTCCATGACCCGGATCAAAAACGATGCTGTTTCCGCTGACAAAACAGGCCGGGGTTTTCGGGACTGACGAGGCCGAAAACCGCCAGACCTCCGGACCGTTGTCCCTCTTGCCCAAACGCCTGGCCATGGCCAATGTCCACGGGTTTTCCGCGTTCAGGATGGCCACGTCGCCGGCTTTCTGAAACCTGACGATCAGCTCCTTCGCCGCCGCGTATTCGGACATCTTCCCGCGGTAGCGGTTCAGGTGATCCCGCATGACGTTCGTGACGACGGCGACATCCGGGCTCAAACCGGGTTTTTCCAGGGACTCCAGCTGCCACGACGACAGTTCCAGGACTATCGGCGGCGGAACGGCCGGTTTTTTGCGGGCGGCCATCTTCAGTAGGCCGTCCAGGCCATCCATCGGGGAGATCCGGATGTTGCCGCCGACCACGGTTCTCCCGTCGTGCTGCCGGCAAATCTCCGACAACAGGGCCGTCGTGGTGGACTTGCCCTTGGTTCCGGTAACGGCCGTGACGGGAAAGGGACAGAGCCGAAAAAACAGGCTGACGTCACTCTCCACCGGCACTCCGTTTCTCTCGGCCAATCTTAGGAGGGGATGTTCGCGCGGCACTGCCGGATTGCGGATGACCATGTCCGTTCGCGAAAAATCGGTTTCGTTATGCCGTCCCAAGACGTATTTGGGGCGGTGAATCCTGGCGCCGAACGGGGATTTTTTCCGGCAAAGCGAATGCTCCCGGTCAAGGTCCCCGATTGACTTGGCCAGGTCGTTGGGCGATTTCGTGTCCGTCACGGTCAACTTGGCCCCGTGGCGCAAAAGCCATTTGGCCACCCCCAACCCCCCGCCGTGCAGCCCCAGCCCCATGACGGTTATCCTCTTCCCGACAAACCAGCTGATGTCGTATTGCATATGCCAATTTTACCCTAATCCGCCTGGCGGGTGGGATCCAACCGCACCGCCACCATCACGCCCAAGACCTGCCTAAACATCCGAACGTAACCGACCAGGCCGGGGAACAGGCCGACCTTGGCGAATTTCCGGACGATCTTGAGCCGGGGCAGGAAAACCCGTCCGAACGGCAAGTGGCCGCTCCGGCAGGCATGGGTCATGGCCGCCTCCATTCCGTATCCGGAACGGAATTTCGGCGGAAGATCCTCAAAAACCTCCCGGCGCAACACCCGCTGGCCGCTGATGAGCGGCAGGAACCGGGCCAAAAAATTCGACACCGGCCCGCGATCCCACATGCCGACGCTCATCACCCAACGGCCGGAAAGAACCGGTTCGGCCAAAGCCGCCAGGTATGCGGCCGTCAGACCGACCAGATCGGCATCCAAAAAACAGGCCAACGGCGAATCGGTCTGGGCCAATCCGACCGCCACCGCCGAACCCTTGCCCTGATTCTTCGCCAATTCCACCACTGTTGCCCCGGACTGACGGGCAACCTCGGCGGTCCGGTCATGCGATCCGTCGCTGACGACGATTATCCGGTCAAAAAAACCAGCGGCCCTAACCGTATCGACCACCGCCCCGACGGTCCTTTCCTCGTTGTGGGCCGGAATGATCGCGGAAATTTTTTCTGTCGGCATTAGCCCTTCCTTAGGGTGATGTCATAGAGGACATCCTCGGCCCGACGCAGGTTATTTTTGGCCTGATCGAACTTGGTGCGGAGATAACCGCCCAAATCCATGTCCAGAAGCTGTCCGACCACGGCTTCGATGTCATCCCGCAGGCGACGAACCTCATCGACCCGACCCTCGGTCGCCAAGCGGACCTGGCGGCGCTGAATCTCCCCGGTCAGGTCGGAAACCGCACCTAAATACGCCCGATAATCGTCCGGCTCCCCCTCCAACCGGCCGATGTTGCCGCCGTCAAGCCATTGCCGATACAGTCTTGCCTCAAAATATTCCTCCAGGGCCGCCCTATAGGATCCCTCGTCGTCCAAATCCCTGTTGGCATCGGCCCGCTCCCGAACCGCCCCAAGAATTTTCCCGGCCTCAACCAAAAGCCCATCGGCTGTCTCCAGGTCATCCCGGTGCATGGCGAAAATCGCCCGTTTGGAGGCGGAAAGCGCATCTCCGGCGACCTTGATCACCTCCCTCCGGCCGGACTCGTAGGCGGAAACCCTCTTTTTCAATCCGTCAAAATAGGCCGAATCAACCATAGGACAGACCGGTAACCGCAGCTACCGAATAATGACGCCGAATTTGGCGTAAAGATCGGCAATCATCTTTTCCTGTTCACCTACCTTATCTGTCTTGCGCCGAATTTCCGCCTTCTGACGGCGGATATGGCAACGGACACTGCGGGAAAGCTTGGGACTGAACGGCATAAATATCCAATTAACGGTTAGTTTGGTGGCCTTTGCCACCACAGAAGGATATAGGCGAAATCGGATAAAGGCAAGGTTTCACCGGACACACGGACGAAACTTGCGGTTTTCGGGATTGAATTCCAGAAGTTTCAGGACAAAATTCCCGCCTGCAGGAAACTCGGCCAGGGCAAAAGTAAACCTCTGTTCAGAAATGACTTTCGGGCGGGAGGAAAATACCCGCAAGACGCCGGACAGGACGGTCATGGCCAACAGGGCAACGGGCAGCCACCGGAACCGATCGGGGAAAAACCGCCCACCCCCCAAAAATCCGCCCAAAAACAGGACAAGCAACGTCACGGCCGATGCCCACACCCAAAATTTAAGGACCTGACGGACAGAGAGACGATTGCCGCCATCCGCCAAAAAATGCCCGATCTTTCTCCAGACCCACTCCAGCCAACGGAACCGCTTCCATACCAGCGGCAAGCTGACCTTTTTCAGCCGAAACATCAGGCCCCAGGTGCCGGTATTGACGTAGATGCCGTTCCGGTTGGATTCCTGCCGCCATTCGTGGGAATGCCCCAAAACGACAGCCCTGATGCCCGGTTTTTCCAAACACCTCCTGGCGTAACCATCCACCCCCTGATTTGTTATGGCCTGGCCAATCACCCGAATCATGTCCCTCAGGTGGGTCTGCCGCCGGATGTGCCAGAAGGAAAAGAAGGCATGGTAAAGATAGGCCCAAACCGTTGTCCAAAAGACATAGAAACTCCAACCCCAGGAATGGATGACCGAATTGCGGAAAACGCCCCGATAGTTGGCCAACCGCCCGATCCAACTGTGGTAAAGCTTGATCGGATAGACCAAACCGGTCGTAAGGTGGGAACCGAACGGCTCGTTCAGGATCGGGTTCCGCAAGCGACGCCCCAGCCGATAGCGCAGTATGGCCGCCCTGGCCTTGATGCGATTTTGCGGTTCGGCATCCATTCCGTGCTCATACAGGATTCCCTCGAACGTCTCGCGGAAATCGCTCTCCGGTCCGATAAACCGAATGCGACCGGCCTTTCGGACATTGCGACCGGCCAGTCGCCGAACCAGGCGGCGTCGGACGTTCGGCCAGGTCAGGAACAGGTCGTGGTTACCGATGAATATGTCCAGGAGACAGTTTTCCCGTTCCAGGAACCAGGATAGGGCATCCATTACCGTGGGGTGTCCGGACATGATCCGCCTCATCTTCACGACCGCCACAGCCTCGTGGGGAGGCCCGCCAAAACCGCCCGCCCAAAGCACGGCGTGCGGATCGAAGGTGTCGCCCAAAAGCTTCAGCCGAACGGTTCCCGCCCGACCGGCATAGCGCCCGACCAATTCACGGACAAAACGGTCGAAAGGCCGGTCGTCGGGAAAATCCTCCAGGGGGTTGACTTCACTGATTGCAGGATGGCTTTCCCCGCCAAAGGCCATCCGGGCAACCCAATGCCAAAACTTCCGGTACCAGGAGAACCCCCGATCCATTCGGGCCCTGGATCCGGCCGACATGTGCATGTCGCTGATTACGGCATGGACCTCCCTGAATTCAGGAAGGTCCGCCTTGGCCATTCCGTTTTCCGCTGGCATCGGCTTCCCTACCTTATGACATCGCCGTATTTCCGTTCTATGTCAGCCGTCACCCGAACGATCTCCTTTTTCAGAAAATCGGCTTCCGGAACCCCCCCTCGGCCGGTGCCTGACAGTTCGGCCAGGGCCTCCCGAAAGGCAACGATCTTCTTGGCCGCACTCTCGATGCGCATCTTGGCGATCCCCCTGAATATGGGCCACGGCTGGTCCAGGTTCTCCAACTGGACGATCGATTCCATCTTCCGCGTCAGGTTCGGTATGGAATGCAGGCGGCTGACGCCGCAACCGGTCACCCTACCGTAGGCATCGTGGGAAAACTCCACTTTTGCGCCCTTGAGCCGGATATCCAGGACCTGCCGCCCGTATTCCCCACGATCGATGACGAACTTGTCCCGGCCGCCATCGGTTCGGAATTCAGATATCGGTTCATCGGTCCGAAATCCGGTTTCCACCGTTTCCGCGCCTGCCCCGCTTCTTCCGAAAGGCCGTTCCGCAACCGGTTCCGCCCCCCCGAAAACGACTTTCCCTTCCGATCCCGCCGCTTCCTCAAAATCAGCCGCAATCCGCATCTTGGGTTTCCTTTCCGGAATGTTGTCCCTGAACATTTCCCCGGATTTGGCTGCGGCGCGAGCCCTTTCCAGGCCTTCCGGATCGGCGGCAATCCGCATCTTGGGCTTAACTTCCCGAACATCTTCGGGAAGACTCAGGTCTTCCGGCATGTCCGCACTTTCCGGAACAGGCAGGCCGACATCTCGCCGATGGACATATTCCCTGACCCCCTCCTTCATCAGCCGAAAACCGTCCGGTGACTTAACCAGATAGACGCGTCCGGATCCTTCGGGACTGAACCTTAACCGGACATCCCCCCTTTCGGAAAGCAGGCCGTTCTCCCGGACTATACCCCGAGTGGTCTTCCTGACCCAATCGCCCAAATCCCCGTCAGCGGACGGATCATAACCGAAAGTCTCCGGAGAGGCCGCCAACTGGCGACCGATTATGCTTTGGTAACCGTCACCCTTAAGCACCGCCGACACGTCCCGAACCGCTTCGGGAATTTCCAAGGACGGTTCCGGGACCTCAATCGGCGCCAGTGGCGTTGGGGGCAATCCCTCTGTCCCGATCGTCTTGGCAACAGAACCGATACCCTTGGCCGCCGTCTCCCCCCCAATCCCCAAAAATTCCTTGGCTACCCCGAAAACCTTACCGAAAGCCTTGGCGACTTCGCCGCTGCCGACCAAAATTCCGGCCCCGGCCGCCCCCACCTTCAGGGCAGCGTCTTTCCATTTGTCGCTCTTGGCCATCTCGGCCATCCGCCTGTCCTCTTCGGCAACCCAATCCTGAATCTTTCCGTAAGTGCCCCCCTCACGCTCTCCGGCTTGACTTTCGATATCTGCCTCCAGTTCGCCTTCCGGAGACACGCCATCCCTTTCCGTCCTGCCGGCTTCCGCCCCAAAAGCCTCCTCGGCTTCAAGGACCGCCTCAGCCCTTTCCCACCGTTCTCCCAAAACCTCGGCCATCTGGAAGTAAGCCGGGTGGTCCTTAAGCGTCCGGCCGCCGGCTGCGGCCCGAACCGCCATCCTGGACATGGCATCCTGGATTTCCCCGTCGGTCATGGCCTGGATTTTCTCCGGACTCATTCGATCGAATTTACGGTCAAGAAGCCCCCGTCCGGCGTAATACAGACCGCCGGTGGCCATCAGACCGCCGAAGATGCGCTTTAACCCGTAAGCCGCCGCCCCGCCGGCCGCTGCCGCCCCGCCCAAGGCCCAACCGCCAACCAACAGTCCGCCCCCGATGGCCGTACGCACGGACAGTCCCTTGGCCAGGAACCTCCCGACTTTCCCCTCTGGCCGCCAGCCCAACCTGGTCAGGTTCATGTCCCCCAACTGACGGTTAACCTCAAAAATCTTGCTGACGAACCCACGTTCGGACTCCACAGCCTGTCGCTGCCGTTCCACCTGCCCCATCCTTTCCTCTAAGAACAGGCGCAAATCCTCCCCCACCTTTTCGGTCCGCCACTTCTCGTATTCTGCCTTGGCTTCCTCCAATTCCCGGTTCAAATTCTCTTTTTCCTGCTTACTCCCCCCTTTCTTGAGCCTAACCGTCAATTCAGCCACCCGGGCACCGGCCTGTTCCAGTTTTTCCGAAACGAACCGATCCCGTTCGCTCGCCACGACCGACTCGGCGATTCGCCCCCCCTCATCCGCCCTTTCCCCAACCTCCTTGGCGTACCTGTCCCTCTCCTTCAGCACGAGCGCGTCAACCTGCTCCCCTGTCATCCCGCGATTCCCCCCGCTTTTTTCCCCCTCAAATTCCGACACGTCAAACTCAATCGGGATGTCATCCGATCCGGCCGCCGCCATCTCTTCGGCCCCCGCTTCCTCAGCCCCAACGACCGCATTGGCCGCCGCCACAATCTCGTTGCCCTCATCCCTCTCTTCGGCGGTAAGCGGCTCGTCGAATTCACCGGCCAGTTCTTCCGTGTCCCTGACCCCGCCCACGATATCTCCCCGCAAGTCCCCGGATTCAGCCAGAATCTCGTCCACTCGACCCAACAGGTCGGGAACCCTTTCCGTTTCCCCCGCAGTCATTTCGGCATTCTTCGCAATTTCCGGGGAACCCTCCCCCTTTACCGTGGTTTTCTTTCCCATAACCAGTAAGGCTTATCTCTAATTTGAGGAATCCAAATCCGTCCGAGTCCTTTCGATGACCAGACGGTTCAGCCGTTCCGATACCCGACGGTAAAGGTTAACCTGCTGTCCCTTCAGCTCGGACAGCCTGGCCAACGTATCGGCATGCAGGCGGTTCAGCCGTTCCAGAATTTGCCTTTGCCGCTCGGATTCGGTTGTGTCCGTGCCGTTCATGCCCCTTTCCCCAAGGCCCTATTCCGCCTCCGGCGGGCTGACCAAATCCTCGGCCGTCGGTTCGCTGACCTCCAAAAAAAGCTCGTTTTTCAGCCTTTCGGTCTCGGCCAAGACCAAATCCGCCATGTTGACCCTGGACCCCAAAAACTCCGACAGTTTCTCCGGGTTATCCACCAATCCGTTGGCGGTTTTGACATCCGCCTCGGGTAGGGACTCCATAATCCGAAGCATGACCCGCTTCTGGATCAGTTCCGCCATCTGATCAAGCATTTTCAGGCGTTTTTCCTCCGACAGGTCCTGAAGTCCGAGTTTGGCCATGATGTTTTCGTTCTGGTCAAGGATCGTTTTGGGCATATTTCAGGTCATTCGACAGGCGACTGACGGTTATTGTTTTCAAATTTAATTTTATCATATTTTGGTGGGTTTGGAAACAAAAGGGTCGCAAAGGCACCCCATCGCCGTGATGGGGTGCCTTTGGTGGGTCGGCTGGGGCTCGAACCCAGGACCATCAGCTTAAAAGGCTGTTGCTCTGCCAGCTGAGCTACCGACCCGCAGACGCAGGGCAATCCTGCGGCCTTGTCTTTGCTACATCAGCGGAATGCTCTCCTCAAACTGCTCAAACCGCGCCTTCAGGGTATCCTTCAGTCCCTCCAAATCGTCTTCCTCACCCAACTCCCCCCTCTCGATCCGCTCCTCCATCAGCTCGTCCACCAGACCGTCCCACTCCGATTGGGTGTAGGCCCCTTCGACCTCGGCCTTGTCCCGCAACTGGAAAAACATCTCCTCAATGTCCATTTCCACGCTTTCCATAGTATAAAAAAGGCTATGTTCGATTACGACGGACAGGATAGCACAGGAAGCGAAAAATGACAAAGGCCAAAAAAACGGCTATAATTAAAATCAAGAAAATTACACCAATCAACAAAAATATGGGGGATAGGGAACCAAGGATCATTTTGGGGCAAGAATACGACCTGGAGCAGCCCGGAACGGAAAAGCCGGAGTTGGACACGGAAGAGATGTTCGACAAGATGCTGCGGGATATTGTCTTGGAAAAATACGGGGATACGGACCCGCTTGACCGGGCCGATTTGTGGAACAGCCGCCATGATGTCCGTATCCTGTTCACCAACGCAATGCGGCACCAAGACCGGGATACCGTAAAAAAAATCCTGGAAAGAGGGATTGAAAAATGGATACCTAAATATCGGACGGAAAAGAAAAAGGATGCTTCCGGTAAAATCAGTCAGAAATCCGTTAAAAATGCGGGGGAGATGACCGCTGATTTGGCCTATAGGCTCAAACGGAAAGAATCGGTTCCCCTAACGGAAATCAGGGAATGTTTCCGAAGGACGGCCCAGACCCTGTACCGGGGCGCACCGGAAAACGAAACCATCGGTTGGATTGCCGATTCCAGGACTGATATCCTTGACGATTTTGCCGACCTGCTGAGGAGGGGGGAAGGGCCGACCGAAGCGCTGAAAAAGATCAGGGAAACCGTCGACCATTTCTCCCCCCTCGTCAAAAAATCGAAAGAGATTCAATCCACCCGCCGATTCATCCGACAGATCGGGGAACCAATGGCCCCAAAAGCCGGATCAAGTGGCGGACCGGCAAAACCGCCGGTTGACCGTACCCAAAAAACGGGGCTGATGGGCAGAATCGGCAGGCTGTTCGGCGGAAAAAAATCCGCCTGAAAACCGGAACCCAAATCAGGGCAGCAAAAGCCCACGGCACAAACCCCCGGCATTCCCGGGGGTTTGGCTATCGGCATGTCCCGATTTTTTTTCGAAAGGCTACCTGGCCAAGGCGGCGTCCAACATCGGCTTAACGCTCTCGAAAGGCAGGGCGCCGGGAATCTCCTGCAGGCTTCCGTCCGCGGCAACGATGACCGAACCGGGCGTGCCGGAGATTCCGGCGCTGGTCCCGCCGGCCCGATCGGCGTTCACCTTTTCCGTAAAGTCGGCATCGGCGACGCATTCCCGGAACCTGACCAGGTTCAGGCCCAACTTCCCGGCGGTTGACTCGTACAAGTCGTTCCCCAATCCGTCCCCCTGGACGGCAAACACCGCATCCAGAAACTCCCAGAACCTACCCTGATCCCCGGCGCATTCGGAGGCCAGGGCAGCCGACATGGCGTTCGGATGGAAGGAAAGCGGGAAATGACGGAAAACAATCCGAACCCTGTCCTCATACTGGTCCTGAACCTGCCTGAGGGTATCGTGAAAACGTCCGCAATACGGGCATTCGATGTCCGAATATACGATCAGGTCAACCTTGGCGCTGTCCGAACCCCAGACCCGATCCGCGGAAGTGACGGGGTCTACCGGTCCGATGGTGTCCGCAACCGGTGCGGACGGGACGGTTCCCGCATCTTCCGCCGCCACAGGGACGGTTCCGGTGGAGGCCGCCTCTGACGGCTGGCCGTTCAGGACGATTCCCAACAGGATAAAGAACCCGATCGTGCACAGGAACATGACGCCGCTGACCAACCCGATGACGAAACTGGCCCTTGACGACACGGTCACGCAGCTTTCGGAAACTCTCTCGTCATTTGACATAGTTTATCTTGCTTAGGCCGCAATTATGCGGTCAGGTTAATTGCCCATCGTCAGCGATCCGCTGGTTACCGTAATCCTACGGAAAAACCGGCAAAAACGCAACCCCGAACGGGACGGCGGCTACAGCCACGATTCCGGCAACAGGCGGCGGCGCAACAGCCACTTGTATCCCTCCACCAACGGAAGCACCAGGAAAGTGACGGAAACCACCACCGCCAACTCCCCAAGGGACAGGGGAACGACCTTGAACATGCGGTTCAGGAACGGCAGGTAAAGGACCGCCATCTGGAGGAAGAAGGACACGACGATCGCCCCCAGGACATAGGCGTTGGAACAGATGCCGATGCGCAGGAGGGAAAGGGTCTCGGACCGAAGGTTGAGGACATTCCAAAGCTGAAGGAAACACATGGTGGTGAAGGCAATCGTCCTGGCCCGGACCAGGTCCCCGCCGTTACCCAAGGACCAGGCGAACAGCCCGATGGTCACGGAACTCATCAGCAGACCCGTAACCAGGGCAAAAAACATTACGTTCGGGGTAATGAAGGCCGAACCGTGCCGCCGCGGCGGACGGTCAAGGACGCCGTCCCCGGCAGGTTCGGTCGCCAGGGCCATGTCAGGGAACCCGTCTGTCACCAGGTTCATCCAGAGAATCTGCCCCGCCAGGATCGGAATCGGCACGCCTGCCACAAGGGCCAGCAGGATCGTCATCGCCTCGGCGATGTTGGTGGTGAAAAGGTAGGCCGTGGTCTGCTTGACGTTCCGGAAAACCACCCTCCCCTCCTCCACGGCCCGGACGATCGTGGCAAAATTATCGTCCAGGAGAATGATGTCGGACACCTCCCTGGCGACATCGGTTCCGCTCCTCCCCATGGCAATGCCGATGTTGGCCTTCTTCAGGGCCAGGGCATCGTTCACGCCGTCCCCGGTCATGGCCACGATGTGCCCGCGCCGTTTCAGGGCACCGACCAGGCGGAGTTTGGTGGCCGGAGTGATCCGGGCGAAAACCGCAGCCCGGCCGAGAATGTCCTCAAAAACCTCGTCCGCCATCTCCGCCACCTCACTCTCCGAAAAAACGACGGCCCGTCCGTCTTCCTCCGGCCCGATCAGTCCGACCTCCCTGGCCACCGCCAAGGCCGTCGGCTTCTGGTCACCGGTGATCATGATGACCCTGATGCCGGCCCGACGGCAAAGCCGTATGGCCTCCGCCGCCTCCAGCCGGGGAGGGTCGACCATTCCGACCAGCCCCAGGAACGTCATGTCCCGAAGCAGGGCCTCATTGACCTCCGAAACGGAAACCGGAACCTCCCGCATGGCAACGGCCAACACCCGCTCGGCAGCCAGGCCCATCCGTTCGTTGGCCTGAACGAACCGCCGGTCGGCCAATTGTCCGTAGGGAATCTCCTCATCGGACAGGCAGGTGGACGACATGCCCCCCAAAACCTCAAAAGCCCCGACCGCAAACACGAAATGCCTCCTCCGCCCGTCAGGATCGGTGCCTTCCAGCAACGAAGCCCTCATCTTCCGTTCCGAAGAGAAAGGCATCTCGTCAAGCAATTGCCATTTCCCCTCCAGGGTCCGCCGATCAAACCCGGCCTTGGCCGCCATGACCGCCAACGCCCCCTCGGTCGGATCGCCCTGGACGGAATAGGTGCCGTTCTTCCTGACGATGTCGGCCGAACTGCCGAGAACGGCGGCCTTCAGAAGCATGGAAAGCTCCGGGATTTCTGCCGGTGCGACCGTTCGCCCTCCGGCCTGAAAATCGCCCTTCGGCTCGTATCCCTCCCCGCTAACCTCGACATCCATCCGAAAAAGGGAAATTCCCCGAACGGTCATCTGGTTAACGGTGAGGGTTCCGGTCTTGTCCGTGCAAATGACGTCAGCCTCCCCCAAGGTCTCAACGGACGGGACATGGCGGACAACGGCCCGACGTTTGGCCATCCGCCAGACTCCGATGGCCAGAACAACGGTCAGGACGGAAGGCAGGCCTTCGGGAATCACGGCCACCGCCATGGCCACGGCAAAGACGAACATCTCCCTCAACTCCTCTCCCCGCAACAGCCCAATCACGGCAATCAACCCGACCACCGCCAACGAAACGACACCCAGCCGCCAGCCCAAACGGTCGATGGCCGACTCGAACGGGGCCCTATCCTGGCGGATATCCGCCAGGGAAGCCGCCACCTGACCGAAGGCGGTTCCGGTTCCCGTAGCGGTAACTATCGCCCGACCGGTTCCGGCCACGGCCAAGGTGCCCATCCAGACCATGCCAACCCGCTCCGACAGGGGAACCGACGCCGGCTGGACATCGGTAGTCTTGGAAACCGGCGACGATTCCCCGGTCAGCAGCGACTCGTCGACCCTAAATTCCCGCCCGGTCAGCAATCGGGCATCCGCCGGAATTCGATCCCCCTCATTGAGGACAATGACGTCCCCGGGAACCAGCCTTTCGGCGGGCAGGCGGTATGTCTCCCCCTCACGGATGACCGTGGCCTCCAGCACCACCATCTCCGAAAGCTTGGAAATGGCCGCATCCGCCCGCCGCTCCTGAACGAACCCGAAAACGACATTGATCACGATCACCACCAGTATGACGATGGCGTCCGTCAGATCCCCCAAAAGGACCGCAACCACCACGGCAGCGATCAGGATATACGTCAGGCCGCTGTGAAACTGACTGAAAAAGGCACGGAACGGGGACGGGGGTTTGGCTTTAGGCAGGGCATTCGCCCCGAAACGGCCGAGCCTTTCCCCTGCCTCCCGATTCGTCAATCCGAAACCAACGTCACTCCCCAACGCCTCCGCCAATTCCTCGACCGTCAGGGCATGCGGATTTTCAGGAACAGTCCGATCCATATCGTTGTCGTTACGGTAATTTTCGTTATTGTTAACCTATTCCGCCACGCGAACCCCAGGCGGCTGGCCGGAAGGCTCTCCCACGACCGGAACCGGCACGGGCAACGGCCCTAAACCGACCGGAATGGCGGCCGTTTCCGGTCCATGCAGGCGAAACGCCGGAGCGACCGCCCAAAAGGCGATCCCTCCGGCAGCCAAGGCCGCAGAAAGGCATGTTGCCGCAAAAATGGGGGAAACTCGGCGCGTGGTCATTTCCGTTTTCGGTCAGGGGAACGGAGGACAAACCGGTACGGTTTCTTGGCCCACTCCCCGGCATAATCGACTCCCACCCGCGGCAGACGGCGGTACTGGGACGGACGGATATCCACCCCACGATCCTCTATCCACAGCCCGCTCGCCTTCCCGGACGGACGGCCGTCCGACCGCCGGTCTATGTCCAGAGACCTGGTCAGCCGGGCAGGACCGTCCAGCCCCTCCAGCCTGCGAATCAGGACCGCCGCCGGATAGCCGACCGGACCGGTCGTAACGTTCAGCATCCAATGCATCCCGTAGACCAAATACACATACCAATGTCCGGCCGGGCCGAACATCGGGGCATTGCGTTCGGTCATTCCCCGATGGGCATGCGAGGCCCTGTCCCCAAACCCGTCGTAGGCCTCGACCTCCCTGATCATCAGGGCCGTCCTGCCGGCTCCCGTTTCCCGAACCAAAAACTTCCCCAACAGATCCCGGGCAACTGCCACGGTGGGGCGATTGAAAAAGTCAGGTTTAAGGAGGATGCGTCCCGGCATGTCAGGTAAATTATACCTGAACACGCCAAAAACCGGGATAACCCTCACCGGAAACCCCCTTTTCGGCTATTTCTTCAGGGATACCGTCGATTCCCAATAGCCCAACTGGTTCTTTTCCACCTTCAGGCTGCGCCGGTCTATTCCCTTCAGGTCGTGGCCGAATCCGGTAACCGGCTGGCCAAGAAAGGTCCCTTCGGCTTTCGTGTCCGTAATCAGGTTGAGGCGCAATCCGACATAGGCCTCCCCGTTCTTCCCGGACAGCTTCAGGGCCTCTTCCATGAAACCGGCCAACAGGCCCGGAAAATCGTCGGCCCCGACCGAAAAATCCCGTTCCGTTTCCCTGGCCACGAAGCGGGTTTCTATGTCCGTCTCCACGAACTGCGGGCGGTTGGCCGTAAACAGCCCCTCTAGGGCCGCAGTCATGAATCCGGCCCGGGTGGAGGCCACCACCCTGACCTTCAGGGAATCGTCCTCGGCAATAACGTGAAACTTCTTCATAATTTACACTTCAAGTGTCATATGTTCCGCATCATGCCACAAGTCGGGGGTTCCGTCTATGTCGGCGTAATCGAGCAGACTCCGGCGGCGCAACCGCCGGCAAATTCACCGTCAACCTCAACCACCTTCTGGTTATGGACGGCGTTCAGCCCGACGTTCAGCACCTGTCTGGCCTTGGAACCGTAACGGTAAACGGTTACGCCCTTGCACCTCGATTTCCAGGCCTTGAGGTAAACCTCCCGGACATCGCCCGGTGCGGCTTCGTTCGGCAGGTTGACGGTCTTGGACACGGCATTGTCGACGTGTTTTTGAATGGCGGCCTGCATGGCCACGTGGCGCATTACCGGGATCTCCAACGCCGTCCGAAAAAGACGCTTCTCCTCGGCTGTCAGCCCGTCGATGTCCTGAACCGATCCGGTTGCCGCCACGCGAAGGGCCAGGTCCCCGCCCCATATCCCCTTTTCCCGAGCCAACCGCTCGAATAGCGGGGTGGTTTCGATCAACTGGGCCCCATCCAGGACATTCCTGACGTAGGAGATGGCGAACAGCGGCTCGATTCCCGAAGAGCACCCGGCAATGATGGAAATCGTCCCGGTCGGGGCGATGGTCGTGGTCGTGGCGTTACGCATCCGTTTCCACCCCCTCTTCTGCCACAACGACCCCCTAAAGCTGGGGAAGCTGCCCCGCTCCCTTGCCAAATCGGAAGAGGCCCGATGTGACTCGTCGGCCAGGAACCTGGCGAGCTTCCCGGCCAACCGGACCGCCCGGTCCGAATCGTAGGGAATCCCCATCATGACGAACGCCTCGGCCAGGCCCATCAGGCCCAAACCGATGCGGCGGTTACGGTCGGCGATTTCCCGGCACTGCGGCAGGGGGTAGCGGTTGGCGGTGATGACGTCGTCCAGGAACCGCACCCCATCCCGGATCAGCCCGCGCAGCTTCCCCCAATCGATGCGGCCCTTCAGGAACCGGCCGGATACGCACTTGGCCAAATTCACGGAACCGAGATTGCACGATTCCCAGTGGTGAAGCGGCACCTCACCGCAGGGGTTGGTGGCGTCAATCAATCCCGTATGCCGCGTCGGGTTCATCCTGTTGACCTGGTCGATGAATATGATTCCCGGATCCCCGCTCTGCCAGGCGCATCGGACAATATGGTCAAAAACCTGCCGGGCATCACGCTCCCCCACCGACCGACCGGTTCGGGGATCGCGGCAGCGGTATTTGCCGCCCTTTTCCGCGGCCCGCATGAAGGCGTCCGTAACCGCCACGGAAACGTTAAAGTTGGCCAAACTCCCCTCCTGGCACTTGGCATCGATAAATTCGACGATATCCGGGTGATCCACCCGCAACACCCCCATGTTGGCGCCGCGCCGCTTGCCGCCCTGCCGGATGACGTCGGTCACCTCGTCAAAGATGCGCATGAAGCTGACCGGACCGGAAGCCGTGCCGCCGGTGGAGCGGACCAGGCCGCCCCTCGGACGGATCCGGGAAAAGTCAAAACCAGTCCCGCCCCCGCTCTTGTGCACCTCGGCCGCCGATTTTAGGGCATCAAAAATCGATTCGACAGAATCCTCGATCGGGATGACGAAACAGGCCGACAGCTGCCCCAACGACGCCCCGGCATTCGTAAGGGTCGGGGTGTTCGGCAGAAACTCGCCGTGAACCATCATGGAAAAAAACAGGTCCTCCCAACGGCGGACATCGGCTACCTTGGTCCCGTATTCCCCCTCAACGGCCGCAATGGTCCTGGCCACCCGCCGAAACATTCCGGTCGGCGTTTCCGTCAGTCGTCCCCTGTGGTTCCGCAGGAGATAGCGCGATTCCAGGACCTGAACGGCGTTCGGGGTGAGTTGGGGACGGATTTTCTCGGACATAGGATTCGATTAGGGCAAATCGCCCTGACTTGATTTTACCATACCCCCTTGACTCTTCCCGAAAAAATGGTATCCTTTCGTCAAATACCAAAAAAAAAGGGGGGAATGGGATGCTGATTGTTCAGGCAGCCGCGGCGATCGGCCTGACTTGGGCCATTGCCAGAAGGTGCTCATTCTTTCGTCTGATAAGACAGACGAGAGTCCTGGTGGAAACCACGAAACAGTTCCTTAAAGACAACAAGGGCAACGGCAACAAGATTAACGAAGGGGACCGGGATTATGCCAGTCAAGAACTGGACAAAATCATTTCGGCCATAGACGAGATTTACCCTTCCGGCAGGCGGATCTGGATCCCCGTAAAAATCTGGGACCGCCTCTACGAAACGGAGGTGAGAGCGCAAAACGTGCGGCTCTTCCTCCTGCTGCCGTAAAAAACCCCGGCCAATGCGGTCGGGGCCTTTTTTTTCTCATAATTCCCCACCCTTCCTCATTCCTTATTCCTTCCCTTGGCGACAGAGCGGTAACCGCCACGGCATTTCAGGACACAAAGGGAAAAGGCAAAAATGGCGGCAAAGAAGATCAGGCCATAGGCACAGGTGGAAAGGCCGAAGAAAGTGGCCCTGAACCCGTACCTGACCCAAACGGCGATCTCCTGGACCACAAACGATCCGGAAAAGACGATACCCAAAGCCGACAGGGCCAAATTAAATTTGATCGGATCGGGGGACGAAACCCGACGGAAATAGGCGACCGCCGTCCCGACCAACATCGCCAAGAAAACCGCAAATCCGTAATAGCAGGCCGGCTGGCCCAAGAAGATCGGGCAGGACTCGCCAAAGGCGCAGCTGCCGCTGAACAGCTTGACGGCACTCAAATAACCGGAAAAACAGGCTCCGGCCAAGGTCAGGAAAACCGATATCTTAAGGTATTTTCCGGTATCCATGATGTTGACGGTGATGAGATTAGCGATGTCATTATGGCACGAACCGCCATTCTGACCAACCCCTTGACACTGCCCACAAAATGTAGTAGATTGGAGGCAAACCAAAAACCGGCCAAAACGGCCAAGGAGAGAACGAAAAATGGAAAAAATAAAAATTGCCTGTATTGTCCTGCTTATCTTTTCTATCCCGATGGGCATCTTCACCGCAATGTTCCTGTTGGCGAATGCGGAGGAAAAGGCGAAGGCAGAGGCGGAGGAAAAATTATGGGAGGAAATTCAGTCGATCAACAATCGACTGGATCAAAAGCGGATGGAAATGGAGTGGGCCGATCGGAATGTCATGGGCATCGCAATTTCAGCGCTGTCTCAAGACACAATGTCCGCAGGCAATGAGGCGCAGGCAGAGACGATTTTGTCCCATTCCGCAAAAAAACGGGAAAACGCCGAAATGGAGATATTGACCCTGAAGGTACAGCGGCTGTGCTGTAGAGAAATGATAGAAAGTATTCAATCCGGCCAGCCGCCGGTAGATAAAACGGCGGAAAAAAACCGCTGCCTTGCCAGGCAACAGGCTGTGAGGAAAATAGAGGGGCTGGAAAAAAAGACATCTGAACTTTTTATGAAAGCCCTGAGCAAACATGTCCTGTCTCCCGCTGATACCGAAAAAATGCGGGACATGGGTGAAGTGATAGAGACACAAAAACAGGCTTTCGAGGAGATGAAGAGGGCAAATGTGCTGTTCGGGGGGACAGAAAAAACCCCGTTCGACAAGGAGATGTCGGACTGTGCCGACATCGCAAGCGACAGCAGCGAGTGGAATGGATTATGGCACTTGAAAAAGTGCCAACAAGAGGTGATGGAAAAATTTAAAAGGATCATTCCCAATTACCCCTCCTATTAATCTGCTATTCAAATTAATCTGCTATTCAAAACCGTTCCTCGGTAAGGGGAACGGTTTTTGCAAAATTCCAGACGCAGAAACAGGGAAACCGCCCATGGCGCGGGATGGGACTGTCACGGACGGACACGAAAACTCCCGTTTCCACCACGTAAATTACGTGCGATTTCCTGAACCCGAATCGACTATGGCAGTCTTTTCAGGTCAAAACCGGCATCGGCCAATTGATCCAAATGCCCGGAAATGTCTTTCCTTGTCTCAATCAGCCTGGTTATGGCGCTGACTTCCGGGGTGCGGTTGATCAGCTGGGCACCGACCAGGCGGTTGCCCTTCAGGACCAGGCGGCCGTAACCGACTTCGGGATTGCCGCGGGAAACGAAGGTCCGGTCCGGAAGCGGCGCCACCTTGCCGACAAAAGCGATGTTCAGGCCAAAACCGCTGACCGCATAGAAAGTAACCCTGCTGTAGGTCTCATCACCGCCGGACATGTTGATGCCGGCGACCCGTCCGTGGTTCTGGGCATTGCTCCAGCTGCCGAAAACGGTCGGTTCCCCGAAAATCGGGTCATCATATTCCGCGGCATCGCCGGCGGCCCAGATGTCCGGCCTGTTGGTTCCCATCTTCCCGTCGGTCCGGATTCCCCAATTGACGGCAATTCCCGCCTCCTCGGCAAGGACGTGGGGACAGAAACCGCCGATGCCGACCGCCGCCATCCGGCAGGGAACCTCGGTTCCGTTCTCCGTTCTTACCCCGGTAAGGGAGCCGTCGCCGAGAGCCTCCGTCACATACTGTCCGCGGATCACCCTCACTCCGTGATTTTCCAGGGCGCTTTCAACCATCTGCCCGGCGGTCTGGTCCAGGACCGGATCCCAATAGTGACCTTCCCTGATGATCAGGGTAGTCTCCAGACCGGACAGGCTCATCATCTCACACATCTCAAAGCCGATTGCCCCGCCGCCGACCACCACTCCCTGTCTGGCGACCTTCGAGGCCGGTTGGTATTGCCGAAAATCGTCCAGGGTCCGGACATAATACACCCCCTTCCGGTCAGCGCCGGGAATTTTCCACCTTCGGGCGCAGACCCCCAAGGCCAACAGCAACCTATCGTAGCCCAACTCGGTTCCGTCATCCAGAACGACCTTCTTCCCGTCCGGGTCCAGACGAACGGCCCTTTTCCCGGCCATAAGGCTGATTTTCTGCTCCCCGTACCACGACTCCTTCTTCAGCCAGATATGCTCGGCCGGCACCTTCCCCAGAAAGTAGTGCGGCTTGGAGATCATGATGCGCGAATACAGCCGATGGGGCTCATCGGAAACGATCGTTATCTCCCCGACCGGGTCGTTTTTTCTGATCGTTTCGGCGGCCGTGGTTCCGGCCACCCCACCGCCGATTATCAGGTAACGCAACGGCATAACCCAATCAATGTTCAGGAAGAAAGTTCAAGGCGAAGGGGCATGCCGATAAGGCGGCCGTTTGGGAGGCCGCCGTTCGGCTGCCCCGAGCCTTGTCTTGGATTGCCTTAAACTTCAGGATAAATCTGCTTACCGGTCTCGTCGTAGAGGAAAATCGCCTTGACCGGACAGGACTGTGCGGCCATCAGGATGGTATCGTCATCGATTCCCTGATCCTCCAACGCTGCCCTGTCGATCGGGCCGGAATCGCTGACCCCACCCTGCCGCTTCACGATGGCCTTGTTTTCCGCGTCAAGCTCAAAGACGCTGCCGGCGGCCACCACGCAGGGCGAGGCGCCGATGCACAAATCCCGTTTGACTTCGATTTTGGCGATGGACATGGCTGTTTCTAAATTAAAAATTAGCCGATTTTCATCAATAAAATTATAGCACGAAACGGCATCGACGGCATTGACCTTGGGGATAATCCGCTAGGATTTCCTGACGGCGGAGATGTCCCAATCCCACGGCAAACGGTTCAGGAGCGGTATCCGGGCAATGATTCCGTCACAGGTTTCCAGGCGGCGCTCGACGGCCGGATCAACCCGGGACGGACGGCCCAGTTTCGCCCGCAATACGACCCAGTTGCGGTAGAATTTCCGAAGGTAATGCACCGGCCGAATTTCGATCTGCCCGAAATCTTTTTTCAGCAAACTACGCAAACGGCCACAAGAAAACCCCCAGGTGACGTCATCCGCCAGGGAGAAGGCGTTTTGGTTTCGGCGTCTCAGAAATTTCCTCACCAGCCAATAAGCCGGCAAAAACAGGTAATACTGCCAAGAAGCCGGTTCGCGGAGAATCAACAGCCGGCCGCCGGGCTTGAGCACCCGGGCAATTTCCCTGATGGCCACATCCGGATGCGGCAGGTGATGGAGAGAGGCGACCATGAAGACGGCACCCAACGATCCGTCGCGGAAAGGCAACCGTTCGGCGTCAACGATCGCATAGAGGCCATTCGTCAGTCCGGCGTCCAAGGCGGTCCGACGGACCCTCTCCACCGAACCATGGGCAATGTCCGTCTCGATTACGCGATGTCCGCGGCGGAGCAGATGCAGGGCAAAACGGCCGTTGCCGCCGGCCAGCTCCAGGATGAAATCTTCGGACGGCACGCCGGACAGCGGCGCCAACAGGCGCTCCTCCTCCGGGCTCAGGGACAGCATCTGATCTTCACTGAAATCGGCCGCCCGAAGCGAATAGGTGGCCATATCCGTCCGCTTGACGGCATCGGCCAGGACCGATTCGTCCAGGCAATTGAGGATGCCGTCATTTTCCGGATACGAACGGTCAAAAATTTCCTTCTGTTCGGCCATGTCAATTCAATTCAAGTGGTGTTTCCTCTTTATGGCGGCCACGGCCCGGTTGTAACGCCGCACGACCGGCAGGAACGGGAACAGCCGATAGACGATCTTCGGGAACCACCCGCTGCTGATGACTCCCGGCTGGGCGGTGAACAGGGGCCGGTCGATCCACCGGCCGACATGTCCGGACTCAAGCAGCGTCAGCCAAAGGTCCCAATCCTGGAGACGCCTTACCCGTTCGTCCCAACCGTCGGCCGGAAACGCCTGGCGGCGCATGAGGGACATGGTGTGGTTGCACGGCTGGCGACGGAGCCGATCGGCGCTGAACGGACCGAACCGGAACAGCTTGAAACCCCAATAGAAAGACGGGTAGACATAGGAGGCTTCCGGGTGGGCCGTGAGTTCGGCCAGCATGACCTCCAGGGCTTGGGGGACCAACACGGCATCCGCATCGCAGAAAAAAAGGAAATCGCCGTTGGCCTCCCGGACCCCGCGGTTGCGGGCAGACGGGGCGCCGCGGTTCTCCTGAACGATCCGGACAACGCGCCGTGCGGGCCGGCGGGACGAAAAATAGCCGTCCAAAACTACCGACAGGCCGTCAGTCGACCCGTCATCGACGATGATCACCTCAAAATCTCCGTAGGTCTGGGAGAAGAGGCTGTCGAGGGTGGCGGCGATCCGGGCGGCCTGGTTGAAGACCGGGATGACGACGGAGATCATGGTTTTCCGGACGGGGCGGCCATGTCGAAATCGATGGCATAGACCCGGGGCGGCCTGGAGATGTCCGGCCGGCCCTCCCCGTCCCGGTCGAAGGCGAGGACGAAGTTGTCCTCGTGCGGGTGGCCGTGCTCGATCCCCAGCTCCTCCAGCCCCTCCATTATCCTCCGCTGGGTATCGACGATGCGGTCGAGGTGCGTGAAACCCGCGGCGGCGGCCCATCCGGCGACGGTCGGCCCGGGCACCACCCGGGTGGCGACGTCCGCCGTCAGGCCCTCCCCGGCGCCGACCCCGACGATCGGCTCGATCGGGACGTAGTCGAACCCCTTGGACCTCCAGAAATCCGCGGCCCGGAAGGCCCGCTCCCACTCCAGGAACGGCCTGATCCCTATGTGCCGGACGATCACCCGGTCGCGGAGCGACATCCCCGGCTCCGTGGGCACGGCGTCGAGCAGGGTGGTGCCGGAGTCGGTCTTGGCGAACCCCTCGCGGAAGAACCGGCCCTCCAGGCCGCCGTACAGGCGGGTCCGGCCGGCGACGGCGGCGAGGCCGTCCCCGCCGGCGGGCGGGGCGTCGGAACCGGAAACGGGCGCCTCCGCCGCGACCAGGGCGCGGTCGGCCCCGGGCAGGGACCGGAAGGCCCGGATCGCCTCCTTGAGGTCTTCCGGATCCCCGCCAAAAAGGGCGGCCGAGACTGCCTTTGCCGCCGCTGGCGCGAGACGCAGGCGCTCCGCCTCCGGGAGCGAGGGCAGGGCCCGGATAGCCTCCCTGCGGACAGGCCAAGCATCGTCGGCCAGGGCGGTCTCGACATGGGCGGTGCGCCCCTCCTCCGGAAGC
>JAFGIV010000009.1 GCA_016929435.1 Candidatus Uhrbacteria bacterium | reverse complement strand
CTCTCCGAAGCGACGATCTTCCCGCCGATGGCCGCCTGGATCTTGATCTGGAACTGCTGCCTGGGCAGGGAATCGCGCAAAACCCTGCAGATCCGCCGCCCCACCCGCTCCGCCTCGTCCCGGTAGGCGATCGTGGCCAGGGCCTCCACCGGATCGTCCGCCACCATGATGTCCAACCGGACGACATCGGCCCGGCGGTAATCGACGAACTCGTAGTTCAGGGAGGCGTATCCGGAAGTCACCCCCTTCAGCTTGTCGTAGAAATCTACCAGGATGGCGGAAAGGGGCATCTCATAGTGCAGGATGGCCCGATCGGAATCCTTCCCCTGGCCGGCAGCCGCCCCGGAAACGGTCAGGTATTCGGTGTCCCGGTACAGGCCGCGCTTTTCCTGCACCAGACCCATCACCGCCCCGATGTGCCGTCGGGGACAGATGATGTCCGCCCTAACCCACGGCTCGTCGATCTGGCGAACGTGGGTCGGGTCCGGCAGCTCCAACGGGCTCTTGATCGTCAGGGTCTCCCCGTTCGTCTTCAGGATATTGTAGGCGACCGAAGGCACGGTCACGACGATGTCCATGTCGTGTTCCCGACGCAGCCTCTCCTGGACTATCTCCAGGTGAAGCAGGCCGAGCAGGCCGCACCGAAAACCGAAACCCAGGGCCTGTTGCCGTTCCGGCTCGAAGGTCAGGGACGAATCGCTCAGCTTAAGCTTCAGCATGGCCTGTCGGAGCCGATCGAACTCGTCGCCTTCCCGCGGGAAAATTCCGGCAAAAACCATCGGCACGACCTCCTTGTATCCCGGCAGCGGGGACACCGGATCGCCGGAATTTCCGGCCACGGCCAACGTGTCTCCCACCCGGCAGGAGTCAATCTGCTTCAGTCCGGTAACCACATAGCCGATCTCCCCGGCCGTCAATCCGGAAGCAGCTGCCATCCTCGGCCGGTAGAACCCGATTTCCAGGTTATCGCTTTCCGAGGCGGTCGCCAACAGCCGCAGCCGCTGGCCCCTGACGATCTTCCCGTCCACCACCCGAACCATGGCCACTACGCCCTTGTAGTCGTCGTACTGGGAATCGAACACCAGGGCCCGAAGCGGCCGTTCCGGATCCCCGGACGGCGGAGGCACCCGCCGGATCACCTCCTCCAGGACCGCAGTCACCCCTTCCCCGGTCTTTCCGGAAACCGCCAACACCTCCTCCGGCCGACAGCCAAGAAGGTGGCATATCTCCTCCCTGGTCCGGTCCGGATCGGCAGCCGGCAGGTCAATCTTGTTCATGACCGGGATTATCTCCAGGTCCTGTTCCAAAGCCAGGTAAAGGTTCCCGATGGTCTGGGCCTGAACCCCCTGACTGGCGTCGACCAGCAGGATGGCCCCCTCCACCGCGGCCAGGGACCGCGAAACCTCATAGTTGAAATCAACGTGCCCGGGAGTGTCGATCAGGTTTAGGGCATATTCCGAACCGTCCCCTGATTTCCAGTCCATCCGGACCGGCTGCAGCTTGATGGTGATCCCCCGCTCCCGCTCCAGATCCATGGAATCGAGCAGCTGGGCCTTCATGTCCCGCCTTTCCACCGTGCCGGTCACCTCCAAAAAACGGTCCGCCAAGGTTGACTTGCCGTGATCGATATGGGCGATGATGCAGAAATTCCTGATGTTTTTCATGGTTCGGGGACCAGTGACTCTTCCTTCTGGCTGACGGACAGGGGAACCGGCGACAACCGACACCGGACCATCCCCACCACGTTCATGGCCTCCCCGCTGCCCAAAAGCACGGACATTCCGAAATATGCCCCCAATCCGGCCAGGCCGGCCGTCAGGCCCTGGGTGAAGATTCCGGCAAAGCTGCGCATGTCAACGGCCGAACCCAGAGCCATCTTGACGGCCTGGGTTACCAGGGCCATGGCCAAACCCCCAAGGCTCATGATCGCCACGGACCGGAATATCCGAACCTCACCCAAATCCCCCAAACGGATGCGCAGCGCCACCCACAATACGGTCAGGTTCAGGGCGCTGGCCAAAGAGACGGAAGCCGCCACCCCCACCACGCCGTACCCCATTTGAACCGCAATCCAGGCAAACAGCACGCCGAAGGCCGCGCAGATAACGTTCACCTTCAGCGGGGTCCTTGAATCGTGCAGTGCAAAAAAGGCCCTGACCAGTATCGGCAGAAGGGCCGAGGCGAACAGGCCCAGGCTCAGGCAGGCCAAAACATCGGCCGTCATCACCGTATCCGTCCAGTCAAACCGCCTGCTTCCCAGGATGACGCGTACGATCTGGGCCCGCAGGAGAAGAAAACCGACCGTGGCCGGCACGGCAAAAAACATGATGTTTCGCACGGCCCGACTGACCGCCTCCGCCATTTCCCGCACCCTTCCCCGTTCCGCCAGTTCGGAAATGAACGGAAAGGCAGCCACGGCCACGGATATCCCGATCATGTTGATGGGGACATAGACCAGGTTCAGGCCCAAATTATAGACCGCCAGGCTGCCGACGCCCAAGGCCGTGATCATGGAGGTGATGACCAGTAGCTGGAAACTGGAAACCGAAAGGCTGGCGATTCTCGGAATGGTCAGGCGGACGATTTCCCGAATCCCGGAATGGCGCAGGTCAACGATCGGCCGAAACCGCATTCCAATCCGGCGGCATGCGACTGCCTGAACCGCAAAATGCATCAATGCGCCCAAAACCACTCCCCATGCCCAGCCATCCACTCCCCACCGGCCGGTGAACGCCAGGATGCCGATGATGATTCCGACATTGTAGAGGATCGGAGCCAGGGCATAGACCAGAAACCGCTTGCGGACCTGCAGGACCGCCCCGAAGACCCCGGAAAGCCCAAGCATGACCGGGGACAGGAACATGATGCGGGTCAGCCGGACGGTCAGGCCGATCTGCGGACCGTCAAATCCAGGAGCAATCAGGGGCGTAAAAAACGGGGCAAAAACAAAACCCAAGACCGCCAAAAGCGTCAGGCCGATGGCCAGAACGGTCAGGATCCGGGAGACGAGTTCGTTCGCCTCTCGATTACTCCCCTCCCCGTCGTCCGAAAAACGGGAAAACACCGGAATGAAGGCGGCGCTGATCGCCCCAAAAACGAACAGGTTATAGATGAGGTCCGGCATCCGAAAGGCGGCGTAGTAGGCATCCAGTTCCGGACCGGCCCCGAAGGTTCCGGCCAGCAGGCGGTCCCTGACCAGGCCGAACAGCCGGCTAGCCAAAGAGGCCACGGAGAGAAGAATCGCCGCCGAACCCACGGTCTTGGATTTTACCCCGAAAATTCGGCTAACCACACCCTAAAAACCAGCCGACCGTAACCGGTCGGTTCTGTGGGAATATTATAGGTAATCGGGGGAATTGACAAGTTCAACTCCCAAACCAAGCCGAAAGAACTCAGTTTGCCACTTTTAAGCTGGGGACTGTCCCCCGCCTTAACGTTGGCAGACCGCCGCCCCGTGCCTGGCCGGGACCCCCACCGCCCGGTCTCAAAACCCCGAATCTCACACAGAGACTCGGGGTTGTTTTTTGCATTTTTCCCCTTACCCGGACCGTGCAAAAGCCTGACGGCATCACCCCCCGATGGCCCGCAAAAAATCCTCGACCCTCTCCCCCGCCATCTCCCTCCCCAATCTGACATCCGGGGTATTGTGCGGCCCGTGCCAATCGCTGCCGCCGGTCATGATCAGTCCCTTTCTCCCGGCGAAATTGACCAAAAAACTTTCGTCTTCCCCGGAAAATCTCGGGTAGGACGTCTCAAGACCCCCCAATCCACCCGTAACCAGCCGATCGATGAGGTTCTCATACGACTCATCCCCCAGGCGTTTCCAAATTCGCTCGGAATGGGCCAGGACCGGGCAACCGCCGGCGGTACGGATCAATTCCAGGGCCTCATTCGACGAAAGCATCCAGGAATCGTCCTCCTTGATCCAAACATGATTCTTGAGGGCCTCCTTTAGCGTCATCGAGCCGCCGACGAAATCGACCAGCATCCGGGCAAGGGTATTCCGTGTCGTATAGGCCTCCTTCCGGGACGAATGGATCGGCTCAAAATCAAGGTCGATCCCCGGAAACTCCCGATTCAGCCGATCGATTATGCCTCTGGCCCGCAGATTATATCCGTCGATCGTTCCGTTCAGGCCCGAACCCATCATTTTCCGATCGAAACGACGGGAATATCCCAATAGGTGCAGCGACTCGCCGGTTTCCCGGTCAATGCAGGAAACCTCGATGCCCTCGACATACCGCACGCCGGTTCTTTCGGCTGCCTTGCGAACCAAATCCGAATCGCCGATCAGGACATTGTGGTCGGTTATGGAAAAAACGGATATTCCCGAACCGGAAACGATCCGCAGAATCTCCAAGGGTGACAGTTCCCCATCGGAGAAGTGGGAATGGATATGCAGATCGACCTTCTCAATTCCCATAACCATTCCCCTACCCCGCCACCCGCCTGGTCTCCCGGGCGATCATCAGCTCCTCGTCGGTGGGGATGACCATGATTTTCGGGCGGTTGGGCAGGGTAACCATGGACATCACCCTCTTCCGGACCGGTTCGCTCCGCTCGCCGATGCCGGCGGTGAAGACGACGGCATCGCAACCCCCCATGATTCCGGCATATTGGGCGATATACCGGGCGACATCGTAGCAAAAAACCTCGAAGGCCAACTTGGCCCGTCTTTTGGTTTCCGCCGAGACCTTTCCGGAAAGGGCGTATCCGGGGATTTTCGTTCCGGCGGCGGACAGGACATCGCGCATGTCCTTGAACCCGGAAATCCCCAACAGTCCGGATTCCCGGTTCAGCATGTCGTCCACTTCCCTTTCCCCCATCTTCAGCTCGCGGATCAGGTAGAGGGGGATGGCCGGATCGATGTCCCCGCAGCGGGTGGACATGGTCAGGCCCTCGAGCGGCGTGAATCCCATGGTCGTCTCGGTGGCCCGGCCGTGCCTGACGGCCGTAACCGAAGCGCCGCTGCCGAGATGACAGGTGATTAGTTTCAGCCTGGACAGCGGCCTCTTCAGCTGGCGGGCCGCCTCCGAGGCGACATACTCGTGCGACAGGCCGTGAAAACCGTATTTCCGGATGCCGTGCTTGGCGTAGAGGTCCCAAGGCAGTGAGTAGGTGAAGGCGTAATCCGGGAGATCGCGGTAGAAGGCGGTGTCGAAACAGGCGACATGTTCGGCTTTCGGGAGAAGTTTTCGGCAGGCCCGATAGGCCGCCAGGTTGGCCGGGTTATGGAGCGGCGCCAGGCGGTTCAGGGCGACCAGTTTCCTCTCCACCGCCGAAGTCATCCGAACCGGGGCGATAAATTCCTCGCCGCCGTGGACCACCCGATGCCCGATGGCCCTAACCCCACTGACGTCCAAACCGGCCTCTTTTATCGAACCGAAAACCCCGACCAGGGCCCGCTCGTGGTCAGGCATGCCGGCCGGCCAATCGATCCGTCCGGCCCTATCCCCGATTTTCCAGTCCAAAAACGAATTTTTCAGACCGATCCGTTCCACCAAACCGACGCCCATCCCGCTAAGGCGGCCGTCGAAAATCTTGAACTTCAGGCTGGAGCTGCCGGCGTTTATGATGAGATACATAATTTGAAAAGTTAGGTGGAAAAACGGAAGTTCGGGTGCCGGGCGGGGCCGGCAGACGCCGTTGAGGCCCGAAGGGCCGATAGGCGACAGGGGCCTGCCCGGCAACCGACGGAAAAAATCAGGCGATGATTTCCCCCACCCCACCCTTCATCTCCGCCCCGCAGGCATTACCCTCGTCGGTATCTATATGCATCGTCAACTCAAACGTCGGATGGACCCGGACGAACACCTCCTCGAAAACCACACCCCTGACCCCGGCCACCCTAACCTTGATTTTCTGTCCCTTCACCAGATTCCGGTCCGCTGCCTGCTTGTCCGACATGTGGACATGCCTCTGGACGACCATTGCCCCCTCCTCCAGGGTCAACTCCCCAGCCGGGCCGATCAGCCTCACCCCCGGCGTGCCGGCCACGTCCCCGGATACCCGAACAACGGCCGGAATGCCCAACATCCGGCATTCGGTCTTGGTGATTTCCACCTGGGTCTTCGGGCGGCACGGCCCCAAAACCCGCACCTCCAAGTCCCCCTTCGGCCCCTTGACCGTAATCTTCTCCTCGGCCGCCCACTGTCCGTGCTGGGACAGGTCCTTCACGATCTTCATCTGATAACCCGATCCGAACAGGATATCCTGAACGTCCTGGGAAAGATGGGTGTGCCGGGCGGATACCTCCACCGGCACGCACATCAGGTTGTTTTCGCCCATAGTTGCGGTCTGACTGGTTAAGTCCGTTAAGTATATCAAATCGGCCGGACAAAAAAACGCCTCGGCCAGATCAGGCCGAGACGCAAGACAACACTTCCACCGTCACAATACGACGCCAAACACGGCCCCGAACCAGCGATACAGCCAATAGATGACCGAGAGGACGACCAGCACAGACATTAACCAGAAAATAGCCGTCCATCCAAGAAATCCGTTAATGAGAACAACGGACCCAACAATAAATCCTAGGCCTGCCGCCACCCCCAATACTACGCCAACGGCAAGTGCCCTAAAGCACCTGGCCGTAACCTGCGGTTCTTTTTGAGACATTGCCGAAAACCAACCGGCATACCCACAAAATACCGCTCCTACCACGCCAACCGCTAACGAAGCGGACATGACTATTAATGCTGTCATTGATACCATTTTTTCCCCTTTGTTTGACGCCCGCCGTTCGGCAGGACATGCTTGTCAAGATACTGAAGCAAGAATAACACAAAAAATGGATTTTGTCAAGGCTTTGGGGCAAAAAATCCCCTTGTCCGATCCAACCACTTGTTGGCCTATTTCGAGGGTTCCTTTGACGGTTCCTTGGTGATCTTCACGGCAAAATCCGGGCAGATCATCTCACAGGTCCCGCAGCCGATGCATTTCTCCATGTCGATGACGATGGCCGGCTCGCCGGTAGTGCCCAACTCGGTCTCATCGAAACTGATGCATTTCATGGGGCATTTGGCGATGCACTCGCCGCAGGACTTGCACAGGCCGGGCAACAGGGTGGCGATGATGTCGCCCTTGCTGTTCCTGATGACCTTTGGGCGAAACCGTTTCGGGTCGGATTGTTTGGGGTCGTAGCTCATATGCGATGCGAATCGTCTTGGGGACGGACCGGTGGGGAGGCCGTTCGGAAGGCCGCCGTCCGGCCGCCCCAAGCCGGCTCCTGTTTATTTATGCGTCAGGCCGTAGCCGATGCCGAACGCCTTCTCGTTCTGGGCCTTCAGCTCCGGGTTCTTCTCGTATTTGGAGGAAAAATGGCGTTCCAGGGTTTCGGTGAAAGCCGACCTGTCCAAACCCGGAATCAGGCCGACCATTGCCCCCATGATCACCATGTTGAAGGTCCGGGGGTTCCTGACCTCTTCCCCGGCGACCGTTACGGCATCGATTTCGCTGACCTCCCAGCCTTTCAGCAAGGACAGGTCTTTCACCAGGAACGAGTTGACGATGACTTTCGTTCCCGGCTGGAGCCAGGCGGCAATCCGATCGACCGACCGTTGGGACAGGGCCACCCACAGGTCGGCCTTCCCGAACTTCGGGTATGGAATAGGCTCGTCGGAAATCTGGGTAAAGGCCATGGAGACCCCGCCGCGTTTTTCCGTGCTGAAGAAAGGCATGGCCAGGGCCCTTTTCCCCTGGGTATGGGCCGCCTGGGCTATGATTTCGGCCACGGACAGCGCCCCCTGTCCGCCCTCGCCGCAGATCACGATCTTGAAATTCGCCATATCAGTATTTTTTCACCGGATAGGCCGCAAGCATGGTCTTCTCCAGGTATTCAAAGGTCTTTTCCGGCCTTCCCAAGGTCCCCCAATTCATTGGGCACTGGGAAAGGACCTCCACGAAGGCAAAACCCCCGTTTTCCACCTGGTGCTGCAGGGCCTCTTTCAGCGTCTTTCGCAGGCCGACCTGGATGGTCGTGATGCCCCTGGCGATGTAGGCGTTCGGATTGACGTTACGGATCATCTCCGGGGCCCTTACGAAATGCCGGTCAGCGCCGCAGGGGGCGGTCTTGACCCTGGTTCCGGGCAGGGTGGTTGGGGCTTCCTGACCGCCGGTCATGGCATAGACGCCGTTGTTGACCACGATCACCAGGATGTTCTCGTCCCGGATGGCGGCATTGATCAGGTGACTCATGCCGATGGCATAGGCACCGCCGTCCCCGACATAGGCAATGGCCACACCCTCCGGTTTGGCCCGCTTGAATCCGACCATGGTGGGGATGGTCCGTCCGTGGTGGGTCTCAATGGTATCCAGGTTAAAGAAATCCCAGGCCAGGAGCGAACAGCCGATATCCACCCCAAGGGCCACCCGCTTCTGGATGCCCAGCTCGTCAATCGCGAACCCCAGGGCCTTCAGGACTTCCGGGTGTCCGCAACCCGGACAGAAAAGGTGCGGTTTCGATTCCAGCCGGACGCATTTAGGAAAGGCCAGCTTGGCGTCTGGCGGCATTTTGGTTTCAACCATATCAGTCGGCGTTAGACCTGATCAGCCCAACGATCTCCTCCGGCAGGATGGAGATGCTGGGCCGGTAATGTTCGACGATGTCGATTCCCGACCCGTACAGGGCATCCTTGACGATCCTGCCGAGCTGGTTGTCGGCTGACTCGGCAATGATGATCCTGTCCGCCCCAACGGCCGCTTCCCGCAGCTGCCGCTCCGGAAACGGCCTAAGGGTAATCGGGCGGAAAAGCCTGGCCTCACCTGTCCCCATTTGGTCAATAGCCGACTTGACCCCGGCCGAAACGATGCCGTGGGCAACCACCAGTATCCTGGATTCCTTTTGGCCGTATTCCTCCCACTCGGTGACCTCCTCGGCTGCCTTCACGAAGGCGTCCTTGGTCTCCTCGTTCACGGCCAGGGCCTCCTCTTCCCAATTGAGGCAATTGCGGTAGCAATCGTATTCCGTCCCGTCCTCCCCGGCGCGAACCTCAAATTCCGGGGACGGCATGATGTCGGCGATCGGCCGCTTCCGGGGACTCCGTTCCAGCATGTAGGCCTCGGGTTCGGCCATTACCAATCCCCTTTCCCCAACGGAATACGTTTCCACCTCCCCCAAGGTCTTTGCCAGCATCCCGTCACCCAAAAGGATGGTGGGGAAACGGTATTTCCACGCCACGTCAAAAACCCTGATTCCGTAATCAAACATCTCCTGCAGGTTGGATGGGGAATAGACGATCCTGTAGCCGTTGCCGTTACCGCCGAAACAGGCCAGGTTAACCTCCTGCTGCGAATAGATGACGGTCGAGGTCGAGGGACCGCCCCGCTGCATGACGTAATAGACGCAAGGCAGCCGCATGGCCTCGGCCATGGCCAGGGAGTCCTGCATCAGGATGTGGCCGGGCCCGGCCGTGGCGGTGAAAGACCTTGTTCCGGCCAGGATCCCGCCGATCAGCATGAACCCGGCCCCGATCTCATCCTCGGCCTGAAGGAAGACCAGGTCATCCTTCTGTCCGCCTTCCGAACAGGCCTCCTTGGCCCAAAAATGGGCTATTTCCGAACTGGGGGTGATTGGATAGCCGTAAAAGGCCCTGGCCCCGGCCGCCCTGGCCGCCTGGCCGAGTATCTCGTTCCCCATTAAGAATTTTTTTTCAGCCATAGTTTAGATTTACGGAAAAAATTCCCCGGCTTACGGGCGCTTCGGCCCATCGGTTCCGGGTTTCGCCCCCCTGCCGTATCCCCAAGTGTAGTTGAAGGCATCGGTCCGGATGTTGCCCCTGGTGCGGATATACAGCTCGGCTTTCAGGTATTTTCGGGCGATGTTCATCCGCCCGTCCCGATCCAGGCGCCGCACCGAAACCGGAATCTTCTGGGTCTTCAGGACACCGAACCGCCCGTATTTGGCCGCCCGACTGACATAGTCATGGTCCTCCGCCAACTTGATCCCCTCATCAAAACCTCCAATCCTGTCATGGATGTCCTTTCGGACGAAAATGCAGAAACCTGGGGCGTGCGGCGCACCCCTCTGGGTAATCAGCATGTAAAGGTTGAAGACGGCGTGAAGAACCCGGTCTATTGCCCTGTTCGACATCGGCCTCACCCGGCAGGTGGCGGCCGCCAATTTACGCTCCCTGAATTCGTTGACCGTCATTTCCAGAAAATCCGGACCCGGCAAAACGACATCGGAATCGAGGAAAAGGATGGTGTCTCCCCGGGCGACCGCTGCCCCGCGATTCCGGCCCCTGGACGGCAACCCGCCCGGAACCACCCTGGCCCCGCCCTCCTCGGCGATCCGGACCGTCCCGTCGGTCGAGCCGTTATCGGCCACGATAATCTCATAGTCCCGGAATGACTGGGACCCGATCGACTGCAGCAGGAACGGCAGGAACGCCTCCTCGTTGAAAGTTGGCACGACAATCGACAGCATACGGCAATAATCATACCAAAACCTGTCCCAAACAAAAAGAGGTCACTTGAAAACCACTGATAATCCCGTCGCATTAAGCTGGGGGAAGTCCCCTGCCTAAAAAACCAAAAGCCTTAAGGCCGGGGGCTTAACGGCTTTCAAAACTTAAGCTGGGGACTGTCCCCCGCCTTAAGGCGTACAGACCGATCCCGCAGGCCACGGAAACGTTGAACGACTCCTTTTTCCCGAACATCGGAATCTCCACCAACCCATCAAGCCGTTTCATCAGTGCCGGCGACAGGCCGGTCACCTCGTTGCCGACCACCAGGGCCAGTGGGAACCTTGGCCTGAATTCGGTCAGGGGCACGGCCCCCACCCCACACTCCAGACCGATCACCCGATACCCCTTCGTCTTCAGGCGCTCCACCACCCGCCAGGCCTGGGGGCACTTCTCCCAAGCCACGGAATCCTCGGCCCCCAAGGCAACCTTCCGCAATCCCCCCTGTTCCGGCGTGCCGGTATAGCCGCAAAGGTAAATTTTCTTTACGCCAAAACCGTCGGCGGTCCGGAACATCGAACCGACATTGTATAGGCTGCGGATGTTGTCCAGGACCAGGACGATTTCGGGCAATCCCGTCGGTTCCATACGGGTAAATCTTAGCTTATTTTTTGTTTTTAAGGCAGGGGACAGTCCCCTGCCTTAACGCCGAGCTTAATCTGAACCGTCAAGCCTAAACCTCTGAAAAACTTAAGCCCGGGACTGTCCCCCGCCTTAACCGCGGCAAACCAGACCGAGCTTGGACCGGACCCCCTAGACTTCCCCGCCCAAAACCCCTATATTTCAAGCCACTAACCGCCAAAGACATGAAATACGACGAAACCGCGGAATTGGACATCATTGAGGTTGACCACAAGGGGCGCGGCTGCGGCCGAATCGGACGGAACCGGGCCTGCGCCTATTTCGTTTTCCCCGGGGAGCGGATACTGGCCCGCCTGGCCGGCCGACGCCAGGGGACATACCGGATGGTCACGGAGAAGATGCTGGAAACGTCGCCCCACCGCCTGACCCCGCCCTGTCCCCATGCCGGACAGTGCGGCGGCTGCAAGTGGCAGATGGTCGATTACGGATTCCAGCTGGAAATGAAGGAAAAGATGCTGACTGAATCCCTGGATCCGGTCGGAATCATCCCCCCACGCCTTCCTGGTGCGGACGGAAACCCCATGCCCAAAGACGGCATCCCCCACGGGCAGGGTCCCCTCATCAACGGCAGGGGCAACACGGGCATTGACATGCTCCCCTGCCCGGATCAGTTCCGTTACCGGAACCGGATGGATTTCGCGGTCAGCTGGAGGGGGGAAATCGGGCTGAAGGCCCCCGGACACTGGAACCGATACATAGAAATCACGGACTGTCGGCTGCTTTCCCCCGAGGCATCGGAAGTCCTGGAACAGGTCCGGGACTGGATGCGAAAGGGCGGCATTGAGCCGTGGGACAGCCGGTTCCAGCGCGGCAGCCTGCGCTATGTCGTCATCAGGGAGGGAAAAAACACGGGGGAACGGCTGGTGATGGTCCTCACCGCCAAGCCGGAACTGCCGGACGAGGCCGGCCTAATCGAACGGCTCCGGCCGCTGGCCACCACCCTCTGTCACGGCGTCAACGATACCCTCACGGACCTCTCCCATGCCGCAAAGCTGCGCCTGCTGTCCGGCCTGCCGGAACTCACGGAAGAGGTGAACGGCAGGCGCTACGCCATTCCGGTCAACTCGTTCTTCCAGACCAATACCCTGATGGCCGGACGCCTGGCCGATACGGTCCGGGAATTCCTTTCCGACCGGCCGGTAAGCACCCTGCTTGACCTGTATTGCGGCGTCGGATTCTTCGGCATACAGCTGGCCGACATGGTAGAGCGGGTGGTTGGCGTGGAAATCGACGAGCAGGCCGTTGCGGTCGCCGCCGGCAACGCCGAACGCAACGGCCTGAAGAACGCCGCATTCACCGCTGCCGCCGCCGAAAGCCTGGTTTGGGAAAACGAACGGCCGGACACGGTCATTGTTGACCCTCCGCGGGCCGGCCTACACCCGAAAGTCATCCGAACCCTGCTGGAAAAGAGTCCGGAACGGATCGCCTACGTCTCCTGCAACCACGAGTCCCTGGCCCGGGAATGGCCGGAGCTGTCCAAGGGCTACGCCTGCACCAAAATCAGGGCCCTGGACATGTTTCCCCACACCCCGCACGTGGAGACCGTGGCCCTCCTGGAAAGGAAGGGGTAGGGCAAAAAAAAGGCCGCATCCGTGTGATGCGGCCGAAAGAGAAACCGGACGGAACCTACCCCGAATCCAGGTAGTAAGGACCGCCGGCACCGCCGAGAACGACATGCCCCACCCCACCGAAGGGGATTCGGATCGGCGAATTGCTGACAATGAAATGCCCCTTTCTCCTTGCCAACAAGCCGGAAAGGATCCTTACGCGCGGCCCTCCTGACGGTCCGGAAATCATTTCCGCATCCTCCGGCCCCAGTTCCCAAACGACCGATTTTTTGGGTAACACCGGACGGAATCCGTCGTCCTGGTCAGGCAACTGGTCATAGACCAGTATCGTGGCCGGCTGCCCCACCCGTCTGGGAAACTCCAACCTGACAAAAACGCTGATTTCAGCGTCGTTCATGAAAATTATCCTTGGCATGATCACCCCTTTTTTGTTTTCTAAAGACCCTATTTTCAGGATAGAACACTTTGCCCAATATGGGCAAATTGACAAAATCCCCGTTCTGTGGTCTATTTTAGCTAAACGGAATCAAGGACCATAAAAAAAAGAGAGGTGACGGATGGTAAAAACGGGAAAGGCCACGGCAATCGCCTTGGCAGTCGTGATTTTCGCATCCGGAATGATTTCCGGTATTGGGATCCGAATTCTGGCGAATGGGGTCAGCCCCCGGACGACCGACGATTTCGCCGCATACGATTACGTGTGGGGGTTGATCAAAAGGGAGGCCTACAGGATTCCCGATCGCCGAGAAATGATCATCGGCTCGATCAACGGGTTGCTGCAGTCCGTTGACAGGCACTCGACGTATTTCCCTCCGGAGGACATGGGGGAAAGAAACGAGCAGTTGGAGGGGACGATCACGGGCATTGGGATCGGTTTCGAAAAGGCGGATTCCGAACCGCCGACGATAACGTCCGTTATGGAGGAAAGCCCGGCCGCAGCATCCGAAATTAAGGTCGGCGACTCGATCAGCGAAATCGACGGCCAAAAAACCGCCGGATTGACATCTGCGGAAATCACCGACCTCCTGCGCGGTGACGCCGACACCGCCGTCAGACTGGCGGTTGTCCGAAACGAAGAAACCATAGTGATGGATATCGTCAGGAAAAATATCGAAAAAACAAACGTCACCGTCGATTTCTACGACGACATCGCCTTCCTCAAGATTCGGGATTTTTACGGACAAGCCGAGTCAGGGATGGAGGAGGCCGTTGACCGGATTGAAAAAAAAACGGGCAAGGGCCGTGATCCTGGACCTCCGGGGCAACCTCGGGGGCCTAGTCAGGATGGCCCAGGTGACAGCCGGGGCCTGGATCAAAGAAAGCCAAAAATTGGCCATTGAGTTGAGGCGGGGAAAGGGTCCCTGTCCCATCATGACGATCGGGAACAGAAAAATATCCGGCAAGTTGGCCGGAATAAAAACGGTGATCCTGGTTGACCGAAATTCCGCTTCGGCCTCGGAAATGCTGGCTGGGGCATTACGGGATTACGGCCTGGCCGTGATCGTAGGGGAAACGAGTTACGGGAAAGCCAGCAAGCAGACGTCCTTCGACTTGGGCGCTGCGGGACAGGTCAAACTGACCACGTCCCGCTGGCTGACGCCTATGGGGACAGACCTGAACGACATCGGGATAGTCCCCGATATCGAGATCACAATCGACGACGTCTCGGCCATAGCCGAGACCGTCCATGAGCTGATCTCGAAATAGCCCCCAAATCCCCGGACCGACTGGTCTGGGGATTTTTTTATCGGCTGATCGCCGCGGTCTGCAGCCGCTGGATATCCTGGGCATTGCGGACAATCCGCACCTCGTGATCAACAACGGCCTGGTGATCCAGGTTCAGGAGAGCGGTCATCTTTTCCATTTCTCTCGTCAAACCGTTAATGGCGGCAGTATGGCGCTCGCCTGTGGCCTCCATGCGATCCATTCGACCCGACATCTCCCCAAAAGCCGCCGTATGCCCATCGACCGTAATCTCCAGACGGTCAAGCCTGCCTTCCACTTCCCTGAACCCCTCTGTCACCTTGATGTCAAGATCCTCCAGCCGTAATTCCAAATTGTCCACCCGGGAGCTCAAATCTTTCACCTGGGAGCTCAAATCTTTCACCTGGGAGCTCAAATCTTTCACCTGGGAGCTCAAATCGTCCACCCGCAAGCTTAGGCCGTCGAACTTCGAGTTCAGGCCGTCGAACCGCAAACCCAGATCTTTCAACATCTCGATAACCAACTTAATCGATGATTCTTCGCTCATAATTTGGTGTTACGGACACCTCAAACGATGTCCATGCGACCAAGATAACAGACCGAATTGAACTGCGCAAATTTCACTTATCCTTATTTTATGGCTTATTTAAGATGTTTTTCTAAACCGATAATTCACGGCAAGAAAAAACCGTCCGGTTTTCAGGCATTGAACTGTGGATATCTCCCCAAACCCCCTAAATCCCCCCTTCCCTAAGCCCCCCCCTAAATCCCCCAATACTGGGGGACTTATGTGGAAGGCGTTATTTTTAAGTCGCCGTTCCGGTCGGCCGTTGGCGACCCCCATTGCCCCGCACCGGCAAACCGACCCGCCTTCGGCCCCCTCAAGGGGGCCGGACCGGCGCATCCGGTTCGGCACAAGAGAAATATAAGAAATGTCTTCCCTGAATTACCACCGACAGCGGAATGGGGCTGAAATCAACCTCAACCGATTCCGAACCATGGCCCGGAAATAACCCGGATAATCGGTCCGGTATTTCCGTGTCAGGTAGAGATGTTTCCGGCATTGTTCCTGCAGATTCTTGGCGCTCAATCCCGTTGGCGACAGGGCGTAGCGAAGGCCGACGAATCCCAGATTGGCCACCTTCCCCACCCGCCCCAGGCGAAGCCAGAGGTCATAGTCCTCCACATGCCGGCATTCCGGCGACTCGTCGTATCCCCCGACCTTTCCGATCGCCTCCCGGCGGGCCAGTATGCTGCCGTGCAGGAAGCAGTTCTTCCCCAAAAGCCGCCGCCGGATGGCCGCATCGGCCTGCGGCATGGTCACCGGATATTCCCGCCCCTGTCGGCCGCCGACGAACAGGGCCGCCGTGCCGACCAGCACGTGTTCCAGATTCCCCTCCAAAAATTCGACCTGCCGCCCAAGCTTGTCTTCCCCGATCCAGACATCGTCAACATCCAACCGTGCGACATATTTTCCGCAGGCCCTTGCCAACCCCCGATTCAGGGACTTCTGGATCCCGAGGTTGGATTCGTTCCTCAGCAGGACCATCCGCCGATCCGTCCGGGCCAATTCGGAAACGATTGCCGCTGTCCGGTCGGTCGAGCCGTCGTCGATGACGATCAGCTCAAGGTCGCCGCAGTCCTGAGTCAGAACGCTCCGGACGGCCGCCCGCACCGAATCCGCCCCGTTGAGGACGGGAAGAAGGACGGAGACGAGGGGAGTTCCGGGTTTGGGTTGCCCTATATTCTTATCCATGACTCGGGTATCAGATCGCCGGTATCCTGGCTTGCGCCGCTGAACCACCTCTTCGGGGCAATGACGATCTTGTCCGGATTAGGGTTGAGCCACGCCCCCCACCAGGAAAAGCTGCTGTTGGCGATTATGTTGTGTCGGCAATAGGACATCAGGCGAAGTTCCTCGTAATCCGGCCTACCCTCGCCGGAAACGTAGGTTACCGGATAATCGATCCCAATGTTCGCCTTCACCCACTCGATGTCGTCCGAAAAGACGAAAAAATGCGGATTGGAAACCTTTTCCGCAATCAATCCGATCGCCTCGCCGTAATATTCCGGCGAACAGGTGCCGTGATAGGCATTGGTGTTTGGGTCGGTGACATAGTCCCCTCTTCTGACATGAAGCGACACGGACCCGGATTTCCCCCCTATTCTTCGGGCGATTTCCGTGTTCAGCAACTCCCCCTCCTTCTTGAGGGTGAATTCCCGGCGGATGGTTTCGGCGATGTCGGAGAAGTATTTTTCGGATTGCCAAAAGCCATCCAAGTATAAATCCCCTCTTTTTCCCAATATCTCCGGGTCAAAACCGAAACCGGACTCGCTGACGACTTTTTCGAGAACTCCGGTATCCTTCCGCCGTAACTTCCGCCACAACCGCCCAACCAGGCCTTTCCAACCGGACACCTTACCGATAAACCCGCCAATCTCATCCCTATTGGCAAACCCCGCCTGGATCACGAAAGGAGCCAGGGCGAATGTCCGTGGGGTGGCCAATCCGGCTTGGTCGCCATAACCGGTGATGTCCAACTTCAAACCAGAACCGTTACGAACGGCGATCGCCCTTCCCGCGGCATACTGGAAAAGCTGGTTTCCGAGACCGCCCTTTAGCCTGACGACCGTCAGCATATAGTTATTCTGTTTTCGGACACAATTTCATTCCATGTTCGGCAGCAATTTTTTCAGCTGAATCATATCCCATCCCCGCATGAACGAAATCAATTGTTTTTTGATAAGCGTCTTCAAGAGGTATGACGTGAACACAATCCTTATCCATAAACTGTATACTCGTATTCCGAGTTCCATAAACGTGCTGGGACGCAATTTGATCACTCAAAATATACCTTCCGGCCTGATAAACCAAAAACAAAACGACGATGGCCTGAATCGTTGATGCATCAATAACTATCGATCCTCGGTATTTAAGATAAAACATTGTAGCGAGAATCAGTAGCAGAACCATCGGTAATCCCAGACGTAAATTGTGACGGTTCATAAAATAACAAGACCAGAAAAACAACACAATCAACAATATTGGCCAAAAATGAATGGTGATATCACCCTGATATTTTCGAAAAACAATAGCCCCAACTGTCAATAAAACTATAAATGAGGGGGCAAAATATCGCGGATAACTTCCCCAAGTAGAGAAAAAGAAGGAAAAAAACAACGCTAAGGAAACTAAGTATCCAAATAGCAAAGGGAACGCAAAGGAACGGGGACGTTTAAGGAAATGAATACCGATAAACAGAATCGTCACCAATAAAGGAAATATGTAGACAAATCGTTCGCGAGTAACCGTTTTCAACTGCATTAATCCTGCAGATCCAAACAATGTCTGCTTCTGAGCCATACTGGATAACAATTTCCAACCGGAAAGATACAGGGAGGGCTCAAAAACGTAGCTCGCCAAATTACCAAACGCCAACCCGACGAATATGCTCACCAACAGCCAATAATCGTCCCGAGAATTGCCGACAACCCCAAATAGCCGTTTCCTGACAATCACCCACAACAATCCGGCGCCCAAAGCCAAACCCATGGCCAAAGTCCACTCGTTTTTTCCAATACCAACAAAAAAACATGCAATAAAAACAAAAAACAAAAACAATTTGTATGTTGTGACCCGAAACACACCGAGACCAATAGATAAACCGAGGAGACCGAACGCCAAAACTCCAAACAGACTATCCAACTGGAATTCATTGCTATTATTAATGGCTATGGGGGTAACGGAAAAAAGAAAAATCAAACCCAACAAAACGAGATCGTTTTTCGATGATAGGATTCTTTTTCCCGAAAAAATCGAAAAAATCAAGAGCAAAAATACCAACAACTGGGCTGATGCAACAATTGTCTTTAGACAAAAGATTAAGGTACTACCGTCTAAATTTTTAAAATCATAAAAAATCTGAAAAACATCACCCATATAGCCAAACGCTTCATACATTGGTGCCGGGTGACCGTAGGCTGGGGCATACGTAACCCGCCCGCCAATACTGCTAATGAGCAGGTAGTTGGGCTTTTGCGGATGATTAAGAAAAATATCGGTATCAATACCGTTGGCATCGGTACCATCCCAACCGGAATTGAAAAACGACAAACGAACCCCAAAATAGGCGATGACAAAAAATGCCACGAGGAGATACTTGTTGAACAGGATTTTTTTGACAAGTGGCATCAGATTTTTTTGGAAGCACGAATAATTAATGACCCCGAAATTTCTCGCAACACCGGCAATCTCTCAAGTGACCGCAATAATAAATCAGCCATATTGACACAAAATCCCGGAATAGCCGGGTGAAGAAAGTCAAAAGGAACAATTTCTACCTCACTAAACCCGGCTTTGGCCAACTTGCTGGCCAAGTTCCACCGAATAAATGCCGTCTCGTCTGGAGAATCTCCAACCATTTTTTTGATAAAGGGAATATTTTTCTGAATTGCAATTTGAGGATTTAACATATTCGGTTCGGTAAAAATAATTTCACCTCCGGGTTTTATCAAACGATAAAATTCCCTAATTGCTCGGTCGACATCCAAATGATGCAAAACCGAGCTTCCGACAATAAAATCAAAAAAACCATCAATAAACGAGGTCTGGTAAGCATTCTCTATTCTAAACTCAACATTGTCGCCATAGACTCTTTTACGGGCCACGCCCAACAAATCATTCGAGATATCAATGGCGATTATCTCATTTCCAGTCTTAGCAATTTCAAGGGTGAACAATCCGGTTCCGCAACCAATCTCCAGTATCTTCTTGCCGTCACCACCCAAAACACCCCTAAACAATTCACATCGCCTAGCCCAACGAAGTTTACCGGCTGCAGAGGACCAATTCCAAATTTGCTCTCCTTTCTCCAAAATATACTTACCGTGAGCAACCTCGTTTTTCAAACGTCTGTCAATCTCCATATTAACCTACTTAATAAAAATTACAAAAATACCAATCAAACAGAAAAACAACCCGATGGCCTTGATCGATCCGAAGGACTCGTGCATGAATATTGCTGAAATCAACACTGTCAAAATAATCGCTAAGGTGCTGGCCACAGGATAAGCTGTTGAGAGTTCCAGTTTAGAAAGAACAATAGCATAAAACATAAAACCAATTCCGTACAAAATTATGGAGCACCAAAGAAAAGGGTTGCCAATAAACCATTTCAAATTACCGATTATCCCCCGAGATAATTCAAGTGGGTGCCTAGTCATACCCAACTTAAGCATCACCTGAGCGAAAACATTGATACCGACACTAGCGAGAAGAAGTATCTTATACATGTAAATTCTGATTCAGAAATAATTATTTTCGTTCAATGACGATATAACAGCGGAAAGCCATTATTTTCCGTAGTGGTCGAAGCATCTTCTCCATCCAAACAAAAAATGAAATTGCAAATTCAGGCACCAACGAGGGATATTCGAAACCACCAGAAAGAGGGTATAAAATAAAACTCATCTCTCTCTTGGTAATTATCCTAAAACTTTTCTCAAACTCATCATGCCACTGTTGTTCCTTCTCATAGAAAATGATGAATGGTGCGGCCACATTAGCATCCCAAGGGTCTGTTTTTAATTCAACCGCAGTCCGACCAAAATAGTCAATTTTCGCCAAATACGGCTCAGGATGAAGAAACTTATAAACAAACCAGGAAACGATGGACGGGTATGGTTCAAGCAAAATTATACGTCCACCCTTTTCCAAAACTCTTTCACATTCATGAAAGAACCTAATTGGATCGGCTAAATGATGCAACACGTCAATCATGACAATATTTGAGACACTACCGGCATGGAACGGCATCTCATGGGCATCGAAATTCATGTCTAACCAATCACAGGGATCAACGTCCGACGAAACAATGTCCGGCTTGAATTCCTTGAGGTTACCGGTTCCTGAACCCAGCTCTACGGTTATCTGTTTACCGGCGCTCAAATCCCCAACGATCATCGCATACCAGTCCCGATAGATGTCCCTCAGGATTTTCTTGTGCCTCCAGGTCTCCCTATGTTTTTTTAAGATATCACCCATTATCTCTATATAAATTTAATCTTATTCATGGCGAAAATGACCATTTTCAGCAAAAGCCAACCGTGTGTGAAGCGAGAAATGTTGGTGTCACCGTATTCCCGCGTCTTATACCTAATCGGCACCTCAACAATTTTCAGGTTCAGTTTGGCCGAACCGAAAATAAGGTCAAAATCGCCGAACGGGTCAAAATCCCCAAAATAACCTCGATTGGCAATCAATTTCTGATAGTTTTTTCGCGTTAAAACTTTTGTTCCACAAAGAGTATCCTTCAGCCGTTGCCCCAACAAATAAGAAAACATCACTGAAAAAAACTTATTACCGATAACGTTCAAGGTGCGCATCGCTTCATCCTCCATCGGGTAAACCAACCGACAACCGTTAATGTACTCCCCCTTACCGGTAACGATGGCGTCATAAAACTTGGGCAGGTCTTCCGGCGGAACAGTCAAGTCAGCGTCTAAAATCATCAAAATGTCCCCCCGGGCCATGGCAAACCCCTTTCGAACCGCATCCCCCTTACCCTTACCGTCCTGGACAGCGTATTTGATGTCCCAACGGTCTTTATATAGGTCACAGACCCGCTTAATCTCGTTCAAAGTATCATCAGTGGAATTACCCTCGATAAAAACTATCTCCATGTGGCGGCCAAATTGCGGCATCCGCTTAAGGGCGTTTTCGATGTTGCCGCTTTCGTTCCGTGCTGGAATAACTACGGTCGTCGAGAGGCGATTCTTATCCGTAATCGGTTCAATTTTTCGGGCGACCACATAATGAACCAGACACAACCGATTAAGTAACGGCAAATTGGCAACGTATTTATTAAACAGGTAAGAAATTAAAGGGATGTGTTTGGGAAACAATATTCGATTGCCTTTCTTAATTATCTCAAAATTCTCCAAATACAATAAATTGCTGATGTCGTCTTCGTTTAACCAATTCAATTTTTCCTGTTTCATCTTCAGACGCAGCCATTCAGCCAATTTAATAATCGGCTGCCAGAAAAAATTGTGATAAGTCAAAATAACCCGAGTGTCCGGACCGGCATATCGCCGAATCTCCCCAAAAAATTTCTGAATGTCTTCCAAATAACCTAAAGTGTCAGAAACAACAATAAAATCGAATTCCTTCTCCTCCAAAACAAGGTTCTCTGCATCCATTTGATAAAAAATTAAGCCTGGATAGCGTTCTCTTGCCTCCATGATCATCTTCTCAGAAATATCGACCCCAACACCATACGCTGGTTGCAAAGCATCCAAAACATTACCGATACCGCATCCTATTTCCATGACTCGACTACCCCTCGGGATGTTATATCGAAAAAAACGCACCAATTCCCAATAATAGTAACGATTCCTCTTCAACATTCGATCGCGGAGATGGGCGATCCCGTCAAACCCTTCGGCTACTTTCCTTTTGTTGTCGGACAACACCATAATCTTTATAAGTAAATTTTACCTCAATATTTTCTGAAATCCCTCAAAAACGATCCTCATACGAAGCGTTAAGAAGGACTTTGAACACCTGCTGATTTTACACTGTTTAACAAGTTTGTTCAAGATAGTGCAATTAATCTTTTCTATCTTTATCCAATCACGCCAGGTCAGCCTGCGATCGTGCTGATAGGCAAAAAACAGCTCGAAATTTCCGTCCTTGGGACCAAGATAATACTCGTAATTCCTCCGGGCCTGAACCCTTACGCTCTTGGCAATCCGGTCAGCCGCGGAATTGGAACGATTCTGCGGTGACTCGCGATAGTCAATCAGAATTTCGGGCAAATTGGCGCCACGGAACAGTTTTATCGCTTCGGAAAAATAGGCAAAATCCTCGGCTTCCACTTTCGGGTAATCCCCCATTGCCTCAAAAACCCCCCGTCGGAACATCACGGACGGATGGCAGAAATAGGTGTTGGTGACGAACCGCCAAGCCAACTCCAAGCAATCCGTCGGATGAAACGCCTCAAAACCGGTTCCGTCCTCCCTAAACGGCGCATACCCCCCTCCTAAAATCCCGACCTCCGGATGTTGTCGGAAAAAATCCACCTGTTTTTGGAAACGGTACGGACGCGCCAAATCGTCGGCATCGATACGGGCAATGAATTCCCCGTCAGCCAACCCCAAACCGGTATTGATGGCCGCCGCCACTCCGCCGTTTGTCTCCCGCTCAATCAACCTGATTCGGCCGTCTTCGGCTGCATATTTCCGGATGATATCCCTGGAACTGTCCGTGGATCCGTCATCAACGGCCAAAACCTCAAAATTCCCGTAGGTCTGGACCAAAAGACTGTCCAAAGTCTCGGACACCGTATCAGCGGCGTTATAGACCGGCATTATGACGCTAATCTTGTCTTTTTGCATACTTACCGAAACAAATCAGACCGATGTCCCCAAAAAATCGGGAGACTGACTTAACGGAAATGGACAGGCCGGAAAGAACCCCCCTCAGCGACAAATAGGCGGCGGCAAAAGACAAAAACAGCCTAACTGATCCGAAAGTCAATCGAAACATCCTCCGACGAGACTTACCGGATAATCCGCCGATTAGGATTGTCAGGAAGTCACCGGCCGGAAAACGCCCCAGAACCGCGACGCTTAGGGTCTTTGCCCAACCGACCGGCACATCGCCGGAAGCCGGAACCAAGGAGGCCCACTTATCATAAAATCGAATCAAGTTTCGGAAAACATGCAGATCATCGGCTTGGGCATTGTCCGAATGTCTCCTTATCTTAATCAGTGGCTCGTTCACGAAATCATATTTGAACTCCTTCGCCAACCTCAACCACATATCCCAATCCTCGCCCACCCTCAAACTTTCATCGAACCGGCCGACCGTCTCGAAGCATGACCGCCTCACCAGAACCCCACTGGCACTTCCGATGATCATGTTTTTACGCAGCAATTTCCTGAAAACCTGCCCCCTCATGGTTTCGTCGATTTCAATGATCGGGATGCCGAAAAACGGTTTCCCGTCACCATCAATGAGAGAATATCCGCAATAAACGACACCCAATCTGCCATCACCTTCACCGAACTTGGCAATTTGTCTCTCCAACTTATTGGGATACCAACAATCGTCGGCATCAAGAAAGGCGACAAACCCGCTTTTAGCCAATTCCAATCCGGAATTTCTGGCTGAATTCGGTCCGCCATTGTCCTTTTTAACATAAACGATCTCGATCTTGGATTTTTCCCTTATCTCCAAAACCGCCGCTTCAGTGTTGTCGGTCGAACCGTCGTTTACGACAATTATCCTGTTTGCCGGGTAGATCTGTTCAACCACCGAATTGATGGCATCACCGACAAAACGCCCGCCGTTGTAGACTGGGATTATGACGTCAATTGATGGTGTCGCCGCACTTTCTGTTTTCATAATGGAGGATAATGGGAAATATACTCCAAGCCCTCACGTCGAAAGTGAAACTCGCACTGTTCACATCGGTAATCGCCGCCAATCGACCCGCCACAGACAGGGCACATCATCATATCCGCAATTTTTCCGAACCCGATCGCCTGACGCCCAACCGTCAAACTGCTAGCGGTAACCGGAAGATGCTGACCGATCCGTCGCTTGAGGCAAGCGAGTCCCCTTCTCCAAAACTTCCGGCATTCTTGTGCGATGACCTGTTGTGGGGTGACCGGTGACAGGTCGAGCCGGGCAAAATCCTCGTTCAGGGCCGCAACAATCGCCTCCGGACCATCGGTCACAGGATAACCGGTCTCATGCCTTTCAAATAGAACCTTGCCTTCCCATTCGATCCGACAGAAATAGAGTTCCTTCTCCGCCGCGACATATTGCCGATATTCCCGACTTCTCTCCAAAAGGGCCTTCGTAAAAAACCCGTAATCGTGCCTTTCACCCTTCCTATAGAGATGGAGCCGCCCATCCCGAACATCCCCGGTCAAAAGATGTTCGTTGACGTCATTGATCATCTCATATTCCCAGCGTGGCAATTCGATATAACCGGCCGATGCCACCCGCTCCAACTCCGAAATGAACAGCGGCACCCGATCCCACGGGACATGTTCCAGAACATGGGAGGCGATCACGTACTCGAACGCCTTATCCCGAAACGGAAATCGTCCGCCATCATAGTAAACCAACGGTTTCCCTTTCGCCGGTCGGGAATGCCCGGATTGGGCCACCTGATCCTCATCGCCGAATTTCATGTCAAGCCAGACATCCGACAGTTCGAACGGCAGGGCTCCCGGACCGACCTCCAAAATTGGAAAGGTTCTCTTATCGACGGACGGTTGGAAAAACATAGATTCTCTCAACCTAAAATTATCTTCCCCATCTTTCTGATGGCCCTTTTGACAAGAATAAACGGGGTCAAGATAAATTTCCCTACCGTATAGGGTTTGGAATCCAAGAAAAAGGCCCTCATTACCTCAATATTCCTATTGATTTCATCGAGGTGACGATTAAAATTCTCAATCATCTGTCGCAAATCTGCAACCTCCTTTCTTGTTTCTTTATTTTTTTCATTATATTCGGCAAGAATGCTTCGGCCAAAGTGAGTATCCGGCGGCACATCTAGCAGTTTAGGTTTGGTATACAAATGCAATTTATCCAAAAACTTCTTCAAATCCGGATCATTTCCAATTTTTTCCAGGATATAGTCAAGGTGCTTTATCTTGTCCGGTCGCCGCTCGTACCACTCTATGTATTCAATATATCGCAAAACCAAATCGTCGAGTTTTGACGGCAAATAAAGATCATATTTACCCGATTGTGCGTCTCTCTGAATGGATATACTATTCTCCAAGATACTGAAGAAATAAGCGGGGCGAACATGAACCCTCTCGAAATTCGGCAATGACTGGTGAAGGTCGAAACGGAAATCGATCCTTTCGTTTTCAGGTGCAAAAAAATCGATATAAACCCCCCCGTCTTCTTTGGTTGAGACGACTACCCGATAACCATGCTCGACATATCTGTTGCTAACCGAAAGCAGCTTATTCACCGTTGCCTTCATGTCAAGACAATACAAATCAACATCAGATCCTGAAAGATAATCGGGGAAAGTGCCCGGGAATTTAACGATGACATATTTCTCATCGGATAACTCCACAAAAAAATCGTCCAGAGCTATTTTTTCGAATGATTTCATATTCTCGCGATCATTATTACAATCTTGTCGATTCCGCTCTTCTTTAGGGAGCTGATTCGATGTGTTCCATCCAAAATATAAAATTTGTCGTCTTCAACTTCTCTAGCAATTATGTAATTTGTCGCATATTCACCAGTCAAATAAGAAATGTTACCGTAAATTTTTCGTAACTTTTCCAAATATTGATCATCAGTCAACAAAATTCCACCGTACTCCTCAAAATACTTTTTGTATTCCTCATCATGACCGGATAAGGCTTTATAATGAGGTGTTTCCTCAATGGAAACAGGCCTTGGATTGATTTGACCATTTTCCCTATGCGGAATCCAACATATTACCTTATCGATGGAAACGATTTTTAACTCAAAAACTCGAAACGACGCCAAGTGATAGGGAGCGTCAACAACAAAATTCGGCCTAGCAAAAACACCTGTGCCACTTTCAAACCCAAGGTATTTCAACATCACATCCGTCTGCATTTCATTGTCGGATGCATGAACCACATGGTGTTCGGTCCTCTTACCGCAGGTCTTGGGATTATACAAATCCCTAATCGTCTCCTTGAGTCTCTTGATGTTTCGACACTCGATATGACGAAATTCCCCTTCTCCGACAAATGATTCCTCAGCGTTCAAATTCCTGAAGAATACGAAAATCACTTCAGGAACCGTATCCAAAAGATATTTGGTCTTACCCCTAAGGTGCTCAATTGGGGCGTAATCATACGAGTAGACGACATCAACGAACCGCACCATGTCGTTAATTTGATGTTTTATTATCTTCAAAATTTCGATATCTTCATCCTGACGCAACAAATTAAGTATTTCATCCCTGTGTTGCAACCCGTGTCCCCAAATAAGCAGATAGTCGTATCTGCTTATTATCATTCTCCGCCGAAGAATCTTCTTGACCTCGATCAGGTCCATAATACGGGCACAAAAAATCATTCTGCCACCCCAATCTCCCACTGATGTTCAAACTCAAACCGACCCTGGAGTCGCTTATTGGCGTTGATCGTTATAATGCCGGTCGATTCGTAATCCCAAAAATAACTGCCTATAAAATTTTTGTCCCAAAGTCCGATGCTGACCGAATAATTTCCCGGAGCCAAACGAACATTCCTGATTATCAAACGAATAATCGTCTTGTCGTCAAGTCTCTTGATCTTCAGGCCATCATACGAGGAAACATAGCCATTATAGGTATAGGGTCCATCGGCCATGCTGAAATGCACCACAACGTCCTCAAGGGGTTCTGTAATGTTAAATGACCACTCAGCAACGATGTCGTCACCTATTCCAAACCCCCTCGTTTCCTTTCCTTTGGAATCAAAAATCTTGAAGCTCTTACAGGTAATTCCGGTACTGCCGACAATTTCCTTTTTTTTCTCTTCTTCCTTCAAAATTGAACCGCTGCTGTTTTGTTTGTAATATTCATCGATGATCTGACTGACATCACCGTATTTCACCACTTTCCCATGTTCCATCAGCAAACCTTTCGTACAAATCTTTTGTATGTTCAACATCTGATGACTGATAAAAATGATGCTGGCGCCATGAGCCATGACATCGGCGATTTTTGACATGCACTTATTCTGAAAATTCATGTCACCCACCGCTAAAATCTCGTCGATCAAAAGGATATCCGGGGATGAGTGGATGGCAATTGCAAACCCCAACCGCACCGTCATGCCGGACGAGTAGGTAGAAACGGGCGAATCAATAAACTGACCGATATCCGCAAAGGCAATGATTTCCCCGATCTTCTCGTCAATCTCCTTACGGCTCATCCCTAAAATCGTCCCGTTCAGGTAAATGTTCTGCCGTCCGGTCATGTTCGGATGAAAACCGGCACCGACCGCTATTAAAGCCCCGATTCTCCCCCTAACCGTTATTTTTCCATTATCAGGGGGAAAAATGCCATTAATAAGTCGTAAAAGGGTAGTCTTACCCGATCCATTCTGACCGACTATACCCAAAGCCTCGCCTTTCCTCAACTCAAAGCTGACATTATCCAAGGCCATAAACTCCGCCAAACGAAGCCTGTTCTTGTCGTAGGGAATCCCCAGCATGTTCCGGGCGATATCCAAGCTGCCGTAAAACAGGCTGCGTTTCAGGCTCCGGCAGAACTTCTTGCTCAATCCCTCCACTTTAATAACAACATCGCTATCCATATCAACCGCTAAATCATTTTCTCGATGACCTTCTCCTCCGATACATAGAACAGCCGCCAGGAGACGGCGAACAGGATGAAGGCCAGTAAGGCCGCCCAACCGTAGGCAATCGGGTTATCCATGCGGCCATAGGCCACCACATCCCGCACCCCGCCGACCAGGTAGGTCAGGGGGTTCCACCGCACAATGGCGGCAAAAGACCCTCCGGCCGCCGAACCGGCATAGATGATCGGGGTGAAAAAGATCAGCATCCCCAAAAACAGGTCGCAAATCTTCCGGATCTCCACGGCCACCACCCCAACGGTCGAGATGAACAGGCCGATACCGGCCCCCAGGAAAAGCATGGGCAGGATCATGGCCGGCAAAAGGACGATTTTCCAGCTGGGAATTACCCGGAAAACCAGCAGGACGGCCAAGATGACCAGGAAGCTGACCAGGAAATTGGCCAGGGCCTGCATGATCTGCTTGGCCAAAAGGGCCTCGTGCGGATACCTGACCTGCATGATGAAACCGGCCCCGGCGTTCAGGGTCTCCGCCGACATCTGGTAGAAGGACATGAACAGCCCCCAAAAGGTCGTCCCCAACAGCACATAGGCCGGATACGGGATGCCGACATCGCCCGGATTCAGGACACCGGTGGCGTTCATGAACACCCAGGACAGGATGCCGAAAACCGGCCCGATGACGACCCAGGCCATGCCCAAGAACGACTTGCGGTGAACGGCCGTGAAGTCCCGGACGAAAAGCTGCCAGATCAGCTCCCTGGAAGAGACGATATTAGTTGCCATCACTCCCAAACTACGGAAAAAACCGTCCTTGGTGCGGACGTCGGGCTCATAGACGACCACCTGATCGCCTGACGATTTTTTGACTTTGCTTCCAAACATTTTATAAATATTATATTTGTTCGAGTTTATCATAAAAATCTATTTACCGCCAACCCCAAAAATCGCCGTTATGCTATAATATTTTTGATGTTTTCGTGAAAAAATGCAAATCCTCTACCTCATCACCCGCCCTGACCGCGGCGGTGCCCAAACCAACGTCCTCTCCCTGGCCAGGCAAGCCAAGGCCAGAGGGAACGAAGTAACCGTGGCGACCGGCGGAACCGGCTGGCTGACCGAACAGGCGGCCGGAGCGGGCATCCGAACCGTGGTTTTCCGGTCCCTGCGCCGGTCATGGAACCCCCTCTCCACCTTGCTTTTTATCTCTGGAATGAAGCGAGAGCTAAGGGAAAACCCGACGGACATTGCCCATTTTCACAGCTCCAACACCCTCCCCGGCATTTTGGCTGTCTGGGGACTGAAAAAACGACCCCGAACAGTCTTCACGGTTCACGGACTTTCCGCCCTGCATCCGGGGTGGAAAGGACCGTTCAGGGCCAAATTTGTCTATCGCCTGGCAATGCGGCTGTTCCTGCCAATGTTCGACCGGGTGATATTCGTCTGCCGACACGATGCGGAATTTGCCGAAAGAAACCGCCTGTTGTCAGGAAAAACAGGGGTCACCATCCGCAACGGCATTGAACAAAAAACTGATTCGGTTTCCCCTGCCGCTGCCCGCCAAACCGTCTTCCGGATGATTGGCGAAAAAGACCGGGAACAAACCGTCTTCGGGACCGTCGGTCGGCTGGACTATGCCAAACGGCTGGAAATGCTGCTTCGGGCGGCAAGGAAAATCAGGGGGGTGTCAAAACGCGAGTTTCTGTTTATAATTGGCGGCAAGGGACCGGACCGCCAAAAACTGGAGCGTTTGGCCGAAAAACTTGGCGTCAGTGACACGGTTCGTTGGTTGGGGGAGGTCAGGAACCCGGAAACGGTCATCCCGGCCTTCCGGGCCATTATCCTCACTTCCCGATTCGAGGGGTTTCCCTATATCCTCCTGGAAGCCGGGCTGGCCGGCGTGCCGGCAATCGCCACACCGGTCGGTGGGGTACCGGAACTGGTTGAGGATGGGGTGAACGGATGGCTGGCGGAAAATGAGGACGAACTCGCCGAAAAAATCGTCCGGCTGGCCGAAAATCCCGAAATCGCCGTCACCGCCGGACAAAAATTGCGGGAAAAAGTATTGCGGGATTTCACGGAAGAGAGGATGGTTTCGGAGACGATGAGGGTTTACGGACCCCCAACAAACCCATCATCCCTCGACAAGCTGCCGTAACGGGAGATGCCGCCAAATAAGTCCCCCGAAGGGGGATTTAGGGGTCTGGGGGACGACAGGAATTTAAGGGCCTATAAAATCTATGACCAATCAGCACCGAAAACTAATCTTGGCAATCGGGGATGTGGCCCTCATGTACCTGGCCCTGACCGCGGCCCTCTGGCTGCGCGGAGTGCCGGAACCGGTTTCGTATTGGCAGGGCCAATTCTGGGGTTTCAGCCTAATGCACCTGATCTGGCTGCTGGTGCTGTACATCGACGGCTTCTATTCCCTCAAACGCCTGCGCCTTGGCCTGGCCTTTCTGCAGGGCCTGATCCGCTTCTCTGCCTTTGCCGGACTGCTGGGAGCGGCATTTTTCTACATCTTCAACGTCTTCGGCATCACGCCGAAAACCGTCCTCCTTCTGCATCTCCTGTCCTTCCTGCCGCTGTTCGTCCTGTGGCGACACTTGGCCGGACGGATCTTCCTGTCCCGCAACCTGCGGCGGCCGGTCATTATCCTGCAGGCGGAAGACGAGACCGGAATGCTGGCCGACGAACTGGCCGCTGACCCCTTCGGACCATTTCGGGTGGTGGCCACCTGTCTCCTGAACCAACCGGGGCTCCTGACCCTGGCCAAGGACCTCCAGGCCGAGACCGTGGTGGTCAGCGAGAAGGCTTGGCCCCGACTGCCGCCGGAAACCTATGACCTGGCCATGGCCGGAATCAGAATCGTCGATTCCGTTACCTTCAACGAGGAGTACCAGCAGCGGATCAGGGCCGAGGGGCAGGACCTGTCCTGGTTTCTGGCCGGATTCCCCGACATCCGCAAGCCGGAATACGAGCTGGCGAAGCGGTCGGTAGAGGCAATCGGGGCATTGGCGACTGGCCTCGTCCTTCTTCCCGTATCCATCCTGATCGCCTTTGGGGTCCGACTGTCCGGACCGGGACCGATCCTGTTCGTCCAGGAAAGGATCGGTCGGCACGGACGGCCGTTCCGCCTGGTCAAATTCCGGTCCATGACGGCTGACGCCGAAAACGACGGCCCGCGCTGGGCGGAAAAGGGCGACCTGCGGGTAACGGGATTCGGTCGTTTCCTGCGGCATACCCACTTGGATGAAATCCCCCAGCTGTGGAATGTCCTTAGGGGGGAAATGAGCCTGATCGGGCCGCGACCCGAACAGCCGGCGTTCGTGGAGGAACTGAAGCGGCAAATCCCCTATTACGGTCTCCGGCATCTGGTGCGCCCCGGCCTGTCCGGTTGGGCCCAGATCAACTACCCCTACGGTGCCTCAATCCGGGATGCGGCCGAAAAGCTAACCTATGACCTGTGGTACGTGAAACACCGGTCAACGGCCGTTGACCTGAAAATCGCCCTGAAGACCGTTGCCATGCTGTTTAGGGGGGAAGGCCGATAAAAAACATCTTCCTCTCAAGCCCCCAGCGCCCCCCCCCTAAATCCCCCTATCAGGGGGATTTAGGGGGGTAAAGTCCCCCGAAGTGGGATTTAGGGGTCTGGAGTATTTAGGGGGTTTGGGGGTTGGGGCGGTGCGGAGACTGGGAGGGGCAACGGGGAAAAACAGCCAAAACGCCCGAGGTTTGGTATCATGTTAGAAACCTTTTCGTTTTGGTTTTTTGTCTCATGTTCAAGCTATGCCTGCTCAAGAACGCAAGCCTTTGGGCTTCTACCTGATCGCCGTCCTGGCCGGACTGGTGCTTCTCACTCCCCTTCTCACATCAAAGGCCTTAGGCGGATCGGTCCTGATGAAGGCCTCTGTTTTCCAGTGGCTGACGCTGGTGATGGCGGCGGTTTGGGCTGTGCTGGCGGCCGGTAACGCCAAATACCGCCCGAACTGGCGAAACCCCCTGGTCATTGCCGCCATGTCCTGGCTGGCGATTCTCCTGCTCACCCTACCGTTCAGCCTGAACCCCAGCCTTTCCTTCTGGTCAAGCCGGGACAGGATGTCCGGTATCCTCAACGTCTCCCACTGGATCCTCTGGTTCCTGGTCCTTTCCTCCACCCTCAAGACCTGGAAGGAGTGGCGGGTATTCCTGGCTGGCTCCAATTTTGCCTGCCTGCTGGTCGGGGCGATCGGCCTGTTGGAACTGACGGTCAACCGGGCACCCGGATACCGCATCGAATCGACCCTGGGCAACGCCATCTACCTGTCCTACTATGTCCTGCCGCACGTCTTCATCGCACTGATGCTGGCGGCGCGATCCTCCCGATGGCCTTCCCGGGCCATGTATCTGGTTTCCTTCCTGATCCATGCGGTCGTGATCGTGGAAACCGCCACCCGCGGCGCCCTGCTGGCCATGCTGTTCGGCCTGGTCGCCATGGCGATCGGCTACCTGCTGCTGATCGCCAAAAACCGCCGCCGGGCCGTATTGGCCGGCTTTTCCCTGATTGCCGTCGGCCTGGTCGCCGCCGGGCTGATCGGCCTGGTCCGATTCACGGAACCGGGAAAGGAGTGGGGGAAAGCCCATTTCCCGCAGCCGATACAGCGGATCCTTTACCACGATTTCGGCAGTGACCGCCTGAGCCTCTGGCGCATGGGCCTGACCGGATGGAAGGAACGGCCGATATTGGGTCGGGGGCTGGAGAATTACGCCAACATCCTGGACAGGCACATCGACTCCACCAAAGATTCGGCCCTTAGCCAGAACTGGTATGACCGGACCCACAACCAATTCATTGACATCCTGATCGGCACCGGAGCGGTCGGTTTCCTGGCCTACCTGTTCCTCTGGGCCATGGCCCTCTACCGGCCTCTTCGGGAACTGCGCCGGACGAACAGCGCCGGCGAAAAGGCCGTATTCCTCCTTTCCGCCGCTGCCGTTGCGGCACAGATGTTCGCCCTGTTCTTTGCCTTTGATACCCCCAACGCCTCAATCGTCTTCTGGATGGTATTGGCCATGACGGTCGGGCTGTCTGACCGCCGGTTCGCCCCTGAACCCGAACCGGAAACCCGCCTGCCACGGCAGGACCGCCGGCGGTCCGTCCGCGGGGGAAACCCCCCATCCGACCTTCCGGCAATCGTGTTCACGGCATCCGTTGCCCTGATCCTGGGTTGGACCCTGAATTGGCGGCCCTATGACCAGGCTGTCGACTACAACCGCATCATGGCCGGTTACCATCGATATCCGGACCAGACTGTCGAGGCCCTACGGAAAAGGCTGGCCAAACCGACCTTTGTCATCCACGACATCAACTTCAACATGATGAGCCGCCTGAAGAACTATTCCGAAAGCCAGCAGGTCGACCGGGACGCCTTCAGGGACCTGGTGGTTTTCGGGACCGAACAGATGGACCTGACCCTGGCCAACCGACCAGATAACTTCAAGTCCCTCCTGGCCTCGGCCTATGCCTACCGGGAACTCGGGACCTATGACCCGAATGCCCTGGTCCGGGCCCGGGAGTTGGGCCTGGAATCCATCAAGATCGCCCCGAATCGACCGGAGGGATACGAGGAACTGTCGGAGATCGAGATGCTGAAAGGAAACCTTGAACTGGCCTGGGACTACATGGAACAGGCCCTATCCGTCTCCCGCCACGCCTATACCGACGGTCGGGTGCTGATGCGCCGCTCGGCCATCCGGGCCATGCAGGGGGACATGGACGCCGCTGAAGCCGAACTTCAAAAAGCCCTGGATGTGGGTTACGGCATTGGCCAGGACCTCCGAAACATGTCCGACTACCCGGATCTCATGAAACCCGGCGAACCGCGGCCGATAATCACCAGGTACTATTCCGATATCACCCAATACTACCCGAAATCCACCCTGGCAAAGGCCGCCTTTGCGATAGCGGCCATCAAGACCGGAAACCTGGATTTGGCCAGCCGGCAACTGGAGGAACTGTGGAAACTGGACCCCAATGCAGCCGAAAGCATTGCCAAGGATTTGGGTATAGCGTTGCGGTAGGTGGGGCAAAAACCCCCGAAACAAAAGACGGACATCCGTGATGTCCGTCTTTTTTCCTGTGAGTCCCGTTATTCCCCGATCTTGGCGACAAGACGGCCGTTCTCCCCCATTTCCTTTGCCCACAGCCGGCTGCCGTGCCTCTGAACCGATTGGGCGTAGCCGTTGTTGACCGCACAGCCGTTATGGCACTGGATGGCCCAGGTCTCGTATCTCGGGTACCCGTTCCTTTCCAGGTAGTCAATTGTCCAGTTGGCCGAACACGTCAGGTCCCGGGTGCATTCCACTGGAATGCGGTGAAGCCTATAGTGAATCTGGAAAAAACCATGGGCCCTACCGCCGTCACCAACGGCTGTAGCCTTAAAGTTGGATTCCTTCCAGGCCATTCCCAAAAGGGTTTCGGCGCACTTCTCCCCATAACCGCGGCTTTCGCAAACTTCCAGCAGGGATTCGGCAATGGTTAGGGGGCGATCCGATTCGTTTTCCTCGTCCTTGGAATTGTCATCTTCAATATTTTGGCTTATAATAGCCAATTTTTCTGGAATTTCAGCATTCGCACCTAAATTGGCCGCTGAAACCGATTCGATTAGGCCAGAATAAAGAAAGACAGCCAAAATCAGGGTTGAAACCGCCCTTACCGAAACGAATTGTCTCACTGTTAACAACATTCGATATTTTTTAGCTAATTCATGCATATATTTCCTTATAAGCCATTTTAGGGCTTAAGGAGAAATAATAGCACAAAACAATCTGCCTGTCAATCCTCTGGCCCGTTTTCCGAAAACGGACCGGAAAACAAAAGCAGCCCGATGGGCTGGACAATACCTTGCCGGTTTTCCCAAAAACAATCAATACCGCACCCTACTCCCCGCACCTTTCCCGTATCGCCTGCCGGTCGGATTCGGAAAGAGACGTTCCGGACGATGAATTGAGCTCGTACATGATGGCCTGCTCGTCGGGGACGTGTTCCAAACCGACGGCATGGCCAAACTCGTGCGTCAAAACGCGTTTGAGCATCTCGCGATCCTCGAACTCGTAGATGTTAATCCTGGTTCCGTCCGGATCCCGAACGTATTCCCCCTCCTGAAACCTCTCGCCCCGGGCCGTGGCGGTCTGGTTGAACTCGGTCGCCGTCAGGTTAAGCCCGGAAGCCATCCTGTTCAGGACGGTTATCACGGCGTTAAGCTCGTCGATCGATTTCTTAAGGCGGCTGTTCCGGGCGTTCAGCCCTTCCGAGGCAACCTGAATTGCCTGCCGCTCGGCCTGAAGCCGTTCGTGTACCGGTGTCGGGGCCCCACCCCTACGGTTCCAGGATTCGACCTCCCTCTCGTATTCTGCGATCCGTTGGTTCAGGTCCCCAACCGCCGATTCGTAGGCTTCCTGTTCCGTTCCTACCGCAACCTTCATTGCCTCATACTCGGCCTTCAGGCGATCGTACGATTCCCGGCCGGTCTCTATCGAAAGGCCCATTTTCCTGAGGCGGTCGGTCGCCTCCTGCCTGTAGTCGTAGATGAGGTTGATCTTGAGTTCCCCTTCCGGATGATAGGCAAAAAGCGGACGGCCGACAGCCTCGGACCAGGCCTGACTGGCCTCCCCTACGATCGCCAAAAAATCGTCCCGGTCGATCCCGAACCGCGAATCGAACCGGTCAAGTGAATAGCGGATCGGCACCCGGCACGGCAGGAGGTCAGCGGCCCCGCGGCGCCAAAGGGCATCCAAATCGTGGCGGTAACGGTAACCGCCATAGGCCAACCCTCCCAAAACGGCCAGGAACAGGACTGCGTCGATGATTTTTCCGATTCTCCCCATACCAAACCATGATACCACTGTGGTACGGTCACATAAAGTCCCAATGCCCCTCCCTGCGGGAGACTTACGCCTTCAGGGGCTTAAGTGGAGGATATTTTTTTATATTTCCCCCAATGATTCCCCGACCGGATGCGTCGGTCCGGCCCCCTTTACGGCAGTCTCCCAAAGGGAGAGGGGG
>JAFGIV010000008.1 GCA_016929435.1 Candidatus Uhrbacteria bacterium | reverse complement strand
GTCGGAATATTTGGCGATCTCCTCCGGCGTGCCGGTGGCCACCACCCGGCCGCCTCCCTCCCCGCCCTCGGGACCCAAATCGATCACATGATCGGCGACCTTGATGACATCGAGATTGTGTTCGATCACCAGGACGGAATTGCCCCGATCGACCAGACCCTGCAGTACCTGCAGCAAACGACGGATATCCTCGAAATGCAGCCCGGTGGTCGGTTCGTCCAGAAGGTAAAGGGTCCGGCCGCTTCCCCGCTTGGCCAGCTCATTGGCCAGCTTGACCCGCTGGGCCTCCCCGCCGGACAGGGTGGTGGCCGACTGGCCCAGTTCCAGGTATCCCAAACCGACCCGGTTCAGGACGCTTAACTTGTCGCTGACGAACGGGATGTCCTCGAAGAAAGCGGAGGCCTCCTCGATCGTCATGGTCAGGACATCATGGATGCTCTTCCCGCGGTATTTCACCTCCAGGGTTTCCCGGTCGAAACGGCGGCCCCGGCAGACATCGCAGGTGACATAGACGGTCGGCAGGAAATGCATCTCAATGGCCACCAGTCCGTGTCCCTCACAGTTCTCGCAGCGGCCGCCGGGGACATTGAAGCTGAAACGGCCGGGCCGATAGCCGCGGACACGAGCCTCCTCCGTGGCCGCAAAAATGTCCCGGATCGGGGTGAAGGCCCCGGTATAGGTGGCCGGATTGGAGCGCGGAGTCCGGCCGATCGGCGACTGGTCCACCATCACCACCCGATCGACATGTTCCAGGCCGAGGACGGCCTTATGCTCCCCGACCGGCAGGCAGGTCCGATTCAGCCGGTTGGCCAGACTGGCGTGGATGATGTCGTTCATCAGGGTGCTTTTTCCGGAACCGGACACCCCGGTCAGGCAGACGAAGCGGCGCAGCGGCACCTCCACGCTGATGTTCTTCAGGTTATTGGCCTTGGCCCCGACGATTTTCAGGCTTTCCCTGACGCTGACCCGCCGCTGGGCCGGAACGGCGATCTGCCGCTTCCCGGTCAGGTATTGGGCGGTCAGCGTCTCACCCCTGGCGACGACTTCGGCCGTCGGACCGGCGGCGATCACCTCCCCGCCGTGCTTGCCGGCCCCGGGGCCGAAATCCACCAGCCAATCGCTTTCGATGATCGTGTCCTCATCGTGCTCGACCACGATGATGGTGTTACCGGCATCCCGGAGCTTCTTCAGGGTCCCGATCAGCCTTTCGTTGTCCCGCTGGTGCAGGCCAATGGTCGGCTCGTCCAGGACATACAGCGCCCCGACCAGCCGCGAGCCGATCTGGGAGGCCAACCGGATCCGCTGGGCCTCTCCGCCGGAAAGCGTCCCGGCCTTCCGGTCGAGCGTCAGGTAATGCAGGCCGACATCGTCCAGGAACCGCAGCCGCCCCCGGATCTCCTTCATGATCCCGACCGAAATCTCCCGTTCCCGGGCCGTCAGGTCCAGGCTGTCGGTGAACCTCACGGCCTCCCCGACGGTCATGGCCGTCAGCTCGACGATGCTCTTTCCGGATACCCGGACGGCCAGGGCTTCCGACTTCAGCCGCGCCCCACGGCAGGCCGGACACTCCTCATGGGAGAAATACCCGATCACCCCCAAACCGTCGCAACCCGGGCAGGCGCCGTAGGGGCTGTTGAAGGAAAAAAGGCGGGGTTCTATTTCCGGAAAAGAGAAGCCGCAGTCCGGACATCCGAATTTGGAGGACAGGACCCGTTCCGACCCGTTGCCGTAGGCGGCCACGATCAGCCCGTCGCCGTATTTCAGGCCGGATTCGACCGCCTCGGCCAACCGGCCCCGCCAGTCCCTTTTCTGCCCGTCCGTCCCCCTCTCCAATTCGACCAGCGGCAGGCGATCGATCACCAACTCGATGGTATGAGTCATTTTCCTGTCCAGCACCAATCGGGTGCGCAGGGACCGAAACCGACCGTTGACCCGAACCTGGCTGAAACCGGCGTTATAGAAATCGTAGAGCATCTGGTGATACTCCCCCTTCCGTCCCCGGACCGCCGGCGCCAAAATCACCACCTCCCCTTCCCCGGCCCCCTCAATCTTCTGCGGACGCCTGGTCGGACCGTCCGGGCTCACCCCCTTTTTGGGGACATCCGGCGGTTTGACGGCCTCCCCGGTCACGAAATCGACCATTTCCTCCGCACTCATCTTCCGGATCGGCTGGTTGCAGGACGGACAGAAGGGGGTTCCGATCCTGGCGTAAAGCACCCGCAGGTAGTCGTATATCTCGGTGATGGTCGCGACCGTGGAGCGCGGATTGGCGGAATGGGCCTTCTGGTCAATGCAGATGGCCGGGGACAGCCCCTCGATCTCGTCCACATCCGGCTTGCTCATCTGTCCCAAGAACTGCCGGGCATAGGCCGAGAGGGATTCGATGTAGCGCCGCTGGCCCTCGGCAAAAATAGTGTCGAACGCCAAGGAGGACTTGCCCGAACCGGACAGGCCCGTGAATACTATCATCTTGTTTCGAGGCAGTTCCAGGGAGACGTTCTTGAGGTTATGCTCCCGCGCGCCCTTAATGGTGATCTTGTCCTGCATAATCTTGACAAAATGGCTTCTCTTCATCTCACCCTTTCGAGTCCAGCCCCGCTTCGCTGGACTCGATTTTTTTTGTCTTTTTTGTCCTCCTGGTTTTAAGGTCCCTTGCCAACAGCTTGATTTCGTCCCGCAAGAGGGCAGCCAGCTCGAATTCCAGCCTCTCGGCCGCAGCCTTCATCCGTTTCTCTTTCTCGGCGATAATCTCGGCGACCGGACGGCCGGATTCCGGGGCCGCCTCCAGGGCCAGGATCCTTTTGGCCTTGGCCGTTTCCGACTTCTCCAGGCCGGCCATGATGTCGTGGATCGCCTTGCTGATGGTCTTCGGGGTGATTCCATGGGCCTGATTGTAGGCCAACTGTCTCTCCCGTCTCCGTTCGGTTTCGGCCATGGCCCTTCTCATCGAACCGGTCAGGCTGTCGGCATAGAGGATGACCTCCCCTCCGACGTTCCGGGCGGCCCGTCCCATGGTCTGGATGAGCGACGTCTCGCTTCTCAAGAAGCCTTCCTTGTCAGCATCCATGATGGCCACGAGCGTCACCTCCGGCAAGTCCAAACCCTCCCGAAGCAAATTGACCCCGACCAGGACATCGTATTTGCCGCGCCGAAAATCGGTCAGCACCCGCACCCGATCGATCGTCGCCACATCACTGTGCAGGTATTGGGTCCTGACCTTCCGTTCCGTCAGGTAACCGGTCAGATCCTCGGCCATCTTCTTGGTGAGCGTCGTCACCAAAACCCGTTCCTTTGCCTTCACTCTCCCCTCTATTTTTACGATCAGGTCATCGACCTGGCCGGAAGAGCCTTCCGTTTCCGTGGCAGGAAGGACCGTAACCTTCGGATCGACCAGACCGGTCGGCCGGATGACCTGCTCAACGACCTGTCCCGACGCTCCCCTCTCGTAATCCCCGGGCGTAGCCGAAGCGAAGACGATCTGCGGCACCCGGGCCAGGAACTCCTCGAACCGGTGCGGCCGGTTATCGGCCGCGGACGGCAAGCGGAAACCGTACTGGATCAGGTTCCGCTTGCGGGCGGCATCGCCGCTGTACATCCCCTGCAGTTGGGGAACGGTCACGTGGGACTCGTCGATGATCGTCAGGAAACCGTCCGGAAAGTAGGCCAGCAGCGAATCCGGCGGGTCACCCGGCCGGCGGCCAGAGAGGTGGCGGGAATAGTTCTCGATGCCGTGGCAATAGCCCATCTCGACCAGCATGGCCAGGTCGAAATTGGTCCGCCGCTCCAGCCGTTCCGCCTCCAGCATCAGGCCTTTTTCCTGGAAAAACGCCAACCTCTCCCGGAGCTCGGCCCGGATGGCCGCAACCGCCCGCTCCCGTTCCGGACCGGGAGTGATGAAATGCTTGGCCGGGAATATCCATACCTCCCCCGGCCTCTCCCGGGTCTTGCGGCTGACCGGATCGATCAGGCTGATTTCCCCCACCTTTCCCCCGTCCAACTCGATCCTGACGATCGTCTCCTCGGCCGCCGGCATGATTTCGATGGTGTCCCCTCGGCTGCGGAACGATCCCCGCTTCAGGTCCGCCTCGTTCCGTTCGAATTGCGTCTGGACCAGGTGACGGATGATCTCCTGCCGGCTGATGGCCTGACCCACGGCCACCGGCAGATACATCTTTTTGTACATCTCCGGCGCCCCCAAACCGTAGATGCAGGACACCGAGGCGACGATGATTACATCCCGCCTGGTGAGCAGGGCCTGGGTGGCGGCGTGCCGCAGCCGGTCGATCTCCTGGTTGATCATCGCCTCTTTTTCGATATAGGTGTCCGAGGACGGCAGATAGGCCTCCGGCTGGTAGTAGTCGTAGTACGAAACAAAATATTCGACCGCATTATCAGGAAAAAATTCCCGAAACTCGTTGCAGAGCTGGGCGGCCAGGGTCTTGTTCGGGGCAATCACCAGTGTCGGCCTGTTGGTCTGGGCAATGACATTGGCCATGGTGAAGGTCTTACCCGAACCGGTAACGCCCAAAAGCGTCTGAAACCGCAAACCGGCATTGACCCCGCGGGTCAACGCCTCGATCGCCTCCGGCTGGTCGCCGCTCGGCTGGTATTTGGATTTCAGGTGGAAGTTCATATTCCCCACCGCCAAACAGGACGGTTCCAACCCCCAAACCCCCTCCCTCCGGGAGACTTACGCCTGAAGGGGGCTTAAGAGGAATTTTTATATTCATGACCCAACCGACCGGCATACGCCACAATCACCCTCTATCCAGGATGATAGGGGGTATATGGGACGGTTGGGAATTGTAAGACGAACGGTATCACCCAAAGGCGGGGATGTCAAAGTTGAATGGGGGGATATCCATACGACATAAAAATCCCCCAGTATTGGGGGATTTAGGGGGGTGAACCGGCCCGACCCCCGTTGTCCCGCACCGGCGGACCGACCCGCCTTCGGCCCCCTTTAGGGGGCCGAACCGACGCATCCGGTCGGGGAATCATTGGGGGAAATATAAAAAAATATCTTCCACTTAAGCCCCCTTCAGGCGTAAGTCTCCCGGAGGGAGGGGGTTTGGGGCTTGGGAGCCGCCGAGAATTTTGCCTACACCTCCACCGTCTCCCCCTTTCCGGGAATGAAGACCTCCGCCCCGATCTCCTTTCGGCAATGGTCGGCAAGGTTTTCGAGAGCACCCAATTCGCCGTGGTTGAGGACGATCTTGGCCGGACGGCCGGAACCGCCGTTCCCCTTCAGCCACCGCAACAGCTTTTCCCGATCGCCGTGGGCGGAATAGCCGCTGATCTTCCGGACCTCACACCGGACATCCACGTCCTCGTGCTCTATATGGACCCGGTTGGCCCCGTCCGTCACCTGGCGACCGAGTGTCCCTTCGGCCTGATAGCCGATCACCAAAAGGATGTTTTCGGGATCGTCTAGGTACTGGACCAGGTGCCGCATGATCCGCCCGCCATGCATCATGCCGCTCCCGGCAATTATCACCTTTGGGGGCTTGATCGAGTCAATGGCCCGGGAATCGGACGCTTCCCGACTGATGTGCAGGCCGGGAAACCGAAAAAAATCGTCGGTTTTGGACAGTTCAGCCGCATCCCGGTCGTAGTATTCCGGAAACTGGTGGTAGACCGGCAAAACCTTGATGGCCAGGGGGCTGTCAAGATAGATCGGAATCCGCGGGATCTCCCCACCCTCCGCCATCCCGTTCAGCTCGTAAAGGACCTCTTGGGTTCGTTCCAGGGAAAAGGCCGGTATCATCAGAGTTCCCTTCCGGCCCACCACGTCCATGATCGCCTGCTTCAGGAGACCTGACCGCTCCCGTACCGACTCGTGGTTCCGGTCGCCGTAGGTCGATTCGCACACCACGGCATCGGCCGTCGGCCGAGGGGCCGTATCCCGAAGGATCGGCACGTCGTCATTGCCGATGTCCCCGGACATGACCAGCCTCTTCCCGTCCGCCTCGATCTCCACGAAAGCCGACCCGAAAATGTGTCCGGCTTCACGGAAGGTAAAGTGGAAACCGTCGCTGACCTTGACCCTGACTCCGTATTCCATGCCGTGCAGGGTCTGAAAGGCCGGATCGACTTCCTGGGGCGTATAGGCCGGCGGCCGGCGGTGCCGACGGGCGTCATCCTTCATTACCTGGGCCGCATCCCGCCACATCAGCCGGGACAGCAGGCGGGTGGGATGCGTAACGAAACACCGGCCGCCAAAGCCGTCCCGAACCAATTTGGGGTACCGACCGATATGGTCAATGTGGGCATGGGTCAAAATGACCGCATCCAGGGACCTGGGATCGAACGGAAACGGCTCCCCGTTCAGCTGGTGGGCAACGCTGTATCCCTGAAACATGCCGCAATCCACCAGCACCCTGGTCCCGCTGTCCGTCTCTATCAGGTGACAGGAACCGGTCACTTCCCGTGCGGCTCCGAAAAGGGTGATTTTCATACTTTATAAGTATACACCCCGGCCTTGACGCTGTCATGATTTTATGGCATGCTGTCCTCTTGCGAATAAACAGGCAAGGGAGGAAAAGAGGGAAAAATGTCTTTTAAAATCGAAAGCGTAAAAAATGGATGGCAACCGCCAGCAAAAACCAAAATTGCCGTCATGACGGCGGTATTCATGGCTTGTCAGGTGTTGGACATCCACTTCACCAACATAAGCCTGGCGAATGGTTTCGAGGAAGTTAATCCGCTGATGGCCTGGTGCCAAAAATGTGGTGGCCTGACATTTCCGACGGTAAAAATATTTCTGTCAGGGGTTGCCGTATCGGCTTTGGCTGTCTCCAGCCGATACGTGAAATTTGCCTGGAATTCGTTTCGGGCAGCTACAGCGGCCTTCGTGCTGCTGATAGGCTACCACATTATTGCGGTTAATTTCTTAATATAAGACAACGGCCGCAAAACAAGGGGGACTGATCATGATCAGCCCCCTCTTCTTTTACGTTCCAGCCATACCCCACACCCCCATCACCCCACCCCATGTCCGGTTAATTTCAGCAGACAGTGGGGAATGCCGTTTTCCCTACAAATTTCCCCATAGACACGGGCCGAACCGCGGGGAGTGCGCTCCAGGGTGGCGTAATCCACGGCGATCAGTCCGAACCGTCCGGAAAATCCGTCCGACCACTCGTAGTTGTCGAGCAGTGACCAGTGAAAATACCCCCGGACATCAACCCCTGCCCGAATGGCGCGATGAACCTCCCGCAGTGCCTTGACTATGAGACGCGGCCGCTTGGAATCGTCGGCATTGGCCACGCCGTGCTCGGTGACGTATATCGGTTTCCGATAACGCCACATGCCCATGATTGCCCGGAATATGGCCTCGGCGTTGATTTCCCAACCCAAATCGCTCTGCTCGCGGTTCTCGTTATGGACCTCGTGGAACAGATTTCTGACCCCGGTCGGGACATATTTCACCCGATTGTTGAAATAATAGTTGATGCCGATGAAGTCATGGCTTTCCGACCCGCTCCAGAAAAAGAACTGGCGGTTGAAGACGCTATCGGCGATTTTAACGAAAATTCCGTCAGTCAAAACATGGGGACGGTAAGTCTCGAAGGTGATGACATTCTTGGCAATGCCGACCGATACCTTCCGTTCAGGGGTATCCAATATACGGTGAATTGTCCGGTAAGCCGCCCGATGGGCCCCAACCAGGGCGAAAAACACCCTAAGGGACGATACGGCACTCCTCTTTCCCGGCGGCCAGACGCCGATGCCGTAGGATTGGCCGAGATAGACGACCGGCTCGTTGACGGTTATCCAGGCATCGACCAGGTCGCCGTATTCCTCGGCCAACAGTCGGGTAAGGCGGACGAAACGATCCGTAGCCCTTGACCACTCCCACCCGCCCTGCCGAGCGAACCACTTCGGCAAGGTGAAATGCCAAACGGTCAGCATCACCCTCATTCCCCGACTGCGCAGCGCCTCCATCACCCGGCGGTAATGGGCCACCTCCTCCCAGTCCCATTCCCCGTCGTTGGGCTCTATCCGGCTCCATTCGACCGACAGTCGGTGGGCGTTCTGGTGAAACGATTTGGCCAAATCAAAATCCTCCCCGTAACGGGAATAGTGGTCCGTGCATTTTCCGGAAACCGTCCGGTCAGCGATCCGACCCGGCTGGCGTTCCCATTCGGACCAGTCATTTTTCGAGTTTCCGCCCTCGACCTGATGGGCGGACGTTGAGGTTCCCCACCAGAACCCCTCGGGAAACGCCAATGTTTCACGGGTGCGGGAACGGCAATCGGCTTTCATGCTCGGAAATCAATACATCGGCTCGTCGTTGGACTTCTCCGGATCGACATCGGTCAGCTCATCACCGACGAATCCCTCCTCCTCCGGAGTCATCTCCAGCAGTTCCGGCTCGATCTCCATGGGGGCGATTTCGCACCACCGATCAAAACCGCCGGCCAGGAACTCGATGTTCTCGTATCCCATTTCCCTAAGCTCGCGGTGAATCGACTCGATTTCCGGCTCGTGAACCGGGCCGATAATGACAACCACCTTGTGCTTCCTGTCGGGAACGACGGTTTCGATGTTGTCGGCCAATTCCCGACGGGGACAGCTTTTGGCCCCCCTGATGTGGCCGGACTCATACTCGTTGAAGTCCCGCAGGTCCACCACGACATGTTCCATGTCCCCGTCCTTCAGGGACTGGAGGTGTTCGCAGGTAATGTGGGGGATGCCCTGTTCGCTCATAGTCTTTTGGGTTAGTCGATTTCGTTGCCTGTTTCGGCTTAGAATCTGGACATCAGGGAAACCACGGCTTCGGCAAAGGCCCCGTCACCCAGCTCTTCGCGCATGGCCGTCAGACGAGCCATCTCGCCCGTTAGGACATCGGCTGACCGAGCTTTCCTCTCAAGTTCCTCTATCCGTCTCCTGGCCTCCCGTTCGGCCTTATTCCGGCTGAAAATCCGACTAAGGGCCCTTTCCTCGGGTGAGGTTTCCGCTGATTCCAAACGGGCCTTAAAGCCCTTCTTGACCGCCATCATTTCCCTGTCGGAAGCGTCCCAAAGTCCACCCATGATCTTGGAGAGGGCCGCATCATAATCCTGCTCATCGGGCTTCAGGCGTTTCTTGTCACGCGGGTCGTTAATGGCCAGCATCAGGCCCTGCTGAAGGGTCTCGACTCCGCCGGACATGCTGGCTGGCATCCTAAACCCTTCCGGAATGTCCTCCCGGAATCGTGTTTCCATTTCCAACCGGGCCGTTTCGTCCATCTTCCCGTACTCCTCCGGGCTGACTCCCAAAAACCGCAATTTAACCCCCAAATCCCCAAAATCGACCAGATCCCCGCAATCAACGGCCGCTACCGCCGCCTCGTAAGACCTTACCGCCTGACGAAGCCCTTCGATGTCCAGCGGCCTATCGCCCCTGACCAGAATGGTGTATTCGTCCCCGCCCCCGGTCAACGGTATGACCTCGGACGCACCGGCTTCCCGCAGCAGGCGGTAAGCCTCGCAATCCTCGTTCCTGATCACCTCCGCAATACGCTTCAGGAACTCGTCACCCCGCTCGTGCGATGTGGACAGGTCGTTGATTGCCTTGAGGCCGTTGGCGTCAAAGCTAAGGCGGGCCACCCGATCGAGATCTTCCATCCTCAATTCAACGTTCTCCAAAATTTCGTCAGTCCATTCCCGAACCAACTCCTTGCCGAACTGGTCCTTTAGGATCTTTTGACCTCCCTCAAAAACGAAACGCTGATCGACATAGGTCGTTTCGACGCCTTCGATGTCGTCCTTAAGGATTTCGGCTCTCTGACTTTCGCTCAAACCCAATTCGACAAGCCTCCTGTCCCGCTGCCTGATCCTTTCGCGGGCCGGTGTCGGCAAGTCCTTCAGGCGATCATTCACCCAAGACCCGCCCTCCTTTTCCTGTTCCCTCCTGGAATCCAGGCCCAAACGGACGACATAATCCAAAATTTCCGCCGCTTTCGTCTCCCGCCCTATCGTCTCCGGCGTTACCTGATTTTCACGAACCATAACCGTTGCCAATAAAGAGACCGTTCATTCAGGATCCATGTTAGCACGAAACGACCGCCGGGACAAAAACCTACCGCCTAAACCGGATGAAGACCGGCGGACTTCAGGATGATTTCGGCCAGCCTCTGGGCCGCATCGTTACGGTTCATCCTTTTCATCCCCTCCCCCAAACCCGCCAACCGCACCGGATCCGCCAGGACCGTCAGCAGCCTGTCGGCAAACCCGTCCGGATCGACCGATTCCTCCGGCCACACCTCGGCGGCACCGGATTTCCGGAACAGCTCGGCATTGTCCTCCTGGTGCGAATGCGGCATGGGGATAATGACCGTCGGCTTGCCCAAGGCAGCCAATTCGGTCAGGGTCCCCATGCCTGCCCTGGTCACCACCAAATCGGACACGGCATAGGCCAAGGCCATCCGGTCAACGTCCAGGGACGGGTATTGACGGTACGCGTCGGATCCCTCCGGCACCGGCAAACCCTTGCCCATGCCGGTGACATGGACCAGGTTGATCCGGCCGTCCGACATCACGGCCGCCCTGATCGCCAGGCGATTCAGGGTCATGGCCCCGGTACCTCCCCCCAAAACCAACACGGTCGGCAAACTGCCGTCCAACCGAAAAAAATCAAGGGCCTGAACCCTGGTCCGCCCGAACAGTTCCGACCGAACCGGATTACCGGTCCAAACAGGACGGAAACCGGAAAAATCACGGACCGATTCCCGGTAGGCAACGCTAAACGATCGGGTAAAGGGAGCCGACAGCCGGTTGGCCAAGCCGGGACGGATGTCCATCTGGTGAACATGGACGGGAATCCGCAGGAGAGCGGCCGCCCAAACGACCGGAACGGCAACAAACCCCCCGGCGCTGACCACGGCTTCCGGACGTTTCCCCCACAGGATGCGCAGGGACTGGAAAAAACCGCCGATAATCCTGAAAACGTCAAAAAAGTTATCGATTGACGGGTAGCGCCGCAGCTTACCGGACCGAATGGCCGTGAACGAAAGGCCGGCCCGCCGAACCGGATCGGACTCCGGCCCGCCCACGGTACCGACCCACAGCATTTCGGCACCGGGACAACGGCGGCGGATCTCCCCCGCCACGGCCAAAAGCGGAGTTACGGAACCGAGGGTGCCCCCACCGGCAAAAACGATGCGCATGGGCTAACGGCTAAGGGACCGGCAGGTACCGGCCCCGGATGAGATGTTGGCCACCACCCCCAAGGCCGCCATCAGGATCGCCAATGACGTCCCGCCGTAACTGACGAACGGAAGAGGCAGCCCGGTGATCGGCAACAGCCCAAGCATGGAACCGATATTGAAAACGGACTGAAAAAATATCCAGCCGAAAAATCCGGCCGCCAGTATCCGTCCGAAACCGTCCGGGGCCGCCGACGAGACCCTGAGAATCCGCCAAAGGACGGCCACCAACACCGCCAGAAAGGCCAGGGTCATCACGAAGCCGAATTCCTCGGCCATGACGGCAAAGACGGAGTCGCCGAAGGACTCCGGCAGGTAAAGCCGCTTTTGGGCGGAATGGCCAAGACCGAGTCCGAACCACCCCCCGGAACCGATCGCCAGGTAGGCCTGGTTGATGTGGTACCCGATCCCCAGGGGATCGAGCTCCGGGTGCAGGAAGGTCAACAGCCGATCAGCCCGATACGGTGCGGTCTTCATGGCCAGGAACAGGCCGGCCATGCCGAAGGTCACCAGGCCAACGAGGTGGGACCAGGCCGCTCCGGCCACGAACCAGGCGACAGTGACCGAACAGACGATGACCGCCAAGCTCCCGAAATCCGGCTGCAGTCCGACCAATAGGGTCACGGCACCCAAAACCGCCAGAAACGGCAGGAAACCCCGCCTTAGGTCAGACAGGTTTTCCCTGCCCAAGTGGTCAAACCAGCCGGCAATGAATATCAGGAAGGTCAGCTTAACCGCCTCCACCGGCTGGAAAGACACGCCAAAAACCCTTATCCAGCTCCGGGCCTGGCTCCAATCCCCGGCCAGTCCGGGAACGAAAACCAGCATCAGCAAAACCAGGGAAACCACCAGAAAAAATAGCCAATACCGCCGGTAGATGCGGTAATCGATCCTTTTCAGGATCAGGAACAGCGCCAAGCCGGGCAAAAAACCGAAAAGCAGCTGGTGCCTGAAAAAATACAGCCCATCCCCGAATTTCTGGTGACCGATCGGGCCGGAGGCGGAAAGAACCATCACCAAACCGATGGCCAGCAGCCCAAACGCCAACCCGACAAAAACCCGATCCGGTGACGGCCTGACCATGGTCTTAGCGTCCCTTTGGCATCAAAACGGCCTTCAGGACATCCTCCAGCCTCTTGGCCAAGATAAATTTCATTCCCCGACGGACCGGGATCGGCAATTCGGACAGGTCCTTGGCGTTGGCTTCGGGCAGGACAACCGCCTTGAGCCCGGAACGACGGGCCGCCAGAACCTTTTCCCTGATTCCGCCGACCTCCAACACGTCGCCGCGCAGGGTGATCTCCCCGGTCACCCCGAACTTCCGCCGAATCGGACGGCCGGAAAAGAGGGAAACCAGGGCCGTGGCCATGGCCGCCCCGGCCGATGGACCGTCCTTCGGAATGGCGCCGGCCGGAACGTGAAGGTGAATGTCCGTGTCCTTGTCTGGAGGGGCGAAACCAAGACTGCGGGCCGATGACCGCACGCAGGTCAGGGCCGCCTGGGCCGATTCCTTCATCACCTCACCCAAATGTCCGGTCAGCTGGAGCTGTCCCTTGCCGGGCATGGCGGATGCCTCGATCCGCAGGATGTCGCCGCCGGTTCCGGTCCAGGCCAAACCGGTTACCCGACCGACCGCATCATCCAGCTCCATGACCGAAGGGGTGATTTTTTCCGGACCGAGATACCCGACGACATCCCCTTCCCCGATCGACACGGCCTGGCTGGCGGAACGGTTAGGGTTCCGGTCAGCCAGCCTCCTGGCCAGTTTCCGGCCAATGGCCGTCAGTTCCCTTTCCAGGCTGCGCACCCCGGCCTCCATGGTATAGCTGCGTATGACTTTCCGGACAGCCCCTATCCCGAACCGAATCCGCCGTCCCTTCAGTCCGCAGTTGGCGATGACCTTGGGGATCAGGTACCTGACGGCAATGCGGACCTTGTCCTCCTCGGCATATCCGGGAAACTCAATGACCTCCAGCCGGTCACGAAGGGCCGGCGGAACGGAATCGACGGTATTGGCCGTGGCGATGAACATCACCTCGGACAGGTCGAAAGGCACTTCCAGGTAATGGTCGGAAAAGGTCCCGTTCTGTTCCGGATCCAAGGCCTCCAACAGGGCGGAAGCCGGGTCACCCCGCCAATCGGAACCGACCTTGTCCAACTCGTCCAGCATGAAGACCGGCGACCGGGACCCGACGGCCTGGATGCCCTGAATGATCCGTCCCGGCAGGGCACCGACATAGGTTCGGCGGTGTCCCCGTATCTCCGCCTCATCACGGACGCCGCCCAAACTGATGCGGTGAAACTTCCTGCCGACGGCCTCGGCGATCGACCGTCCGATGGAGGTCTTTCCCGTCCCCGGCGGGCCGACGAAACAGAGGATCGGGCCGCGGTTCTTTCCGGTCAGCTTCATGACGGCCAAGTGCTCCAGGATCCTTTCCTTTACCTTCGCCATTCCGAAATGCTCGGAGTCCAGGATGGCCCGGGCCTTCCGAAGGTCAATGTCAGGAACCGCCTCCGTCTTCCAGGGCAAGTCGGCCAGACAGTCCAGCCAGGCCCTAAGGTACCCGGACTCCGGACCCACGGCATGCCCCTGCTTCAGGCGCCCGTATTCCTTACGGACCTTGGCCCATACCGCTTCCGGCATTCCGGCCCCCTCCAGCCGTTCAGCCAACCCGTCATCCTCCGGCCTGGCCCCGATCTCCTCCAGTTCCCTTTCGATCGAATGCAGGTGTTCCCGAAGGAACATCTCCCTCTGCATCTTATCCAGCTCCTTTCCGGTCTCGGCCTGAAGGCGGGAGGCCATCTGCAGCAGCCGAACCTGACGGTCCATGGACCGATAGAGGATATCGAGCTTGTCCTGGATGTCTTCCGATTCCAGGATGGCCTGACGGTCCTCCAGCCGCAGGTCAATGTGGGAGGCGACCAGATCGCCCAGATGCCAGGGATCATTGAGGCTCATGACCGTCATCATGACGTCAAACGGGACATTGCCGCCCAAACCCACAATCCGCCGAAAAAGGTTGACAATACCGTAAACCCGGGCCTCCAACCGTTCGGTCCTCTCGAAAACCGGAATGGGCAGCTCCCTGACTTTCGCCCGCAGTCCGCGGTCCGAATCGGAAACCGACAGGATGCGGACCCTGGCGATGCCCTCAAACGTTACCCGAAGGCTCTCGTCCGGTTGGGATTGGGCGTCCCTTACCTGCACCAGGGTACCGACCGAATATATCCCGTCCTTTTCCGGTTCCGGGACATCTGCCGTTTCCCTACGTTGGGCCACGAAAACCAGGAGGCGATCGCGACGGATCGACTCCCGAAGCGCCGCAACCGATACCTTTCTCCGAATCGCGATCGGAACCCCCACCTTCGGGAAAACCACCGTGTCCCTGAGGGCAATGACCGGAACGGAATCGATCGACCTCATCTTGTCGCTATCCGCAATCCCCATATCACCGGAAATAGATCCTGTCCGCCAAGACCGCCACCAGGCCAAAAACGGAACTGACGGTAGCGATCACCCAAAACCTCATCACGACCTTTGGTTCAGGCCAGCCGATCGCCTCCAGGTGATGGTGGATCGGTGACGACAGGAAAAGCTTCCGTCCGCCCCTCAGTTTCCGGTAGGAAACCTGAACGATCACCGAAAGGGACTCCAGGACGAATATCAGCCCGATCAGCGGCAGGAACAGGGCCGTATCGGTAAGCATGGCCACCACCCCCAAGGTTACGCCAAGGGACATGGCCCCGGTATCGCCCATGAAAAAACGGGCGGGATTGATGTTGAACCAGAGAAAGGCCAGGAGGGCACCGCAAACCAATCCGCAAAAGGCCGCCAGGTCCACCTTGCCCTGCATGAAGGCGATTCCGGCATAGGCGGCGAAGGCGGCCGCCAACGGACCGCCAGCCAACCCGTCCAACCCGTCCGTCTCATTCACCGAGAAGGAGGTGGCGACTATCACCAGGACGAAAAACGGAACATACCACCAGCCGATCCCGAAGTCCCCGACGAAAGGGACGTGCAGGGTATCCCAACCGAGCTTGCCATAAAACCACCAGGCCCCGACGGCAGCGATCGCCGCATAAAGGACGAGGCGGTGGCGGGTCCGAAGACCGCCGCCCTTTGGCCCGATCCGCCGGGCATTCCAATAGTCGTCGACCAGGCCGACCAGGGCCGCCGCAACCATCACGCCGAGCGGAAGGAAGGTTTCCTCCCGGGACAGGAAATCGATCGCCCCGAAGAAACCGCCCCACGTAACCGCCGCCAGGTGAAAAAAGATCGCCAACACCAGGACCGTCAGCCATATAAGGATCCCCCCCATGGTCGGCGTCCCCCCCTTCACCCCATGCAGCCTGGCGAAAACAGGGGCCGAACCGGCATCCCGAATCTGCTTGCCCATCCGATACCTGTACAGGAAGTGGGTCAAAAGCGGCGTCCAGGCGATCGCCACGACAAAGGCCAAGGTGGCCAGGAAAAAAATCTTGATGATTCCGGACAGGTCCATACGACAGGGAGGTCAATTAAGCGAAACGGCCAGGGCCCCGCCAGCCAGGACGGCCGCCAAAACAAGAACGGTCAACCCGGACATCATCAGGCCCAGACGGTGGTGGCGCCGGGCAAGATATCCGGACAGGTATCCGTTGGCCGAAAAAAACAGGACTGCCAAACCCGGAAAAACCAGCATCCACCGCCATCCGTCAACCCAATCGATCCCCAAAGCTGCCGTATAGTGAAGGCGGAGGAAACCGAGATGTCCCCAACGGGAAACCAGGAAAACGAAGACCAGGACGGCGTTGGCCAAACACAGCAAAAAAGACAGTCCCGTAAGGGACACCGACAGCCATCCCCGCAAGCCGAAAAAATCAGCCAATTTCCGCCTAAACCCATTATCCATATTCAAGCCATACCATAACACCCCGAACGATCCAAATCAATAGTCCCCTCCGCTGTCCGAGAAATACCCGGACGGAAGGGGCGGGATTGGGAATCAACACGAATTTATGGTAACATTACCGTGCTTAAATGGGGCAAAAAACACGGCGGAAAGCCCTCACCGCACCGATTTATGCTGAATGACGATTTGCTGAAGAAAATACTGAAGGAAACCGGAACCTTCGACGCCAAGGGCCTGAAGTCCCTTTTGGACGAGCTGGGAAAAACGGAAACCGACATCTCTCTGGAGAAGTTCCTGCTGAAGGAAAAAAAGATGCCGGAAGAGATGCTGTACCGAATCGCCGCCCAATACTACAAGCTCCCGTTCATCAACCTGCGGGACACGCCCATCCGGCAGGACATCCTCTTCCTCATCCCCGAACCGATCGCCAACTCCCACCAGGTGGTGGCCTTCGAAAAAACCGAGGACGAACTGAAGATCGTCACGCTTAACCCGACCGATCTCCAGACATTCGAGTTCATCAAGCGAAAGACGGGACTGAAGCTCAAGATATTCTACACCAATCCCACCTCACTGGAGGAGGCAATACGGCAATACCGGCAAAGCCTGAGCGCGGAACTTGGGGCCCTGACAAAAATCCCGAATCCGGACGACAAGCGGAAATCCCCGGGAGAGGACGCCGAGCTGTCCAAGCTGGCGGAAGACATCCCAATCGTCCGGGTTGTGGATTCCATCCTGGAACACGCCATCCTGGAGGGGGCATCCGACATCCACATCGAGCCGACCGAAAAGGAGGTGACCGTCCGTTTCCGGGTGGACGGTGTCCTGCGTCCGGTCATGACCTTCCCCAAGGCAGTGACCCAGGGGATCGTTGCCCGCATCAAGATACTTTCCAACCTGAAGCTGGACGAGCACCGCCTGCCGCAGGACGGGCGGTTCAAGATAGAAAACCCGGAATACAAGTTCTCGATCCGCGTCTCGGTGCTGCCGGTGGTTGACGGGGAAAAGATAGTCATGCGCATGCTGGCCGAAACGGCCACGGCCCTGACCCTTGAGCAGCTGGGTTTCCTGGACAGGCCCAAGGAAACGATCATGCGCAACGTCAAGAAGCCGCACGGCATCATCCTGGTGACCGGTCCTACCGGATCGGGAAAATCCACCACGCTATACTCCGTCTTGGGCATCCTGAACACCCCGAAAGTCAACATCTCGACGATCGAGGATCCGGTTGAATACCGGATGCCCGGCGTCAACCAGAGCCAGGTCAACGCCCGCATAGGCTTCACCTTTGCCTCCGGCCTCCGCTCCCTCCTCCGTCAGGACCCCAACGTCATCATGGTCGGGGAGATCCGCGACGAGGAGACGGCCGGGATCGCCGTCCAGGCCGCCATGACCGGCCACCTGGTGTTGGGAACGCTTCACACCAACGATGCCGCCACTGCCCTGCCGCGCCTCATCGACATGAACGTCCCGCCTTTCCTGATAGCCTTCACGGCCAACGTGATCGTCGGCCAGCGGCTGGTCCGAAAAATATGTCCGGGCTGCATCCGGTCCCTGAAGCTTCCCGGCCACACCATCGAGCAGCTTCGTCGGCAGGTCGACCTGGACAGCATATGGAAAACGCTCCAGCGGGTCGGTGCGGTGGGCAAGGAACAGACGATCGAGGAAACGACATTCTGGCGCGGATCCGGGTGTGCCCAATGCAACAACGAGGGCTACAAGGGCCGGGTAGGCATTTATGAGGTCCTGGAGGTCACGCCGGAAATCAGCCAACTGATCAGCGACGGCCGGGATTCCTCGAAGATACACGGGCAGGCGGTCAAGAACGGGATGCTGACCATGATAGAGGACGGCTTCATCAAAGCCATCAAGGCCATGACCACCATCGAGGAGATCCTGCGCGTAACCAAGGACTGACATGCCCAACCTCATGGAACGGGCCAACGACTGGCTCATGTACAACTCGTCCGTCCCGCTGTCCCAAAAGATATTCTTCACGGAAAACCTAAGGGTCATGGTCAAGGCCGGACTGTCGATATCCGAATCGCTGAACACCCTGTCCCTCCAGGCCGAATCCAAGGCCTTTTCCAGGATAATCTCCCTGATCAGGGAAGATGTCGAGACGGGAAAATCCCTTTCCTCCGGCCTGCAGCGGTTCCCAAAAATATTCCCTCCCATCTTCACAAACATGGTCGGAATCGGGGAGGTTTCCGGGACCCTGGACCAGGTCATGGACGAGCTCACCCAACAGATGAAGAAGGACCACAAGCTCCGGTCCAAGGTCAAGGGGGCCATGGCCTACCCAATAGTCATCCTGGTGGCCATGCTCGGAATAACGATCGGCCTGATCACCCTGGTTCTGCCGAAGCTGCTGGAGATATTCAAGGAATTCAATGACGTCAAGCTGCCGTTGGCTACCCGAATGCTCATTTTCGTCAGCGATTTCGTCCAGGCCCACGGGATACTGGTCCTGATCGGGGCGATCGTCGCGGTCGTCGCCTTCATCGCCTGGTCAAGGACCAATACCGGAAGGAAGGTCATCCACCGGGCGCTGATCATCGCGCCGATCATCGGACCGATCGTCCGGAAGGTCAACCTGGCCCGCTTTTCCCGAACCCTGTCCGGGCTGCTGAAGACCGACATTCCGGTCGTCCAGTCCCTTCAGGTGACGGCCGATGTCCTGGGAAACTTCCACTACCACCAGTCCCTTCTCGAGACCGCCGAACTCATCAAGCGCGGCGACACCATTTCCGAAAGCCTGGAAAAACACCCCCGCCTCTACCCCCCCCTGGTCGTCCAGATGGTGGCGGTCGGGGAACGGTCCGGTAACGTCGACTCAATGCTGGAGGACATCGCCGAATTCTACGAGCAGCAGGTGGACAACGTCCTGGACAGCCTCTCCTCAATAATCGAACCGATCCTGATCCTGCTCCTGGGAGGGATGGTCGGGGGCATAGCCCTGGCGGTAATGATGCCAATGTATTCCCTAACCCAATCGATATCCGAAAGCTGAAGACGACAAGACCGGCCGCAACGGGCAGGGGGTTCACCCTGATCGAAACCCTGGTGACCGTCGGACTGGCCGCCGTCCTCCTGACGGTGTTTTCGGTCATGTTCTCAGGCACGGTCCTGCTGCGGCGGTCACAAAACGCGGTGCAGGCCGCAAACGTCATCCAGGAGGAGATGGAGAGCCTGAGGCTGCTTCCGACACCGGAACTGACCGATCGGACCGAAGGGAATTTCCTCAATGTCCTGGTCAACCGCGGCGAATGGCGGGTCACGGACGGGACGGCCGACGGTCAGGGCCTGCGGATAGCCCTTCCTGCCGCCGCCCAAACGGCAATTGTCGGGGAGACCGGACTGATCGCCCTGCCGGCGAACTGGCAGGAGGATTTCGCCATTTCCGCGATGATCCGGGTCAGGGACGGTTCCCCGGTCGGTTGGGGCGGCGGATTGGCCTTCCGTTACCGAGATGCCGAAAACCACTACCGTTTCAGGTTCACGGCCGGAGGGCTGGCTTTCGATACCGTCCGTAACGGTATCGTAACCACGGTATGGAGCCAGGGCATCAGCCTGGACACCGATGCCTGGTACCGACTGGAGATTGCGGCCGCCGGCAACGAATTTGCGCTGAAAAGGGACGGGATGAGCCTGGCCACGGTCATTGATTCCGAATTCACCGTCGGGGAAACGGCCCTGATCTCCCTGAACGGCGCCCAAGTGGAGGCCGATGACATCACCCTGACCGTCGGGGAAACGGCCGAGGAATGGAATTTCGAGGATGACGACCCGGATGCCTATCCGGAGGAATGGCGCCGTTTGGGCTGGTCGGACCTGCCGTCCGGAACCGGCACCCTGACGATCGGCGATTACCTCGACGAGCCGACCTTAAGGGCCGTGGGGATAACGGTCACGTGGCGGGAAAAAGGCGAAACCAAGTCGCTGCACGGGGCCACCGTAATCAGGAACCCATGACCCGCCCCCTTTCCTCCCCAATGTCCCGTTCCGGCCTGACCCTCCTGGAAACCATGGTGGTGATCGGCGTGATGATGGCCGTCCTGTCCATGATGACGCAGATGCTGCTTCTCAACTACAGCCTTTTTGACCGACTGTCCGGACAGTCGGAAAACGAGACCGGAGCGGTCATGGCAGCAAAAATCATCTCCCAATCGGTCCGCGGCGCCTCGTCCGTAGAGGCCTTCCATGACTTCGACGGAAACACCGTCGTCTCGTCCGAGAACGCCCTGGTTGTCCGCCTGCCGGCCATCGACGGCGCCGACGGCATCATACCGAACGGATACGACTACATCGGCTTTTACCGGGACGGCACCGACGACGGGAAAATAATGGCCGTCACCGATCCCGATGCGCAAAGCGTCCGGCAGGCCGGCATCAGGACGGTCACCGACGATAACCTGCGCCTGGCCTTCCGCTATGACCGGCCGAACCCGTCGCAGGCCAGCCGGGTATCGGTCATGGTGGTCAACCGCCAGGTCCGCCGCGGACAGGCGGTCCAATCGCGAGGGTGGGTATCAATATTCCTCCGTAACCTCTAAAGCCATGGCAGACGCTTTCCAAGCTACCGACGGGACCGGAGGGTTTTCGGCCGTCTCCGTATCCGTAATCATCGGCCTGATGCTGACCTCCGGCCTGATGCTGATCAGTTTCATGATCCGGGCAGGCCAAGTTTCCCGATCCTACACCGGCCAGATGGCGGCCGTCCAAATCGCCGAAGCCGGCATCAGCAAGGCCCTCCACTGCCTGAACGTCAGCGACTGCGGGCCGTGCGGCGGCACCTGCGGCCCGGCCTACACGGGAGAGACCGACGTCGATTTCGGCAGCGGAAAATTCAGCATCGCCATCGAGGGGGTCGGGACGACCAGGACCGTCCGGGTAACCGGAGTGGATGCGGCCGGAAACCGCCGGACCGTCTCCACCCTGGTCACCAACATCCCGCCCACCGACAACCCGGATTTCAGCTTTGCCCTGCAGGCCGGGATCGACGGGATATACATGGAAAACAACTCCGCCGTAACCGGTTCGGTGTATTCCAACGGCAATGTCACGTGCCAGGGCACGAACGCGTTCGTGGACGGCGATGCCTACGTCACCCTTCCCTCCGGAAAGGTGGAAAACTGCACCGTCAACTTCCACGCCCACGCCGACAACATCCTGCAGTCAATGGTCAAGGGGGACGCCTACTACAAAACCAGCATTGCCGGTTCGACGGTCAGCGGAACGACATTTGCGGACTCATCCACCCCGGAAACGAAAGACCTGCCGAATATCGACCTTGATTTCTGGCGGACATCGGCCGAGGCCGGAGGCACCCTGACCGGAAACTACGCCCCGGCCGACAACGAGATTATCGGGCCAAAAAAGATCGTCGGCGATTTCACCCTCAACAACAACGTTGACGTCACCCTTACCGGTCCGATCTGGGTGACGGGAAAATTCACGGCCAAAAACGGGTCCTCCATCACCCTCGACAGCGTCTTCGGGACGTACGGTTCGGCCATCTTGGCCGACCACCAGAGCGACAGGGCAAACCAGGGCAAGATAGTGCTGGAGAACGGCTCGAACGTCACCGGATCGGGAAATCCGAAAAGCCATGTCATGCTGATATCCACCAACACCTCCATCGATCCGACGAATCCGGCCATCCTGGTCTCCAACACGTCTTCCGGTGCGATTTTCCTGGCGCCTGACGGCATCATGAGGCTGAACAACAACGCCGGCGCCAAATCAATGGCCGCCCGAAAGCTCTACCTGGACCAGAATGCGGTCGTCAGCTACCTGGAAAGCGACATGGCCGGCATCAAGTTCTCCAACAGCCCGGGGGTATCGTGGAGTGCGGTCGAGGGTTCCTGGCTGGAGACGAATTGATGGTATAATTCCCCTATGCCACTAGCCAACCCCCTAAAACACGCCTTCGGACTGGATATCGGCGATCGGTCCTTCAAGCTGACGCAGGTTTCCCGATCCCGAAACGGGGGCGGGCATTACCGACTGACGGCCTGGGGAAGCGTCGACGTACCGGAGGGGGTCATGGAGCGCGGGGAGATAGTCGATCCGGAAAAGGCGACCGAATGCCTAAAGAGACTGCTGGTACGGGCCAAGGGAAGGCTGAGGGGACGGGCCACGGTAGGTTGCCTGCCGGAAGCCCGATCCTTCGTCAAGGTGATGGAGATCAACCAGACGGAAAACCTGTCAGCGATACAAAAGGAGGTCGCCAGGGAAATCGAACAGAACATCCCCCTTCCGACCGAGGAAATCTACCATGATTGGCAGTCAATGGGACGGCTTGCCCCAACCGAACGGGCTGACGCTGCCGTTCCCCCGGAAGGAGAGGGGGACGAAAAGGGAATGGAAAACGGGAAGATGCGGATAATGCTGGCCGCTGCCCCCAGGAAACTTGTTGACGGCTATGTCAACATGATGGAAGCGGCCGGACTGGCACCGATTGCCCTTGAGGTGGAGGCGACCGCCATCACCCGGGCAATGATCCCGACCGATGACGCCACGGACGAGCCTATCGGGATACTGGACATCGGAGCCACCAGATCCAGCCTGATCGTCTGCGACAGGGGGGCCATGCGGATGTCCATCAGCATTCCCCTGTCCGGCAACGAACTGACCGAAATAATAAGCGAGAGGCTGGGAATCAACCTGACGGATGCCGAAAGGGTGAAGGTGGAGTGCGGCCTTGACGCCCACCGGTGCGAGGACCGGATGTGGAGCATACTCCTGCCCCTGATCGACGACATGAGCAACAAGATACGCAATGCCCTCCGCTTCTACCGCATCGGCTTCCCGGACGGAAAGAAGATCGAGCGCATTGCCCTGTGCGGCGGCGGGGCCAATTTCCGGGACATTGACACTGTCCTGTCCAGGAAACTGACCATCAAGGCCCGACGCGGCAATGCCCTGGCCAACGTCGATCGGCTTCCGAAGGGGTTCTCGAAGGATTTGTCCCTGACCTATGCCACGGCCATCGGCCTGGCGATAAGGGCGGCGGAGGAAAGCCGAAATTTTCACCGGTCTTTCCGCATCTGAAATATGGAAACCTCCATCAATCTCCTGCCCCCGTCCAAAAAGCGGGAACTGCGGAACGGTGCGGTGCTGGCCTACGCCCAGACGATGGCGCTGGTCCTTTTCCTGACCGCCGCCGTACTGTCCGGAACCCTGCTGTCCCTGCGGCTGACGGTCGGTGCCGAACGGGAATACCTGGAGGCCCAATCCGCCGGTTCCGCCACGGACGAGGAGATGGAGACGATCAACGACATACGCCAGATCAATTCCTTCCTTCAATCCTCCGATTCCCTCCAAAAGGGGCAGGTCCCCTGGAACGACATCCTGAGGGACATCGCGGGGCTAATGCCCGACAACGCCCGACTGGACACCTTCCGGATCGAATCGAACAACCGGATATTCATCGAGGGAATGGCCATCGCCAGGGAAGACGCCATCGACCTTCTGGAATCCCTCCGATCACTCCCCTACCTGACGAACATCAAGAGTCCCATCTCCAACATCACCCAAAAGACCGATGTCCGGTTCAGTTTCGAGATGACCTACCGTGACCCGGAAACCGACGGGCGATCCGCTGACCGAGACCTATGAGACTCACTCACCGGCTCATCACCGCCACGGCTGTCCTTGGCGCCCTTACCCTCCTGACCATCGGAACGGTGGCCGTTCCGTCGATCCTGTCCATGCGTCGCCTTCGGACGGAAATCCAGCAGGAATACCTTGACATAGAAAGGCAGTATTCCATCCGACGGCAACTCGGGTCATCCCAGAAAATCATCGAAAACATCCGTCCGACACTCCGGAAACTGTTAAGCATGGCCGTAACCGAGGGTAACGAGCTGGAATTCATCCGGACCCTAGAACAGGCGGCGGACCGCAACGGGATTAACCAAAGCATCTCCCTGGAAACGGTGAACCAGAATGATATCACCGCCTGGGAAAAGGACATTCCCGTCACCATCCTGACAAACGGAAGCTATGGCGCCACGATAGCCTACCTGGACAGCCTCCATTCCCTCCCCTACCAAATTACGGTCCGATCGCTGTCAATGTCCGCCCAAGGCAACGGTTCGGAATCCGCAAACATCCGGACGGAAATCCGCGGCACCATACGGTGGCTCGCCAAGGACCACCCGGTCATCAGACAGTCCGAAAGGAACCCCTGACCGTATGACCCAGACCAAACCCAAAAAAAACTTCGGCACGGCGGCCATAACCGCCTGGACGACAGTACTGATCTTTGCCCTAATGGCGGCCATGATCGGATTTACCTCCTGGACCGTATTTGACACCCTGAACGATTCCGAAAATAAGCCGAACGGGCCCTTACGGGAAAACGGGGCCACCGAAACGGTCAACGAGCGGCTGATGGGCAGGGTGGAGGCGTTTCTTGACGAAAAAATCGGCCGTTCCCCTACGGATCCGTCCATTCTCCGCAACCCGTTCGCTTTCCGCCGGGCCGCCGTGCCGCCGCCGGACGAGACGGTTCCGGCGGATTCCACTCCGGAAGAACCCCAGACGGAAGGAAGCCTATAGCCGCCCAAAAACCCGTATAAGACCCTCGACATCCCCTTCCCCGGTGAACCGGCCAAAAGAGACGCGAACCCCTCCCCACCGAAAGACGGCATCCCCGTAAACGGCCTTCAGGACGGCCGGGGGGCGCCTTTGCCCCGAATCACAGGCAGAACCGGCGGAAACCGCAAAACCGCCGGCATCCAACCTTACCGCAAGGACGTCTCCGGCCGTTTCCGGAACGTGCAGGTAGACGGTTCCCGGCAAACTTCCGCTTTCCGGCGCGCCCAATACGCGCATTTTCGGCACGGTTCCGGACAGGCCGGCAATCAGCCGCTGCCGCAGGCCCAAACAGCGCCGGCTCTCGGTTTCACGGATCTCAACCGCCTTCCCCAAAGCGGCCGCCATTCCGGCAATGGCCGGCAGGTTTTCCGTTCCGGAACGCCATCCCCTTTCCTGACCGCCGCCGAAAACCAGGGGGTTGGGTTTGCCGCCGACCGTTTCCGGATTCAGCCACAGCGCCCCCACCCCTTTCGGCCCGCCGGTCTTGTGCCCGGAAATGACCATGGCATCCAAACCCCACTCTTGGGGTTTAAGCGGCAACCAGGCTGCGGCCTGGACCGCATCGCTCATGAGATACAGCGGCAATTCCTCCCCGTCCCGTCTTCGCCTTTCCCTCTCGATCCCAACCAATTCCCCCACTTCAGCCAAGGGCTGAATCGATCCCAGGATATTGTCGGCGGCAGTCAGGCAGACCAGGACCGTATCCGGCCCGATTGTTTTTTCGATATCCCCCAAATCGACCTTGGCATCTTCGGTCAGGGTCATTTCCCCCAAAATCAGCCGGTGGCCGCTTTCCCCAGCCAAGGCCCGAAGCGAATCGCTGACCGAGGAATGTTCCAGAACCGAAACCAAAACACTGACCCTACGGTCCGGAAAACCTTCCAGAACCGGCCTAAGCAGGCCGAAAACGGCCAAATTGTTGGCTTCCGTCGCCCCGGAGGTGAAAATAACCCCGGTCGGGGAAACGCCCAAAAAATCGGCCGTCGCCTTACGGCAACCGTCCGTTATTTTCCTGACCCGACGGCCAAAACCATGGGTGGAGGAGGGATTGCCGATGACCGTCATGGCCTCGACCGTCGCCGCCTGCGCTTCCGGCCAAAGCGGATTGGAGGCGGCATAGTCGAAATATCCGGTTGAATCGCTCATGTTCGGTTGGTCATGCGAACCGCCGAAAAATCCGGCCAGTGGGAGACGGACCGATAGGACGGCCGTTTTTTGATTATTGGACAGGGATTACCTTCCTTAAACCGTTTACCCGTTCCAAAAGAAATTTCTCCACCCCCTGTTTCATGGTAATGGCGGCCATTGGGCAACCCCGGCAGGCTCCGGTCAACCTTACCCTGACCTCATCCCCTTCCAGGGAAACAACCTCCACGTCACCGCCGTGGGACTGCAGGGCCGGGCGGAGCATTTCCACGGCCCTGTCCAATTCTTTCCTGGAAACCGCCCTGACGGCGGTCATTTTGACGATTTTTCCGGTTTCTTTGGGCATAATCAAGCGGTTCACTGTTTCGTGTCAATGATATTACGCCGTAAGGCACCGGTCAAACAGGGGACGCCAATCCAGGCGACCCAAAAGTTACCCGCTTTTGGGCATGTCCCGGGATCCGCTTGACAGCAATCCCATAACCACCTATAATCCCCTTGTCTAGCCTTAAGGGCTAAGTCATTTTATTGTAGCCTTAATCTTAGCGGTATGGCACATAAGAAAGCCGGCGGCAGCACAGCCCTGGGGCGGGATTCGATCGCCAAGCGCCTTGGCGTCAAGCTCTATGAGGGCCAGTTGGCCAAAGCCGGCGCCATCATCATCCGCCAGCGCGGCTCCAAGTTCCGCCCGGGCACCAATGTGACGAAAGGAAAGGACGACACCCTGTTTGCGACCGTTGCCGGAACCGTCAAGTTCAGCAAGAAGCAGGTCCGCCGTTTCGACGGCCAGCTCAAACCGGCCAGTTTTGTCCACGTGATTCCGGCCGACAGGTAAGCCGGAACGGAAAAACACCCCCGAGAGGGGGTGTTTTTGATTTGGCGGACGAAACGAGGACGGATTCTTGCGCCCCATAAACGTACCTACTTCCTCCCCTTCTTCCCTCCGGCTATCCTGATAAATTCCGTAAACAGCGGGTGCGGGTCCAGGGGCCGAGATTTCAGCTCCGGGTGATACTGGGTGGCGACGAAGAAGGGATGGTCCTTGATCTCCACGACCTCGACCAGCAGCCCGTCCGGACTGGTACCGGCGATCACCAAACCGGCCTGACGCAGCTGTTCCCGATAGGCGTTGTTGAACTCGTAACGATGGCGGTGCCGTTCGGAAACCCCCCCTTGGGCATCAACCTGCCTTGCGTAAGCCCGGCGGCTGGCCGTCTTACCGGCCAAGCGGCAGGGCCAGGCCCCCAAACGCATCGTGGCGCCGTATTTCCTCTGCCTGACCAGGCTTTCCTGTTCGGGCATGATGTGGATGACCGGGTGGGGGGTTTTCCCGTCGATTTCGGTCGTATTGGCCCCTTTTAGCCCAACGACATTCCGGGCGAACTCGACGGTCGCCAACTGCATGCCGTAGCATATCCCCAGAAACGGTTTCCGGTTCTCCCGACACCAACGGATGGCCATGATCTTCCCTTCCGCGCCGCGCGACCCGAAACCGCCCGGCACGATAATCCCGTCGAACCTGTCCAGCTCCCCTATCGATTTTGGGTCCCTCTCGAACCCATCGGCATAGACCCAATCTATGCTCGGCTGACGGCTCAGTGACCAGGCGGCGTGTTTCACGGCCTCGATTACGGATAGGTAGGTATCGGAAAGGGTGAAGTCGCCGGAACCGAAATACTTGCCGACGATGCCGATACGAACGGGCTTGCCGCGGTTATCGATGGAACGGACGAAACTGGCCCACGTTTCCCGTCCGTTCCCCCCTCCCTTCCTGGACCGCAGGCCGAATCTCTTCAGTATTTTTATCCCCAAATTCTCCTTCTCGAAATTGACCGGTATCTCATAGATGCTCCTGACGTCCGGGGCGGAAATCACCTGGTCCTCACCGACATTGCAGAAAACGGAAATCTTCCTCTTTCGGGGCTCATCTATTGGACGGGAAGCCCGACACAGGATGAAATCGACCTGCAGGCCGGCCGAATTGATGGTCCGGACGGCGTTCTGGGTCGGTTTGGTCTTCATCTCCCCGGTGTGGCCGGGTATCGGAAGGTAACTGACCATGATGATCTGCACGTCTTTCGGGTTCCGCATCTTCATCATCCGGGCGGCTTCCAGGAAAAGGATGTTCTGGTATTCGCCGACCGTTCCGCCGATCTCGATCATCACCACATCGGCCTTATTGACCCGCTGGCAGGCCATGATCCGGCGGATTATCTCCTCCGGCACGTGCGGCACCACCTCCACCGTCTTCCCCCCGTATTCCAGGTTGCGCTCCCTTTGGATTACGGTCTGGTACACCCGACCGGTCGTCATGTAATTGACCGACCCTAGGCTCTGTCCCAGAAAACGCTCGTAATTGCCGATGTCCTGGTCGGTCTCGTCCCCGTCGTCGGTCACGAAAACCTCACCGTGTTCCACGGGATTCATGGTTCCGGCATCGACGTTTATGTAGGGATCGACCTTCATGGCCGTTACCCGATACCCGTGGTCCTGGATAATCCTGCCGATGGCGGCGCAGGCCGCCCCCTTTCCCACACCGGACATCACCCCTCCGGCAATAAAGACGAACTTCGGCATAAGAACCTTCCCGTTATTGGGTTATTTCGGCGTGAGAACCGTTGGGTTCGACATTGTCGCGGATCCACTTCAGGGCCCGTTCCATTACCGGACGGACATCGCGATACCCCCCCATCCTGGCGATTCGGGTCGGGGTTACCCAGGCTATCCGGCTGATCCTTTCCTCCTTTTGGGGCCGACCCTTGGCTCTCGATGGGGCCTCCATAAGGTAATAGTGGACGAACTTGTGGATCAGGGTTCCCTTGGACTCGGGCCGGTACCGATCCCGAAACCAAAAATCGATCGCTCCAAGTGACCTTATGACCCTAAGCCTTCCCAATCCCATCTCCTCCCTGGTCTCCCGCAAAGCCGCCTCCCTCATGCTTTCCCCGGATTCGCGGTGCCCTTTCGGAAAGGTCCATTTCCCGTACGGGTCACGGATAACGGCCAATCGAACCCCCCGAGGCGTTCGCTTATAGACGATCCCCCCGGCGGAAACTTCGGTCATCGATCCGGTCCGGTCGCCTTTCGGCATCCGTACCGTCACCTTTGCCCTCGTACCGTTTCGGCAACCGGTCTGCTGGGAAGCCATAGCCTACGGCGTGTCCCCACCGGATTCCGGTTTCGGGTCATATGGCGGCGGCCACGATTCGGAAACCAGAATCTCCAGGGCCCGATCCATCTGCGGATCGAGATCGTTGCCAAAATCATCCGGGGAATTCTCGACATGGATGTCGGGAACGATCCCGTCCTCGTCAATGGAACGTCCGAGCGGTGTAAACCACAGGGCCACCGTCAGCTTCAGGGCCGACCCGTCCGCATACTCCGTGTAATCCTGGACCGAACCCTTCCCGTATGTCCGATCGCCGACGATTACCGCCTTGCCGTGGTCCTGCAGGGCCCCGGCCACTATTTCCGAAGCCGAAGCCGAACCGCCGTTCACCAGGACGACCGTCCTTAACCCGTCCAGGCGCGCCAGGCCGTCGGATACGTAATCCCTGGTTTCCCTGCCGTCGCCGGACTGTTCCTTGAGGATCACGCCGTTGGAAACCCATTCCCCGGCCATGCTGACGGCCGTATCCAGGAAACCGCCGGGGTTGTTGCGCAGGTCCAAGACGACCGTCTCCGCCCCGGACAGGAGAATGGACCGGACTGCCCGGTTGAATCCCGATTCCGTGTCCTCGTTGAAGCTGCTGACGGTTATCACGCCTACTTTCTTCCCACCGATAACGGTCACCTCTGACTTGACCGACTGTACGAAAATAACGTCGCGAACGATGGGAATTTCCTTTGGCTCGTCCCATCCCTTCCGGCCGATAAGCAGGCTCACCGAACTTCCTCCCTTTCCCCTGATCAGGGAAACGGCGTGGTCAACCGTCATGTCCGAGGTGTCGTCCCCATCGATCGCCAATATCATGTCCCTCGGCTGCAGGCCGGCCTGACTGGCCGGGGTTCCGGACAGGGGAGCAATGACGGTCAGGACACCGTGCTTGACGCCGATCTCCGCACCGATCCCCTCAAAGGTACCCGCCAACTCGTCGTTGAACCTCTTGGCGACCTCTGGATCGAAAAACACGGAGTAGGGATCGCCCAAGGAACCGACCAACCCCCCCACGGCGCCGTAGAAAAGATCAAGGTCGGAATTCGGACGGGAAACGTGACGGTCCTTGACCGTCTGCCAAACCCGCCAAAAATCGGAAAAATCGACATCCTTCAGGGTAATCGGCGGGTCTTCGCCCACCCCGACCAGACGGCCCTCGCATTGGGGATCGGGCAGGTTGCCCCGCCAACCGTCCGAAAAACGACCGAACAGGAAACTGCCGATCACCAATACGGCGATCAGCGTCCCCAACAGTATGTTCCGGCGAGATGACCCCGAAGGCCTGTCCGACGGTCTAAAATCGAAATTGTCCATGGTGGCCATAGTACGGATAGCAATAGGATACCAAACCGGCACCCTAAGGTCAAAACCCGAAATGGCGACCCGATTTCCCCGTCAACCCCCTTCCCTCACCAAATCCGCACCCAAGGCCCGAAGGCGATCATCCAGTCTTTCGTAGCCACGGTCGATTATTTCCGCCCCGTGGATGACGGTTTCCCCTGCGGCCACCAGACCGGCAATCACCAGACTGGCCCCGGCCCGCAAATCAAGGCTGCGGATCTCCTGACCGTAAAGCGGGGTCGGCCCGCTGACCAGGACCCGGTGCGGATCACAGACAATGGCATTGGCCCCCATCTTCACCATCTCGTTCACGTAACCCAAACGTCCCTCATACATGGGATCGTGGATCAGGCTGGTGCCCTGGCACCGGGTCGCCAGAACCCCAAACGGGGCCTGCAGGTCGGTGGGGAAATTCGGGTGGGGCATGGCCTTCAGGCGAAACGCCTTCAGGGAGGCCTGGGACGGGACTGTCATGGCCCCGTCCTCAACCGAAAAGCGGACTCCGGCCTTCCTCAGGGTCAGGAAAATGATGTCCAAATGATCCGGTTCGATCCCGGTTATCCGGATCGTCCCCTTCGTTACCGCCCCGATGACCGCCAGGGTCCCGGCCTCAATCTGATCCGGGATGACGGAGTGCCTGGAGCCGTGCAGCCCTTTCACCCCGTCAATCGTCAGGACATTGGTGCCGATTCCGCTGATCCTGGCCCCGCAACCGTTGAGAAAAACGCACAGGTCAGCGACATGCGGTTCGGCGGCCGCCAGCCTGATGACCGTCCGACCTTCAGCCCGAACCGCGGCCATGACCGCATTTTCCGTACCGGTTACGGACATCTCGGACAGCACGACCGTCGTCCCGACCAGCCGATCGGCGGTCAGGGTATATAGACCGTCAGCACACTCGACCTTGGCCCCCAAATCCTTCAGTGCGGAAAAATGGGTCTCCAGCGGGCGGTTTCCGATCAGGCAACCGCCCGGCTCCGGGAGGCTGACCTGACGGAAACGGGACAGCAGCGGGCCAAGGAAAAGGACGGAGGACCTCATGGCCTTGACCGCCCGATCGTCAATGGACGCTATATCGGCCCCGGTCGTATTGACGGTCAGCTGGTGATCCCCTGTCCAGGCGACTTCCGAACCCAAGGACCGAAGGATGTCCAGCATCCGTTCCACATCCGAAAGCCGCGGGACGTTGTCAATGACGCACTCCCCGTCAACCAGGATTGTGGCGGCGATTATGGGAGTGGCGGCATTCTTCATTCCCATGACCGCAATCTCCCCGTTAAGGGGGAGTCCGCCCCGGATCACTAACCTTGAAGTCATAACCGTTTTGAGAGATGATTAGGGTAACCGACAGGTTGATTATCGCCCATCAGCGTCGATTTAACAAGCCTTGTCCAATACTGACGATATGACCAGAAAGACCAGACTGGCTATCCTGACCGCCTTTGCGGTCGCCTTCACCGTCTCGGTGCCGCTGGTGGTCATGAAGACCGCCGGATACCGATACAACTGGAAGAAAGGCCGGGCCGAAAAGACCGGCATCATAAAATTCGTCACCGAACCGAAGGGGGCCGACATCCGGCTGAACGGGCAGCTCCAACCGCGACGAACCCCCATGTCCGTTTTCCGTCTCCTTCCCGAAGACTACGAGATCCGCCTTTCCCTTTCCGGATACCACGAATGGAGCAAGACCCTGGAGGTGAAAAGCGGGATCACCACCTTCACCGAGGACGTTGTCATGATCCGAAACTCCTCCCCGATCCCCGTTCGGGAAACGGACTGGTCAAACGGGGCATGGAACCCGGACGGTTCAGCCGTGGCTTTCCTCCGCCCCAACAGGGGCGCGGAGGAACTGGTGGTCATGGAGCCTCCATACGACCGGGAAACCCTGCTGGCCCGGCTGTCGCCGGACAGGCTGCGGGAAACCGCCCTTTCCTGGTCACCGGACGGCAAGAGGCTCATGATCCAGGGTGACCGAAAAGACGGCGGCGCCCGCCGGGAAGCGACTGTCCACAACGTATTCCAGGCCGATACCGAACCGGTCACCATAACGGGACAGGAAGGGACCGTGGCCCGATGGTCAAGTGACGGGCGATCCGTCACGGTCATCGACGGGGGAACGGTAACGGTAACCGATTTGAACGGCGGAATGCCGAAACCGATACCCGGAACGGCTGGGGTGCAGGATGCCCTCCTTGCTTCCGGTCGGCTTCTGTCGATAAAAACAGTCGACGGCCACAACGAACTGCTGGAAATGTCCCCGAACGGTTCGTTGCCGCCGAAAGCCCTGACGGCACTGCCGACAGGGAGCTGGAACCTGTCCGTGGCCAACGGCGATTTTGTTTTCCTGGCCGATCAACGGACAGGACAGGGCATGGCATTCCGCCTTTCGGACGGGCGGCTGTCCGGCCCGTGGAACGGGGTCACGGGAGTCTGGAATAAGACCGGCAACCAGGAACGTTTCCTGACCTGGAACGACTTCGAGATATCAATCTGGGACCCAGAAACGGATACCCTATCGACAATAGCCAGGATCAGCTCCCCGATCCGGCAGTGCCTTTGGGATCCGACGGGACGGAACGTCATCTTCTCGGCCGGAAATTCCATTTTCGCCGCCGAAATCGACGGGCGCGACCGCCGGAACACCTATGAGCTGAACCGGATGACAGCCGTCGGACCGATGGCCGTCGTCCCGAAAGACAGGCAGATCGTGTTCCTGGGGTCTGCCGGCCAGCAGCAGGCCCTGTACCGGCAGGGGTTCTGACCGCGTTTCCGGGCTACCGCAGATACCTGGCCTTGTTGGCCTTGTGTTCGTCGAAATTCCGGGCATAGTGGACATTGCCGTCCCCGTCCGTCAGGAAATACCAGTAGTCGTTGGGCTGCGGGCTGGCGGCCGACCGAATCGCCTCCAGACCGGGATTGCCAATCGGTCCGGGCGGCAAGCCGCGATTGCGGTAGGTGTTGAACGGCGAATCGATCTCCAGATCCTCGGCCGAGACGGCCGCCTCCCCCTTACCGGTGGCATAGTTGACCGTGGCACAGGACTGCAGGGCCATGCCGATCTCCAGCCGCCGCCAAAATATGTCCGCCACCATCCGCTGGTCACCCTCTCCCCGCACCTCCTTTTCCAGAATGCTGGCCATGGTCAGAATCTCATGCAAAGACCGCCCGGAAGCCTCGATTTCAGCCGGCAGACCGTTAGACTCCAACCGAACACTAAAATTATTCAATAACTTTCGGACGATTTCCTCGGCTGTAGCGTCCCTGAACACGCGGTAGGTATCCGGAAAAAGATACCCCTCCAGACTGGCCCCATCGGGCCAATCTGACAGGAACCCGTAGTCCGAACGGAAATCCGGGGGGATATGGCTAAAGGGCAGGTATCCGAACTCCGGCAATCCGGTAACAAGGAAAAGGGATTCCGCTGCCGGATGCCCGTGCCGCTCCAGCTCGGCCATGATGTCCCGCAGGTTCCATCCCTCAAGAACCCTGAGGACCGTTTCCTCGGCCGTCACCTTCCCCGAAACCAGACGCCCGATAATCTCGCGGTGACTTTTCACCCCGGCCAGGTCATGAACGCCGGGCTGCAGCTTTTCGGCCATTCCGGAATCCCGCATCGCCAACAGAAAAATCGTCCGGTTGCGGATGAAACCCCCATCCTTCAGGCGCCGGGAAACAAGGTCAGCGCTGTCCCCGGACCTGACAACAAACGAACTGTCCGAGGGTTGACCCGGAGAAGACAGCCAGGCCAAGACCATCCAACCGCCCAGCGACAGCGCCAGGACAACGAACAAAACCCGTCGCAAAACCCTCCCCCACCCGGATGATCCGGGCCTGCCGATCCTTTTTCGACGAACCATATTTTTCAGGCAATTACGGATAAGGAAAAAAAGCCGACAAAACCTTTCCCGCAAACCGAATCTGGTGCCGACAAACCTGACCAAAACGGCCCAAAACGCACCGACTGCGGCCCCGGCGACAACATCGGCCGGGAAATGAACTCCGACGAACACCCGACCCCAAGCGACCGCCACGGCAGCCGCCACGAAAAACACCCCCAAAACCGGACGGTAAAGCGCCAGGGAAAAGGCCATGGCAAAAGCAACGGAACTGTGGTCAGACGGGAACGACTTGTCGGTCAGGGGATCCTCTATGAGCTGTCGGGCACCGGAAACGGAGATTGGGGGGCGGTCCCTCCACAGAACCAGGAAACTGAACGCCTGGTTTCCGACCCACGCAAAGACACCGGTAATTCCGGCCATAACGGCCGCATATGCGGCCCAAACCACCGAATCCGGCCGGCAGCGCCGATCATCGCCCAAACGCAAACGGTCCGACCGAAGACCGGCAAGGAACGGCCATACCGCCATGGCCAAGACGGCTAGGGCCGCCAGGACGATCAGCCATTCGGCCAAAAAAATCCCAAACCGGTCCAAAAACCCGTTCCGGCCGGCCAGACCGTTTACGGCCCGAAAGGCCGCCACATCCCACCCCCGCACCGTTGTCGCAAAAACCGAACCTTCCGTGAACATAGGCTACCTAACCTTATCCCCACTCCCCTCCCGGCGCAACGGGAGATCGGCCGCCACGAGCGAAGGGGTCTTCATGTCGGAAAAATCTATCTCGTCGGTCTCGGTCTTAAGGAAACCGTCCTTGGAGACGATAACGTAATAGCGATTGCTTCCGACACGGAAATTATACCGCCCATACCGATCCGTAACCTTCGATTCCAGCAGCTTGTGGTAAGGCAGGGCAAAAATTCGGACTACCGCCAGGTAAACCGGACGGCCGGTATCCTCCTCATAGACCGTTCCCCAATTCCTCACCTGGCTGGTCGGGTTGGCAAGTCGCCGAAAGAACAGGTAAACCAGGACCTGAAAGGCCGCCAGGGATACCGTCAGGACGGACGGCTTGACGAGCAGGGACAGCATTCCGAGTATCGGGCTGACCAGGGCGATTCTCGACCGAATTCTCCGCCGCCTGTCGTCCCGAACCACCGTAGCGTCGGAAACCTCCGCGGAACGGGGATCGATCGGGATGTTCTTGGTGACGGAAATTCCCTTCTCCCCGACGACAATCTCCTCCCCGTGATAGACGTCGAGATACGGCCCATCCTCTGTTTTTCCCCCGGTCAGGACGCTGGGAAAGGAAAAATCCCCCTTAACGACCTCAATCCGGTACCGACCCTTTGGCATCAGGAACGAATACCGGCCGTCGGAGTCAGTGACCTCGCTTCGAACCACCCGCCCGGAATCAAAATCCCTGATGCGGACAATCGCCAGGTCTTCCGGCAACCGGGAAAGGGAATTGTAGACCGTCCCCCAAAACCTGCGGCGGCGGCGTCCAAACAGCAGCACGGGTTGGGTCAGGAAGAACAGGAGATACTGCCCGGCGGCAGACGCGCCGGCCGTAGCGCCGACGGCGACGGTAACGTTGGCCACGGCCGCGGCTGCCGCGGCCGGCGCTATCCCAATTTCGGCCGTATCCTGAACCGCCTTGCTCTCGATGAGGCCCTCCAAGGCGCCGGTAATCCGGTCGGCATAGGCGGTCACGTGCCCCTGGATCGATCCCAAACCGACTATTCTCCCCCCCTGAACCACGCCCTTCAGGTAACCGCTATCCGGTCCCACGAAACCTTCCGGGGTAACGGCATTCGGTCCGGCCGCTAACCCGTCACGATCCTTCTCCAGGCCGAAAATAATCGCGTATGAGGCGCACCGACCGGAATCGCAATCCCCGCCGTCCCCGGCCAAGGACCGGTATGTGTATGGGATCCCGCCCGGAACGGCGTTTACGGGGATCCGGGACATGTAAACCCTTCCGTAGGGACTGTCCCCAAAACCGGCATCGGAAAGGGAGATGTCCCTTTTGGTCTCCAGCGTCGTCCCGGCCTGTCCGCCCTGTCCGTCACTGGGGTAATACCCGTTCTCCCCGTAGAACATGTCCAGGGCCACCTGCAGCCCCTTCATGTCCGCCATCCGCTTGATGTCCCGCGAGGTTGACCGGGCCGACTGGTAGGAAACCACGGCAATACTGGACAGGACACCGATGAGGCTGACGACGGTCAGCATCTCGATCAGGGTAAACCCTCCCCGGGGTTGGGGGACAGGCGTCCGGGTCCCGTTGCTTTTGGAATTTTTAGGCATTGAAAAAATCATCATTTTTGGCACCGGTCACACCAGTGGGTTCCGCGACCGGCTACCCGATCCTTCCGCATCGGCCAATGGCAGCGGGAACACGGCAGACCGTCCCTCCCATAGGCCTTCAGCCGATCGGCATTATCCCCCGGCGTTCCGTACAGGTCAAAAAAATCCCGGGACGAGGTCCCCCGGTGCCTGATGGCCAATTTCAGGCTTTGGACAATCGACCGTCGCAGGACCTTGATCTCATCGGGTTTCAGGCTGGACACCGAACGGTCCGGCCGAATGCCGGCCCGCCACAGGGACTCGTCGGCATAGATGTTCCCGATCCCCGCCAGACACGACTGGTCCAGAAGGGCGGCCTTTATTCCCTTCCTGGGGCAACGGGACAGCCTCTTGGCAAGGACGGTCGGGGTGAATCCCGGATCCAACGGTTCCGGACCGTAACCGTGACCGGAAAGGACGGCTGCCGATTCGGAGGTCGGACGCAACCGGATGCGGCCGAACTTGCGCATGTCCTCAAGGGCCAACAGCCCCCTGCGCCCGAAATCAAACACTACCCGGGCATGGCGGTGAACGTCCGCCCCCCTAGGCAACAGCCGGAAACGTCCGGTCATCCCCAGGTGAACGAAAAGCGTCAGGCCCCTGTCCAGGTCAATCATCAGCAGCTTGGCCCGGCGGCGGACC